>CAYWZW010000009.1:0-101759 GCA_964462945.1 uncultured Pirellulales bacterium
CTTCGTTAGTGAAAACGGCGAGCAATCTAGCCAAAACTGCATGAACGCTTACAAACCTCCACCGTGAAGATCGTGGCCAAGTAATTCAGCCGCTCCACCCTTAGGAACGCTCTTTTCATATTCGATGTTCGCCAGTTCACGGAACAGCCTGAAAGATCCCTGCCGGAACTTTACGTTCTCGGCATGGTAGACCCCTCTCTTCCTCTCCCAGTCATCTATGATTTTCCATCTTACGTAGCGGTTATAGACTGCCGCTCTGTTTGCCTTCAACTCTGCAGGGATTTCATTCAACTCTGTTTTGTTATCAAGCTCCAGATCCGAAATCATTTTCAAAAACAGTGGGCGTTCTGGAAGCGTTTTATACTCGTGGCTATCCAGAGCTTTCCTAAGCACCTCAATACCGTCCGATTTCTCTGGGTACTTTTTAATCAAGTTCTCAGTGTACCTCTGCCACTGTCTCTCTCGCCAAGGCATGAGTTCAACAATCAGATTCGGCTTGTTTTTCATGTGTTCTCCGAACACATCGAAGAAAGCATAGAACTCCATTCGACTCGTCAAGAAGTAAGTGCACGGGAGAGAATTCAACCGTTCGGCAAATTTTCCCAAAGTAGTCCTATCACAAGGGACTTCATCGATTCCATCGAAGATCAAAGCTACTTTATTGTGGTTCACGAAATGCTTGAAGTATTGCAGCATCAGCTCATCTTTCACAATACTACCTGGCTCCACCTCTACATACTCCTTGAAATCCTGGCATATCTCACGGGCAACGTAATCATTCCAGCTATCTGAACTCATCGGTGGTAGCCCTGCAATAGGAAGGGAGATGAATACCGGACATTCGTTCGTTGAGTACGAAGAGTACTCTGCGAACAGAAATTTGGAAATAGTGGTCTTTCCCATCCCGTAATAGCCAACGCAGAAAACTGGATGCTCATTCAGTTGTTCGACGACAAAAGGGATAATACATTCGTCGCTTTCCACTTTCTCCACTTTGCTGCGTTCCCTCTTTGAAGAAAAGCGGCTGATCTTGAAATCAAGGATGTCCACGAATTCCTTCTTATCGATCGCATAGGGCCACTCCTCGCTTTCAAAAGAACGGCATTTCCCCTCATGGTATCTGCCGTACAAGGAAAAAGGTGATCTGAAGAAACGCTCGCAATCATAACCATAGGACCTCAGTGCGTCACTCAACATGTGGAGTGATTGAACATATCCAGTCTGAGGATTCTCCTCAAACCGTCGAACCACTACCCCCATCACCTCGCCCAATTGGGGGTGCAATACGGGCGATCCGCTGTACCCATGCCATACTGTGTCTTTCCCCTCGAACCTCCAGAGACCGCTTTTCTCCTCATATTCGGTGAGCGTAACTGTCCTAAAATGTGGATATTCCGTGTTGTCGGGCGTCTCGCAATTGAATCCACTAAAAGAGACCTCAACCAACTCCGGAAGGTCTGCATTCATATCAAGAGTTAAGACTGGCAGATGGCCTACTTGCAAGCTCTTATTAGGGATGATAAGCTGAAAGATTGCCAAATCGGTGGTTAGTTCGGCGTTCTTCTGAGCGTCGTAGAATCCGCTAGCCACCAGTGGCTGTATGTACTGTATTCCACAGAAATCGCCTTTCCATTTGCAGCGAATGCAGTCCTTCGGACTGTCGCGTCTACCGACGACACCCTTGATCACATGGTAGGACGTGATGAAATGTCCAAATTCATTCACTATGAATCCAGTGCCCAGCGGTCGGCCATTTTGCCCCATGTCGCATATCAACACCAATTTGTCTCTGATATCGCTATGCCGCATAATCCTCACAGAGTCTCTCTATCCCGTAAAGGAACAGAAGTGTCGCAGTCCGCTTGACTGCCCCTACATACGGCTGCTGCTCAATCATATCCATAATCTCCAACACCGTGTCGATTTGCGTCGCAGTAGCTTGAATTCTATCGGCGTTTGGACAGACAGCCTTTCGCAGTTGCGAAATGTGAGCATCCACCCAGTCGTCAAATGCCTTCTTCCAGTCAGCTAATGCGCCAACCTCTTCCCCGAACTCTATACCAGTTTCATACTGTGCCTGCTCAAGATACCACTCTCTGTACAACGTCTCAGGATCTTTCAAGTAGGCACGTATCTGTTCTCTAACATCCATAAATCTCTCCTTCAAGTAAAAACATCGCATCAACACGATCCCAATTCTACCATCTGCTGCCGATAGACCAAACGTTTTCAGAATATCTGCTTGAGGTACTTTTTTACCGGATATCATCTTCTTATGCTACTCTTTTCCTCAGAAGACATCCAATCTTGAGACCTCCAGAAAGCTGTCTGCTACAGCACGTGCAGCATTCAGAAGGCCGAGAATACCGAGCTTGTGATAGACTTCCTGAAGGAGAACCCCACCTTCGAGCTTGAATCCGAAGAGCTGACCCTGCCGTCAGCCGGGGCTTTTGACCACGACGGCGCCTACGCGGCGATTCTCGTCAAGCGCAAAACTGAGGACTAATCCCACTTTGGGCCTTCGGCATCGATCTCGGCGTGCAGTCACCCTCCCGCATCGCCACGAACAAGAAAGTAAAAAGAAAAAACCTTACTTTTGCGTGTACAAGCTGTTATAGTAAAGTAGGTTAAGGTTTTCTGCAAAAAGCTGAAGATTTACCGATGACTACCTGCACACTGGGTCCGATTTATCGGTAGTAAGCAGTTGAAAGAGTCGTTCATGAGCAAGTTTCTGGAGCAGATCAATAGTCCGGCGGATGTTAAGAGGCTGTCGGTCCCCGAGCTGAAGGTCCTGGCGGAGGAGATACGCCAGTTCATTCTTGCCTCGGTGAGCAAGAGCGGCGGGCATCTGGCAAGCAACCTCGGGGTGGTGGAATTGACGCTGGCCCTGCATTGCGTCTTCGACTTCCAGAAAGACAAGCTGCTGTGGGACGTCGGGCACCAGTGCTACACGCACAAGATCGTCACCGGCAGAAGAGATAAGTTTGAGCTTCTTCGCCATCTTGGCGGGATAAGCGGCTTTCCCAACCCGGCGGAAAGCCCGTACGACCAGTTTGCCGTCGGTCACGCCGGAACGTCGATTGCGACGGCCATTGGAGTGGCGCTCGGCGAACAGTTGAGAACCAAGGGCCAGGAAAGCCGTGCGCCGCACGTCGTCCATGACGGCAACAAGATCGTCGTGGTAATCGGCGATGCCAGTATTGTTAACGGCACGTCTTTTGAGGCGCTTAACAATCTCGGGCTGGTCAAGAGGCAACTGCTTATCGTGCTCAACGATAACTCGATGGCAATCGATGCCACTGTCGGGGCGGTGGCCAAGTATCTGTCCAGGGTGCGACTGAGCCATACGTATGAGGGCCTGCGAAAGACGACCAAGAACATCCTCGAACACATGCCGGTTATCGGCAGGAGCGTTGAGGAGACGATTGAGAGGATCAAGAAAAGCATCCGAATGGCTCTGCCGGCCAGCCAGATGTTTGAGAGCCTGAATATTCCTTATTTTGGCCCCGTCGATGGCCACGATGTCGGCTCGCTCATAGATTTGTTCGAGGCTCTGGGCGGGTTGAACCATCCGGCGATCTTGCACGTTTACACGAAGAAGGGCAAAGGTTTTCGTCCGGCGGACCAGGGGCCGGCGAAATTTCATTCGACCGGCCCGTTCAAAATCAACGGAGAAACGGTTGAATCGGACGCGGCGCCGAGTCGGCGAAGTTTCACCGCGGCATTCGGCGAACACCTGACAGAATTGGCCCGGAAGGACGAGAAAATTGTTGCCATAACCTCGGCGATGTGCGACGGCACGGGGCTGGTCAAGTTCCGCGAGGAGTTTACCGACCGTTTCTACGACGTGGGCATTGCCGAGAGCGCCGCCGTCGATATAGCCGCCGGCCTGGCCAGAGACGGGCTGAAGCCCGTGGTCTGCATCTATTCGACCTTCCTGCAGCGCGGTTTCGACCAGGTCTTTCAGGAGGTGGCATTGCAGAATCTGCCGGTCGTTTTCTGTATCGACAGGGCCGGCGTTGTCGGAGCGGACGGAGCTACGCATCATGGGCTGATGGACGTAGGCTTCTTGCGGATGATGCCGAACATGGTGCTGACGGCTCCGGCCAATGATATCGAAATGAAGCTGGCTCTCGAATTTGCTCTGAATGAGAACAAGCCGGTCGTCATAAGGTATCCGAAAGACGTCGTTCCGGGGCAGGAGTTCGTCAGGGCCGCTTGTGCCAAACCGTTCGAATTGGGCAAAAGTGTGACCGTCACGCAGGCAAGACGTTCTGCCGCCGCGATTGTCAGTTATGGCAGCGTCCTGACAGAGGCATTAAAGGCGGCGGCCCTTTTGGCTAAGGACCGGATTGTGGTGGACGTGGTCAACGGTCGGTTTGCTGCTCCCGTTGACGAAAAGATAGTCGCCCTGGTAAAGCGGGGCAAAGGCATCGTGACGGTTGAGGACCACGCCGTCGCCTGCGGGTTCGGCTCGGCCGTGCTCGAAGCGGCCGCTGCCGAAGGCTGTTCGCTGAAGGCTATACGCGTGCTCGGCGCCCCGCGGAGATTCATAGGACATAATTCACGGGATGCCCAGCTCATGGAAGCAGGCGTAGATGCCGATAACATCGCGCAGACCGTAAGGAAAATGTTGAAAGCGTAGTTGTTATGCGAAACACCAAATCGATCCCCAAAC
Source organism: uncultured Pirellulales bacterium (assembly GCA_964462945.1). Lineage (GTDB taxonomy): Bacteria > Planctomycetota > Phycisphaerae > Sedimentisphaerales > Anaerobacaceae. Next base: position 4,679 of record CAYWZW010000009.1, read on the forward strand.
TGGTAATCTTCGGCGACCCGCAGAAACAGGGTGTGAGTGAGGCAATCGACGAATTCGTCGGTTTTGCCAGGGGCAAGGCTAAAATAATCGCCAGCTACAGCATTGAGGATTTAATGCAGGCCGGTACGGCTGCCAAAACGCCCGGCAAGGCAAAGGTCCTGAAAGAATGTGATTTTGCGATTGTTTTCGGGGGTGACGGGAGCATCATCTCGACGGCCAGGAGTGTAAGTCAGGCGTCCGTTCCGGTGATCGGCGTAAACGTGGGCAAACTTGGTTTCTTAGCCGAATTCAGCGTCAGTGAGCTGAAGGATTTCTTCCCCTGCCTGGCCAAAGGTGCCGTCCCCATAGACAGACGCATGATGCTCAATTGCAGGGTTTTCGGTGCCGCGAAAAGAAAAAGCCGAGCCGAGAAATTCTGCTCAGCCGCCATCAACGACATTTTCGTTACGGCGGGGCCGCCTTTCAGGACGGTCGAGCTTAGGATACTCGTGGACGGTCAGCCGTTGGCCGGCTGCGTCAGCGACGGACTGATTATTTCCACGCCGACCGGCTCAACGGCCTATAATCTCTCGGCGGGCGGGCCTATTGTCTCGCCCAAGGTGGAAGCGATGGTCATCACGCCGATCTGTCCTCACTCGCTGAGCTTCAGGCCAATCGTGATAAACGCAGACAGCACGGTGGAGGTTTTCGGCGTAAGGGTCAATGAAGGAACGACGGTTTCCATCGACGGCCAGATTTCGCTGAGGCTCTCGATTGATGATGTCGTGAGAGTTGAAAGGGAAAAGAGCGATTTCTTGATTGTGAATAACCCGCTTCGAAGCCAATGGGACACGTTAGCGACTAAACTTAGCTGGGCCGAAAAGCCGAAATACAAGGAATACCAGGACGTTTAGGCAAAATAGGAAACGGCCGATAAGTAAAAATGGCAAATCGTGGAATATTGGGTATTATGCAGACTTGGCTGTTCATGCTCGCGGCGGCGTTTTTTGTTGCGTTTTGTTCGGCGGCAAGCTGGCCGGTGGAGAACCCTGGAATAAGGAGTCCCCTTGGCCCCAGCACCGTGCCTCAAAGCAGTATCAGCAGCGGCCTGGTGAACACTCCTGACCCGATCGACACGAGCGGGAATCTTTTGATTACCGGCAACGTGCGTCGGGGCACGCACTTCCGCGGCAGCGTGCCGTATCAGTCACCGACGAGTTTCGGCTCGCCCCTGGGTTCATCAGCACTCAGCTCCTTCTTGAGGGATAGCGCCGGGCCGGAAGATATCGGCGAGTATTCCCAAAGATACGGGCCTCAGCCCTATTATTCTGCGACCGAGACGGTGACGACCATGATGCCGGGCCGGTCCGAAGTTTTCTCGCCGGCGAGCGCACGGATGGATACCCGTGTGCAGCAGGACACCCGCTCAACGGGAGCGGCCATGTTTAGTCTGGATGTCTCGCCCGCGGAGCCGATGTCGTTCAGCCGGGGTACTGCCGCCGCAGACTTGGGCTTGCAGGGACTCGAAACTCAATACGGCCTGTTTTCAGAGTCCCGCCCATCGCCGGACGGCACGCTTTCAAGAGGCATGTCAATGAATCCGCGGGATGCAGAGCAATTGGCGCCGGGCCGGATGGGCATACGCCGGGAAGGGGAAATGTCCGCCGTCGAACGGTTCCAGGGGCAGGTCCGGGAGGCCGCAAGCAGCACGCAGGGTTCGGCGAGGGGCCTGGGGCTGGGGTCGGAGCTTGGGGTCTTGAGCCCGGAGCAACGAGAGAATTTTTCGGCAAGAGACAGCTCGCTTCAATACCAGTATCCGGGAACGAGTATCGACAAACTCAGGCCGCAACTTGAAACACAGACGCTGGCTGAGTCTGCCGCCGAGGCAAAGCAATCTGCTGCCGCCCGCGACGGACTTTCCACGCCCGATGATTTTGGTCCCGCGAAAGCCCTGGCGTTGCAGGACAGCTCCGTTTTGCAGACGGGCGCGGGTGAAAAGCTGTTGTCTGCCGAATATGGCGATTTGGCGACACGCCAGATCGCAAGCGCCGAGCAAAGTGCAGGATACACCTCCGCTTCGGCAAGCGCCGCCTCTTCCCAAGATGCGTCCAGGGAGGAACAACGTGACATTCTGCGGCAAATAAAACGAGAGCTTGAGGATATGACCAGGTCCGTCGAGGCCAGCTTGCAGAGGATGCCGGGTAACGCGGGTCAGGCCGGAAGCATCGGATCGGTCACGAAGCCGGAAGCGATACGTTTGGGGGGCCAGGATTATGCGTCTAACCTGCTCGAAGCAAGCAGCCAGAAACAGGTTGCTTCAGGCGGCGCGTCGGGCCTCTACGAATCTCAGAGAGTTGCCTCCGGTTTCGTCGGCGATGGGCCGATCCCTGCAGCGGCAGCCGAAGAGCCTGGCCGAGCCGGCGGCCCCAAAGATGGCGGCCGCGTGGAATTTCCCGGGACGGCAAGCCCGGCGGGCCCTCAAAACAAGGCTTCGATCCTGGATGGATTCAAACACATGTCACAGGCCGGAAAATCCAGCGAAGCGAAGCGCATCATGGGGCCGCACACAAGTCTCGAATCTCTCTCGGGCACCAAATTCAACGAGCACATTTTGGCCGCCGAGGAGCATCTGCGTGCCGGCCGGTACTATCGTGCCGCGGACTCTTTCGCTTTGGCGCTGGTCTATAAGCCGGATGATCCCCTGGCCCTCGCGGGCAGGGGCCATGCGCTCTTTGCCGCCGGCGAATATATCAGCAGCGCCCTGTTCCTTTCCAGAGCGCTGGCGATTTATCCGGAATATGCGCAGGCGGGCGTGGACCTTGCAGCCCTGCTGGGCGGCGAGGACAAGATTGCCGGCAGACTGGCGGAGATCGAACAGTGGTACGCCAGAAGCGGTTCGAGCCAGTTGCAGTTCCTCCTGAGCTATGTGTATTTCCGCACAGGCAGGCTCACCCAGGCCAAGCGAGCCATCGACACAGCTTATGAAAAGATGCCGCAGTCGCCGGCCGTGCACGCGATGAAAGCAGCGATTGACCGGGCGACGGCGAGACCGTGACACAAGTGCGACTCAGCGAGAGACGGTCTCTTCGAGCTGGGCCAGCACTGTTTTGGCTTTTGAGACTCTGTTGCCGGCCTCGCCCTGCCAGCGAAGCTCCGCGTTTCTCTGTATCATCTCTTCGATCTTCTTGCAGGCCAGCAGGACGGTGGCGTGATTCTTGTTGCCCATCACGCGGCCTATCTCCGAGGACGACATCTTCGTGTGTTTTCGAGTCAGATACATGCTGAAATGCCGGGCCAATGCGACGGTCCTGTCTTTCTTGGACGAGTGTATCGTCGCCGGGGTGATCCCGAAATAGCCGGCCACGGATGATTCAATATCCGATACGTGCACGATGGGGTCGCATCGCTCCAGGTGCTCGGCCAGGACCGCTTTGGCCATGGAGGGGGTGATCTTTTCGTTCTTTAGCGCCGAATAGGCAATCAGCTTCAGCAGGGCGCCTTCGAGCTCCCGGACGTTCGTGCGGAGATTCTCGGCGATGTATGCGATGACGCCGTCGGGAACCGGCGAGGTCAGAGTCCTGATGTTCGTGATGTACTGTCTGCATATCTGGCACCGCGTAGGGAAATCAGGAGTGTCAATCTTGACGACCATTCCCGAGACGAACCGGTTCACAAGTTTCTCGGACAGTTGGCCGATCATTTTCGGATGTGCATCGGACGCCAGGACGACCTGTTTGCCCGCCAGGTCGATGGTATTGAAGGTATGCAGAAATTCCTCCTGCGTCGAGGGCTTGCTGGCCAGAAAGTGAATGTCGTCGATGACCAGCAGGTCCGTTCGCCGCATTCGCTGTCTGAAAGTCTCCAGTTTTCTTGTCTTCAGGGCCAGCACAAACTGATTGGCGAAATCCTCCGCCGACAGATAGAGCCAGTTCGTCACCGGTCGTTTCTCGAGCACGGCGTTGCATATCCCCTGAAGCAGGTGGGTCTTGCCGACGCCGTATCCTCCGTGAACGAAGAGCGGATTGAACGGGCTGGCCTGCTCGTTGACGACGACTTTGGCGGCGTTGTAGGCCAGCTCGTTTGACGAGCCGACAACAAACGTGTCCAGACTGAACTTGAGTCTCTCCCGCCCGTCCACGCCGGATTTTTTCCTCGCCTGGTCCGCGTGGAATCGCGGCCGGTGCCGGCTCTCTGCGACTGTCGCCGCGGGGCCTTGAGAATCCAGTTGAGCACGTCCCGGATGGCCGGAAAGATCGGGATTCACGGTGAATGTCACCTTCGCGTCCGTGCCGGTGACCGACCGGACGGCCTGGCTGATTTCGTCGGCGAAGTGGTTCTCAATCCAGCTTGCGATAAAGGAGTTTGGCACGCTGACTTTCACGTACCCGTCTGACAGCGTCAACTGGGTCGAATGTTTGAACCAGATTCGAAATTTCTGCTGCCCCACTTTTTCGGCGAGCGCTTCATTGATGGCATCGACCCGGGCGTCCGTTGCATCGCTGCCGCCGGGGTGGCTGGTGCCACTTTCGCAGCGCCGTAAGGCGTCCTGTGGAGGGCCGGCTTGTCCGCGTACAAACGGGGAGCTACCATCCGTGATTGTGCTCTGCATCGACATACTCCTTTTTTGTCAATCGAATCTCGATACCTGATGCTCGATACTCGACGAGCATCGGGCATCGTGCTTCGAACTGCGCAAATCATCCGGTTTTCAGCCCTGTAAATCAATGGTGTTTTGCAGAATTTCTTTTCCACCGAATGGAGGTTCCTGTTGCTGTTAGCTTTGCGCACAAAAAAAATTAGTTTTTCACACGTTTTGCACACCGTAAACTCGTTTTGTGGAAAAGTTGTGAATTAGATTTGGACTGTTGCGGATGCTCGTCGAGGATCGAGACTCAAGATCGGCCATATCAGTACTGAAAAACAAGGTTGTCTGGCTCGCCGCTGCAATCGTTCCACTTTGGGGAAATCTCGTTTCAATGCCTGGTTCTGCTGCGGCGTGGTCCCGACCTCGCATCGCCCTATTGGGAATCGGCTGAAATGGTCCCCATCAGCGGGACATACCACCTGGGCCGCTCAGGCTTCTTTGGCGAATCGAGCAATTCTCGCCATGCTTCGTCGGTGAGCCGGTCGTTCATCGGCTGCTTGAACTCATAATAGCTGAGCACCGGCCCCACAGCCAGATTTGGCGAGATATGGCCTAAAATATAGATGGTGTCCGTAATGGCACTAAGTTAAGCATATTTAACCGCTTTCGAGGCTGACTAAGAGTGCCGTTTGATTGGAAATCTCAGTGATATCGCCGGTAAACAAACTGCTCTTTGGGCCACAATTCCCTTAACTTAGTGCCATTAGATGGTGTCCGCGGATTCGCGGGATGCATGCAGACGCAAGTTGATTAGCGAAATTGCCGGTTAGCTGGCAACTAATTCGCCAACTCACTGATCCTCTTGCTTCTCAGCGCTCCGCGCGGCGGGCGCTCCCGTCTTGGCGTGCCTCGGCATGGCGATGGTCCCGGTTCGGGCGACGTTCTTGATGCCGTAGGGCTTGCACATGTTGATGAAGGAGTCGATTTTCTCTTCAGGCCCGCTGACCTCGACCATGACGAATTTCTGGCCGATATCGACGACCTTGCCCTTGAACATTTCGATCAGCGAGAGAACCTCAGGCCGCTTTTCCGCCGGGGCCGAAATGGCGATCAGCATCAGGTCACGTGCGACGACCGGCTGGCCGACAAAATCCTGAACCTTGACGACGGGGATGATCCTGGCTAATTGCTTTCGAACCTGCTCGACGACCCTGTCATCGCCAACGACGACGATCGTCATCCGGCTCAAGTCGGGGTCCTCGGTCCGGCCGACGACCAGCGAATCAATGTTAAACGCCCGGGCCGCAAACATCCCGGCAACGTGGGCCAGAACCCCAGGCTTGTTTTCAACCAATGCGCTTATGATATGCTTCATCTTGATTTCCTTTGAAGGTCAAATATCAAGTATCAAAAATCAAAACTGTGGAGTTGCCGCCTTGCGGCAACGGTCTGCTTTTTTTGCTCTTTGCATTTTGATATTTGACATCCATTTTTACGCCATGCTTTCCAGTATGTCCAGTCCGTCCATTTCGTTTATGCTTTTTCCGGCCGGCACCATGGGCCAGACGTTTTCTTCGCGTTCGACCTTAAAATCAACCACGCAAGGCCGTTTCTCTTTGAGCATTTGCTTGATTACCTTGGGAACATCGGCTTTTTTATCGACGGTCATTCCGACCGCACCGAGGGCCTTGGCGACGGCTTCGTACTCCGGGTTCTTCAGATAGCTCTTGGAATACCGCTTGCCGTAGAACAGCTCCTGCCACTGCCGGACCATTCCCATGTATCCGTTGTTCAGGATACAGACGTTTATCGGCAGGTTGTGCTCGACCGCCGTGGCGAGCTCCGTCATCGTCATGTTGAAACTGTGGTCGCCGTCGATATCGATGACCGTGGCATCGGGCCTGGCGATCTGGGCGCCGATGGCGGCCGGCAGACCATAGCCCATGGTCCCCAGTCCGCCCGAGGAGATAAGCTGCCGGGGCCTGATGAACTTGTAAAACTGAGCGGTCCACATCTGATTCTGGCCTACACCGGTCGTGACAATGGCCTCGTTGTTCGTCTGACGGCACAGCTCTTCGATAACGTACTGGGGCTTAATCGTCGATGAATTCTGGTCGTACCGAAACGCGAACTTCTTCTTCCACTCGGCGATCTTGGCGAACCATCGTTTCCGTTCCTGGTACTGAACCTCTTGAGCCAATTGGCCGAGGACGACTTTCGCATCGCCGACAACGGGAATATCCACGCGGACGTTTTTCGATATGCTCGCCGGGTCGATATCGATATGGATGATTTTCGCGTTCGGAGCAAAGGTTGCGACCTTGCCCGTGACTCTGTCGTCGAAACGGGCCCCGACGGCGATCAGCAGATCGCACTCCTGGACGGCATAGTTTGCGTATGCCGATCCGTGCATCCCGAGCATGTCGAGCGATTCCGGCTTTCTTTGATCGTAGCTGCCCAATCCCAGCAGCGTCATTGTCACGGGAAGATGAGCCTTTTCGGCCAGGGCAGTCAATTCTGCGCCGGCGTTTGCGCTGATGATACCGCCGCCGACATAGAGGACCGGCTGCTCGGATTTGTTGATCGCCTGGGCCGCCGTCGATATTTGTCGGGCATGTCCCTTGGTCCGAACGCGATAACCGGGCAGTTTCATCTCGACCGGGCCATCGCTGGCGTACTTGCTTACCTGGATGTCAACGGGCACATCAATCAGCACCGGACCGGGCCGGCCGGTCGAGGCAATGTAAAATGCTTCGCGGACGGTACGCGCCAGATCTTTGACGTCTTTGACAATACAGTTGTATTTTGTGATCGGCCGGGTAATCCCCGTCGTGTCGGCCTCCTGGAAGGCGTCGTTTCCGATCAGTTCCGTGCGGACCTGTCCAGTCAGGGCGACCAAAGGCACCGAGTCCATCATCGCCGTGGCAAGACCGGTCACCAGATTGCACGCCCCCGGACCGCTGGTGGCGACCACGACGCCGACCTTGCCGCTCGCACGGGCGTAGCCGTCGGCCATGTGGCACCCGCCCTGTTCGTGGCGGGGAACGATAAAATTGATCGGCGCATCATACAGCCGGTCGAACAGAGGCAGCACCACGCCGCCGGTATAGCCGAACATAGTGGCCACACCCTGTTCGATGAGTGTATCGACGATGATCTGGGCACCAGTTTTGATCGTGGATTGACCGGCTGAACGAGCCGACGCGCGAGACTTGGTCTCCATTTCTTTGTTCCTTTCCTGACAAACGTTATCCGGGCCGCCCCCCCAGGGGGCAGGCGCCCTTTTGTTATTCCGGCGGGTCCCCGCTCTGCGGGAACTCTGAACCATGGCTTCGGTAGGTCCCTTCGGCGAATCAATCGCTCCTGCAACAAGAAACGACCGAATCATCCGAAGATTCTAAACCCGGCCATAATCCCGTAACCATCCCATACAGGGACGTCTCAGGGTCGTATTTGCATGTTTTCACACAAATACGAGAGGATTATACACCGACGAACTATCCTCTGTCAAGTATTTTCGGCTGTTTTTTGTCCCTTCAACAGAATTTTCTGGCGGTAGAATCAGGCAACTCCGGCTCCCAACGGTCTGGTGTAACCGGCGGCCTTGAACTGCCCGTCGTACAGGTCCCTGTACGTGCCCACTTTGTGCAGAAGCTCGTCGTGGGTCCCCGATTCGATGACGGAGCCGGCGGAAAGCACGAAGATTTGGTCGGCGTGGATGATGGTCGAGAGCCTGTGCGCGATGATGAACGTCGTCCTGCCTTTGACCAGCCGGGTCATCGCGTCCTGGATCAAATACTCGGATTGTGAATCCAGAGAGGAGGTTGCCTCGTCGAGAATAAGGATCGCCGGGTCTTTCAGAAAGGCCCGCGCGATGGTGATCCGCTGCTTTTGACCGCCGGACAGCAGCGCGCCCCGTTCGCCGACCTGGGTGTCGAAGCCGTTCGGCAGCGATCGGATGAAGTCGTAGGCGTTGGCCGCCTTGGCGGCTTTGATCACGTCCTGCTCGTCGGCTGACGGATTGCCGTAGAGGATGTTTTCGCGAATCGTTCCGCTGAAAAGGACGGGGTCCTGCAATACCATGGCGATATGGCGTCGCAGGGATTTGATTTTTATGTCGCGGACGTCACGCCCATCAATCGTGACACGGCCCGCGCCGACATCGTAGAGCCGTGGAATCAAATTCACCAGGGTGGTTTTTCCCGACCCGCTGGGGCCCACAAGGGCGACCTTCTGACCTGCGTTGACCGAGAAGGTGACGTCTTTGAGGATCGGGCAGCCGGGGTTGTAGGAGAAGCTCACGCTGTCGAACGAAACGTCGCCCCGCACCTTTGGCAGATCGGCTGCCGTGGGGCCGTCCACGATTTCCGGCTTCTCATCCATGATTTCGTAGATGCGGTCCAACGCGGCCATCGAATTGGCAAAGACGATGTTCAGCTCGGAGAATCGCTGTAACGGCAAATAAAGAGGACTCAAATACATCGTGATCGCGATCAGCTCGCCCACGGTAATGTTGCCGTAGATCACCCTGTAGCCGCCGTAACAAATGATAATCAGCGGGGCCAGGCCGACGAGGGCGCCGGCCAGCGCCTGGTGGAGACTCTGAATGAGAATACGCCGCATGTTGGTGGAAAATAGTCTTTCCGATTCGGCCTGGAACCTCGTTCCTTCGTTCCCCTCCTGAGCGAAGGCCTGTATCACCATGCTCCCGGAAATCTTTTCCTGGGCGTTGCTGCTCATCACGGAAAGCTGGTCCTGAACCTGGCGCGTGGTGCTTCGTATCTGGCTGCTGAATTTCCGAAATACGAAGATGTACAGCGGGAACGTCGAGAGGGCAACAACGGTGATGGCCACGTCGATCTTGAACAGAAAATACAGCACGACGACAACCGCGATGGCATCCATCCACACGTTGGTCAGGGCGGTTCCGATGATGTTCTGAGCCAATTGAATGTCGCTGATCAGCCGCGTGATAATCTCGCCGGACTTGGTTCGATTGAAAAACGAGGCGGACATTCGCAAAATTCTATAGTAAAGATCGCATCGCAGGTCGAATACGGCACGGTGACTGGCCTTGTCGGCGTACAAGTGCCGCAGATATACAAAGGGAGCGTATATGAATACGAATACGCTCATCATGCCCCCTGCATAGAAGAGCAGATCGTGCAGCTTCTCTCCGGCGGTCAGGGTTGGATTTAAGAATACGTTGTCGAGCAGATGCCTGGTGACCTGAGGCACCAGCAGGGGAACAACAAATTTAACGATCCCTCCCACAGTAGCGAGAATAAGATATTTCGTATAGGGGCGGACATACCGCAGGAAACGGACGAAATTCGAACACTGCAAACCCATAGATCAACATCCAAAACTCTAAACAACTCGCCCCGCGACGCATCACCGAAAGCAAGCCGCCGGGCACACCAAAAACCTGCATTATACCTAAAGTTATCGGCGAATCTGAATTTTTCTTGTGAACAATTATGAGGCCCCGGCTGTAGCAGATTGTGTAAAGGGCTTGGAATACAAGAGTTATGTGTTTGAGGCAAACTTGAACGCTATCGTTTGCAGGGCATAATTCTTGGCTTTGGCCGGAAACGGTAATGGAAACCCTTGAGCTTATGCAATATAATGCCGGGGTTGAAGAATTTTTTGGAGATTTCTTATGTGTGACGCATGCGGTTGCAGCCATGACAGCACCGAACAAACCTTGGAAGAAAAGGTCAAAGATACAATCGAGACCCTTCGCGAGGCTCTGCAAAGCCACGGCGGCGATGTCGAGCTTATTGGAATAGACCAGGACAACACGGTGCGGGTGCGCCTGCAGGGCGCCTGCCAGGGCTGCCCCGGCGCCGCGATGACCATGAAGATGGGTGTCGAACGAATCCTCAAACAGAAAGTCCCCCAGATCAAAGGCGTCATCGCCGTGGACTGAGCTATTATTGAAACCGCTGATGAACGCTGATAAACACGGATAATTAATAGTTGTTTGCGATTCGTCGGAATTCGAGCTTCGGTTTAGCGAAGTTCATAAGCAGGCACAGGCGAAGATTTGTGGCCTTGAGATAATTCAAACATGAGCTAAGAAACCGCATCCCAACGCATTACTCACAGTAAACGCGCAACGAATGACCGTTTGCGTAAGTTGTCTCATCTGATTTCTATTCAAATCAGCGTCCATCGGCGTTCATCTGCGGTTTCTTATTGCTCCCACCACAATCGCGGATAGTCCTTCCTCTCTAAAATCCACCAGATATCTTCGGTGCCGTTGGCCGTCTCGCCCGCGAAGTCCCAGCCGGCATCAAGGAAGGTGCTGGCCGTCTGCATCTCGGCTGTGGTCTTGCCAATTCCACCGTCGCTGGTCGTCTGGCCGCTGGTTTGAATATCCCAGAAACAGTCATCCGTCGTTGTAGCAGCAGTATCGCCCCTGTGCAGGAGGCCGCCAACATTTGTGTTTCCCGTAACCGAACCGGTTGAGTAGCACGTGACAACCGAACCGGCAACTCTCGGGACGTAGGTATTGTCGCCCACCAAACCACCAACGCTGTCCTTCCCAGACACTGTCGCTCGTGCATAGCTGTTTTCGATGTGGCCCAAGTTTGTTCCGACTAATCCTCCCACGTACTGATCCCTTCCCGCCACGTCAGCGTAGGAACAGCATTCCAAAATGGCATTAACATTCCAGCCTACCAGTCCGCCAATATCTTGATACCCTGATACGCTGCCGGAAGTGCTGCACGCGCCTATAAGGGCCCAGTTACTTCCTACCAATCCGCCTACGCTATAGTCACCGACAACGTTTCCTCCCGAGTGAGAGTGAATTACGAAGCCTGCACGATTGCATCCAAGCAGACCACCTGTTCCAGACTCGCCTTGCACGCTGGCAGTCGAACTGCACTCCTCAACGATGCCGTACATATTATAGCCGATTAGACCACCCGTACCGTCGCCACCGATGGTCATTTTAACAGTGACCTGCCCATCCTCAACGTGGCAGTTGAAGACAATCCCTTCATAAAGCAGACCGACAAGACAACCTATGTTATTGGGTCGAGATGTGTCCCATGGACTTGTTTCAATTTGGTTTATAACATTTGAGTTGGTTAGGACCAGATTTCTGATTTCAGCATCTAAGCCGCGTACATACTTAAATAAACCAACATTTTGTCTGTATTTGTTGCTTGCTTCGTATGAAAAGTTGATAATTTTATAACCATCACCGTCGAACACTCCCATGAATGGAAAGCCTTCGCTGCCGATAAGGAAGAAACTGACGCCGGTAAGATCAATGTCGTTTGCGAGCTTGAAATGAGTCGCCATAAGCCTTGGATTATGACCAATGCTGTTTAGCTCTTGTGGCGTGGAGATAATAAATGGGTCGCTTGGCTCACCTGTTCCACCTGAGAAACTTGGCAGAGGAGGCAAAGGTGACGTTTGCCATGACAATATTGGGTACCCTCCGCCGTCGGGCATAATCCATATATCACTCGGTCCGTTTCGAGATTCACCAACGAAATCCCAGCCTGCGTCTATGAATGTATTAGGGTCTTGCATCTTGAGAGTATTGAGCCCTTTAGCTCCAGTTCCGGAACTACTCGTTTGGCCGCTTGTCTCAACATTCCAGAAGCAATCGTATTCTGGAGTTGCGCCATTATAGCCTGAGAATCCGCCTATAGAGCCGCCGCTTCCTATGACTTGTCCTATTGAATAGCTGTCGGCGATATAAGAATCGTACATTTTGCCTACTAAACCCCCAACGGCTGCTCCTGACGCGCTCCCTGTCGCGTAACAAGATACGACCCAGGAGTATTCAAGGGATCCTACCAATCCACCAATTTGAGATTGGCCTGAGACATCTCCAGTAGCAGAGCTACCGGCGATTACAGCTCCACCTGGACAGTCTCCAACAAGACCACCTATAGAATATTTTGTCCCAGAAACCGTGCCGGTAGCTCCACAATTGATTATTATTGCATTGTGTAGACATAAGCCAACCAACCCACCGACACTCGTGGTCCCATGAACACTTCCAGTAGCTCGACAGTTCATTACGATGGCATCATCTCTACACATTCCAACTAAGCCACCGATATTATCTCTTCCAGTTACATCGGCATTAGAGTAGCAGTTTTCAACGATACCATACTGGACAAATCCGATCAGCCCACCAACATACGAATTACCGCTTATGTTTCCGCTTACGACCGAGCAGTTTTTGACCGTTCCTTGCTCCAGACAACCAACCAGCGGGCCGACAAAGACCCCGTTTATATTCGGGTCTATAAGCGTAAGGTTTTTTATCTCGGCATGAATTCCGGACACATAATCAAAGAGTCCCGATGAAACCACAGGGGATATGAAATTCGTGATACTCTTTCCGTTGCCGTCAAAAACGCCTGAGAACGGTTTGTCCTGTTCGGTCTGGGCCCAGTATGAAATGGGATGTACGCTGATGCCAGTCAAATCCAGATCTGCCATCAATTTGAAATGCTTATCCCAGTCGTTAGCATCATTACTAATGGCGTCAAACTGCTCGGGCGTGTAGATAAGGTATGGATTAGCTAGTGTGCCATCGCCGCCGCCATAGAGAGTGGTGATGAGCTGCCCGGGCATATTCTGCCATGCGAGCCTGGGGTAATCTTTTCCCTCGTCGATAGTCCAAACGGGATTGCGTCCCCAATCTACAAAGGTGACTGCAGTCTGCATCTCCGCTGTTGTCTTACCCCACCCACCACCACTGGTCGTCTGGCCGCTTGTTTCCATATCCCAGAATGAACTGAGCACTTGACCTTTATCATCTATGCCCACCAGCCCTCCCACATCTTTGCTTCCTCTAACAGGCCCCACCGAATAGCATGTGACGATCCTGCCATGATTCCTCCCCACCAGCCCGCCGACATCTATTTTTCCATTAACCGTGCTCACCGAATAGCATTTAACAATTCCCCCGGCATTTCCTCCAACCAACCCACCTATATATTGTTGACCAGATATGACCCCGTGTGAATAGCAATTGCTGATCGTTGCGTCAGGGCGGTTCAGCCCTGCTACTCCGCCGCCAGTGTAACTTGATGACATAGTGCCAGTCGCATAGCATTCAATAATGGTACCATAGTTGTCCCCGGCTATACCGCCAACGCCACCATAGGTAGCTGTAATTCCTCCACCAGACCAACAGTTGGTGATATGTGCATTATTCTTTCCTACGATTCCACCGATACCATAGGCTCCTGAAACATTAGCTATTGAATTGCAGTCGCTGACAGTTCCACTATTCTCGCCAACCAGTCCACCTACGTAATTGGCACTGGAACTGGAAACGGAAATGCTCCCACCCTTAGCATAGCAGCTCGATATTGTTCCTGCCCGCAGAGAGCCGACTATCGAACCAATAGAGGACCGATAAGTTTCCTGAATAATGGGATTAATCAATCCCAAGTTTTTGATCAGCGCGTTCGGATCATTCAGACACCCGAACATACCTATTGGATTGCTGCTTCTGGAGATCTTGAAGTTTGAGATTGTATGGCCATTGCCATCAAAAACACCCTTGAACGGCGAGGCATAGTCGCCGATCATGTTAAACGACCTGCCAGCATAAGCAGACACATCGATGTCCGCCATGAGCCTAAAATGCTTACCCCAGTCCTCCTTATGCAAACCGATGGTATTCATCTGCTGCGCAGTATGGATCAAGTAGGGGTCATTAGGCTCTCCTGTGCCACCGGCGTATTGGGCCTGAGCCGGCAAGCTGGCAAGGCAGATTGCGATCAATATAGGGATTATCCGCAGAATCCGCGCGTTTCTCGCCGCACTCATGTTTCGATCCTCCGTCCCCCAGCCTTTGGTCACAGCGTATTGAGCGACCTTTCCCATTTCACTGGAATATAGTATATCAGATAATAGCGGCTCGCGTCAAGTACCAGGTGCAGAAATTGCGTGGCCGGGGTGAGAATTCCGTGAATTAAGCGTAGCGGCGTTTAGAGACGCGGAATGGCACTGCTGATATTAGACACGGATTTATACCGATTAACACGGTTTTTTGCCACGAATGAACACGAATTTACTTGGCGCGGCCTCGGGCTTTGCCCTCGGCCGCAACCAAAAAGTTCGTCTGACGGAAAAGCTTCGTAACATGCTGCATATACAGAAGTTACAAACGGTCAAAACGAAAATCGAGCATAAAAAACAACGTTTTGAAAGATAGTATTACGAATTCAATCTTATCTCTGTGGCCCTAAGCACTCGCGAATCTTTTTAGAAGTGGGTTTTTCGATGACGCCTTTTTCGGTGATGATGGCGGCGATGTCGCGGGCGTCTGTCACGTCAAAGGCGGGATTGTAAGCTGCAACGCCGGGAGGGGCGATTTGTATTCCGCGTAGTGTAGTGACTTCCTCGGCGGCCCTTTGCTCGATGGGGATCTCGGCACCGCTTTTGATGGCGAGATCGAACGTGCTCGATGGCGCGGCGATGTAAAATGGTACGCCGTGCTGGCGGGCGAGGATACTCAGGCTGTACGTGCCGATCTTGTTGGCTGCGTCGCCGTTGGCCGCGATGCGGTCGGCGCCGGTAATGACGGTGTTGATCTTGCCTTGTTTCATGAGCCAGCCGGCCATGTTGTCACAGATCACCGTCACGTCGATCCCCGCCTGTTGCAGCTCCCAGGCGGTCAGTCGCGCCCCTTGCAAGAGCGGCCGGGTCTCATCCGCATAGACCCTGAACCTCCTGCCCTTCTTGTGCGCCTCGAACATGACCGAAAGGGCCGTTCCCTGTCCCGCGGTCGCCAAAGCCCCGGCGTTGCAATGCGTCAGAATTCCTGCGCCTTCTATGATAAACTTTTCGCCGTGCTGTCCGATCCGCCGGCACATTTCGACATCTTCCTCGCGGATCGCGCTGGCCTCCGCCAGGACGACTTTACGAAGGCTCTGTAACGACGTGATGCGCTGTACATTGGCTCGCTTGCAGACGCGGTCCAGAGCCCAGGACAGATTCACGGCGGTAGGGCGAGAGGATGCGAGGTATTCGCGTGCTTCGCCCAAGACCTCAAGAGCTTTTTCAATACTGTCGTTTGCGTTTAGCTTTTGAAGGGCCAGGACAAGGCCGTACGCTCCTGCGACGCCGATGGCCGGCGCGCCGCGGACGGCGAGCGTCTTGATGGCGTCAAAAAGAGTCTGGACGTCCCGGCATTGAAGCGTGACAAATTCCGCCGGCAGCCGGCGTTGATCTATAAGCTCAAGATAGCCGTCCATGTCCCCAATCCATTTAACCGCCTGGACAATCATGATTCTCTTTCGCCCGTTGTCACATTTTGGAGATCGTGTTGCTTTGAGATTGCTTCGCTTCGCTCGCAATGACGTATGCAGAGGGAGCTATCGCTCGACTCGGGCGCCGCCGCCGGCCATGAGTTTCTGCACTTCGCTGAGGCTGGCGGTGGTTGTGTCACCCGGCGTGGTCATGGCCAAAGCGCCGTGTGCGGCGCCGTAGTTGACCGTCTCCTCGGGCGTTTTTGCTTCCATCATGCCGTAAATCAATCCCGATGCGAAGCTGTCGCCGCCGCCGACCCGGTCGTAAATCTCCAGGTCGGGCCTCAACGTTGCTTCGTAGAATATGCCCTCGGTGTACATCACCGCGCCCCAGTCGTTGAGCGAGGCGGTTTTGGCGCTGCGCAGTGTTGTGGCGACGACCTTCAAATTTGGGAACTCTTTGACGACTTCTGTGATCATCTTCTTGAAGTTGGCCGGGTCGAGCTTCGAGTAGCCTTTATCCAGCCCCTTGACCTCGAATCCGAGCGCAGCGGTGAAATCCTCTTCGTTGCCCAGCATCACGTCCACGTAAGGAGCGATGGCGCGATTGACCTGTCTTGCTTTTTGCTGTCCACCGATGTCCTGCCAGAGTGACTTGCGGTAGTTCAAATCATAGGAGACGATTGTGCCATGTTTTTTTGCGGCGGCGACCGCCTCGAGAATGACGTCCGGCGTCGTTTGTGAAAGGGCCGCGAAGATGCCGCCGGTATGCAGCCAGCAGCTTCCATCCCGGCCGAAGATTTGCTCCCAGTTGAAATCGCCTTTTTTCAACTGTGAGGCGGCGCTATTGGCCCTGTCCGAGCAGCCGACGGCGGCCCGCACGCCGAAGCCTCGCTCGGTGAAATTCAGGCCGATTCGCACTTTGCGCCCGATCCCGTCATACGGCACCCACTTGACATATTCCATACTGACGCCGCCCTGGAAGATCAAATCTTCGAGCAATCGCCCGACGGGATTATCCACGATGGCGGTGACGACGGCGGCGCGTTTGCCGAAGCAACGTTTCAGACCTCGAGCGACGTTGTATTCGCCGCCGCCCTCCCAGACATGGAATTGCCGGGTTGTATGGATTCTCTCGTCGCCCGGGTCCAGCCGAATCATGATTTCACCCAGTGACACGATGTCATACTTGCATTGCGATGCGGGTTTGACGTCTATAATTGCCATGGCGATGCTCCTTAGTTCCACTCTTGTCATGCAGAGCAAAGCGAAGCATCTCGAATTCAAAGGTAAGAAAGAGATTCTTCACTTCGCTGCGCTACGTTCAGAATGACGAATAAATTTTTCCTTCTCGATAGTCCTGCCATGCCGGCTCGAAGGCTTTGCGGTCCTTCGGCGTCGGCCTTAACTTGACGTTTGTGCTGCGGAACAAATCGGGCGATTTCTCGTCGTATTCAATCTGCAATATCGAGCTCCGGAGGGACTGATTCTCAGGCTTGAACTTCAAAGGCTTGCCGGTCGCCTGGTCAATCACGTCGGGGTGGATTTCAATGCCGTCTTCGGCCAGGACCAGGTGCGAGCCGCGAGAGCCGCTGCCTTGCGAGAGCAATTCGACCACGGCCTTGAGATACGCCACGCCGGCCAGGGCCAGGTGCTCCGCCTGGATGGCTGTAATGAAGGCGTGCGCGTTGTCAGAGCGGAACCCCTTTTGTTGGACGCTCTTGTAAAGTTCAACCGCAGCTTTCAGGGCTTTTCGAGCGTCATTCATCTCTCTGACGTGTCCGCCCGATGCGGTCATACGGTTTCGGATCTCCTCCAACACCTGTTCGGGGGCCAAGCCGGATGGGCCTTCATATCGCTTGAAACCGCCGACAACGTCATTAAGCTGGCGGTCGATCTGCGATTGCTTGTCTGAATAATCCGGCAGGTCGCAGCCATAGATGTTGACGATATATTCGGCCGCTCGCAGCCCGCCGGTCTGGCCGGCGTTGAGGGCCGAGCCGCCCGGCCGCTTGACGCCGTGTGTCCCGGCCATCTCGCCGATGACGAACGTGTGCGGAACGCTGGATTGCCACCACTTGTTCACGGCGAATCCGCCGTTGTTATGCTGCGCGCAGACCGCGATCTCAAGCGGCTCGGAATATAAGTCGATGCCGTTCTCTTTGTAGATTTCGATAGCGGGCTGATTCATGTAGGCCAGCCGCTCGATGGGCGTCTTCTGCAGGGCGCCGGCCTTTTTCAGGTAGCCGGCCGCTTCCGGATCGAGGCCGTCAATGTCGAACTCTTCCATCGAATCGCCGCCGATCGGATTGCGGAGAAAGTCCATGAAGACCCGCCGGCCTTTTTGCGTTTCGTTGAAGACCAGGATGTCAATCAACGACGATTGCAGCTTCTCGATCCGCTGCGGGTCAAAGGGCCACTGATAGCCCTTGAGAAAAATGTTGGTGGCCATTTTGCTCATGGTGGGGAAAAAGCCCGTCAGAAACTCTTTTTCATCTTTGCCGCCGGCGTCGGTGCTGAACAGGCGCGGGACCGCCTGCATATACGTGCCGGAGACGTTCCAGCGAAACTTGATGCTGGCCAGGCCGAACTGCGATTCGGTCAGGTTTTCTGCGATCAGGCCCGCCTTGAAGGCGAGTCCATGGATGCCCAACTGGCCCTTTGGATAGACGCTGGTTTTGTAAAGCTCACCGGGCCCGCCGGCGGCCAGAACGATATTGGCCCCGAGAAAGACGTTGATGGCACGATTCGCTTTGTCCGTGCTTTTCTTATCTACGGCGACGAGACCTGCAATGCGTTTGGATTTGCCGGAGCCGACCGTCAGCAAGTGTGCGGCTTCCTGCCCATCGTGAATCTTGACGCCGTACCGCTCAAGCTGCTTCTGGAGGCATTCGCTCATGAATCTGCTGGTCTTGGGGCCGGCTGACGTGGCTCGTTCGAAGGGGTCGTGGTCCGTCTTGTAGCCGATGAAGGTGCCCATCGAATCGGTTGGGAACGGGACTCCCGCATGGACCAAGTGGTAGAATTCGCGCAGCGAGCCGATGGCTTCGGCCAGGGACAGGTCGCCGTGACAGCACCCCGCCGCCGTCAGACTCTTTGCAAATTCTCCGGCGCTATCAGGGACGTCCGGGCTGGTGCCGATCTTGTAATAGGTCTGCTTGTCGGAGCCGCTCATCCGCGATGCACCCAGCCCCAGCCCGGCGGTCACCACGGCGATCCGCTCGGCGGGATTTGCGACCCCTTTCTGTTTCATAAAATCGCATAGATGCACCGCGCAATTCATGCCCGCGGCCCCCGAGCCGACGACGACGGTGTTATAACAATGGAAGGTCACGGCTTGGTTGGCTATTCGTCTGGTCTCCATAATCCTTTTTCTCCCATTGGACAAAGGGTGATTCGATCATTCGGGCCGCGTGCTCGATTCGTACTCCAATAACCTGGGTGTGGCAAAATCTCCGGTCATTTCGCGCGGCAGGACGCGCACGTTTCCTTGCTTGTCGCAAAAGTAGAGGCAAGACTGTGACGGCTGTCTGGCGTGACCGTCGGCCCAGATGGCGTAGAAATCCGGATGGGCGTTAAGCGGACGTCTGGCGTACGTGTGATTGTACGGGCTGTTCTTCGTGAACTGTTTGACTTTTTGCCAGGTCATGCCGAGGTCGGCTGTGGTCCACATCGCCATTTCGCCGCCCGGGTTGTACGGCTGAGGCCCCGCCTCGGTCGGGGCGATGATGCGCCACGAGCCGCCCTCCTCGATATAGAGCGAGCCCATATCGTAGTTGTTATCCGAGACAAACGCCGGCCGCATCTGCCACGTCGTTCCCGTCCAGCGGGCCGTGGTCCACGTCCGGGGGTCGTTCTTCGGGCCCGATTCGTAGCCCTTGCTGGTCAGATACAGGATGACCGGCCTTTCGTCCTTGTCAAGCCGAATGTCCACCAGATAGACGTTCAGCCCTTCAGCCTGGTAATCGTGGACAATGGCGGGACAGGCAGGGTCGGTCAGGGGCAGCGTCAATTTCCGCCCATCGGCGGTGTGCCAGCTCTGGCCGAGGTCGATGGTTTCGATGTAGTACAGGTTCGTGCGCCAATTCAGACCTTTTCCCTTCGGGTGGAAGTTGAATGCCGTGCCTGCCTTGTTTTTCGACGCGGCACTGATTTGATAGTGACCTTCATCCATTGCCGCGAGCCGGAGCCACTGTGACCATTTGACACCGTCCCGGCTGGTCATAAAACAGCTCGTGCGAGCGGCGGGGTAGTTGTAACGAGTGAAAAAGCACGCGAATCCTCCGTCCCCGAGGTGCCATGCCTGCATATACGAAAAATTGGTCATCGGCACTTCCTGCGAACCTTCTGCTTTTGTCGCATGGACCAGCTCAAATTCGTTTACGTCGTATGGCTTCGTGCTTCTGTGAATGTACGACGGTCTCGATGTGCCGTGCGAGGTGGAGAATATCCAGATAGTGCCCTTCTCATCGACGGAGATGACCGGATTGTCGTGGGCATCGTTGGTCTTTTTGTCGAGCAGGATGGTCGGACGGGGCACCACTGCCGTCTTGTGGTCGTAGTACGAAACGGCGTGGAGCAGCTTTTGGTTGCTGTCCGTCGTTGTGCCGCCGTAGCAGAAAAAAGTCTTATCGACCTGCTCGCAATAGACGGCGAACGGCTTATGATTGGCACAATACGTTCCCAGCCCGCCGCTGTACTTATAGACGTATTCATCGCCGGACGGCTGGTTCATATACCAGATGCCGCGATAGCCCGTGTCCTTGGCGTTGATGGTCACGCTTTGAGCGGCCCGCGTCGCACCGGCGGCGGATTGTCCGTGTCCCGGGCCCCCGATTAATAAGCCAACCGTCAGCGAAAGAGTAACAACTGTCAGAGACCGCGAAGGACTTCTGCTTTCAAGAACCTGCATCTGGGTTTTCTACGAGTTCAACTCTTATGGGATATTGAAGTTTCTGCCGGCGGTCCGGCTTATTTGTTCGATCGAGGCCGAGGCAAAATCGATACCGGGATACCTTGCGGTTCGTACTCTGTCGATCAACTGTTTGATCTTCGTAAGCTCTTGCGCCAGCAGGTCGTAATTCTGTTCGTCGACGATTCTCTTGAGCGTAGGTTTTTCAATCATGCTGAACGAGCCGCCCAAAACCAGGATTCCCGCGTCAATGTAGTCGGGAATATTGCCGGCGTTCGTTCCGCCCGTGGGCACGAGGCTGATGGTCTTGTGAATCGCCGGGTCGATGGCCTTGACGAAGGCCGGGCCACCAAGCTCTTTGGCGGGGAAGATCTTGCAGAGGTTCGCTCCCTTGGAAAACTGGCTGACGATTTCCGTGGCGCTGCCGCATCCCGGTATCATGGGAATCCGCCCGGCGAATTTCTCGAAGCCCGCGCCGCTGAAATTGACCGCCGAGACCAGATAGCACGCGCCGGCGTCCACAACCTGGGCGACCGAAGGCAGCGGATCCTTCGGATGGGCCTTGTTGTAAATCTCAAGCATTTCGGGCGAGTCGATGAGGCTCGCCGAGCCCGCCGCAAAATCCGGCAGCTCCTTGCGCAGCCGCGACAGTTTCTCCAGGGGCTGCTTGATCCGGCAGGTCACCTCCATGTTGTTTATCCCTGCCTTCACGAGCGATTCAGCAGTCCTGACGACGTCGAGCTTGTCCTCGTTGAAGACCAGAATAAAACCGTCTCTTAACAGAGTTGTAATTGTACCTTTTAAATCCATTCTTTTCTCCCTTCTTGCCGTCTTGATTCTCGACGAGCATCGAATCTCCGGCATCAGCCTCAACCGTCACAGTCTTCTCAAGTGAAAGCCGCCATCCACGTTGATGACTTGGCCGGTCGAGAAATCAAGCCTGCCTTCGGCGATGGCCCCGACCGCCCTGGCGATATCTTCCGGCCGGCCCCATCGTTTAATCGGGGTCAGGCCCTCGGCGATCAGCTTGTCGTATTTGTCCTTCACCACGCTGGTCATATCGGTGGCGATGATTCCGGGCCTGATCTCGAATACTCCAATCCCGTATTCCGCCAATCTGTCCGCATACAGCGCCGTCATCATACTGATGCCCGCCTTGCTGACACAGTATTCCCCCCGCGCCGGCGAGCTGGTGTATGCCGAGATTGAGCTTGTGTTGACAATCCGCAGCGCGCGCTCGGGATGCGTTCTTTTCTGCTCGACCATCCAGTTGGCCACGAGCTGAGTCAGAAAATACGGCCCCTTGAGATTGATTCCCATCACTCGGTCGAAGCTCTCCTCGGTGGCCTCAAGAATGTCCATTCGTTTTGAAGGCGCGACGCCGGCGTTATTAACCAGCATATCGCATCTGCCGAATTTGCTCCTGGTTAGGGCGACCAGAGCGTTGCGATCTTTGACGCTGCTGACGTCGCCGCGTAGAATTTCGCACTTTGCACCGGAGCTCTTGATTTCCTTTTGAGTCTGTACGGCTTTGGATTCGTCCGCTTTACCCTCCGCGTCAAAATCAAAGTGGTTGATCACCAGGTCATAGCCCAGCGACGCCAGCTCTTTTGCGATACCTTTCCCAATGCCCCGGCTTGCTCCGGTGATAATTGCCACGGGTCGTTCCGCCATTTCCAAAATCCTCTCTTAAATTTGTGATCCCAGGAATTCGTTTATTTCATTTGCCGCTGCCATTCCGTCGGCAACGGCGGCAACGACCGTCGATGCACCTCTGACAAGGTCGCCGCCGGCAAAAACTCCCGGCCTGGACGTTGCCAATGTCCCTTGCTTAGTTTGGATGAGGCCGTCCTTCAGATCGACACCCGGCAGAATTTTGCCGATCTCTTCCGGTGGCGCCTGGCCTATCGCTTCGATAGCGATGTCCATATCAAGCTGATAAGCGCTCGACTCGACCGGTTCGGGCCTGCGCCGTCCTGAAGCATCCGGCTCGCCTAACCGCGTCGGGCAGACCTTAATCCCCGTCAGCTTCCCATTACCGGAGCAAAAGCCGGTCGGCTGGGTCAATATCAAAAAGTGCATGCCTTCGCTGATTGCCCGGTCGCGCTCGGCGCTCCAGGCGGGCATCTCTTTGAACGACCGGCGATAAATCACGTAAACGTCTTTGGCGCCGAGCTGCTTGGCGGTAATCGCTGCGTCCATAGCGGTATTGCCGCCGCCTATCACCGCGACACGTTTACCTTTGATATTTGGACTTGCGGCCTCTTTGGCTGCCGCAAGAAATTCCATGGCGTTCCACAAACCGTCGATGGCCTTGTCTTTGTCGCCGATGCTGACCGACTCCGGCAGGCCCATGCCGATAAACACGGCGTCAAATCCCTCTCTTACCATGCTATCCAGATTGAAATCGGCATCCAATCCTTTGCCCAGACGCAGAGTCATTCGCTCTTTCGGCACCTCGGCGAAAATCGCTGCGATTTCGTTCCTGAGAGAGTCGCTTTGTCTGTCCGGCGGGATGACCGATACGATCATTCCGCCGAATTCGGTGCTGGCATCGAAGATTGTCACCGTATGTCCCGCCTCAAGCAGCTTTGCGGCACAGGACAAACCCGCAGGGCCGGCGCCGATAACGGCGATGTTCTTTCCCGTGGTTTTTTGCGGCAGCCGCAGCTTGGACCAGCCCTGCTTGTTGGCTCGCTCCGCCAGATACCTTTGTATGCCGGCGATCGGCAGGGGGGCGTCGCCGATGAAGCTCTGCAGACAGTGACCTTCACACTGCTGCTCGACGGGGCACAGCCAGGCACAAACTTCCGGGAATATGTTTGCTTGCCTGAGTGTTTCATACGCGGCTTTCTCGTCACCGTCCAGAAACAGGCCGACGAATTTCGGGATGTTCACGTCGGCGGGGCAGCCCAACTGGCATGTCGGCTCCTGGCACTTGCGGCACGCGGATGCGAGCCGGGCCAGATTGTCCCTGTCACTCATCCGGCCGTGCTGGAAGATAGGCCCATAGACCTCGTTGTCCCGCACGACGCAGCCGCTCATGCCGCCGTCCCGCATGATTTGGGTGCAGGCGCTGCAACTGATGCAGACCTTCGCCGGATACATCCTGCCAGCCGTGATTATGTCTTTTGCGAAATCCGGATAGGCGAACGCCATGCGGCCGGCGCCGATTAAAGCCGTCAGACCTTTGGTTTTATTTGCCGCGGCCACGTTGGCGAACAAGGTCCGCAGCCAGCTATAGCCCGTGCCGACAGTTGCGATACCGGGGAATGTCTTTTGGATTTCGCCGGTCAGATTGACCAGCCGGCTCACACCGGCGAGCGGATGCTCCGGCTCTTCGTACCCGCCCACGATAGGCTCGTTGAAGGGCCTGCCGACGTGCGGGTTGTAGTAGGGATTGGCCACGGTGACGTTAATCAGATTGACGCCGCGCTGCTGTAGAAGCCCTATCAGCTTCTTTGGCTCCGTCAGGTCGGGTTTGGTGTAATCGTCCTTGTCAACGGCCCAGCCGAACGGGTAAGGAATCGCGTCATAAACGCCGAGCCGGGTTGCGACCACGGCGCCGTCGCCGAGCTCTTTGTGAATCTTACCGATGACTTCCAGCGGAAATCGGGTCCGGTTCTCGAATGAGCCGCCGTACTTGCCCTTCCTGTCCCGGCAGCCAAACAGCTCGTTGATCAGATACCCGTGGCAGGACTTGATATCGACGGCGTCGAATCCGACCTCAAAGGCGATTTTCGCCGCCTCGACGTAAGCGTCCTGGAGCTTGTCCAGGTAGTCATCCGTCACAAGAGGCCAATCGTCGGGTATCCGGCTCTTGGCATTTGGATCTGGCTTTTGCTGCGGGACCAGCGCATCGCGATAGGGGTCGCGCTGCGCGATGATCGGATGCGTCACGCCTCCCGGCTTACTGTATCGGCCCGAATGAGTCAACTGCAACACGATGACGGGCTGATGGCTCGGCCCCATACTCTGGGCGGCCGCCTGCCGCATCATCTTGACCATCGCCGCAAAACTTTCTTTATTCTTTCGATGAATCCACAATTGCCTCGGATTCGCTCTGCCCTCAGGGACGACAGCCGTAGCCTCAGCCCAGATCAGCCCCGCTCCGCCGGCGGCAAATCGTTCGTACCGCCGCACCGTCAGTTTTCCCGGCCGGCCATGCGAATCGCCGTCGCAGCCTTCCATCGGATGCACGGCCAGGGAATTCGGTATGACCAGCTCGCCCACCCGGACAGGCTCAGCCAGGATCGAAACGTCCTCCATCGCTTCGACGGAGACATTGAGCTGCTTGCTCAACCGCCTCAAATCGTCAATGCCGCGTAACCGGAATTCCCACATCGTATCGCTTGCCTCACGGTTTACTGCCGACGAGCTTTTCTTTCAGGAATTTAGCCGTATAGCTCTTCTTGTTCTTGATAATGTCCTCGGGCGCGCCTGCCGCGACGACCGTGCCGCCCGCCTCGCCGCCTTCGGGGCCGAGGTCTATAATATAATCGGCGATCTTGATAACATCAAGATTGTGCTCGATTACGACCACGGTATTTCCGCAGTCGGTCAGCCGCTGGAGCACGTTCAGGAGGTTGTGAATATCGGCAAAGTGCAGCCCCGTGGTCGGCTCATCGAGCAGGTACAGCGTGTGGCCCGTATCGGCCTTGCCCAGCTCGGCGGAGAGCTTCACCCGCTGGGCCTCGCCGCCGGAGAGCGTTGTCGAGGCCTGGCCCAACTGCATATAGCCTAATCCGACGTCGGTCAAGGTCTTGAGGATTCGCACGATCGTCGGAAAGTTCGCGAAGAAATCAAGCGCATCGTCGATCCGCATATCGAGCACGTCCGTGATATTCTTGCCCTTATACGTCACGGCGAGGGTCTCGGGATTATACCTTGTGCCTTTGCAGCTCTGGCAGGTGACGTAAACGTCCGGCAAAAAGTGCATCTCAATCTTTTTTGTGCCCTGTCCCTTGCAGGATTCGCATCGCCCGCCTTTGACGTTGAAGCTGTATCGCCCGGGCTTGTAGCCCCGAATCTTCGACTCGCGGGTCATGCTGAACAGCTTTCTGATCAGATCGAAGGCGCCCGTATAGGTGGCCGGGTTGCTCCTCGGCGTCTTTCCGATGGGGGACTGGTCGATCTCGATCACCTTGTCGATCTGCGAAATACCGAGAATGTTCTTGTGCTCGCCGGGTTTCTCACGCGACAGATAGAGCCGCCGTTTCAAGGCCTTGAGCAGAATCTCGCTGACCAGCGTGCTCTTGCCGGAGCCGGAGACCCCGGTGACGCAGGTAAAAACGCCGAGCGGGAATTTGACGTCGATATTCTTGAGGTTGTTCTGGGCGGCGCCCTTGACCTCGATACACTTTCTCAGATTGTAACGCCTTCTGTTGGCCGGCAGGGCGATGCTCTTTCTGCCGCTCAAGTATTCGCCCGTCAGTGAGTTTTCGCAGTTGATAATGTCCTGGAGGGTCCCCTGGGCGACGAGTTCGCCGCCGTGCGCGCCGGCGGCCGGGCCAATATCGACGATATGGTCGGCACTTCGGATAATGTCTTCATCGTGCTCGACCACAATGACGGTATTGCCTAATCGGGTGAGCCGCTGCAAGATTCCCAGCAGCCGGTTGTTGTCTCGTTTGTGCAGGCCGATGGTCGGTTCATCGAGCACGTAACAGACCCCGACCAGACCGCTTCCGACCTGGGTGGCCAGGCGGATCCGCTGGGCTTCTCCGCCGGCCAGGGTGCTGCTGGTCCGGTCCAGCGTCAGATATCCGAGTCCGACATCGACCATGAATTTGAGCCGGGCCATGATTTCCTTCAAAACCGCTGCGGCGATTATGGACTTCTCGCCGTCCAACGTCAGCCTGTTGAAGAACCGCTGTGCTTTTGCGATGCTCAGGGCCGTCAGTTGATTGATGCTCTTGCCTCCGACGGTGACCGCAATCGCCTCGGGCCGAAGCCGGGCGCCCTGGCAGCTCCGGCACGGCTGCTGTGAAAGATAACTGGTCAATCTGGTCTTGACGTATTCACTGGTCGTGTTTTGCCACCGCCGGACAAGGTTCGGGATCACGCCCTCAAACGAAACGCCGTACTTTTGCTCGTCGGCCGCCGTGGTCCCGTGCATGAGAATCCTTCTGTGCTCTTCCGGTATCTCCGCGAAGGGTACGGATTTGCTCAGGCCCATGTTCCGGCAGAACCGTTTGACGAGCCTGTTGTAATAGATATTCATTCTCTTGCCGCCCTTGCGCCAGGCGTCGATTGCGCCGTTTTCCAGCGAGACGCTCTTGTCCGGCACGATCAGGTCGGGATCGAACTCCAGAATTGTCCCCAGACCGTCACAGCCTTTGCAGGCGCCGTAGGGACTGTTGAAGCTGAACAGCCGGGGCGACAGCTCTTCGAGACTGGCCTGCGGATGCTCGGGGCAGGCAAATTTCTCACTGTAGATTGTCTCCTCCCACTGCCCGTCACCGCTGCTTTGCCTGTCCGCCTGGGGCTCCTGGACCAGCACCAGGATTACTCCGTCGGCTAATTTCAGCGCCGTCTCGACGGAATCGGCCAGGCGAATGCGAACCGCGTCCTTGATGACCAGCCGATCGACCACCGCTGCGATATTGTGCTTCTTGTTTTTGTCGAGCGCCGGGGCGCTCCGCACGTCGCAGATCGCTCCATCCACCCGGACGCGGACAAAGCCTTCGCGTTGGATGCTGGCAAAAACCTCCCTGTGCTCGCCTTTCTTGCCGCGAACCAGCGGGGCGCAGATCTGGATTTTCGTGTCCTCCGGCCGGGAAAGAATCGACTCGACGATCTGCGCCGAGTGCTGGCTCGTGATTTCCCTGCCGCAGACCCAGCAGTGCGGCAGGCCCACCCGGGCGAAAAGCACACGGAAGTAGTCATAGATTTCGGTGGTGGTCGCCACCGTCGAGCGCGGGTTGCTGCTGGCGCTTCGCTGCTCGATGGCGATGGTCGGCGGCAGGCCCGTGATCTCGGAGACCGCCGGTTTTTGCATCTGCTCCAGAAACTGCCGGGCGTAGGTGCTGAGCGACTCGACGTATTTGCGTCGCCCCTCGGCGTAAATCGTATCGAAGGCGAGCGAGCTTTTGCCCGAACCGCTGATGCCGGTGATGACCACCAGCTTATCCCGAGGGATGCTCAGGCTGATGTTCTTGAGATTGTGCTCGGCGGCGCCTGTAATCCGTATGGCTTTTTCCGTTCGTGCGGCCATCCTGCCTCTTGCTGATTTACCAATCCTATTGCGAAAATTCGACAATAACACAAACTCATAATTGTAGCATAAGACCACAATAAGGTAAAATGGTTATTCGCAAAAACATGTACTCCATTGCCGATAATCAATGAAAAAGTTGCATCGCTGGAATTTATCATATTCGCAGGCCAGGGAGCTGCAGGTTGGGCTGGCCAGCAAGGTGCAGTTTACGCCGCTCAAGAGAAGGCCGAAGGTGGTCGCCGGCGTTGATTGTGCTTTCAGCAGCGATGGTGCGCGGATTTTCGCGGCGGTTGTCCTTTTGCGGCTGCCCGACTTTGAGCTTGTCGAAACGGCAACTGCCGTCCGCAAAGTAACCTTTCCCTACATCCCCGGGCTGCTGTCTTTTCGCGAGGCTCCCGTTTGTATCGCCGCGGTTGAAAAACTGCAAAATCAGCCGGATGCGTTCATCATCGACGGCCAGGGCGTTGCACATCCCCGGCGGCTCGGTCTGGCGGCGCACCTGGGGCTGTTCTTCGACGAGCCAACCATCGGCTGCGCCAAGAGCCGGCTCATCGGTACTTATGAAGAGCCTCCGCTTGAGAAGGGCGGATACAGCCTATTGAAAGATAGCGTCAGCACAGTCCGCCAAACGAGTCACGGGTCACAAGCCGCTGGCGACGAAATCATCGGTGCGGTCCTGCGGACGCGAACGAATGTCAAGCCGGTCTTCGTCTCGGTAGGGAACAAATGTCTGCTGGCCGATGCGATTGAAATCACCCTGGCTTGTACGACCAGGTACCGGCTGCCGGAGCCGACGCGCCTCGCCCACCAGTGGGTCGGCAGACTAAAACTGGAAGCCTGACAACGTCTGCCCCCGGTCCGATATGATTTATTGCGGAACCGTCCTCGCAGATTTTATCACGACAGGTTCAACGGGAACGTCTCTCATATCCATGCCGCTCTTGTCCTTCCGCGTTGTCGTCTTTACCGCGGCGATTGCATCCACAACGTCCATCCCCTCCATTACTTTGCCGAATACGGCGTATCCGGGATTGGTGTTCTCGACGTAATCCAGGGGCGTGTTGTCTCCATGATTAATGAAGAACTGGCAAGTGGCGCTGTTAGGCTCGGGACCCCGAGCCATCGCGAGGGCGCCGCGTGTGTTGCTCAAGCCGTTCCTGGCTTCATTGACGATCTGACTGCGTGTCCGTTTTCGCTCCATGTTGACAGTGAAGCCGCCCCCTTGTATCATGAAACCCGGTATGACCCTGTGAAAGATCGTCCCATCATAGAACCTGCCCTCTACATATTGGAGGAAATTCTTCGCGGTGACGGGCGCTGCCTGCCTATCAAGCTCAATGACGATACTACCCATGCTTGTTTCCAGTCTGACGATATTGCTCTGTGACTCCACTGTTTTTCCTTCCATTTGTGCGTTCTTCATTCCCTCATCACAGCCGCAGACCAAAGCA
Organism: uncultured Pirellulales bacterium; assembly: GCA_964462945.1. Lineage (GTDB taxonomy): Bacteria > Planctomycetota > Phycisphaerae > Sedimentisphaerales > Anaerobacaceae. The sequence continues at coordinate 34,065 of CAYWZW010000009.1, forward strand.
ACGACCGTCAACAATCCACACCATCGAAACTTACTCATCCTCTGTACCTCTCAAAGCCAACATTCCTTCAGACAAAACGTTTCCTCTATTTCACAAGATGCCCGCTATGCATTATCGCCGATGCTCTCATTCCATTTGTGTTTTTCAACGGAGGCCAGGATTTTCTGGGCACATTCCAGTGCCGCCAGCCCCTCTTCGGCGCTGACCTCGGGCCTGTACGCCCTATCGGTCACCGCCCGCAGAAACGCCTCCTGCTCCAGACGGATGGGCTCCTTATCGTCTATGTCAAGCTGCTCGATGTGCAGCAAATCCGGCCAGTTCACCGTCATCAGGTCGAAATCGCCGGCCTCTTTGTGCTCCTGGATCCACTTGACGACGTTGATATTCGGGTCGGCCTTGATGACAATCCCGCTCTTTTTGAGATAATCGACGCTCAGATACGCCTGCCGGCTGAAGACCCGCACCTTTCTTTCCGTTTTCAGGGCCAGCCTGGAAGCGGTAATGTTCGCGATGCACCCGTTCTGGAAAATGATCCTCGCATTACAAATGTCTTCCTTTTCTTCGACGACTCCGACGCCGACGGCGTCCACTTTCTTGATTTTGCTCGCCGCCAGGGACAGAATAATATCGATATCGTGGATCATCACATCCAGGACGACGCCGACGTCGGTCGAGCGGAACGGATAGGGGCTGATGCGGTTGGCCTCGATAAACTTCGGCTGGATGTCGAGCCTCTTGATGGCTTGTGCCACCGGGTTACACCGCTCCGAATGGCCCACCGCCACGACGCTGTCGTTTTTCTTCGCCAGGGCGACAATCTGCTTGCCTTCCCGGACGTTGGCCGCCAGCGGCTTTTCAATCAGCACCGCAATCTTATTTTCAATAAAGACCTTTGCCAGCTTCAAGTGTGTCACCGTCGGCGTGGCGATTGTCACCGCATCGACTTTATCGAGCAGGTCCGCACCGTCGGCCAGGGCCAGACAATGATATTGGTCGGCCAGGCGGCGGGCTCTTTCGGCGTCGATATCAACCACGGCAACCAGCTCGCTCTGCGGCATCTGGGCATAGACCTTGGCATGTATCGTTCCCATTTTGCCCGCGCCGATCACCGCGACCCGTACTTTCGTATTTTGCATGTCGTATTCCCGATGAAGACAAATCCTAATATCTAAATCCTAAATCCTAAACAAGCTTGTCCTGATCGCAGTCGAATGGATTCAAATGACCCAAATTCAAAACTCTCCCTGGGGGACGCCTTACGGTGAAAACGTTTTGGTTATTGCGTCGTTTGAATTTCGATATTGTTTAGGATTTAGTGCTTACGATTTAGGATTTTGTGCTTCGTGCTCAGTGTCTAAACGTCTCCAGGTATCTGCCAAACTGATGCTCGCTGCTTCTGGTTATCGAATCAATTATGGATTGAACATTTTCATCGAGTCCTTCCTCCCCGGCCAGGGCTTTGGCATTTTCAAGCAGTGCACCTCCCTGCCTGTAGAGCTTCTTGAACGCCTCGAAGATGCGCTCCTGCTGCTGTTCGTTCAGACCGGCTCTCTCCATACCTCGCTGGTTGACGGCTCGCACTCTCGGCGGATAGTGGCCGCTGACCGTCAGAAACGGCGGAACGTCCCGGTTCAGCCCGGCCAGTCCCGCCACGTAGCACCACTTGCCGATCGTCACGAACTGGTGCGAGGCGGCCAGACCGCTCAACCAGGCCCCCGTCTCGATCTTACAATGTCCGCCGATCTGCACGTAGTTGCTCATGACCAGCTTGTCTTCAAGGACGCAGTCGTGTCCAATGTGCACGCCGACCATCAGGAAGTTCTCATTCCCGATTTTTGTGGATGAGCCCGGCTGCATACTCGGATGGAGTGTCACCTGCTCACGGATGATGTTTCCGTCACCGATCACGAGCCCGCCGGTTTCATCGTCGCGCCCCAGACGCAAAACCTGCGGCCGGCACCCCAGCACGCAATTGGGGAATAAGTGATTGTTCCGGCCGATGGTGACGTTCTTGTGGATTACCACGTTGGCCTCGAGTATCGTCCCCGAGCCGATCGAGACGCCGCTGTGAATAACGCAATTCGGCCCAATGACAATGTCGTCGGGCAACTGGGTATCTTCATGGACGACCGCGCTGGGATGTATCTGTGTCATATCAACCTTGTTTCTCCTATACCTTCTCATCGTCAACGAGCATAAATCTGATCTGTGCTTCGGCCACCACGGTATCGCCGACCATCGCCTGGCACCGGCATTGTGCCGTTCTGCTTCGCAGTCTCATGGTCTCGGCGGTCAGAATCAACTGGTCGCCGGGCACAACGGATTTCCGCAGTTTGACATGGTCCATGCTGAACAGCACGGCGAGCTTCCCGGTGTGCTCCAGCCGCTGGGCGAACAGCAGGCCGGACACCTGGGCCATCGCTTCTACGATCAGGACGCCGGGCATAATCGGCGTGCCGGGAAAATGCCCCTGGAAGAATTGCTCGTTGAAGCTCACGTTCTTAATGCCCTTGATGCGTGTGTCTCCTTCGATTTCGATGACCTTGTCCACCAGCAGAAAGGGATACCGGTGCGGCAGAATCTTGGCGATCTGGCGAATATCCAGGAGGGCGTCGGTCCCGAACCTGGCGATGCGCTCCTGCTGCCGGGCGGCCTCGTACAGCTTCGTCGCAAGCTGCTGATTCAGCGAGTGGCCGCTCTTGTAGGCGACAATCCTGCCCTTCAGCGCCCGCCCGACCAGCCCCAGATCGCCGACCAGGTCCACAATCTTATGCCTGACGCACTCATTGGGGAACCTGTAGCTGTTTTTGATGGGCCCGTCCGAGCCAATGACCAGGAGGTCGCGAGGGCTGATGTGGGTCCCCAGCCCGCGTGCCTGGAACTGTTTTGCCTCGGCTTCGAGCAAAAAGGTGCGGGCCGGCGCCAAATGTTTTTCAAAGTTCTCCGGCGTGAGCTGGCAACTGAAAATCTGCCTGCCGATGCCGGCATGGCCGCCGTAATCGAGATCGTAGGTAATGCTCAATCCGTTGTCGGAATTGGGCAGGGCATAGATACAGGCATCGCCGGCGGCGATGGTGATGGGCTTGGTGATAACGTACTCCTTCCGGCTGACGTTCTGCTCCTCCACCCCGATGCGTTTGAGAGCCTTGAAATACACGGCGCAACTACAGTCCGGAGCCGGCAGCTCCGGGCCGCTCACTTCGATAACGATGTTGTCGATTTCAAGGGCATTGACCGCGGCCATGCAGTGCTCGATGGTCTCGATGCTGGCCGAGCCTTTTTTCAACGTTGTCCGGCGGCTGCGTTCGGCCAGATTGGATGCGACGGCGCTGATCCGCACCGGCTCGGGCACGTCGGTCCGAACGAACGTAATGCCGGAGTCCGCGGGGGCGGGGCGAAAAACGACCTTCGCCTCCTTGCCCCCGAACAAGCCGCGGCCGCGCACCTTGCCTTCACCTTTTATCGTCTTCTGCAACTTCAAGTTTTTCAACCCTCTTGCTCAGTTGCTTGAGCTGATCGGCCATTTTGGGCAGACGCATGGTCAGACCGACGATTCGCAGGGCCTCTTCTCTCTTGATCGCCGGGGTCCAGGCCAGTTTCTGCCCCGCCGGAACGCTACTCATCACACCGGCCTGAGCGCCCACCATTGTGCCGTCGCCGATTTCGATATTATCCGCCAGGCCGACCTGGCCGCCCAACACGACGCCGTCGCCCAGCTTGCAACTGCCGGAAATCCCGACCAGTGCCGCGATCAGACAGCATTTGCCGATGACGACGTTGTGCGCGACCTGGACGAGATTGTCGATCTTTGTCCCGGCTCCAATGATGGTATTTCCAAACTTGGCCCTGTCAATACAGCAATTGGCTCCTATCTCGACGCAATCCTCAATCACCACGCCGCCGTTGTGCGGAATCAGCCTGTGGGCGCCCTCGATGAACGAATACCCGAAGCCGGTCGAGCCGATCGTGGTGTTTGCCTGAACGATGACGTTATTGCCCAACGAGCAGTTGTGATATACGACGACGTTGCTGTCGAGCCGGCAATTCCCGCCGAGCCTTGAATTTTCGCCGATTTTGCATCCGCTGCCGATGATGCTGTCGGGCCCGATCCGAACGCCGTCGTCAATCACCACGCCCGCACCCACGGACACGCCTTTGGCGATCTGTACATTATCGCCGAGCTTGGCCGTCGGATCAATACCCTCAGTCGCAGGTTTAAGCCTGGGGGCAAAAATGTTCAAGACCTGGATCAGAGCGCCGTTCACGTCCTTGACAATCAGTTGCGGCTTGTCGAAATCGTCAAGGCGCGACGCGACGATGGCCGCCCCGGCCCGCGATTGACGCAGCGCCGCCCGATGTTTATCGCTTGTGACGAAGGTTAATTCATTTTCGCCGGCGGCGTCTATGGAGCCCACGCCGGCGATTTCCCTGCCGGTATCAGCAGCCTCACCCGTCAGTTCGGCGTCAAGCCGCTTGGCTAATTGTTCAAGCGTCAGTTTCATCGCAAGTCAAACACCCAAATACCTTCCCACCGGAACGAAACTCCTTCTTCGCTCAAAGGTTCAATTGGTGAATTTTGCCTCTTCTTTGTCTAACGCGGCGATGACCTCGTCCGTCAAGTCCAGACATCCGCCGTTGTACAGCACTTTATGGGTCCGCAGGGCCATGGCAAGCTCCTCATACCTCGGCATGGGAAATTCAGGCTCATCGACCGCCAGCACCAGAGCCAGCCCCTTTTCCGCGCCTAACTGCTTGGTGATCCGCAGAATTTCTTTGTAGAGCTTCTCCATCCACAAGTGCTGTGCCAATGCCGTTAGCTGCGGGTTAACGTCCTGCATCGTCTTGAGCTGGGCTTGCCTTTGCACCAGCTCCTGATACTGCTGCGCATAGTCGGTGCTATCGGGTTTTAGGGCCCCGGCCCGCATTCCTGCGGCCAGCGCCTTAACCTCCGTCGAGAGCTTTTCCTCCTCGGCGTCCATTTTGTCTTTCTCGGCCCCGTCTTTTTCTCTGAACTTGGCCGTGGCCTTGCAGTCCCGCAGCGCCCGCGAGACGCTGACCGTACCGATATTCGAGGCCGGCTTGCCGGAATTCGCCTGAGCCGGACCGTATGCATGGACCATGAACAGAGCAACCACACTTATCAGACAACCCAAAAACATTGTTTTGACTTTCATACATTATCCTTTCTTTCCAGAAATTTTCTCCGATTAACAATCCAGTCGTCAATTTAGAACAATCTTCCCATGCTGAAGCTGAATATCCGCGTCTCGTCCTCATCGTCTCGCATGAACGGCGTGGCAAGCTCAAATCGCATCGGCACCGGCCCCAGCAACTGCGGTATCATGATTTGTATGCCTGCTCCGACCGAAGCGCGGTACCTGCCGGTGTCTATCGTGCCGCTGTCCATGAAGAACAATGCCTCGATGTTCTGCCCGACCAGAGGCACGGTGATCTCGCTATTGGCTAAGAATATCCAGTCGCTGCCGACCGGGTCCTTTCGCACCGGGTTCAGGACGTTTGTCTGCAAGCCCCGCGTGCTGACGCCCCGATAGTCGAAGCCTCTGATTCCATACTCGCCTGTCCCGCCGCCGTAGAACTTCTCGAAAGGAGGGGCCTCGGAGGCCGTCGTCGCCGCGAGCACCTTTACCGCCAGGACGGTCTTTCGCTCGATCAGGTCCTCATACAGCGTCGTGAACCATGTCGCCTTTCCCGTGGCGATTCCGAAATCGTCGCCGCCGGTGACCTGCTCGTAGCCGACGTTGAACCTGTAACCCTTGCTGGGGTTGTATATGTCATCTCGCATGTCTTTGCCGATGCCCGCCCGTGCCCCCAGAAGGAGATTGTAGCCTTTGACGTCAATGATTTCCTGGGGCGCGTCGCCGTCAAGGTCGCCGACCTCGACATTTTCAACGCGAAAGTCAAGACTGGGGCGCCAGCGGTTCTTGAGCCGCTTCTCGAAACCGATGTATCCCTTTGCCCTGTCTTCATCGTAGCTTTCTCTCCACCGTTCCCACTTTGAGCCTCCCACGTTGAGGGACGTGGGCCTGTCCTGAAAGTACGGTTCGATGAACGTGACCGAATAGTAGCTCACGACGGTCCCCGGCTCCAGCGCGACTCTCAGGGTCTGGCCGGCGCCTTTGAAGCCCTGCATCGTGATGAACTCCCCGAAGCTGTCGGGCCAGTCTTGAACGTCGAAATTACGCTGCTCCCAGATCAACTGGCCGATGATGCCGCTGTCGCTTCCGATGGCGACGCCCGGATTCCACATCCCCGTCAGGCCCTCCTTGATGTCCACCACGGCATCCCTGCGGTCGTCCGCGCCGTCGGCGGGCGCAACGGGCTTGATCATCGCCTGCTCCGACACCGTCATTCTCTGGACATATTTTTCCAGTTGGCCGCCGCCTTGTTTAGGGGCCATATCGGCGTTGTACAACGCGCCCGGCACAAAATCGTACTCGTCCAGAACGTGCCGGACGACCTTGTCCTGGGTCTGTTCGTTGCCGATAATATCAATCCTGCCGATGCGGAACTGCCTGCCCTCGACGATACTGAACTCGACGTCCACCGTGTTGACGTCGGTCACAAACCGGGGGTTCTGCCGCACTTCCGCATCGATATAACCGTTCTCGCGGTAGCGCTTGAGAATCCGCTTGGCCTGGGCCTGGGCCTTCAACTGATAATAGGGCTGTCCCGACTCCAATTCCAGTCCTTCCAGCAGCGTTTGGCCGTCATACTGGGTGTTGCCTTGGAACGTAACGTGCCCGACCCTATAGAGCGGCCCTTCCTCGATGATAAAGGTGACGTGGGCCTCGCCCCGGACGCCGATGCGGTGGTTCAGATAGCCCCTCTGATAATATATGGCTCGCAGCTTCTCCACGTCGTCGGCGATCTTCTCCTCGGTGTAATAGACCGGCCGGATCAGCCAGCTCCGGGTCTTTGTCTTTATCGCGGTTTCAAGGTCGCTCGTCTTCAGGGCCTTGTTGCCCTCAAACTTTATTGATTTGATCTGGATCCTGGGGCCTTCAAAGACCGTGTAAACGACCTGACCCTCGGCCAGCTTCTTTCTGTTGAGCGTCACCACGACGTGGGGATACCCTTTGCTTCGATAAAAGTCCGCGATGGCTGCTCGGCCCGACTCGGCCAAAACCGGATCGAGGTATTCGCCCACCGCAAAGTCCAGCTTCTTCAGCAGCGTCTTGTCCTTGTACTTGCGGTTATTCTCGAATCTAATCGACTTGATAACGTCGATGCCGCTTTCCAGGGCCGGTTTCTTTGTCCCATTTTTTTCCTTGAGGTCCGCGGTGGATGCCGGATCGATGCCCAGGCTCCAAAGGACAGTCGATATAACGATAATCACGGTAATATTTCGCATCGCGTATCTCATGCGCGGTCCGTCGCGAATCGAAGGACCGGGCACGAATCACAGACCTCGTTTGAACACTGACATCCTGTATTCTGTGTTCGGTATTCTGTATCCTTCTTAGAATGGCGCCGCTTGTTCCCCTACGTGCGAGGCGTTCTCAAAGCGCGTGACTTTCTCTCTGAATACCAGTTTCACGGTTCCCGTGGGACCGTTGCGCTGCTTGGCGATGATCAGCTCGGCCGTGCTGTCCTCCTGATAATCCGGCTCGCCCCGATGATAATAATCTTCGCGGTGCAGCAGCATTACCACGTCGGCGTCCTGCTCGATACTGCCGCTCTCCCGCAGGTCGCTCATCCAGGGCCGATGTCCTTCCCGGCCTTCCGCGGCGCGATTCAATTGGCTCATGACCACCACCGGGATGTTCAGCTCCCGGGCCAGGGCCTTCAGATACCGTGAGATCGTCGTGATCTCCTGCTGCCGCGATTCGCTCTGCATGCCGCCTACGTGCATCAACTGCAAATAGTCCACCATGATACACCGGATATCGTGCTTGCTTTTGAGCCGCCGGGCCTTGGCGCGAAGCTCCAGCGGCGTCAGCGTCGAGGCGTCGTCGATGTAAATCGGCGCTTCGGACAGCTCCGCGCAGGCGTTCGCCAGCTTCTTATAGTGCTCATCGCTCAGCAGGCCCCGTCTGACCTTCTGGCTGTCGATTTCGCTGATGCTGCACAGGAACCGCTCGGCTAACTGCTGGCGGCCCATCTCTAACGAGAAGATCGCAACCGGCATCTTCTCGACCAGCCCGATGTGCTCGGCCATGTTCAGCGCCAGAGACGTCTTTCCCATGCTGGGCCGGCCCGCGACGATGATCATCTCGCCGTTTTGCAGGCCGCAGGTCAGATCGTCAAGCTCGTAATACCCGGTGGCCAGCCCCGTGACGTGCGTGCCCTGGCGGCTCTCGATCATCTCGAACGCTCGGACCACCAGGTCCTTCAGCGCGATGGCGTTGCCGGTGATGTTCCTGTCCGTGACGCCGAAGACCTTTCGCTCGGCCTCGTCCAGCATCTCGTGGGTCTCGCCGCTCTGCCGATAGGCGTTATCGAGGATCTCGCCCGCCACGGAAATCAGCTCGCGCAGCAGCATCTTGTCCTTGACCACGCCCGCGTAGTACATCACATTAGCCGAAGAGGGCACGGAGTCTAAAATCTTATTAATATACTCGACGCCGCCGACCTCTTCGAGACGGCTCTGCTTGACCAGCTCATCGCGAAGCAGCACGCCGTCGATCCCGACGCCCTTGTTCTTTTCGTAAAGCGAAATCAGGGCTTCGAAGATGTGGCGATGCTCGATCCGGTAGAAGGCGTCGCGTTCCAAGACCTCGACGACGTCCCCGATACACTCCGGGTCGAACAGCATCGAGCCCAAGACCGCCGCCTCGGCCGCCAACGATTCCGGCATGGTCCGCACCGTCGCCGGCGTCCCGGCGGCATCTGAGCTCACACTAACGGACGCTGCCGGCCCCGCTCCGCCTCGGGCCTCCCCCGAGACCAGCTTAGCCGTCTGAGTTCTTACTTTCCCTGCCATAATCAGCCTCCTGCCTCCGTTGGTAAATTCAAACACCAAAAGAATTTGTAGGGTGGGGCTTGCCCCACCAAGAGTCAGAACGTCCTCCGGCTCTACGAAACTTCAATATTCGATATTCGTCATTCGATATTCGCTATTCAAATCAGCCGTGTAGCCGTGTAGTGCTATTTCGCATCGCATACCCGCAATCGCTGCATATTCCAACACCGACACGTACTCCACGTCAGCCCCGTATTGTACCGCCCCCCCAGCCCCCCGTCAAACGCGAAAACGCCAGTTTTTGCGTCCTGAGCCCATTCGGCTGCGCTCAGGGTAAACTCCGTCGAAGGACCTGATTATAAAATTGCCCTGCGTCCCGCCCGCGACAACCACCCTCTGTCATGCTGAGCGAAGCCGAAGGCGGAGTCGAAGCATCTGGCCTACGAATGAAATACACCCCCAATGATGATACAAACTGCCTACAGCCCCCAACAAAAAGGGGCCGCAAGCGTGTTGCTCACAGCCCTTGAATCTCTCTCACAGAGGCCCTGGTCTATTTCTTCTTTTCTTTTCCTTGGTCATGCGGTACGATTACATCCACCGTCGCGGCTGTGATATTGCCTGAAGCATCCTCACATACAACATGGATTGTGTACACACGTCCACTGCCACCCCCGGCTCGCTCGGCTCGTAATAGAACTACCAAGGGATCATCAGTGCACTCCCAGTCCGGCTCGGTGCTGCCGTCCCCCGGGCCGTTTATAGGCTCGTTGCAGGTTACCTCCGTAATCATGCAGAATGGATCCGCGTCGCAGTCATCCTCAGCGTCCACGTCCACAATGACCTCCACCATCTTGTGGTTCGGCGGCCACAGCACGTTTGGATTGGCTGAGACGCTATGGATCGTCGGCGCAGCGGTGTCCACAACAGTAACGTCCACCGTGTCGGCATCTGAGAACTGTCCATCATAGACTATCAAGGTCACTGTTGTCGTACCTAACGGAAGGATGATAGTCGCGTTGGAGCCCATTGCCGAGCCTCCTTCCCATGTCCACGTGTATGTTAGTGGCTGTATCTGACCATCGTCGGTTGAGCCGGAACCATCGAGGGTGACACTTCCGCCGGCATGGCTTCCCTGCTCGACAGTTTGGTCCGGCCCGGCATCCGCCACAGGAGCCGTATTCAGCGATAGACCGGGGCCTCCCGGTTCAACAATTTGACCGTTAGCTGTCAGGTCCCTATCACCCCGCTGACCATCCACGAGGTGGAGAATCACTCTATCGGCCAGAATTTCCGCTCCCGTTGTTCCATCATAGAGAAACTCATACCAATGGTCCGTCGGATTGTCCGGAGTTGGGCCGTACTTGTAGTACGTTCCCACCTCGGCAGACGTGAAGAGGGTAACGGTGATTGCTGCAGCGGGCGTAATGCCTTGCACCGTAAACTCAAAAAAGCCGATGGGGAACTCGACACCCTCGGGAACGGGCTCTGGTGAGGGATTCGCAGTGGCAGTTACACCGCCCAGATCTGTCTGCTCAGGTGATTCCAGAGTCACATATCCGGCGTCCACCGCATTCGGCAGCGATGCGACCTCGTCCTGCAGCCCGTCCGGAATCTCATCGTCATTCCCGTCGCCGTCATTGGGGGCCCCATTCTCAACTGCAGCGCTAACACCATCCGAATCAGCGTCAACCCACGGATCATATTGTATATCAATCCCAGGATTGTTACCCTCGATCATGGGGATGTGAACGAAGTGCGAGTCCCAATTCAGAGGATTATTTGTGAGGTCCAAAAGGTCAAGATTTGTCAGTCCCGACAGCGGACTAATGTCGCTGATCTGATTGCCATGTAGGCTCAGCAAAGTCAAATTTGTCAGGCCAGCCAGAAGGCTTATATCGCTGACCTGATTGCCACCCACATACAAGTCAGTCAGATTTGTCAGTCCTGAAAGCGGGTTGACATCGCTGATCTGATTTATGCCAAGATGCAGGAAGGTCAGGTTTATCAGGCCGGCAAGTGGAATTATATCGATGACCTGATTGCCACACAGATACAAGTCAGTCAGATTTGTCAGGCCTGAAAGGGGGCTGACATCGATGATCTGATTGGCGGATAGGCTTAGCCAGGTTAGTTCTGTCAGTCCCGAAAGAGGGCTGATATTGTTGATCTGATTGTCACAAAGCTCCAGCATTGTCAGATTTGTCAGGCCGACCAACGGACTTATATCGCCGATCTGATTTTCCCAAAGCGACAGTCGATCCAGCTTTGCGAGTCCCGAAAGCGGGCCTATGTTACTGATCTGATTGCCATCGAGCAGTAGCACAGTCAGATCTGTAAGGTCGGAAAGTGCTAATATGTCGCTGATTTGATTCCACCGCAAATCCAAATAAGTCAGATTTGTCAGAGCGACAAGGACTGAGATACCACTGATCTGATTGTTACTAAGCTCCAGTTGGGTCAGATTTGCCATGCCGGCAAGTGGGCTTATATCGCTGATTTGATTCTCAGACAGAAATAGCCAAGTAAGGTTGACAGCATACTCAAGACCAGTTAGATCTTCGATTCCTCTGTTATTTGCACTGAGGTAAGTCAGTGTGGCCATCTGAGCTTGCGTCGGATCCGTTACGATGCCCAAGTTGTCTTTGACGGCCTGCTTCAAATTGGCATCGGTGAAATACACCGGGGGGCTATACGGGTTATACCATATGTTAACTCCAGGATTTTTGGCCTGGATCATCGGGATGTAAACGAAATGTGCGTCCCAATTCAGAGGATTATTTGTGAGGTCCAAAAGGTCAAGATTTGTCAGTCCCGACAGCGGACTAATGTCGCTGATCTGATTGCCGTATAGATGCAGTATGGCTATGTTTGTCAAGCCGGCAAGTGGACTTATATCGCCGATCTGATTGCCCCCTAAACCCAGTGATGTCAGGCTTGTCAGGCCTGAAAGGGGGCTGACGTTGCTGATCTGATTGCCTCCAATGCCTAGCCATGTCAGGTTTGTCAGGCCGGCCAGCGGGCTTATATCGCTGATCTGATTTGTGCCAAGTTCCAGCACCGTCAGATTTGTCAGGCCGGTCAGCATGCTTATATCGGTGATCTGATTTTCGTTAAGTAACAACCATGTCAGATTTGTCATTCCCGAGACGACTGAGATGTCGCTGATATCGTTGTCTTCAAGATTAAGACTTGTCAGTGCTGCCATGCCCGAAAGTGGGCTTATATCGCTAATCTGATTTTCCCAAAGCCACAGCTCAGTCAGCTTTGTCAGTCCCGACAGCGGACTCAGGTTGATGATCTGGTTGTTATCTAGGTTTAAGATTGTCAGGTTCACCGCATACTCGATACCAGTCAAATCCGCAATTCCTCTGTCCTCGGCAAAAAGCTGGCTAAGAGTAGCCATCTGGGCCTCCGTCGGATTTCTGCCATCAGTTATGCCCAACGCCTCCTGGACAACGGATCTCAACGCGGCGTCTGGCATAACGACCGGATCCTCTGGCGCAGCCCAGGCAGCAGACGTTCCAAGGGCTACAACCGCCACCACTGCAATTAACTCTGTCGTTTTCACGATCATATCCTCCAATTTTGGCTTCTGAAACGGCCTGCTTAACGTTACCGTCTACGAGGCCGGTTTTCTTCGGAGCGGGCGGAGAATTGGCACATCGTGGAACGGCTCAAACCCACTCCTCCATGAACGAAACGCATTGTATCCGACCGATGATGAGAATGTCAAGAAAAAAGAGTCTCATGAAGCGATTCCCGCCAAATAGCGGCGATTTGGCAAGTCGTTTGACGTAGCACGATTTATCGCTTTATTGCCATCGGCATATCGGCTTTTCTGGCGACAATTCACCATGCCGCTGGCCGAGAGGCGATAAATCCCCGAAATCAGTGAAATCTGTGGCCCTTGCCATTGGCTCCGTCCCAAAAGGCCGTATCTTCGATATTGATTTTGCTCTGCGTTCTGCCGGAGAATAGAAAGTCCTTCTACCACGAAGCTCACGAAGGAACACGAAGTATTAACAAGGATTGGTTCTTTTTTATTCTCTTTCCCGTTCGGCTCAGAGCAGACTTCGTGACTCTCAGTGCCCTTCGTGGTTTAGACTACAGGACAGGCTTCGTGGTGCATCAAGTCCGCGTCCATCAGCGTTCATCCTTCGGCTCCGCTCAGGACGCCGTCTGTGTCAAAAACATTCCATAAGCTGTTTATTAGACGGGATTTACAGGATTTACAGAGATACATCTCCGCGTTCATTCGTGGTTAATCCGAAAGATCAAACCCGATTCCAAACGTGGCGACAGCCTCAGAACCGCCTTGAGTCTTTCCGGCGGCTGTGGTATAATGGTCCGGCAGAAAGGCAGGTGCCGGTGAATACGAACGGGCAACGAGGCTTTACCCGCCTCACGTATGGCGGGTTTACGCTGATTGAGTTGTTGGTGGTGATCGCCATCATTGCGTTGCTGATGGGCATCTTAATGCCGGTTCTGCGAAAAACGAAAGAGCAGGGCAAGGACGTCGTCTGCCGGAACAATCTCAAGCAGATCGGCTTAGCCGCGAACTTCTACGCCGGCGAGCACGACCTGTTCATCCCCCGCTCGGCCGAATGGGGCGGCGACATCAAGCCGTGGTTTCAGCTTTTCATGCCGTTCCTGGCGCAAAAGGCCGTCAACGACGATTATCGCACCGTCAAGATATTCCGCTGTCCGAGCTATCCGAACAAGGAGCAGACCGTCTGCTTCGTCGTCAACGGCTGGGGCGGCAACAGAAACGGCGGCGAGATGCAGCAAACGCCGACGAAGCTGACCGACTGTCCCCGCCCGGCTGCCATCATTTACCTGGCCGACAACGAAGACGGCTCCTGGCGGACCATCATCAAGAAGGCGACCGACCGGGACGTTACGCGGTGCGACGTATTCCGCCCGAGCCACCTGCCCAATTCCGACAGCCAGGACATCACCGGGGGCCGGCGGGTCGCGCGTGCCCGGCACAAGAAAGGCTGCAATACCCTCTATCTCGACTGGCACGTCGCCTGGTTGGCCGCCGAGGACATGACCGCAGATATGTGGAGCTTCGAAAGATGACACAGAAGGTGAAGATTCCCAACGAACTGACGATGCGGACGATTGAGAAATCTGAGCGGGGCGAAGAGTTGCATGAGGCATCGAGTGTTCAAGAGATGTTCAAGGAACTGGACAGTTGAAAGTCGTCTGGACCACGAACGGGAACACATTCGGATTTGTTCAAGTAGGGTGTGATGAATCGCACCAATTCGCTGGATTCCCGCTCCCCGCTTTTGCGGGGACAAGTTTACACCTGCGAAAGCAGGTGCGGGAATGACAAGTCACAGAATCAATCATGGGCGAGTCTTACGCTCGCCAGGGGCGCTGTCGGTTCAGGTCTTTGGTCAGGGTGTTTTTGGCGATGAGGGTGTCCTCGATGACCTGGAAATCGAGCATTCCGACGCAGGCGAAGTCGGCCCCGCCCTCGAAGGCGTACTTGAAGCCGTCTCGGGGGTGGATGGCGCCGGCGGCTAAGACCTTGTAGGCGATCCAGGGCTTGGCGACGTTCTTCATTTACTCGATGGTTATGATTTACTTATCCACTATTTCGTATGTTTTATCGCCGATGAACTGAACATCCCCCTTGAGTCCTTTGGCCGTTTCGCAGCCGAGGAGCGAAAACGCCGTGACAATCAAAATCGCCAGCAAGAGGATTCTTTTCGCCATTTTCAGACTCCTTCACACAGAAGTGCATAAGTGCATAGGGACAAAAGTGCATAAGTCCTGTGCTCCTATGAGCCGTTTCCTTCATCATTAGATATTCCTTGTTCGATATTCGACATTTAATTTTGAATAATGAATGTCCAATAACGAATATCGAATATCGAAGTAACCGCCGGCGGCTCATTTGAGAAACAGATAGTACAGCCGGCCCTCCTGATACGTTTGTCCGGCGAGCTGTCCTGCCATGTCACCCTGTCCCATATAGACGTCGCACCGGCCCGGCGCGCGGATGGCCCCGCCGGCGTCCTGGTCCAGGGCGAAGCCGCTGTAGAGCTGCCTGACCGGCTGGCCGCCGACCGCACGCGGCAGCGTGGTGGTGATGAAGGCCAGCGAGGCCCGCGGGAAGATCGACTTGTCGGTGGCGATGCTTCGATAGGCCGTCACCGGCTCATTGAGGCAGCCCAACGGCTGTCCTTCTTCCTTCTTGAAGAATACGAATCGAGCGTTTCGCCGGACGTACGCGCTGACCTGGTCCTTGTATTTCTTGAAATAGTCGATCATGGCCGCCAGGCTGATCTGGTCGGGCGGTATCCTGCCGTCCTTGACCAGCTCCTGGGCGACGCTCTTGTACTCGTGGCCGTTGTTGGCGGCGTAGCCCACGGTAGCCAGCTTGCCGTCGGGCAGCCGGAGCTTTGCCGAGCCTTGCACGTGTGCGATATAGACCTCGAACGGGTCGCTCAGCCAAGCCAGCTCTTTGCCCTGGAGCATTTTCGAGCCCTCGATGACGGCCCGCGGCGGATAGGGCGTAATCTGCCCATCCGGCATGCGCCGGCCGCGGATCTCGCCCCGCGAATCTTTAACCAGGTCGTCGGGCTGCTTGTACAACGGGTATTGGAAGCGCTCGGTGCGTGTGAACGAGCCGTCGAAGATCGGCGTGTAGTAGCCCGTAAACAGCACCGTTCCGTGGTCGTCGCATCCTATCGACATATAGACGTCGAACTTTTCCCGGATGGCCTGGTTCAACTGCGCGCCAGCCACGCCGGAATCCAGCAGCTTGGCAAACGCCTTCAGGCTCTCCAGGGCCCGGCTGTGGGTGATATCGCCGATGGGATAAAACTGCTGGCTCGACGGCTTTTGCAGATAATTGACGCTGTGGCCTATCGCCGTCCGCATCTCGGCGAGGTCCAGGCAGGCCATCGTAAAGTCCGGAATTTCGGCGGGATTCGTGATTTTTCGCAGGGCGAGCTGGCCGGGCAGCAAGGGCCTGTCGTACGATATTTTCTCCTCTTTCACCGGGGCTTTGCAGCCGGAGATAAGAACCGCAATCAGTAGGGTGTGCTTTGCACCAGCGAGCAAAACCGCCCAGATTCTTGAAGGTGGGGCAAGCCCCACCCTACGAGTCCATTTCTTCATTCTAAGCTCCTGAAATCCTTCCTTGGCACTCACGTCTGTTCGCGGCAGCAGCCGAAACGGCGTAGGATATGTTACACGAATCCCCGGCGATTTTGCAATGAAATTTGGGTGCCCCATCAGAAGAAGATTAACATTGCTGTGGAATTTGCCGAAAAAACTATCGAACGGCTGCCAGATTGTTCTTGACAGGGGCATAACGGGTTTGATAAAAGTATAGATAGTTGGAGCTTATGGGTATAGTGTTAATGAAGCACCTGAATTAGCGCCTTGAGAGAGGAGAGAGGGCCAAATCAGGCGGTGAAATATGCTGTTGCGCAGATGCAAGCCTTTCAGTCAAGCACAAGACTGTTCATGCCTATCGAAAGGACCAGTGGTTTTGGCGTGTGGCCAAAGCACGATGAACCTACCTTAATCTTTGAAGGAGGATTATCATGTGTAAGAAAAGTGGTTTACTTGATTCCGGGTAGCTTCCGGGAAGGTGTTGGTAAGCCAATCCAAGTCAATTGAGTTAAGTCGCAGAGCGACTGACAGTAAGGAGCAAGTATTATGAGAACTCGAGTAGTTTGGTTGACAGCAGTTTTATTGATAGGTTTTATAGGACTCAGTCCAGGCCACGCACAGGAAGTCGTGAATATACTGCCCAACGGTGGCTTTGAGAGCGGTGTTGTAGCGCCATACGGCACCTATGACGCCGCGCCCGCGACGATTACCACGGAAGAAGTGGTGACCGACTGTGCCGGCGCAGCGGTCCCCGAAGGTCCGATTGAGGGAAAGTATTGTCTACACCTCGTGGTTGCTGCGGCAGGGACCAACAACTGGGATGCCGGCATGACGGACGGAAGCCATACCTTTCAGAAAGGCAAGAAATACACTTTCTCTGCCTTCCTCAAGTGCAAATCAGGCACGCTGCAAATTCGCTTAAAGCCGGAACGGGGCGCAGATCCATGGGAAGGCTATGGCGATCAGGTCTTCACCATGACCGATAAATGGCAGGAATTCAGCGTAACGACTCCCGTCTTTGCTGCTGACGTGACTCCTGCCAGCCCTACATTCCACTTTGCTTTTGCCGCCGGTAATTTTTGGATCGATGGCGTGCGACTCTACGAGGGTGACTATGTCCCACCCGTCTCTCCTCTGGCGCACGATCCCAACCCGGCGAATAACAGCGTACACCCGGAGACGTGGGCCAGCCTGTCATGGAAACCGGGCGACTTTGCCGTCTCACATGACGTGTACTTCGGCACGAATTTCGACGATGTGAACACCGGCACGGGCAACACGTTTTACGGCAACCAGGTTTCGACGTTCTTTGTCGTCGGTTTTCCGGGGTTCCCCTATCCGGACGGCCTGATCCCGGGCACGACGTACTACTGGCGGGTCGATGAAGTCAACTCGCTCCATCCGGACAGCCCGTGGAAAGGCAAGGTCTGGAGCTTTCTGGTTCCCCCCAAGAAGGCTTTTGAACCCAGCCCGCCCGATACCGCTAAATTCATAGACACGAAGGTGACCCTGAGCTGGAAGGCGGGCTTCGGCGCGAAATTGCACCAAGTCTATTTCGGCGACGATTTTGCCAACGTGGAAGCTGGAACCGCCGGAACCGCCAAAGGCCCCTCAGGAACTACAACCTACACTCCCAGTGGCCTTCAATTAGATAAGACTTACTACTGGCGGATCGATGAGTTCGACGGCGCCAACACCTACAAAGGCGACGTCTGGAGCTTTGCGACGGCGCGTGTCGGCGGCGGCGTACGGGCCGACTACTATAAAGGGATGAATTTTGAGACCTACGTCCTGACCCGGACAGACCCTCAAATCAACTTCAACTGGGGTGACCCCGGCGGTCCGGATCCGGCGGTTGGTAATGACAGCTTCTCGGTCCGGTGGACGGGTGAGGTGGAGGCGGCATTCACCGAAACCTATACCTTCTATCCTCGAACCGATGACGGTGTGCGTTTGTATGTGGATGGCCAACTGTTAGCGGATAGCTGGGTTGACCGCTCGGCGACCGAGGATTTTGGGACGATTGACCTTATCGCCGGCAATACGTACAACCTTGTCATGGAGTACTATGAGAACGGCGGCGGCGCCGTGGCGGAGCTTCGCTGGTCGAGTCCTCGCACGCCCAAGCAGCTCATTCCGCAGGCCGCTCTGTCGCTGCCCGTGAAGGCCAGCAGTCCGAATCCCCGCAGCGGGTCCGTCGATGTCAAGCAGACGACCGTGCTGACCTGGGGTGCGGGAGATAACGCCGCTTCGCATGAGGTGTACTTCGGTACCGATGGGGCAGCGGTGAAGAATGCCACCAAGGCTTCACCCGAGTACAAGGGCGCCAAGGCCCTTGGTAACGAGAGCTACGATCCGGGCAAGCTGGCCTGGGCGACGACGTTTTACTGGCGTGTTGACGAAGTCAATAACGCCAACCCCGCCAGTCCGTGGGTGGGCAACGTCTGGAGCTTTACGACGGCCGACTTCCTGGTCATAGACAATTTTGAGTCCTACGATGCCGGCGCTAACCAGATCTGGTACTCGTGGCATGACGGGCTTGGCTACGGCGCGCCGGCCTCTCCGCCATACTTTGCCGGCAACGGCACCGGTGCGGCCGTCGGCGATGAAAACACAGCATCGTTCACCGAGGAGACGATCGTTCACGGCAGCAACCAGTCTATGCCGCTGTCCTACGACAACAATAAGCAAGGCTTCGCCAAGTATTCCGAGGCGGAGATGCAGCTCAGTGCCTCGCGCGACTGGACGGAAGAGGGCGTGGCGGAATTGACACTGTGGTTCAGAGGCTTACCCGGCTCCGTCGGCAGCTTCACAGAGGCCCCAGCCGGTACGTTCACGATGACCGCCTCCGGCACCGACATCTGGGATGTTGGCACGGCAGGTCAGTATCGTGACGAGTTCCATTTCGCCTATAAGACGCTGACCGGCGCCGGCTCGATTGTGGCAAGGGTCGTGAGCGTACAGAACACGGACCCATGGGCCAAGGCCGGCGTGATGATCCGCGAAACGTTAGATGGTGGCTCCAAGCATGCCTTTGCGTGTATCACTCCGGGTAACGGCGTTGCGTCCCAGGGCCGCATCGACACGGGCGGCGCCAGTTTCAACACAGCGCAGGGCGGGATCACTGCCCCGTACTGGGTGAAGTTAGAGCGTGACGTCTCGGGTCGATTCACGGTTTCCCATTCGGCCAACGGTACGGCCTGGGCGCCGGTGACAGGCAGCAATCCGACGAACATCCAGATGGCATCGAACGTCTATATTGGTTTGGCTGTGACGGCGCACAATGCGAATTTAACGTGTCAAGCCGTGTTCTCCAATGTCACGACAACCGGCACGGTCAGTCCGCAGTGGGCGCACCAGGATATCGGCATCGCCAGCAATGCAGCCGAGCGGCTGTACGTGGCGGTCTCCAACGCCACCGGCACGCCCGCCGTGGTGTACCACGATAACGCCGGCGCCGCGCAGATCAACGCCTGGACGCAGTGGGTTATCCCGCTGCAGAAGTTCGCCGATCAGGGCATCAACCTCAAGAATGTGGACAGGCTTGCGATAGGTCTCGGTACCAGAGGCAACATGACCACGCCCGGCGGCTCAGGTAAGATGTACTTCGACGACATCCGGGTCCGCCGGCCCGTACAAGTCCAAATCGTGAATTTGCTGACCAACGGCGGCTTTGAGGACGGTGTTCTCGATCCCTGGGGAATATGGGGCGACGTGACCTCGGAAGTGGTCCAGCAATTGGTGGGCGCGGCAGTTGCCGAAGCCCCGGCCGAGGGAACCTCTTGTCTGCACGTTACGATTAACAGCGCAGGTGCAAACAACTGGGATTACGGCATGAACCAGGGAGGATTCGTTTTCCAAAAAGGCAAGAAGTACACGCTTTCGGCCTTTCTCAAGTGCAAGGAAGGTACGTTACAGATCCGTTTCAAGCCGGAACTGCAACAAGATCCGTGGACGGGATATGGTGAGCAGGTCATCACCATGACCGACCGATGGACCGAATACAGCGTAACAACTCCTGTTTTTGCCGCGGACACCAGTCCGGGGAGCACCACATTCCACATCGCTTTTGCAGCCGGTGAATTCTGGATGGATGGCGCAGGATTCTACGAAGGCGACTTTGTCCCATCCAAGTAACCTCGGCGGAAGCGATGGAGGAAGATTTGCGTTAGTTCGGGGCCTGTGCCGATTAATTCGGCACAGGCCCCGTTTGCTTTTTGGGCCGGCTCGCTCAGGCGGCAGCCGAAAAAACGCTTGCATTGTACGTCCACTTCTGGCAGACTGCCGATGTATGGGCGATAGATGTTTTTTCTTTGCCGGCGGAGGGACGGGAGGGCACATTTACCCTGCCCTCGCGGTGGCCGAGCAGATCGCCAGGCTTGACCCGACGGCAAGAATACACTTTTTTTGCAGCACCCGCTCTATCGACAAACACATCCTCGCCCAGACGGGCCTGGACTACCGCGTGCTTCCAGCCAAAGGTTTCTCCATCCGCGCCAAGGGCCTCATGGATTTCTATAAGTCCTTCCGGACAAGTTACAGGATGGCCAGAGAGGCGATTACGGAGAGCTGGAACACCGTCGTGGTAGGTATCGGCGGGTATGTTTCAGCGCCGGTTTGTCTGGCGGCGCATCGATCCAAAGTTCCAATTGCCCTGTTGAACGTGGACATTGTGCCGGGGCGGGCGAACAAGATCATTGCGCGCTGGGCGGACGAGATTTTCGTGCAGTTCCAGGAGACCGGGCAATATTTCGCCAAAAGAAAAAAGCCGGTCAGCGTTGTTGGCTGTCCCTTGCGAGAGGGTTTCAGCCATCCTGAGCCGGACAAGGCGATTGGGCAATTGGGTCTTGACCGGGAAAAGAAGATTCTGCTTGTAACCGGCGCATCGAGCGGCTCGGAGAACATCAACAGTGCGGTCTGTTCGCTGCTGGAGAAGCTAGAGGCTTTCGCCGATGACTGGCAGATCGTCCATCTTGCCGGGCACAACAATTACGAAAGAGTTGACAGTTGTTACAGCGATGCCAAGATCAGCCACAAGGTTTTAGACTACTTCGATGATATGGCAGATCTGCTGGCCGCCGCAGACCTGGTTATCGGCAGAAGCGGGGCGGTCAGCGTGGCCGAATACGCGGCCGCTGCGGTGCCCAGCATCTGTATGCCTTATCCGCATCACAAAGACAGGCAGCAATATCTCAATGCGGGCAAGCTGGTCGAGGTCGGAGCGGCCGTCATTGTCGATGATCTGCCCGATGAAAAAGACCGCTCTGAATGGCTTTGGGAGGAGCTGGAAAGGCTGATGAAGGATCAGGAGGCCCGGCAGGTGATGGCCGAAGGGTGCAAAATAGTCGCGAACCTGGACGCAGACCTGAAAATCGCACAAAAACTGCTGCAAATGGCGCCGGCAGATGCCCGGTGAGACAGGCCAAAGACCGCCGTCTAACGGCGCGATTTTCCCTGAAATGGTTTGACAGCAGAGGCATGAACGAGGATAATTCCCGTCTTGGCTATCGGTGAGGATGGTTTTGAAGTGCCAGCGTGAATGTCCCCGGGCAGGCCCGGAGGACTGAGCCGGTTTTGGCTTTGACCACATATACGAAAGTTTTTCAGAACGGGGATCAGGATTAGAAAAAGAGGAAAAGATGAATACAATCAGAAACACACGCCGTGATTTCCTGAAGCAGTCGATGTATCTTGGTGCCGCAGCGGTTTCAGCCGGTCCGCTAAGCAGGGTGTTTGCCGTTGGTTCGGCGGCCCCCGGCTCCAAGATGAAATTCGGCCTGGTCACTTACCAATGGGGCAGAGACTGGGACCTGCCGACGCTGATCGCCAACTGCGAAAAGACCAAGGTGCTCGGCGTCGAGCTGCGGACCGAGCATGCCCACGGAGTCGAATCGAACCTCAACGCCCAACAACGCCAGGAAGTAAAGAAGCGATTTGCCGACAGCCCTGTTACGCTCGTGGGTCTGGGGACGAACTTCGCCTTCCATTACGCCGAGAAGGACAAGCTCCAGAAGGACATCGAGGGAGCGAAGGAGTATGTCAAGCTCTCGCGCGATATTGGCGGCTTAGGCGTGAAGGTCAAGCCGAACGATCTGCCCAAGGGCGTGCCGCAGGAAAAGACCGTCGAGCAGATCGGCAAATCGCTCAATGAATTAGGCCGTTTCGGCGCCGAGTACGGCCAGAAGATTCGCCTCGAAGTCCACGGCGGATGCTCCCGCCTGCCCATCATGAAGGCGATTATGGACGTGGCCGACCATCCCAACGTCGGCGTTTGCTGGAACTGCAATGCGCAAGACCTCGAAGGCGAAGGGCTGGAGTATAACTTCAATCTGGTCAAAGGCCGCTTCGGTGATACGGTCCACGTTCGCGAGTTGAACATAGACGATTATCCTTACCAGCAATTGATCAATTTGTTCGCTGGAATGGACTACAAAGGCTGGATTCTTCTCGAAGCCCGCACTGAGCCTAAGGACCGCGCTGCGGCCCTCGCCGAGCAGCGTGTGGTCTGGGACGGCATGCTGGCCAAGGCCCGGGCATCAAAGGCTCCCGCAGCCAAGGGCGGCGTCGCCATCGATGAGGTTGACAACAAGTTAAGGGTCACGATCAACAGCAAGCTGTTCACCGAGTATTGCTATCAGGACGTGCCGCGTCCTTATTTCTATCCGGTGATTGGGCCGACGGGCGTGCCGGTCATTCGCCACTGGCCGATAAAGGACATCAATCCCGACGATGCGAAAGACCACGTACACCAAAAATCGTTATGGTTCACGCACGGGGCCGTAAACGGCCACGATTTCTGGGCCGAGGGCGACAAGTCCGGCAAGATCGTCCACGATAAGTTTCTCAAGGTCAGCTCAGGACCTCAAAGCGGCGAAATCGTCTCAGCGAACAAGTGGGTCGCGCGGGACGGCAAAGTCGTATGTACGGACACGCGGACGCACAAATTCTACAACGTCCCGGATGGACAGATGATGGACTTCGAGGTCACTATCCATGCCTCGGAGGGTGAAGTTGTCTTTGGCGATACAAAGGAAGGCTCGATGGCGATTCGCCTGGCCCCGACGATGCAGCTCACACCGACCCCGGCCATGAAGCTCAAAGGCGAGACGGCCAAGGGCCATATCATCAACAGCGAAGGCGACGCCGACGCGAACACGTGGGGCAAGCGGGCAGCGTGGTGCGACTACTACGGGCCGGTTGACGGCCAGGTGGTCGGCGTGGCGATTTTCGATCATCCTTCCAATCCGAAGCATCCGACGTGGTGGCACGTGCGGGATTACGGGCTGTTCGCCGTCAACCCGTTCGGGGTGCATGACTTCGAGAAGAAGCCCGCGGGGGCCGGTGACATCAAGATTCCGGCCGGCCAGAGTCTGACGTTTAAGTATCGCTTCTACTTCCACAAGGGCGACGAGAAGCAGGGCAGCGTGGCCGAACACTACCGCCAGTACGCCGGGACGAAATAGATTGAACGTATGCCGGAGCAGAAAACCTTTTTGTCAAGTTAGGAGAAGTTATTATGAGCAAGCTGAGTCGTAGAGATTTTATGAAAAGTTCGATGGCCGTGGGAGCCGGCCTGACGCTGGCCGGGACCGCATCGCGAGTGCTGGGCGCCAATGACGACCTTCGCATCGCCGTCGTGGGCGTCGGGAGCCAGGGCGGCAGCCACATGAAGATTTTCAGCAAGATTCCCGGCGTCCGCCTGGTGGCTATCTGCGACGCCGACCGCGACCACGTGGAGAAAAGGGCCGCCGAATTCGAGAAATCGGACGGTGCCAAACTCAAGACGTACACAGATGTCCGCGAGCTGCTGGAGAACAAGGAAATTGACGCGATTACCTCGGCCACGCCGAACCACTGGCACGCCCTTGTCACCGTCTGGGCCTGCCAGGCGGGCAAAGACGTCTATATCGAAAAGCCCGCCTGCCACGAGATCTGGGAAGGCCGCAAGATGGTCGAGGCCGCCCGCAAGTACGACCGCATCGTCCAGATTGGGACGCAGAAACGCTCTTCCGAAGCCCATAAGGCTGCGTTCGCGTGGATTCGCGAGGGCAATATCGGCCCCATGAAGTGGGTTCGTGGCTTCTGCTACAAGGGCCGTGGTCCTGGCACCAACGGGATTGTCAACGGCACAAACGGACCGAATCCGGTCCCGGCGACTGTGGACTATAACCTGTGGTGCGGTCCCGCCGATATGGAACCGCTGCGGCGAACGGAGCTGCATTACGTCTGGCACTGGGTCTGGAACACCGGCTGCGGCGATATCGGCAACCAGGGTCCCCATGAGATGGACCTGGCGCGATGGGCGCTGGGCGATCCGGGGCTGCCGACGCGAGCCTTTAGCATCGGAGGCCGGTTCGGCGTCGGTGACGCGGGCGAGACAGCCAATACCCAGATCGCCTTCTTCGACTACAAGCCGGCGCCGTTGATCTTCGAGGTGCGCGGGCTGCCGACCAAAAAAGGCGCCCGCAACATGGACAACTACCGCCGGACCGGTGTGGACATCGGCGACTGCGTGCAGTGCGAAGGCGGCTACTTCCCCTGCGGCGACGGCGGCGGCTCCGTGTTTGACAACGACGGCAAGAGGATCAAATCCTTCACCGGAAAGGACTACGCCGGTATCGGCGGCGAGGGGCACCATGAGAACTTCATCAAAGCCGTGCGCAGCCGCAAGGTCAGTGACCAGAATGCCGACATCGAGGTTGGACATCTCTCGGCCGCCCTGTGCCATATCGCCAATACCTCGTACCGCCTGGGCAAAAAGGCAACACCCGATGAGATCAAGCAGGCCATCGGCGACAACGCCGAGATGATGGACTCGTTCAACAGGATGCTCGAACATCTGGCCGCCAATGAAGTGGACCTGGAGAAAGAGCCGATCGCGATGGGTCCGATGCTGACCATGGACCCGGCGAAGGAACAGTACGTCGGCGAGTACAGCGAAATGGCGAACATGTTCCTCAAGCGGAATTACCGCGAGCCGTTTGTTGTGCCGGATAAGGTCTGACGACAGAAAACAGAAGGCAGAGGACAGAAGACGGAAGACAACCGTAGGGTGTGCAACTTGTTGCACACGCGGTGACTGGCAATGAAGTTTGCGTTGTGCAATGAGATGTTCGAGAGCCGGCCGATGGCCCAGGTCTGCTCGGTCGCCCGGCAGTTAGGCTATCACGGAATTGAGATCGCGCCGTTCACGCTGGCGCGGTCGGCCGAGGAGGTCACGGCCCGGCAGAAGAAAGAGGTCCGGCGAGTCATCGAGGACCACGGCCTGGAAACCGTCGGCTTGCACTGGCTTTTTGCCGGCCCGGCGGGGCTGCACATAACCACAACGGATAATCAAGTCTGGGGCAGGACAAGGGATTACTTGTCCTGCCTCCTTGATTTGTGCAGCGGCTTAGGCGGCAAAGTCCTGGTGTTAGGCTCGCCCAAGCAGCGCAGCATCGTCGAGGGACAGACCGCAAAAGGCGCATGGCAGCGAGCCGTCGAATTGCTCAGCTCCGTTCTGGACAAGGCCGGCGAGCTGGGGCTGACGATTTGTCTTGAGCCGCTCTCGCCTGCTGAGACCAACTTCATCAACACCGTCGCCGAAGGGATGAAAATGGTCCGCCAGATCAATCATCCAAGCCTGAAGATTCATCTCGACGTCAAGGCGATGTGCTCGGAGCCGACGCCGGACCTCGGCGAGCTCGGTCGAGCCGTGCCAGACATCATCCGCTCGGTGCGGGCCGAGGACATCGGTCATTTTCACGTCAACGACCCGAACCTCTACGGCCCCGGCATGGGCGACATGGACTACGGCCCCATCGCCGAAGCGGTCAAGGAGGTCGGCTACAACAAATGGCTCAGCGTCGAAGTCTTCAAATACGACCCCGACCCCGAAACCATCGCCCGCAAGAGCATCGAGTACCTCCACAAGTTCTGGAATGGGTGACCGGTACCTGCTGAGGATTATGGTGTGCATGGCACACCCTACTTTTCAATCGGCGTCGCAGATTGTAGGGTGTGCCGTGCACACCGTTTCGGTGTCTGATGCCCAACTACCGCAGACAATTTCAGCCGGGGGGAACGTTCTTTTTCACCGTTGTCACTGCACAGCGGTGCGACCTCTTTTCGGATGATGTGGCTCGTGCGTACTTGCGGACCGCCATTAGCACGGTTCAAAGTGAGCAGCCGTTCGACATAGTCGCAATCGTGCTGTTGCCGAATCATATCCATTGCATTTGGACCTTGCCCGAAAATGACAGCGATTTTTCCGCCCGCTGGTCGTGCATCAAGAGGTGGTTTACTAAGCAGTGGATTGCTGACCATCGCGACGAAGCAGCCATCTCCCCCACGCGTCGCAAGCATCGGGAATGCGGGATTTGGCAGAAGCGGTTCTGGGAGCACCACATCCGCGATGAGCAGGACCTGATTCATCATGTCAATTATATCCACTACAATCCCGTAAAGCATCTGCTCGTGACTTGTCCTCACGCGTGGCCGTATTCCAGCTTCCGCCAGTGGGTGAAAGAAGGTTACTACAAAGAGGATTGGCTGTGCATTTGCGATGGCCGGCGGCCCATGACGCCAGATTGTGGTTCAATCACCGCCGCAGGCGAGTAACAACGGTCGCTATGCGATCACTTTCACCGTTTCGGCCGCATACTCCTGCCTGCGATGAGCCAGCAATCTCAGGATTATGGTGTGCACGGCACACCCTACATGCTACATGCTGCTTGTCATGCTGAGCGAAGCGCAGCGGAGTAGGGGCGGCCCCATGTGGCCGCCCTATGAATCGGGCAACCACACGGGGTTGCCCCTACGGGCCGGCGAACGCACAAATCATAAATCTGATTGTCGATTGACGATTGTGGCGAGGCCGTCCCGGCCTTGCGTCCCGCTGGCATCTTGCCAGCGGTAGAGGACAAGGGCAAGATGCCCTCGCCACATCGAACTTCTGACTTACAGCAATTTCGCTCGCAGGCTCCGGGTCGCGCGGTGGAACCGGGCGCGGGCCTTCTGGGGCGTCGTGCGCGTCAGAGAGGCGATCTTGGCGTAGGGGAGCTGCTCGTAGCAGCGAAGCCCAAGCACGTCTCTGTGCTCCCGGCTGAGCTCCTCCAGCAGGGCCGAGAGCCGTTGGAGCGTCTCGGCGTGGATTCTCGATTCCAAAACACCGTCATTGCGCCCGTTGCGCGATGGGTCCCCAAGCAGATGTTCTTTCGCCGAGGCGTGCAGCCGGGATAACCTGACGTTGTCCTGAATCTTGTTCCAGGCGATTCGATACACCCACGGCCAGAACTTTCGCGTGTCCCGCAGCGAACGAAGCTCCAGCACGACCGTCAGCAGCGTTTCCTGCAGAATATCCTCCGTCAGGTCGGGGTCCCAGGTGGTCCGCAGGACAAAGGGATACAGCCGCTCCCGGACGGCCACAGCCAGGTTTCCCATGCCCTCCCGGCTGCCCGAACGAGCGGCGATCAAGAGCTGCTGAATGGATTGACAACTGCGACTCATCTGTACGGCCCTCACCCTCATAAGGCCGCTCGCCCGCAAGAGGTAACGGAAAAATCGCCGAGCATCCGCTCCGCAGGGGCGCGACGCGCAGGCGTCCCGAGCTTGTCCCTTAGGGACGAAGCCGAGGGACCTCAGAAAATATCGAATATCGAACATCGAATGACGAAGGAAAGAGTATGCACGCCTCACTTCGACATTCGACATTCATCATTTGATATTCATTATTCGTTCTTTCTTTGTGTCTTTGTGCCTTCGTGGCTGAAATCAGCAAGCACTCTCCACGCCGGCGGGGTCAGGTCGGGGACGTGCCAGGGGCTGGCGCAGCGGTGGCATTTGTCCATGTCCGGCCGTCGCGGATGGCCGCAGTTGGCGCAGGTGACCAGAGTCACCTGCGGCCGGCTCAGCCGGTACGTGATGTAGCCGGCAAGCCCGAAGGCGATGGCCCCGGCAACCCAGTAACGCCTCGCGTTTCGCGAAAGCCCGACGACGGCGGCGTTTTTACCGACCCGACCGGCGAGTCCTATCGCCAAAACAATCGAAGGCAACATCAGCCCCAGTGCAGAAAAAAGTCTTTCCGCGAAGTTTCCCTCGCTGTCTCTTGCGATCATTGCGACAAATGAATTGGGCAGCAGGAACAATGCTCTATGGCCGGAGCCGGCCTCGAACGTCGAGGCTGTGAAATAAGAGGCAAGCGAGAGAACCGGCGGATGGAGATTCTCCGCCAGATATTTGCCGATGGTCGATATGGGCGCCCAGGGTGCCTTCCAGAAGGCCGCCTTGCTGGACTGAAGATATGAAGTGCTCGAACCTTCATCTATTGGCAGCTTGGTGTATTTGATCTTGATTCGATTTCCCTGTGCGTCGAAGACGGTCAGGGCCATAGCGGTGCCGTCGCGAGAAGTGCCGATTACGAACATTCCCAGGTACTCTCTTTTCACCCTGGAAGCGACTTGCCCGACTTGCGTCTGGCGTGATGGCCTGGGACCGGGCGATGCGTTGAGAGCCTCAAGGTCGTATGGCTCCGGCTCGCCAAAGCTCATCCTAAGCAGTCTGCCATCTTCGCGGTAGAACTTGCTCAAGACCAGCGGCCAGACCTCGTAATCCAACAGATCCTTCGGCGTCACAAAAGACGGCTCCGTGCCGAAGTACGTCTCGGGGGCGGGCAGCAAGCCTGCCATTCCAGCGAATTCAAGGGTCTCTTTGTCGAGCAGATCAATCCGGCCGCTCCGGTCAAGGACCAATAGATATGGGCCGGCGCCCCGAGTAAGGAAATCCGGTATGATTGGCTCGTAATCTGCCCGCATACGATAGTCGTTCGGGTCTTTTTCAGAGACTTTAACTCGGGGCGATTGCAGATAGAAAGACTGTGGCTGAAAGATGTTCTTGTTGAGCTGACCTATCCGGATCGGCTCGCGTGAGCCGTTGTTGGCGAGCTCGGGGCCCTTCACGACGGTTTTGTTGTCAAAGTCGATCTTGAAAAACCGTCGCAGTTGCTTGTCATACACCATGAGTTCCATCGGACTTCGCAGGTTCCGGAGGTTCCAATTGCTATCTATAATGGGCTCGGTAAATCGACCAAGAGTTTTATCTGGAGTCTGTGCGACGCCTTCCGGGCCGATATACACATCTACATCCTTGGGCCTTATGCTTTTGTCAGGCATGGCCTGTATATCGAGGTATTTGCAGACCAGTAGCCCGGACGCCCTGTCGAAGAATATCCACTCGTCGTCCTCGAAAAGATAGACGTTTGACTGGCGGTCTCCTGGATACCTCGCGAAAAAATAATCGACAATTCCAGCAACGGACAAGGGAGGCTCGATATGGATATTAGCGGACACGCACGAGTGGAGAGCTACATTGGGGTCATTTTCAATTTCCGGCGGCACCAGGCCGGATGGTTCGATGCGGACGTACGTCGCCTCATCGGGCATCCCCACGGCAATCGATGTCTCGCATATAAACCGAATCCAGAATAGCGGCAGCGATAAGAAGACCAGGACGATAAAGCCCGTGGCCAGGACCTTGATGGGATGACTTATCACAGATTTCATAAACATGTTCCTAAAGTGACGTTGATGAGAAGTTGTGCCATGTCCGCAGCAGGGATGCAGCAATAAATAATACAAGGATAATCACGATCTCCGGGCCAAGACCTTTGACAACGACTAAGGGCACAAAGATACAGGTCAGTCCCAGGCCGCCTAACGAGGGCGTCAGCGCGCTCGAGTTCCAGCCGGTTTGCAGGCCGATGCAGTAGCAGGCGAGAGCCAGAAGAAACGTCGCCGTGAATATCTCAGAGACCATGCCGGAATACAGCGGGATGGGCGGCGTAAAGAGACGCAGCAGAAAGGTGGCTGTGGCGGCTAAAGGGACAAGCAGAATCAAAATGGCCAGAACGCCGGTGACGATTCTGGCAAGTAGTATCCGGCCTCTGCTGACCGGCAGCGTCGAAAGAAACGCGGAGATTCTCCGAGTCTTGTCTAAGTACATCTGGCTTGCACCCATGCCGCAGATGCCAAATGTGACAATGGCGGTCAGCGCGACTCCCAGCCCAATTGCAACCACCGGCGGGTTCCGAGAGTCATACCTGAATACCGCCTCGACCGACACGATGATCAGGAGTGCGGAGAAAACCGCCGCGGCAATGAAGTAAATAAGATGGTCCTGAGTCTCTCTTTTTATCAGTGTAAACATTTCATTATCTCCTGCTCATACAACTCCGACGGTTTCCGCAGTGGGTTTGGTACATTCGATGAAGATGTCCTCAAGGCTCATCGGGATTTCGGTGCAGCTTGAGGGTTTGAACGTATCGAGAATCGCCTGTTTCTGCCGGTTCCAGTTGGCGACGGTTATTATCATCTCCCGGCCCTGGGTCTGTTGGTTGACGATCTCGGTCAGATACAGGTTGGCCGGCGCGGCGTCGGGGAAAATCACGCGCAGCTTTCTGACGCGCTCCTTGAGCTGTTCCAGCGGGCAATCCACGACGAGCTTGCCGGCGGCGAGGATGCCGATGCGGTCGGCGATCCGCTCGACGTCGCTGAGGATGTGCGAGCAGAACAGGATGGTCCGGCCCTGCTTCTGGATAATGTCGATGGCTAGCTCGATGAACTGCCGGCGCGCGACGGTATCGAGCCCTAACGTCGGGTCGTCGAGGATGAGCAGCTCGGGGTCAATCGCCATCGCTAACGAGAGGTTCAACTGCGCTCTCATGCCGATGGACAGCTCTCGCACTCTGCGGTCAGTCGGCAGGCGAAACGTTTCGATCAGATGATTGAAGAGCTCATCGTTCCATTGCAGGCAGAGGTCTTTGCAGAGTTTGATCAGCCGGCTGACTTTGTAATTCTGGATGAGATTGTGGCCTTCGGCGACGCAGCCGATTCTGCCGCGGATTTTTGCCGGAAGGCTCGCCGATTCAGACTCCAGCAGGCAAGTCCGGCCGCGCGTCGGCGGCTCCAGACCCAAAAGAATCCGAATGATCGTGGTCTTGCCGGCCCCGTTTCGGCCCAGCAGCCCATAGATGCAGCCACGCGGCACGGCAAAATTGATGCCGTCCAGGACGCACCGGCCGTCGAAATACTTCACAAGATTCTCCACTTTAATGACGTGCTCACTCATCAGATTGCCCTTTCCTCGAAGGCAAATTGAATTTCTCAACCGTGCTGCCGAACCATTCCAGCAGCGTCTGGCCGTCAATCTGCATGTGAAACGCCTCGACGATGATTCGCTCAAGCTCCTCGCAGACCACTCTTTTCTTGACGGCTTTGCTCAAGCTGCTGTCAAGATTCGCGACAAAAGCCCCGGCGCCGGGCCTGGTGACGATAATGCCTTCCTGCTCTAATTGGCGATACGCCTTGGCGATGGTGTTGGGATTGATGGCGAGCTGTCCGGCCAACTGCCTGACCGTCGGCAGCTTTTCATCTTTGACCAGCCGGCCTAAGGCGATGTCACGCTTGACCTGGTCGATGATCTGCTGATAAACCGCTCTGCCGCAAGCGTTATCTATACGAATCTGCATACGTGAACCTCTGATACTTGTACTATGTTAACTATTACAAGTATAACGTACATCCGTTTTTCGTCAAGTCCTTCTGAAAGAAAATCAGAAAAAAATCAACGCTTGCGTAACCGGGCCGGCGGCTCCTGCGGCACTGACTCTATAAATGCTTTAGAGTCAAAGCTTTATGGCTGAAGTACGAGTTTGGCCGCACGATAATCAAGCCCCAAAAAAATTTGCTTTTTCCGGGCTTTTGCCGATCTTGCGTGATGAAAAGCACTAAAATCCCGATATTAATTATGGTCTGCCCTTGGGTAGGGCTGGGGCAAAATGGGGTCTTACGGTGGGAGGTCTCTCAATTGTTGCAGAGACGGCGTCAGAAGTGCTTTAGAGGCCGTTGAGTATGGCCGATAGAATAGAGAAATCGGTGTAGTTGTTCGAAAGGTTGGCTTCGATGCCTTGGTATATACTCAGCGGGCTTTACCTGGTTGTATGGTCGGTGTTGCTGGTCCATTGTCTGCTCCGGCGCCAGTTCTATCCGATATTCGGGCGGCGATGGGGCACAAAAGTCTTCTGGCTATTGACGTTCGTCTTTCTCAATCCGCTGCTTACCTTTCTGTATTTCGTTTTCGGTTTCCTGCTCGGCCCCGGCAAGACCCGGCAGCCGGGAAGGCCCATCGGCTTCGGCTCTGTGGCTGCGATTGCATTCGTCGGCGTTGTGCTGGCACTTTTCGAATGGCCTTTTGCCGGCTCCGACGCCGGGCCGGTGGTCGTTCTCCAAAAGGAGTCCCCAGGACTGCGTGAATCCCAGGAGCAAAAGCAAGAGCCCAACCTCGAAAATTGGACATTCCCCGCCGGGGGCGGGGCGGCGCACGTCGGAACGATCAAGGCCAGGAGCGGCGTGCAGACTTTTGGCAGCACCTCGGCCGAAAGCGATGCCAGAGTGAGCGTGCGCAGCGTCATGCTTGTCTGCCAAAGTCCTCACCGCCTGCTCGATCGTGCGGCGCGCGAGTTTGCGAAAGCCCTGGTCCGGCTGCCGGACGTGGACAAGGTCGAATATTACCCGTATGAAACCTGGCCTGAACCGGGCGCCCGTTTACCTGATGTTTTCATCACCATGGACCTGCTTGAGCTGCGTGAGGATACTTTTCTTTGCAGCCGTCGGCTCAGCGTGCTTGTCCAATGGAAGGTGGATAGCGCGCCATTCGCAGACCCGGCCGGTAAGGTTCATGACCACGCGCCCCCGGTACTCACGTTCGATTTGGAAAGCCGGCTCGATTACGGCAGTGCCACGCTGGGGATTGAGAGTCCGCGCGCCCTGTACAAGCTCGAGGCGGACAGCATCTCGGCCGAGATGATAAAATCAATCAGCAAACAGTTCGGGAATCTGCTGGACAAGTACGGCCGGCTGCCCCAGGTGCATGAGATGCTCTATGGAAGTTATCGTGAGCCGCCGGCGTTTGCCTTTCTGAACGACAATTCGGCGGAACGGCTCATTTCGGGCAACGGCCTGTTCAAAAACAATCACACCGTCTGGCGCTTCGCAGAGAAGCGCGGGACGAACGAGGCTTTGACGGCCTATCGGGATGAATTGAAAACCTCGGGATGGGGATCAGAGGACCTCGGAAAAGACTATCTGTGGATGCAGAAGGGAAATGAGTACATTCATGTTTTCCGCGAGCGCCGGCACGACGCGTCAGCCGGGGCTGTCGAGGCGGGTGAACCCGACAAGCCGTCCTCCAACGGTTCAATGATTGCTTACTACGAATCCGATTTTAGCCCTGACCAGATTCGACAGGCGATGGACGCGTTATTGGAGAGCGGGGCGGAGACGGAAACACTCCTGGTCTTCGAGCGGTATCTCCGCTCGCCGGAACAGTCTGAGCGTTTGCGGGCCATCCTCGAGGCCAGTGGCGTCTGTACGCTGGACGGGTCTCTTGTGCTCGGCCGCTATTGGGCGGATCGCGGTGACATGGACAAAGGACGGCGGTGGCTTATGCGCGCCAGGGCCATGCAGCGTGCGGAAAAAGAACCCAACGCGAAATCACAGGAAATCAGGAGCCTGGCCAAGAAACTCGCCGATGAGAGCCTGGCCGATGTTGCTTTAACCGAGCAGACTCTTCGTGACGTGGGTTTCGTAAACGCCGAGCAGCTTACGGAACCGCTGAAGACCGAGAGGGCTCTTGATGAGCCGGTTCTGCTCTATCGACGTCTCGACGGCAGCCGTCTGCACACGTTTGCACTGCGGGTGGTCCGTTCCTTGGAAGCTCCGTTGCCGGCGCCCTACGGATTGCTGATCGTCGAAAAGCGCGGCGGACGCTCAAGCTCGAGCCAAACGGCCGGAAAAGTCAGGCCGGACGGCGTCTGGGCGGCGGAGACTTCCATTACGGATTTGGCCGGCGAAAACAAGCCCGTTCAATTGACAATCGAATGTATGGGCAATAAGCGGTTCTTGTTCGTCCTTAGTCCATAGCCGATCGGAGCGGCGGGCCTGAGAGGTCAAGTATTCCACGCAACCAAACAGCGGCGTTCTGTGCCCTGCAGTTGGAACACGCCTAAGAACCGCTGTTGTCCGCCTTGGTACGGCATGTAACCGCCCGCACCCAGATGCGCTCAGTGGTGCGCTGCAGATTGCTTGTCGTCTGCCTTGGTACCGTATGTAACCGCACCCGTGGCGGGGTCTATAACCTTAGGCCCGCAAGTCGGGCATGTCTTTGTGTCTATTACCGCCGCCGGACGCGGCGCAGCGGGAGCTGCTCCCGAATAGAAGACCCTGCACGGGATTTCCAGTTGGCCGCCGCCCTTTATGTTGACGAAAAATGACTCAGAAGAAACCCTTGTTCTGTCTGCCGGTGGTGTGATCTCCAGCTCCAGCTCATAACCGTCGCTGACTACCATGTTGCTCAGAATCTTTACAGTCCCATTTTGCGACGAGGCCGACTGAAGCTCAAAAGGCTCATTATAGTTGCTCAGTACCCGCACTTTTCTGACAATCGGTTTGTTTGCTTCGGCCCCGCGGACCGTAAACGACGGTGGGAAAACCCTGAATCTCGGCAGCGCATTGACCCCGAGGGTGACCTTCTTGCATTCCGGGTGGCTCAAGCCTATCTCGATCACACCGTGCGGAGTATTCGCCAGACCTGCCATATCCACCTTTGGCTGAAGAACGAAACTCGTTGCTTTCACGGAAGGATTGAAGTCCGCCGTTATGTAATTGCCGGTTGACGTGAAATGCGTTATGGCGAAAGGCTGGTTGTCGATACTGGCGAGGGTAATCGCGGGGCAGCCCGCATTTTCCTGCCTGAGCACGAGGTTCAGGGTCTTCGGCTCATAATCGACCTTGGCCGTGACCGTGGCCTTGATGGTCAGTGCCACCTCGGGGTTTGTCGTGTCGTTGGTGGATACGAGCAACTCTTTCGTTGTCGGGCCGAGCT
This sequence comes from uncultured Pirellulales bacterium, assembly GCA_964462945.1. Taxonomy (GTDB): domain Bacteria; phylum Planctomycetota; class Phycisphaerae; order Sedimentisphaerales; family Anaerobacaceae. The sequence goes on from CAYWZW010000009.1 coordinate 69,043, forward strand.
GTGTGTCCGAGCTGTACTTTACTCTCAATGCCCCGGTTTCACCCGGTGCGTATTCGGTCTTGGCCAATGCAAACGTCGTACAACCACAGGCGCTGTTAATCTCCCCGAATCTCAGGATGCCGGTTCCGGTGTTCTTGAACCCGAACTCGCAGATGCTGCTTGTCTCCGGGCCGACGACGCCGAAGTCGTGGAGGACTTCTTCGAAAGCAATTTTCGGCGCTGATGTGCGGGCACGGGCTGTAACGGCCGGCTGGGCCGGCTGCTCGAATTGCCGGAACCAATCGGGACTAAGCTGTCGCGGTGCGACGGCCTGCTCCTCTTCGCAGCCGGTCGGCAGGAAAAGGGCGCAAACGACCACAAGAATCGTCGACGTTAACCGATTCAGTCTCATATTCGTATTCCCAAATCAGGTTGCCAATGAAGCCATTCGGCCGATTCACTAAGATATTCGGCTTGACGAAAAGAGCGTATCGACATGGCGATTTTCAGATGACCTCCTCACTGTCATATCGCCGGGTTTTCTACATCCTATTCTACCCGAATCGGCTGTCCAAGTCAAACTTTTTTGAGGGACTTTTGAGCCCTTTTTGCCAACAGGGCCCGCGTCGAGGCGTCCAGGTCCGATACTAATCGGACGAAAAGTCGTGGAAATGGGGGGCTGCCGCCGTTAAAATCCCGTAGCGACCCTGGGGCGAAGATTTTTTGGTCTTTGTTCTTGACGCACACACTTTTAAGTGATAATTGATGGTTTATTATCGACTATTTAGGATTGAGTCTTATTAGGGATTGAAAGGAGGCCGTCATGGCGAGGATAGCGTGTACCGCAGCACTCATAGTCTTATTGAGCGTGTCAGTTGGCTGTCAGAACGTGGACAGGGGCAGAGGACAGCTCGTACCCCAAAGCTCCACACAGAGATATGGACCTGCCGCCGTCGTCAATGTTGCCGACAAGAGTGAGGCCGATCTTGTCGAACAGATGGCGGTCAGCCGGCAGGCGTATCGGCAGGGTCTTCAATTACTCGTCACATACTACACCCGGGCCGGCAACAATATGAAGCTTCAGTGGGCCAAAAAGGAGCTGGGCGCGCTGGATACCATGGAGAAGTACTTCTACATTGTTCTGCCGGGTGACGTTGGGAATTTGAAACCGGTCGCTTCGATCCCGGCCGCCGACGATCTATATTACGAGGGCGAGGAGTTTGAGAAGAAAGCCGGACCGCTGCCCCTTCTTAAGGATGAGAATTCGCTGCGTCTGGCTCTGCAAAGGTACAACCAACTGATACAACAATATCCGACAAGTGACAAGATCGACGATGCGGCGTACAAGGGCGGCGTCATTTACGAGTATTTCCAGGATTACTCCATCGCGCTGCTGTACTACCAAAGGGCCTTTGAGTGGGACCCGGATACGATTTATCCCGCCAGGTTCAGGGCGGCACGCGTCTTGGATCAAAATCTGCACCGGAACGCCGAGGCGCTGAAGCTTTATCAAGAGGCCGTCAAGACGGAAGGCCGGTTTGACAAGTACCGGGAATGGAGAGAGTTTGCCGAGAGGCGGATCCGGGAGATGCAGAAGCTCGACGAGAAGTGATGTTGACATACGTTTGCGAGTAGCACAGTTTTCGTAAGATAGAATGGCGGGCCTGGCTGTATCAGGCCCGTTTTTTTATGCCAAAGAAATGGTGTTGGAATTTGAGAAGAAGCTTGCCCGTTTTGTAGAAGCGAACGGACTTTTCGGCTCTGCGGAAAAGACTCTGCTGGCTGTTTCCGGGGGGGCGGATTCGACGGCGCTTTTGTACGCGATGCAAGCGCTGAGGGCCGAGAAGGTCTTCAATGCCGAATTCCTCTGCGCTCATATCAATCATCAGCTCAGGGCGCGTGAAGCGGATTTGGATGAGGCGTTTGTTGTCGCGCAGGCCGCCGAGCTGACGCTGCCCCTCACGACTAGGCGAGTGGACGTTCGTGGGTGCGCCGGTCGCAACAAGCTCTCCATCGAGACGGCCGCCCGCCAGTTGCGGATCGAGGCCCTGACCGATATCGCACGGGCCGGCCGCTGCGACCGGATCGCCACGGCGCATCAAAAGAACGACAACGCCGAGACCGTCCTGGACCGGCTGATGCGCGGGACCGGCTTTCGCGGTCTGGCGGGAATCTGGCCGGCGAAAGTTCTTGCCGGCGGAATGACGTTTGTCAGGCCCCTGCTGTGTGTCACGCGCCATGAGATTGTCGAGTATTTGCAGCGGCGAAATCTAAAATGGCGCCGGGACCGTACAAACGCCGACTGTGCATACAGGCGAAACTATATCCGGCATCGTTTGCTTCCGGTGCTGCAACAGGACGGCACGGATTCGATCGTCGAACAGTTGTCCGAATTGTCCCGGCGTGCCCGCGTGCTTGACGATCTGATCGGCCGTCGAGCCGCCGAACTATGGCCGAGCCTGGCCGAGTGCACGGATGAACGGACATCGCTGAGCTTGAACATGTTCCAAACTCAGCCGCACCCGGTCAAAATTGAGCTTATTCGTCGCAGTCTGGCCGGCATCGGCTGCGGCCAGCGAGATTTGACGCAGCGGCATTACGAACGCATATTGCAGTTGACGGGGCGAAACGTCACCGGCGGAAAAATGGAGCTTCCGGGCGGATTTTGCGTTCAGCGTGAATACGGAAATTTGACTTTCGCTCAGCCTGAAAGAAAGGCTTGTTTTGATGGCCGGACGGTCGAACCTGTCAGGTTGAAAGTCCCGGGACAGACAAGATTCGGCGGATACTTGATAGAGGCAAGCGTTTCGGATGCCGACAACTCTCGTGAAAAATCGGAAATCGGAAATCGGAAATCGAAAATCCCCGCTTCCAGCGGGGCAGAGCGGTTTGATTTGGAAAAGGTGAAGTTGCCCTTGACCGTTCGGCCTCGGCGTGCAGGTGACAGGTTTGTCCCTCTGGGCCTGGGCGACGAAAAAAAACTCGGCAAATTCCTGACCGCCCAGCGCGTCCCGCACCGGGTGCGCGGCAGAGTGCTTGTTGTCGCCGACAGAGAAAAGATCTTATGGGTCTGGCCCATTCGAATCGGTGAGCAAGCCAAGATTACCGGCCAAACCCAAAGAATCCTTCAGTTGCAGATAACTGATTCCAGCGGCGGCAGGAACAAACTGTGAATTGAACGTCAGGAGAGCAAGTATGAGCAGTCTATATCGTGCACGGCGTGATTTCTTGAAGGCGATGGGACTGGGTGCGGCGTCGCTGGCTTTCGCGGGATGTACGCACGCCTCGGAGCCGTTTGGAGGCGGGGCGTTGAAGAAACGGCCGAATATTCTTTTTTGTCTTGCGGACGACTGGTCCTGGCCCCACGCGGGCATCGCGGGGGACAAGGTCGTCAAGACGCCGACGTTCGATAGGGTCGCGCGTGAGGGCGTGCTGTTCGAGAATGTGTTTGTCTCAGCGCCCTCCTGCACGCCGTCCAGGGGAGCGATGCTGACCGGTCAGTGGCACTGGCGCCTGGAAGAGGGCGGCAATCTCTGGAGTACGCTGCCGGCCAAATTCCCGGTGTATCCGGACCTGCTGGAGGCGGCCGGCTATCACGTGGGTATCACTCGCAAGGGATGGGGGCCCGGCCGGCACGAGCCGGGCGGGCGAACGCGGAACCCCGCCGGGCCGGGCTACAAGAGCTTCCAGGAGTTTATGAAGGCCCGGCCTGAGAACAAGCCGTTCTGCTTCTGGTTCGGCAGCACCGACCCGCACCGCCCCTACAAATGGCAGTCCGGCGTTCAAAGCGGGATGAGGATCGAGGACGTTGAAGTGCCGGCCTGTCTGCCCGTTAGCCAAGAGGTTCGCACGGACATCTGCGATTACTACTGGGAGGTCCAGCGTTTTGATACTGAAGTCGGGGAGCTTTTGACGATGCTCGAACAACGCGGCGAGCTTGACAATACGCTGGTCGTCATCTCCGGCGACAACGGCCTACCGTTCCCCAGGTGCAAGAGCAACCTTTACGATACCGGCACGAATGTCCCGTTAGCCGTTCGCTGGCCGGCGGCAGTCAAGGGCGCCAGGGTGGTCGAAGATTTCATCAGCCTTGCCGATTTGGCACCGACGTTTTTGGAGGCGGCGGGATTGAGGCCGCCCGGAGAGATGACGGCGCGAAGTTTCCTGGGCATCCTGACTTCGGGCCAGTCGGGCCGGGTGGACCCGGCGCGCGACCATGTCCTGACCGGCAAGGAGCGTCATGCCTACGTGCGCGAGGGAGGGCTGGGCTATCCCTGCCGGGCCATCCGCACGCATGAGTTTCTGTATGTTCGCAACTTCGAGCCGGACCGCTGGCCGGCGGGTGACCCCGATACAAGTGAGGATCGTGACCCGCCCGGCCAATTCGGTGACATTGATGGTTCCCCGACCAAGACCTATATGATGGACCACCGGGACGACCCGAAGGTTCACAGACTGTTCGAGCTGGCCTTCGCGAAGCGTCCCGCCGAGGAGCTGTACGACCTGCGGAAGGACCGTGCCCAGTTGAACAATGTCGCCGGGGCGCCCGAATACGCCAAAACAAAGAAGAAACTTGCCGCCGCTTTGATGGCCGAGCTGAAGGTCACGAAAGACCCGCGCGTTCTGGGCAAAGGCGATGTGTTCGATCAGTACCCGTACTATGGAGGCCGGCCGAAGAAACCCACAGGCAAGCCGGCGCGTTGATTTGAAACGGCAAGCGCACAAAAAAAGCCGAGTCCAAAGGCTCGGCTTCTTGCCGTCGTTTGATGAGAAGGATCTACTTCGGCAGATTCTCCGGTGCCACATCCTTGATGGTCAAATCGCCATAGATGACACGGTACGTTGGACCGCCTTCGGGCTTGTACCAAAAAATCGGCGTCTGGGCGTCGCCGTATTTTATCTTTTCGCCGGCGTAGCGCCAGTTGCTCTCGGCGGGCAATTTCAGCATGAACATCATTCCCCGAGTGACTTTCATCGTGTGATCAAGATTCGCCTGTCCTGGGGTCTGTATGATCTGTTCGTCGCCGAACTTGCCGCTCTTGGCCATTTCCATCGAGACCTTGGCCAGCTCCGCCGGATTCAGGGTCGGCGGCAATGTGCCGTCCTTTGTCCAGGTGGACCACAATCTCAGGAATTCGATCAGGTCCTGTTCGCTTGCTTCGGACGCGTCCACCTGGATCTCCAGACGGGTATAGCCGTCCGGCGGCGTCAGGCTGAACAGTGTGTCGTCTAACTCGACATCGAACCGAAAATCGCTCATCGTGCCGCTCATCCCCGGGGCATTGTCGAATTCCGTCTTTACTTCAACAAGCTCCCGGGTCTTGGGGTTGACCCAGACGGTATTGGTGACGCCCTCTTCGGTCACACGATAGCCCTGGACTGTTCGGCCGTCCATTACTCTCTCGCCGAGGACCTCATCGGCTCGTTGCGGAAGCGTCCTCAATCGCTCGATCGCATCGAACTGCCGGCGACCCACATCATCCGGCAGATTGGACATGTCCATTTCGATGAATTGTTTTCTTTCGGGGATGATGCTCAGGGCCTTTCCCTGTATGCAATCCATAACCGAAATATAGCCGCCGGGCATTGTCATGCGCATGTACCCAGGTTCCTTGAAGGCGATTTCCATCCGCATGTCCGGCATCCCTTCCACCGCCGTCGATGTCGTTACGGTGTAAAGCAGCGTGCGGGCTTTGTGCAGCCGCTCGGCGACATCTGCGAAGACGGTGCTTGTACCGGCAAGGGGTCCGGCAAGGTAATGTAAGCCGATAAGCACCGCAATGATAATCGCCGCAGCCGCGGCGAACTTTGTTGTTCTGCTGTTCATGATCGTTCTCCATATATTGGGCGTCGTGACGCCTGGTTTCTGTTTTTCACGTTTGTCCAGCGCCTCCAGGACGTTGCCAAGGACTCTGTCATGTGCGTCGGCGCTGGTTTTGTAACGTAGTTTCTTGATGAGCTTTTCTATATTTTCTGCCGGTCTCATTTTTCTACCTCACCATTCAGGGTTGACCGCAGTTTATCCAGTCCGTAGCGGTACCGGCTTTGGGCTGTCTTGGTCGAAACATTCTGCATCTTGGCTATTTGTCTGAATCTCAGGTCGCCGTGCAGGCGAAGCGAGATGACTTCTCGCTGCTCGTACGGAAGCTCGCTGAGGGCGCTGCTAAGTTTCTCTAATTCTTCGCTGCATATCATCAGTTGAACAGGGCTTCCGGCGTCCGCCCTCGTTTGTTCCGCTTGATTCGCCGCTGCCGTTTGCCGGCGTTTGTTCCTGCGGTGATAATCCCGCGAGCGGTTCGCGACACAAGTTGCCAAATAGCCTTTCAGGCTTCCCGTCAGACGAAACTTCTCGACGGACTGAACGAACGAGACAAAAACGTCCTGAACGACATCCTCGGCGCCGGCTTTGTCGTCCAGCAGGTTGCCCGCCAACGAAAGCAGATCGTCCGCATACTTCTGGTAGATCGCTCGCAAAGCGTCTTTGCTGCCGTGCTTGAATTTCCACACGAGTAATCTGTCTTCGACCATCCGGGACTCACTTCTCTGATATCAGAACAATCGATTGTCGCTAATATAACGCCGGAGAGATATGTTTTGCTCTAAAGAAAATGGACTTTTCCGGCAGATTCTGCGTTTGGAGCCGGGATGGGCGATCCTGCCCTGAAACGGGCAAGAAAGCCAAAAGGCCGGGCGATAAGGCCCGGCCTGGGTTGGATGCGAGTTGTGTACCGCCGGAGATTTATTTCGGCAGGTTCTCCGGTGCGACGTCTTTGACGCTCAGGTCGCCGTAGATCACGCGGTAGGTCTGCGAGTCCTTCGGCTGATACCAGAATATCGCCTTGTTGGCTTCGCCGAGCTTGACGCCCGCTCCGGCGTACTTCCACTGGCCCTGGCTCTCCAGAATCTGGTGGAACAGCATCCCTTTTGCAAAGCTCATCCCGATTTCTGTTCCTTTCTCCTCAGAGACCTGCATTGCAGTGACCTTCTGGATCAGCGTGGGCATCTGTTTCATGGCACTTTCGGTGCCTATGGCCTCCGGGAATGTGCCGTCCCCGATTATTTCGGCCCAGATCCTCAGGCTCTCGACAAAATCTTCCTCAGTGGCGTTGCCCAGAGAGATTTCGTTCTTTTGCTGCGTGTATCCTTCCGGCACGTCCATGCTCATCAACGATTCGTCCACCACCGTATCGAACTCGAAGTTCTTCATTACGAAGGAGAACTCCTGCCCGATTTTGGCCTCGATTCGTATCGGACATGCGGTCTTCGGATCGGCCCAGATTGTCACTTGTTCGTTGTGACCTTTGCCGACGAATACGACTGCTTTTTGCCCATCAATTTCCTGCTCGCCGAGCTCCCGGACCTGGCCTTCCTGCAACTGACGGATGACTTGGCGAACGAACTTGATATAGCTTTGAGTTCTGTCCCCGAGGTCGCCTGAAATGTCAGTATAGACGGCGGTTTTTCCTACGGTGTCGAGCCCGAGCAGTCTGGCGTTGTCCAGGTCGATGACCATAGTCATATTCGGCATGTTCGACATGGTTCTTCTGATTCGTGAACCGACGACGATCTCATGCGAAACCATACCTGAATCCTCGCCGCCTATAATCAGGTCGAAGACTATGGTCCTCGCGTTGAGGATCGGCTCGACGACCTGCGCCCAGGTTACGGACGGTTTCATGATGACATTGATACCGAGCGCCGCTACGACGACCACCGCGGCGGCTGCTGCTATTCTTGCTATTGGACTTTTCATGATTGTTCTCCTTGTTTTGAGAGCCTCTGTCGCCTTTGCGGCGCTTTTGAGCCTCACGTTCTGTTCTCTTACAATTTGGTTCATCACGTTATTTTCCAGATCGCTTTGGGCCACAGCCTTGCCGTTGGTAATAAGGCGGTCATGAAGGCTTCTCATTTCCTCAACTTCCGACCGGCACGAGGAGCAGTCTTTCAGATGTTCTGCAACGGCCTTTTTCTCGGATTCCTCTAAGAGTCCTTCGACGTATGCGACCAGGAGTTCTTTGTAATCTGTGCAGTTCATGGTTCCACCTCATAGACTTCGGCTTGCTTTTGTTGCTGGAGCGTTTCGCGCAGCATGGTGTAGGCCCGCGATAGCGTTTTTGTCACTGTACCCAACGGCACGTCGAGCTGCCCGGCGATCTGGTTGCAGGAGTGCCCGCCGTAGTATCGCAGCAGGACAACCTGCCTGTACGCTTCGGGCAGCCCGGCGACGGCCGATTCGAGAGCATAATCCTGTGAGAATTCCGTGCCGGACGCTTCCTGCGAGAAAGAGCGAACGAGTTCTCGCTGACGCTGGATTTGTTCTTTTCTTTCGTGCTCCTTCGCGACGCGATCGGCAATGCCGAGCAGCCAGGAAAAGAACGAATCCGGCTTTTTCAATTTGCTCATGTTGAAATACGCCCGTACGAGGGCCTCTTGTGCCGCCTCTTCAGCCCGGTCTCTGTCGCCCAATTTGCCGGCCAGATTGGCCAACAGGGCCGCCTGATAACGCCGCACAAGGTAGCGAAAATCGTCCGGATGGCCATCCAAACATCGCTCAACATAGTACTTGTCCGCCAGTCTTGTGGCGGAATTGTCAGTTTCAGGCATTCTTGCACCTCAAAAATCTCAAAGGATTTCTGTTCTCGCTATATAGTGCGGGTTTGGCCGGATTTGCGACAGGGAAAAAACAAGAAAACCGGGCGTGAATGCATTTATGAGTCGAGCGTCAACGCGTTGCTCATCCACCCATTCTATTATGCGGGTTTCCCGTAAACTTCCACTTCGATATAGTGGTTCAGGTCATCGGTATTGTTGCCGTTGCTGTAGAGACGGACGTAACGGGCTTTGACACCCTCAGCGTCGATCAGCTCGCCCTTGTAACTTTCCACGTAGTGCATATCCGCGCCGGCGCCGAGACCTGCCGAGTTGTCGGTGTCGTTATTGAATAGTGTTCTGACATTAGTGGTGAAGTCCGGGTCATCGGCTGTTTGGACGATGACATCAAAATAGGCTCTGGGCTGTTTATGGTAGTGCCATATCACGACGGCGTAAATCTCGTGCCGCGCTTCGAGATCGATGGTCACGTGTTGCAGAAACGGGCCTAATTCCACGTAGCTGCCGTCAGCCGCCTCCTTGTCGCCGTCGGTGATCATCTCAATCGCGCCAATGATAGGTTCCCCGTCGCTGCTGAAAACCGGTTTGCCAAGCGCGACGTTCGTTGTTCCAAGTGGAGCCAGAAATGGCGGCCGATCCTCGGGATTGAATTTTTTAAGGTTGCTGACCCGGATGGCCTCCCTTGTACCGACGAACATGGGCTGCGGCAGCTTGATCACCAGCGACGCCAGTTTGGGGGTACTCGCACGATATATGCCAATAGCCGTGATTACAGCCAACGCCACGGCGACGACTATGAGTCGTACAGTTTGCCTGTTCATGTCTATTAGGACGATGGCCGCGCGTGTTTTGGTATAGACAAAATTGTCTTGTCGGCTGATTTCGCTGCGTGGTCTGCAAAAAGGAAAGGCCGGGCAAAAGACCCGGCCTTTCTGCTGCATATTCTTGGATTTCGAGCTGGAAAGCTCATTTTGGCAGGTTTTCCGGCGTTACGTCTTTTACGCTCAAGTCGCCGTAGATGATGCGCCAGGTCTGTGAGCCTTGCGGCTGGTACCAGAATACCGGCTTGGTGCCGTCGCCGAGTTTCACGCCTTGGCCGGCGTAATGCCACTGGCCCTGGCCCTTGAAGAAGCGAATGAACAGCAAATGCCGGCTCATTTTCATTCCCAGCTCGGTTGCCTTGTCATCGGGTAATGCCATCTCTTCGAATTTCTTCTGCATGGCGGGGGCCTGCTTGAGATAGTCCTCAACGGCGACGCCGTCGGGAAGCCAGCCATCGCCGAACACCTCAGCCCGTATCCGCAGACCTTCGATGAAGTCCTGCTCGGTTGACCCTTGCAGGTCGAGCTGGGTCTGCTGCTGTTTGTAACCTTCGGGTACATCCATGCTAAAGAGCTTCTCATCCATTGGGACATCGAATACAACATTCTTGCAAATGGTTTTCATTTGTCCTTCCATCTGCTCAATCCGCACAGGCAGTCCCGTCACAGGGTCAGCCCAGATTGTGATTTCCGTCTTGGGATGCTTGGCTCGAAAGCCGAGTAACTTCTGGTCGGCAATATCCTGTTGCCCAAGCTCTTCGACTTTGAATTCGGGAGACTCCTGAAGCCTGGTGATGAGATTTCTCAATTTTTCCATATAGTTAGGTATTGATGGTAAACCTTTGAGGTCAATATATACCGCCTCTTGCTTCTTGGAATCCAGTGTGAGAATCTTTCCGGCTTCCAGGTCGATAATGCTGACAACGTCTTGCGCTATTGGCACAGTCCTTCTGATTCTTGAACCCATTACCATATCGTGGATGACGGGCCCGCCTGCTTCTTCTTCTCCGACGATGATGTCGAACATCGCCGTCTGGGCATTAAGGATCGGCTGGATCACCTGAGCAAAAGTCGGCGTTGTTCCGATCGGATTGCCGGCAAAGTGCAGCCCTATGAGGACGGCGGTAACGACTGCTACGGCGGCGGCTATTTTTGTGATTCGGTTTTTCATAATTGTTCTCCTGAAAACGCCAAGTGGCGTCGTTCCTTTTTGTGATTGCTGTGAAGTTTCGTTGAAGACAGAGACCACTTGCCGGCGCAGGTTTTCTCTGTGCGCCGGGTCCGGCTCGCTGTCGATATTCAGCCGACCAACGACTTTTTCAAAATCGGCTTCGTTCTTGAACATTTTACGTCTCTCCGTCCAAAGCGGTCTGCAAGTGGTTGTGCAGCTTGCCGAGAATTCTGTGCAACGTCACACGCACGGTGCCCTCTTTGAAGTTCAGAATCTGGGCTATCTGCTCGTACGGGAGGTTTTCAAAGAACCTCAACGTGACAATGGTTTGGTGCTTCGGCTTGAGTTTCAGGATGGCCGCGTAAAGCCTCGGCCAGTCCGGCTCGGCGGCGTTGTCGGTGCTGTGGCAAGCTCTCATCGAGGCGGCTGCTTCGGCAAGCAGCTTCTTGCGTCGCGACGTTTTTCTAATATGGGCGTTTGCCTGGTTGGCGGCTATGGCATACACCCAGTTTCCGAAGTCCCGTTCGGTTCGGCCGGTGAAGCGGCGTATCCCGCGGGCGACCTGAAGAAAAACCGCGGAGGCTACATCCTCGGCTATTTCCTTGTTAAAGAGCCGGTGGACGCAGAAGCGGAAAATCCGCTCGTAGTACAACTCGTAGAGCCGGCCAAGTGCATCAGCTTGCGTCCGGGCCCTGAGCACTAAACCGTCATCTGCCGTTCGCTCAACAACTTTTGCCATAGCACCAACCATTGTCGCCGAATATATTGCGCGGCGAGCCATTATGTTACACGACACGGCAGAAAAATCCCGAAAAATGCGTCTTTGGCGTGGCGGGGATTCTCAGATTTGGAAGAAACTCTTGACAGCGGGCCGGGGAATTCATAGAGTGGCTCTCTCGTTTATCCGCCAGACGTATGGCGGATTTACCCCATGCCGGTACGTGGTGGGGGCTTAAATTGGAAAAAATCACGTTTTTTCGGATTAGCCACGAGGGCACAAAGGCACAAATTTGATTGTCGGCTTGCGATTTTGGATTTTCGTTTTTCAATCGGCAGTTGGCAATCAGCAATCGTAGATCCTTCGGGTCTTGGTGTCTTAGTGGCAAGAATCGCAGTAAGGAGAAGTGCACAATGGCAACAAAAGTGGGAATTAACGGGTTCGGCCGGATCGGCAGAGCGGTGGCAAGAATTATCATGCAAAGAAACGGCGAGCTGGATCTGGTCGCTATCAATGATCTCTCGGACGCAAAGAGTCTGGCGCATCTGTTCAAGTACGATACCGTGATGGGCAAGTGGGGCGGGACAGTCGAGGCCAAAGATGGTAACCTGGTGATCAACGGCAAGACCGTGAAGGTTCTGGCCGTCAAGAATCCGGCTGAGCTGCCCTGGAAGGATATGGGCGTTAAGGTGGTGCTCGAATCGACGGGAATCTTCCGTTCGGCCGAGTCGCCCAAGGGCGGCTATGCAGACCACATCAAGGCCGGCGCCGAAAGGGTCATGCTGAGCGTCCCGGCGAAGGACAACATCGATGCCACCATTGTTATAGGCGTCAACGACAACAAGCTGACCAAGAAAGTCAAATGTGTATCGAACGCAAGCTGTACGACGAACTGCCTGGCGCCGCTGGCGAAGGTGCTCAACGATACGTTCGGCATCGAGCAGGGGATGATGACCACGATTCACGCTTACACGAACGACCAGCGCGTGGCCGACATGATCCACTCGGATCTGCGTCGCGCCCGAGCCGCGGCGGCGAACATGATCCCCACAACGACCGGGGCCGCCAAGGCCATCGGCAAGGTCATTCCTGAACTTGACGGCAAGCTCGACGGTTTTGCGATGCGCGTGCCCGTCCCGGTCGGCAGCGTCGTGGACCTTGTGGTGAACGTCAGTAAGGACGTGACAGTCGATAGCGTAAACGCCGCTGTGAAGAAAGCCTCGCAAGGGAAGATGAAAGGCATCCTGGTTTATTGCGACGAGCCTATCGTCAGCAGCGACGTCATCAACAACCCGGCTTCGAGCATCTTCGATTCGCTCTGCACGATGGTTATCGGCAGGACCGTGAAGGTCGTAAGCTGGTATGACAACGAGTGGGGCTATTCGAATCGCAGCGTCGATATTATGGAGAAAATGGCGGCGCTGTAGCAAGAGATTTTCGATTTTCGATTTGGGATTTTCGATTTACAAATCGGCAATCGAAAATCGAAAATTGTCTTCGAGGACTCTTTGGGATTGATACGAAATGGCTAAGAAAACGGTTGCTGATGTCAATGTGCGGGGCAAGAAGGTTCTGATGCGGTGCGACTTCAATGTGCCGCTGGACGAGAATTGTAACATTACAAGCGACGACCGAATCGTCAAGGCGCTGCCCACCATAAAGCGTGTTTTGGATGGCGGCGCGGCGCTGATCCTGATGAGCCACCTCGGCAGGCCAGAGGGGCAAAGAGACGAGAAGTTTTCTTTGGCGCCCGTGGCCAAGAGATTGTCCGAGCTGCTCGGCCGGAAGGTTGTTTTTGCCGACGATTGTGTGGGGCCGCAGACCCAAGCGAAGGCAAAGGCGCTCAAGCCCGGCGATTGCATGTTGCTCGAGAACCTGCGTTTCCACAAGGAAGAGACCATCAAGGACAAGGCGGCGAAGGAAGATGCCCAGCTCCGGAAGGCCAAGGACGATTTCGCCAGGCAGCTTGCGGACATGGCGGACATCTACGTCGATGACGCCTTCGGCACGGCCCACAGGGACAACGCCTCGATGTACACCGTTCCGATGATGATGGAAGGCAAGCCCCGGGTCATCGGCTTTCTCGTTGAAAAGGAATTGAAGTTCTTGGGCGAGACTTTGAAAAATCCCGACCGGCCTTTCGTCGCCATATTAGGCGGAGCGAAGGTCTCGGACAAAATAGGCGTGATCGAGAACCTGATCGGCAAGGTCGATCGCATCATTATTGGCGGGGCCATGGCCTACACGTTCCTCAAGGGCCGGGGCAAGTCCATCGGGCGGAGCCTGTGCGAGGACGACTTCATTGACAAGGGCCAGCAGCTTCTGGATCACGCGAGCGAGGCGGGCTGTGAGGTTGTCTTGCCCGTGGATCACCGCGTGGTTCGCAAGCTCAAGGCCGGCGGGCAGTACCGTGTTGCCGTCGGCGACATTGACCCGGGCTATCAGGCGGTCGATATAGGGCCCATAGCGGCCAAGACGTTTGTGAAAAAGATCGCCGATGCCAGGACCATCGTCTGGAACGGGCCTATGGGCATCTTCGAGATGCCGCCGTTCGACAAAGGAACCAAGGCTGTTGCCCTTGCCGTTGCGGCGGCCACCGAGAAGGGCGCTCGCAGCATCATCGGCGGCGGCGATAGTGCCAGCGCCGTCGAGAAGCTCGGTCTGGCGGACAAGATCAGCCATATTTCCACCGGCGGAGGCGCTTCACTTGAATTCCTGGAGGGCAAGAAATTCAAGTGCATCGAGATCTTGGATGAAAAATAATTAGCAGATGAAGTCTCGGACAATGAAAAAAGACAAAGGCAACAAGGGCCTGCTGGACAAAGCGAGATTTGAGGGGCTGGAGCGGGAGAAAAAACGCTGGCTGCGGACTCTGTCCTGGAAAAAAGCGATACGCCTGGCGGAAGATATGCTGTCCTGCCCACTGGTCGACGAATGGCTTGATAACTTTCCGGAAGACAAACCGATTTGTCTTAAGATGGCGTTGAAGAAAAGACGAAAGCCGTGAGTATGTCGCTGGTGGATGCCTACAAAGAGATAGTAAAATTCTTAAATAGCGGCGGGTACAATTACATTGTTATCGGTGGAATCGCGGCAAGTACCATCGGCGAGCCGAGGATAACGGCTGACGTTGATGTGGACATTGTGATAAATAAAGAAGATGTACCCCATTTTCTTAATAAGGCGATAAAAGCGGGATTCAAAGTTCCTGTTAAAAAGTGCCTGAAATCGGCAGAGCAGGTGGGTGTATTTCAAATATTCTTGGGCGACTATCACATCGATTTTATTATTGCATCCACTGATTTAGAAGCGCAGGCCTGTAAGAGACACAGAGCGATTCAACTGCATGGGGTAAAAGCGTTCTTTCCTTCTCCGGAGGATTTGATTTTGTTGAAGATTATCCCGGGCCGGGACAAGGACCTGCTCGATGCGAAGGGTGTCGTTTTACGCCATAAGGGGAAGCTCGATACGCGATATCTTAAGACCTGGGCAAGAAGACTGTGCGACGAGGCCGAGGATATGAGGATATGGACGGTGTTGAACAAGCTGCTGAAGGACTAAGGATGCGATTGCCGAAAGCGGGAACAATTGAGGTTGTGCCGTCGATCCTGAGCGCCGATTTCGCCCGGCTGGCGGAGGAGATAGCCGTAATCACTTCCGCGGGCGTGAAGATGGTGCATCTGGACGTTATGGATGGCCACTTCGTGCCGAATATCACGATTGGGCCGCCGGTCATCGCCAAGCTTCGCAAGGTCAGCGCGCTGGTGTTCGACGCTCACCTGATGATCAGCGAGCCGGCCAAATATGCCGAGCGTTTCGTCGAGGCCGGCGCCGACCATGTAACATTTCACATCGAAGTAGCCGATGACCCGCGAGAGCTTATCGGCAAACTGCACAAGCTGGGGCGTACCGCCGGGATTTGCCTGAATCCGGAGACGCCCGTTGAGGCCGTTGAGGCGGTTGCGCCGCTTTGTGATATGGTCCTGGTCATGACGGTGCATCCGGGCTTTGGCGGACAGGAATTCATGCCGGAGGCGGCGAAAAAAATCGCCCAAATTAGAGAAATCGTCGGCCCCGACATACGCATCGAGGTCGATGGCGGAATCGATCCTCAAACGACGCCGCTCGTGGTTTCCTACGGCGCCGATACCCTCGTGGCGGGCAATGCTATATTCGGCCAACCCGACCGCGTCGCCGCCATAGAGGCCATCCGAAAGGCGGCACAGAAGAAGAATTTTTAGACACGGCAATAGAGGTTCGGTCGTTAGAGCGAGCGGAAAGGAGACAGTCTTATGAATCTCTGTTTTGATTACGAAAACACGATCATAAATCCGCGAAGATCCGACGATACCGCTACGACCCATGGGCGAAGGCTCGTGTGGCTTCCTGCGGGACCTCTATAGCAATAAAGAGGTCCGACGGATAGAGATAATCTTCTCCGGATTCATCAATGACCCGAATTTGGCCGTGAGATTCGCCCTTGAGGTCAGGAACGTGCTGGTATATCTTGCGTACTTCCAAAGAGGCCGGATATTTATGGTTGCTCACGCAAAGAACGTATCTTTTTTTTCGTGATTTCTGGTTCATAGCAGTCTCTTAATCTTGTATTCTTTTCTTCCTGCACCGCTCACTTCATACCGGTGGATTTCCGCTTTGCAAAATTATACCATAATTCTATGGTGAGAAACAAGTTATCCTCGTCTTCACACCTCGCGGTGTAAAAAAGAAGATTCACTTTCTTGTGGAAATTTGAGGGTGTTTCTGTTAGAATTTGCCTTCGGAATGGGTAAAGAGACGAAATCGAAGTGGAAAGGGTTTTCTCTGAAGCCCCGTAAGGAGATGCCGGAGGGGCTCTGGATGCGGTGCCCGGGCTGCGAGCATACGCTCTACAAGAGCACCGTCGAGAAGAACCTGAACGTCTGCCCGGAGTGCAACTACCACTTTCGCATCGATGCGGCCACTCGCATCAAGTATCTTGTCGATGAGGATTCTTTTCAGCAGTTCCTGGGCGATCTGAGGGCGGAGGATCCGCTAAACTTTAAGTTCAGGGGCACGACCTATAAGCAGCGGCTGAAAGAGGACCAGAAGAAATCCGGCGCCAAGGAAGCCATGCTCGTCGGCGGGGCTTTTATCAAAGGCAGGGGCGTGATTCTGGCGGTGATGGAGCCCAACTTCCTGATGGGCTCGATGGGCTTCGTGGTGGGCGAGAAGTTCTGTGCCGCGGCTGACAAGGCGATGGAGGAGAAGCTGCCTTTGGTCGTGGTGACCTGTTCGGGGGGGGCGCGGATGCACGAGGGAGTCGTATCGCTCGGTCAGATGGCCAAGACATCCGCGGCGCTGGCCAAATTCGACCAGGCCGGCGGGCTTTGCATTTGCGTTCTGACCGACCCGACGACCGGCGGCGTGACCGCGAGTTTCGCCATGTTGGGCGATTGCATCATCGCCGAACCGGGGGCGCTGATCGGCTTTGCCGGGCCTCGCACCATTGCCGAGACCATCAAGGTCGAGCTGCCTGAAGGCTTCCAGACGGCCGAATTCATGTTAGAACACGGCTTCGTCGATATGATTGTGCATCGCAAGGACCTGCGCAGTGAGATCGCCCGCATCATAGATTACTGCCAAAAGTGAGCCGGTCCGGGGCGGAGCAGCTTCTATACGAATTACCATCCCGAAGAAGAATCGAAAAATCACTCTTTCACTCAGGGTTCACTCTCCGTATAATCCTCGGATAGTGCAAAGTGCCTAAAGTCAAGATTAGAGTCTTGCAAAAGTTCGGTTAAGAGTGACTAGTACTCTGTCATGATTGATTCTATGGCTTGTCATTCCCGCGAAAGCGGGAATCCAGAACCGCTGGCATCTTGGATTCCGCATCAAGTGCGGAATGACAACCTACCTAATCGAAGTTGACAGACTACCAGAATGCCTAAAGTGACACATACGTGTCATCCTGAGGCGCAGCCGAAGGATCTGGGCAACGAGAAAGAGATTCTTCCCCTTCGGCTTCGCTCAGGGCTAAAGGCTCTTTTCGCTCAGAATGACAGCTTCGCTGTCACTTTAGCACACTTTAGTTCACTATGGTCATTTTGGCAGACAATGGGCTATTTTCGAGAAAACGTTGAAAAGACAGAAGGCTACGAGCCGGGTTTTCAGCCTAAGCAGAGCGACGTGATAAAGCTGAACACCAATGAGAATCCGTATCCGCCCTCGCCGCGGGTCATGGAGGCGCTGAGCCGGATAAACGCCGAGCAGCTTCGGCGGTATCCCGACCCTATGGCAAACGAATTCAGGCAGGCCGCGGCGGAGGTGAATGATGTACGTCCCGAAAATATTATGTGCTGCAACGGTGGGGACGATTTGCTGAGTATTGCTTTTCGCGCTTTCTGTGACCAGGACCGGCCGGTCGCCTATCCCGTTCCGACGTATTCGCTCTATCCGGTTCTTGCGAAGCTGCAAAACTGCCAGGCCGTAGAGATTCCTTATGACGGAGAATTCAATCTGCCGGTCAAATTGACCAAAACCGATGCGGCTTTGACGATTATCTGCAATCCGAACGCCCCCAGCGGCAGCTTTGTCAGTGTCGGTGAGCTGGCCTCGTTAGCCGATGAGCTTTCGGGCGTGCTGCTGGTTGACGAGGCCTACGTGGATTTTGCGGACGAGAATTGTGCCGGGCTGATTAAGGACTTCGGCAACATCATTGTGCTTCGGTCGATGAGCAAGGGGTATGGCCTTGCGGGAATCCGGTTTGGCTATGCGATGGCCCCGGCGGATTTAATATCCGGCCTGATGAAGGTCAAGGACTCCTACAATGTCGATGCCGTCGCTATCGCCGTGGCTACCGCCGCCATCAGAGACCGGGAGTATTATCGGCAGACAACCGAAAAAATAAAGAAAGCACGCGAGTTGTTAGTGGGACAGCTCCGCGCTTTGGATTTCATCGTGCCGAAGAGCTATGCCAATTTTGTTTTGGCCGAGAGCAGAAATTGCCCGGCACGCGTGATCTACGATAGGCTGGTGGAGCGTAATATTTATGTCCGGTTTTTTGACCTGCCGGAGCTCAGCAATCGGCTGAGGATAACGGTTGGCACGCCGGAGCAAAACGACAGGGTTATTCTGGCGTTGAAAGAAATCCTGTCGGAGCAGGAAGGGGAACACACGAGCAAAGCGGCGAGCGAATCGCACCCGGATTAGACCTTGAGCAGGCGATTGGATCGCCGTTTTCGCGGCGATGGCATAAAGAGGAATGTACTTATGGAAGAGCGAATTGCCCAAATTCACAGGCAGACGAAAGAAACGGACGTGACCGTTGAGCTGAATCTGGACGGCGTCGGCAAGTATGAGATTGACAGCGGCATAGGCTTCCTGGACCACATGCTCACGCACCTGAGCAAGCACAGCCGGATCGATATGGTCGTTAAGGCCAAAGGGGACCTGGAAGTCGATGCGCACCATACCGTCGAAGACATTGCTATCTGCTTAGGCGAATGTCTGCTTAAAGCGCTATGCGACAAGAAGGGCATTGCCCGATACGGGCACAGCTCCGTGCCGATGGAGGATGCCCTGGCGAATGTTTCCGTGGATTTATCGGGCAGGGCGAACTGCGTGTATAACGTGGAGTATCGAACGGACAAGATCGGTGATTTTGACGTCGAGTGCCTGGAGGAAATGCTGCGGAGCTTCTCGAACAACGGCAGGTTCAATCTTCACATAAACGTGCCTTACGGCACAAACAGCCATCATATCGCCGAGGCGATTTTCAAGGGGCTCGGCAAGGCGCTGGGTGCGGCCGTCAGCATCACCGGCAAGGACGTCCCGAGCACAAAGGGGATATTGTGATTGAGGAGCCGAAGGCCGAATATCGCAGTGGGATCGGCACGGATATCCACAGGCTGGCCGAGGGCAGGAAATTGATGCTCTGCGGCGTTCACGTGCCGTACCCGGCCGGGCTGGTCGGCCACAGCGACGGCGACGTGGGCCTGCACGCCGTCATCGACGCCCTGCTTGGAGCCGGCGGAATGGGCGATATAGGGACATTGTTCCCCGATATTGATCCCCGCTGGAAGGATGCAGACAGTAAAGAGCTTCTGTTTATTGTCAAAGAGCAGCTCGAAGAGAAACAGTGGGAAGTCGTCAATATTGATTTGATCATACACGCGGAAGAGCCGAGGCTGACGCCGGTCAAGGGCCAAATGAAGCGGTGCATCGCGGGTCTTTTGGGGATTGATTTTACGGCGGTGAACGTCAAGGCCAAGACGAACGAGGGCCTCGGCGAAATCGGAGCGGGCCAGGCCATGGCCGCCACCGCGACGGTGCTTCTCAAGAAGAAACGACGCAGAGGATTGTAGAAGCTGGCGGGACGCGGATTAACACGGAGTGAAAACATTAGACACGGATTAACACCGATTACTTTGCGAATTAGTCAGACACAGATTTACACAGATTAACACTGTTTAGAAGTGACATTGAAAACATTAAGGCATAGCGAACTTTCAAAGAGAATTATAGCTGCGGCCTTCGCAGTGCATAAGGAACTGGGGTATGGCTTCGCCGAGAAAGTGTACAAAAATGCTCTTGCGATTGAACTGCAGGAAATGGGCGTAAAATGTGCTGTTGAATTTTTGCTAAAAGTGCTTTACCACGGAAAAGTTGTCGGTGATTATTACGCTGATATGATTGTTGACGACAAAATCATCGTCGAGGTTAAAGCCGTAAGCGACCTTGAACCGATCCACGAGGTGCAACTGGTAAACTACCTGAAAGCGACGGGGCTGTCTGTGGGCTTATTGATAAACTTTGGACGATCCGTCACAGTAAAGCGCCGCATCTTCGGTTTCGATGCAGACACGGATTAGCACGGCAATTTTTTAGACACGGATTTACACCGATTAACACGGTTATATAAAAAGGCAACCAAATATAGAGGCGCTGAAGCATAAAGAGTTATCCGAGAAAATTATAGCGGCTGCGCATAATGTTTATAATGAATAAGGTCGTGGATTTCTTGATTTGATTATCGATTTATACGTGAAGCAGTTTTTGTGAAACATAAGAGGTGAAAGATAGGTAAAATAGCAATGGCACTATCAGTAAGAGGTGAACAAGTAGAATTAGTCCTTCGTAAAATGTTGCCTCGACAAGGATATAAACTATTAAACAATCCGCGTACACAGGGGGAAACAGGTGCTGACATTATTGCCCAAAAGGGGCGTGTGCGAGTATTTATCGAGTGTATCGGTTTTCAGAAAGTTGCTCCACTCCGTTCTAAACAATTCTATGAAGTTTTTTTAGAGCTATTTCGCGGTTAAAAGGTGGAGCCAGAAAATGTGTAATGGCCTTACCTATACGATTTGAAAATGGTATGAACCAACGAGCCGAACACTACGGTGAAGCATGGAAGAGAATAGGTAATGCCTTTCCGGAACTGGAGGTATGGTTTGTAGATGTCGAAAATGATGTATACGAGGAACGTAAGTGGAATGATTGGCCAACAACTCCCTTTGATAATATTTCGTCCGGTGATGCTGCCTCACAATACACAGAAGATTCTCATCTTAAAAATTATAATGAAAAAGCAAGAGATATTTACAAGAAGATTAAAAAGTCTTTTCTCAAAATAAAAGGCACAATTAAATTCAATCCTGTCAAGTCATATATCGGGGTTGTGGATAGAAAGCGAATTGCATACATACAACCTAAAGGGAAGAAAGTGCACCTAATCGTGCTTATGGCCGAAGATGAGGTCAAAGAAGTCCTCCGATTGAAGCATCACGAGGTGGTTAGTTTCTCCGAATCTCGTCAGCGTACTTGGGGCGGCAAGAACCCAAGTTGTGCGGTGAACATCTATGATACCGACCATTGGGATGAGATACAAAAACTGGTAACTCGGCTTGTGGAAAAACATGAGGAGACATAAAAATGCAAAATGAAAACCGTGTTAATCTGTAATACTATCTTTCAAAACGTTGTTTTTTATGCTCGATTTTCGTTTTGGCCGTTCGTAACATATTGATAAACAGCACCTTATGAAGTATTTTCGTCAGACGAACTTTTTGGTTGCGGCCGAGGGCGAAGCCCGAGGCCGCGCCAAGTTAATCTGTGTCTGAAAAATGACAGTGTAAATCAGTGTCTAATAATTGGCCGTGTTAATCGGTGTTAATCCGTGTCTAATAATGACCAGTGTAAATCCGCCGCAGGCGGATAAATCCGTGTCTGATGAGAGGTTGGAATGGGATTGCAGCTTTATAACAGTTTGACAAGAAGGCACGAGGAATTCGAGCCTTTGGAAAAAGGCCGTGTCGGGATATATGTCTGCGGGCCGACCGTCTATGGGCACGCACACCTTGGACATGCTAAAAGTTACGTGAGCTTTGACGTCTTGGTCAGATACCTTCGCTATTTAGGATACAACGTCACGTACGTGCAGAATATCACCGATGTCGGCCACCTCACCGACGATGCGGACGAAGGCGAAGATAAGATTGTCAAGGCGGCAAAAAAAGAAAAGAAACACCCCATGGCGCTGGCTGAATATTATACCCGAAGTTACTTTGAAGATATGGACAAGCTCAACTGCGTCCGGCCTGACATAAGCCCGCGGGCCAGCGGCCATATCGTCGAGCAGATCGAGCTGGTCAAGACGCTTCTGGAAAAGGGCTATGCTTACGAGGTCAACGGCTCGGTCTATTTCGATGTGTCCAAGTTCAAGGACTACGGCAAGCTCTCCGGCAGGAACGTCGAAGAGATGGAGGCCGGGGCTCGCGTGGAGGTTTCGCCCGACAAAAAGAATCCCGCTGATTTTGCGCTCTGGAAGAAAGCTGAGCTGAATCATATTATGCAGTGGCCAAGCCCGTGGGGGATGGGCTTTCCCGGCTGGCACTTGGAGTGCTCCGTGATGAGCACAAAATATCTCGGCCAGCCTCTTGATATTCACGGCGGAGGAATGGAGAATAAGTTCCCGCATCACGAGTGCGAAATCGCCCAGTCGCAAGCCGCCCACGGCGTGCCGTTTGTAAGATACTGGATACACAACAACATGGTCACCGTCGATGGCCAGAAAATGGGTAAGAGTCTGAACAACTTCATTACCCTCAAGCAGGCCTTCATCGACTCGCCTGAGCCAAAGCATGAAAGACTGAACAGAAAATACGATCCACTGGCCGTACGCCAACTGATACTGAATAGCCACTATAGGAGTCCTATAGATTTCTCCGACGCCGCCCTATTTGCTGCTCAGAGCGGTTACGAGAAGATCGTGGGCGCGGTAATCGAGGTGCGGAGAAGGTGGAACACGGCTCCATCAGGTCAAGTTGACGCCGCGCTTACCGGCGAGATCAAACAGTTGAGGGGAAAATTCGAAGATGCAATGAATGATGATCTGAACACGGCGGTCGCCTTGTCGGTCATTTTCGAGATTGTGCGGCTTGCTGACAGATCACTTGCAGACGCCAATGTAACCAAGGAGACGCTGAACGAAGTTGACAACACATTTAGAAACCTGGGCGGAGACGTACTTGGGATCGTGAAGGAAACATATGCCAGTGCACAAATCACAGCGGCTGAGTACGAGCGGCTTGCCAGGATAGTCGGTAACCTAATAGAAGAGCGTGAGAAGGCACGGAAACAGAAAAATTTCGCAGCCGCCGACATGATCCGAAACGTGCTGAGCAGCGATATTGTCCTCGAAGATAAGCCCGAGGGCACGCAATGGAGGTGGAAGTGAGGATACTCGGGATTGATCCGGGTTTGCAGGTCTGTGGATATGCGTGTTTGGACGCCGGGCCGGGCGAGGAGAAATTGATCGAGGCCGGCGTTATTCGCACGCACGGCGGCGAGCCTATCGAGCAGAAGCTGAATCGAATCGCCGAGGACACGCAGTCGCTCCTGGAAAGTTTCAAGCCCGACGTCGTGGCGGTGGAAGAGCTGTACTCGCATTATGCGCATCCGAGGACGGCGATATTGATGGGGCACGCAAGGGGCGTTATACTGCAAAAGTGCGCTGAAGCGGCGATTGAGGTCAGAAGCTTCAGCGCGACCCGGATAAAAAAATCGATTACCGGCAACGGCAGGGCGTCGAAGGAGCAGATGCAGCGAACCATTCAGACACTTTTGTCCTTATCCCGGCTGCCTGAGCCCCACGATGTAGCCGATGCCATCGCGGCGGCGATGTGCTGTGCAAATTCAAAAATAGTCAATAGAAAATAGTCAATGGTCAATTAATGTATGATTGCCCAGATTGAGGGAAAACTTGTCAAGCTGGATTCCGACTCGTGCCTGCTCCAGGTCGGGCCGGTCGGTTATGAGGTCATGCTGCCGAGCTATTGCGTTGTTGCGTTATCCGGGCGGGTCGGCTCGGATATCACGCTCTGTACGATGGAATATTATGAGGGCACGCCGGGCGGCGGAAATCTGATACCGAGGATGGTCGGCTTCCTGAACGCCGGCGAGCGGGACTTTTTCACCACGTATATCAGCGTCAAAGGGATAGGTATCAAGAAAGGGCTGCGGTCGCTGAGCATTCCGATAGCGACCATCGCCGCGGCGATCGAGAACGGCGATGATAAGACCTTGATGTCGCTGCCCTTGATCGGCAGAAGGATGGCGCAGCAGATTATCGCCGAGCTGAAGGGCAAGCTGCAGGTTTTTGCCGTCGGGGCCGAAGCGGCGGGGCCCGCGGGGGCCGGGTTCAAGCCGTTTCAGATCGAAGCGCTCGAGATCCTTATCGCCTGGGGCGAAAAAAGAGCCGAAGCGATGGAGCTGGTCGAGTTCGCCTGCCGCAAGCATCCCGACATCAGCTCGGCGGAGGCGCTTGTTCCCCTGGTGTACAGATTGAAGCAGGGAGTAGAAGTCTGAGGAGAAAGGAATATCGAATTTCGAGTAATGAAGGATGAACTTCGAAATTCTGGTTTTTTCGTTTTTGTACTATGGCGATAGGCAGGATCATAACGGGGCAATCCTTGAACGAGGCGGAAGAGAGTTTCAACGTCTCGCTTAGGCCGAAGCTGTTAGCCGAGTGCATAGGCCAGGGCAACGTCAGAGACAAGCTCTCGATCGCCATCGCCGCAGCCAGGCAGCGGTCCGAGCCGCTGGAGCATATTCTATTCTACGGCCCGCCCGGCCTCGGCAAGACAACGCTCGCTCACGTGGTGGCAAACGAAATGGGGGCACGGATACGGTGCTCGTCGGGCCCGGCCCTGGCCAAGGCCGGCGACGTGATGGGCCTCTTGAGCAACGTCAATACCGGCGATGTACTTTTCATTGATGAAATTCACCGGCTCAGCACGCCCGTGGAAGAGTTCATTTATCCGGCGATGGAGGATTTCAGGGTCGATTTCACCGTCGATAGCGGCCTGCACGCCAAGACGATCAATTTCCCGCTGAAGCATTTTACGTTGGTTGGCGCCACGACGCGGGCGGGGCTGCTCAGCGCTCCCTTGCGCAGCCGGTTCGGGATGCTGTATCACCTGGACTTCTACAACAGCGAAGAGCTGACGGAGATTCTGGTCAGGTCCGCGAAGCTCCTGGGACTAAAATCTGAGGATGGGACGCTGGAATTGATCGCGACCCGGTCGCGGGGGACGCCGCGGGTGGCAAATCGACTGCTCAAACGCGTCCGCGACTACGCCCAGGTAAAAGGATCGGGTCTGCTGAGCACACAGATTGTCGAAAGCTCGCTGAAGATGGAGCAGATTGACCCATTGGGGCTGGACGAGCTGGATCGCGCGTTTCTGCGTGCGTTGGCTAACGTCTATGACGGCGGCCCGGCGGGTATCGAGGCCCTGGCCGCCACACTCGGCGAAGAGAGAGACACGCTGGAGGACGTGGTCGAGCCCTATCTCTTGCAAATAGGCTTCCTGCGTCGAACCAAGCGGGGCAGAGAAATCACAAAACAAGCCTGCGATCACTTAGGTTTGAGGGTGCACAGAAAGAAACCGCCAAGCGAAGAAACGGACCTCTTCGAGCAGCAGGAACAAGGATGATTTTGTTGATCTTCAACCATGCAAGGGTATCTATTTGAGAACGTGTTTTGCCATTTTGGGCGGCCGGCCGAGCAGCTCGGTGAAGTGGCGGACTAAAATCTTCTCGATTTCCCTGAGTGTTTTTTCCGCCGCTTCTGGAATCTTTCTGAGATTGGCCAGGCAAGCGGCCGCCTCTTTGGTCAGCCTGACCTTATCGGGAAACGTCGGCTCGCAATCTCGGCAGACAAGACCGTTGGCGGAGCTGCTGAAATAGACCTCGCCGCTCGCCGCTCCTCGCTCCACCGCAAGGTGTCCTGTGGAGTACCTGGTTTTGCAGTTTACACAGTAATCCCAAATCGGCATTACGCCGGCTTCTTTAAGCAGAGTTAGTTGAAATAATATCAGCAGTGAAATCGTACCTCGTGGCTCGTGACGGGTGACTCGTGTATCCTTTAAGAATTGCAGAAAGCTCTCGAAAAGCTGTGGATGCGGGTCGTAATCGTCCGTCATGCCGTTGAGCAGCTCCGCGGCGAAAAGACAGCAATGGAGGGCAAAAAGGTCTTTGGCCAGATGTGCAAGGCTCGGCTGCTGCTGGAATTCCGTGAGCGTGGCGAGCTTATCCCTGGCTGTGTCGGAGAAAACAATTTCACCAAAGGCAAACACTTCGATGGGGCCGTCAAACGCCGACTTGGGCCGCTTTGAGCCTTTGGCGATGGCGCTGATCTTGCCGGTATCTCGGGCAAAAAAGGTTACGACCTGGGATGTTTCGGAAAAATCGACGGCGCGTATGCAAATGGCCAGGTCCTTCGTCAGCATCGCTATTGTTTGAAGACCTTCCGGATTCAAAATTCGATATTCATCGGCCCTTATTATATACCGGGCCGTAGCCGAGTTCCTGCAAAATCTCGTCCTCGGCCTGGTGCATCTTTCGAGCGCCGCTGCCTGTGGAGTCGTCGAATCCAAAGTTGTGCAGCAAGCCGTGCGTTATGTAGAGCGCCAGCTCCGCTTCGCTTGAATGTCCCCGCAAATGGGCCTGCCTCACGGCCATTTGGCCATTGACGACCACTTC
Source organism: uncultured Pirellulales bacterium (assembly GCA_964462945.1). Taxonomy (GTDB): domain Bacteria; phylum Planctomycetota; class Phycisphaerae; order Sedimentisphaerales; family Anaerobacaceae. The sequence continues at coordinate 95,363 of CAYWZW010000009.1, forward strand.
GAGCGTTTTGCAGTTGAGATCTCGGGCGTGCGAGGCTTCTTCATCGGACAAGTCAAAGCTCAGGCAATCCGTCGTCGCTTTGCGGCTCAGGAACTGGCTGCTCAATTCCCGGATTTGGATATCGTCAACTATCGCAATGCTGACCTGGTATTTTGTACCTGGTGTCCCGTGCCCGGCGAAACGGTTGCAGACGGCCTTGACCAGTTTCTTTAATCTGGGCGGGGAAACACGCACGTCTCTGAAATTCTTCGCGATTCGAAGGGTCATACCTTGATCTTGTTTTGCGGAGGTCATTCTCGTACGTTAGTCGTCTTCCGGCTCGGGCGGCTCGGGTTGGGATTGGCTGCCTGGCGGCACGTCCGGTGCTTGCGGATATGCGATTCGGCCGTGATAGTGCGCCGCCAGAGTCATGGATATGCTGGCCTCGATCTGGCTGAGCTCCCGCAGAGACAGGTCACATTCGTCGAACTGGCCGTCCTGGAGGCGTTTCATCGCCATGTTGTGCACGACCGCTTCTATTTTTGTCGGCGTTATTTCCGAGAGGCTCCTGACGGCGCCTTCCACGGTGTCGGCCAGCATGACAATCGCTGCTTCTTTGGTTCGCGGTTTCGGGCCGGGGTATCTGAATTCACTCTCAGAAGGAGCGTCCGCCGTTTTTCCTTTTGAGCCTTTGGCTTTCAACTTTTTGGCCTCGTTGTAGAAAGGTTCGATGAGAGTTGTGCCGTGATGCGTTTCGATGAACTGCCGGAGCACGCTGGGCAGGCCGTATTCCTTGGCCATTTCGATTCCGTCTTTGACGTGGCCGATGATGATCAAATGACTCATCGTGGGCGAGAGCTTCTCGTGCCGGCTGGCGAAGCCCAGCTCATTTTCGATATAATAACCGGCCTTGTTGATCTTCCCGATGTCGTGGTAATAGGCGCCCACCCTGCACAGAAGACCGTTGCGCCCGATGGCGGTGGCCGCCGCCTCGGCGATGGAGCCGATCAACAGGCTGTGGCTGAACGTGCCGGGCGCTTCCATGTGAAGCCTCTTGAGCAGGCGTTGATTGGCGTCGCTGTAGTCCAGGAGCGTCATGCTCGTTGCTATGCGGAAGACCTTTTCAATCAGCGGGAGCAGACCTTGGATGAACACGCCGACAACAAGGGTTATCCCTGCATGAAGGCCGGCATCTCTGAAAATTTGAGCAGACTCGAATTTTCGGGGTAGATAGTCCAGAGCCGCGGCGGCTATGAACACAACGACCGCCGCCAGCGTGCTGACCTGGAGCAGTCTGATTCGCGTGCGGATTTCTTTCAGCAAGAAACAGCAGGTCACCACGCCGGCGCCCATGGTCAGAAACAGGTCGATACCCGTTAGCTGGGGTCCGTTATCCGGTATCGATTCGACCGCGAGACAGGCAAAGAGACAATAGAATACGCTTATGCCTATCGCAAAGCGCTGGTCGTAGGCGATTGTCAAGATGACGGCTGTTGTGACGGCGGTTCCCGTCGCCAGAAAGGTGTGTTCCGTGGACGAGACGCCGAGCTTGGCTGCCGCCAGCATCACGGCAAACAGGCCGACCAGCACCAGGGCCCGGGCGTGGTTCTTCCTCATCCTCTTTTGGTAACGATGGATATATAAAGCCCCCGCCAGGGAGATCAAAACCACGATGACGGCGGTGGGTATGATTTTGGAAGCCCCGGCGTCGGGCAGCGCCAGAACAAAGGTGCACAGGACGACAAAAAGCAGCCAAGTCAGGATAGAGATCAGCGCGTCCGTGCTGGCAAACCTGTTTATTTGTGAGAAACGCTCGGCCGACATATCTCTGCGGACCTGACTTCGTCGCGGGCTTATTCTCTTCCAAAGTCCCATCTATGATTCCCGTTGGTATTGGCGACTAATTCGCTTTGGCTTTCTTTTTGTAAGCCTGCACGATGTTCTGGACCAGCCGGTGCCGCACGATGTCCTTCTGAGCTAATTCCACGCAGCCTATGCCTTTGATTCGTCGCAGCGTTTCAATGGCTTCGATCATTCCGCTTTTCTGGCCCGCCGGCAGATCGATTTGCGTGATGTCCCCCGTGATGATCATTTTTGAGCCGTGCCCGAGTCTTGTCAGGACCATGAGCATCTGCAGCGCCGAGGTGTTCTGGGCTTCGTCACAGATGATGACGGCTTCGTTCAACGTTCGGCCTCGCATGAAGGCCAGTGGAATGATCTCGATAATATCCAGTTCCGTGAGTTTCCTCATCTGGGCAAAATCCATCATATCTTCGAGGGCGTCGAACAGAGGACGAAGATACGGGTTGACCTTTGCCTGCAAGTCTCCCGGCAGAAAGCCGAGTTTCTCGCCGGCCTCGACGGCCGGACGGGCCAGGACGATTCTGCGGACTTGCCGTTTCTTGAGCATGGAGACGGCCACGGCTACGGCCAGGTAGGTCTTGCCGGTTCCCGCCGGCCCGATACAAAAGGTCACGTCGTTGGCCAGCATGGTTTCGATATACTTCAACTGTCCCTTGGTGGACGGCTCAATGACTTTCTTATGCGAGAAGACGCTCAGGATCTCGTCGGGCTCGATCGTTTCGCACGAATCCCGGTGTCTGAGAAAGGCGGTCACGTCCGCCGCCTCAAGGCAGCCGTGCTTGAGAAGCTGTTCCTGCATTTTACCGAGGATTTCGACGGCCCTGTTGACGTCTTTTTCCTTGCCCGTGATGACCAGCTTGCTGTGGCGAGCGGCAATTTGAACGCCGAGCGCCTGGTGCAGAAGACGAAGGTAACTGTCCGCGGGGCCGAACAGCTCGATCTGATTGTCCGTCGAATTCAATTGTATCGTAACGTCCAACGTGGTCCTCTATCAACAACTCCACATAAAGAACAAGTATGCAAAGGGCGCGGCGACCAGAAGCGAGTCTATGATGTCCAGTATCCCGCCGAAGCCGGGCACTTTATTGGCCGAATCCTTCCGTTCAGCATCTCGCTTCATCATGGACTCGGTCAAATCGCCCATCTGCCCGATAAAGGCAAAACACAGGCCAAAAACAATGGCCAGCCACCACGCCATTATATCACAACTGACCGCAAAGCCTACAGCGACTATTACCGCCGCGGCACAAGCGCCGCCCATGCCCTCCCAGGTCTTGGACGGGCTGACTTTCGGGGAAAACTTGTGTTTACCGAACAGAGTTCCGATGGCATAAGCTCCTATATCAGAGGACTTTACAACGAAAACAAACATGAGCAGAGGCCAGAGCCCAAACTCGATTCGGGCCGCCAGGCAAAAGCTGCTCAGAAGTCCCAGATACCAAATCGAAAAACAATTTGCCCCACAATTGGCCAGGACTCCGCAAGTCCCATAGCGTGCGTACTGGCATAGAAGCACGGCCAGCAACGTAAAGACCGACAGCAAAAGCAGATAGAGTTCCGGCCGAAGGCTTATGAGCTGCTGCCAAAAACGCCAGGTGGCGAATAGAATGGAGCTGATGATCGAAACAGGCAGGAAGACCTTCAGATTTTTCGCCCCCGCGAGTTTCGACAGCTCGATTTGGGCGGGAATGGCCAACAGGGCGATAAGGATGCACAAGGCCGTCCCCTGCACAGATTTGTCGTCGGTTGTCGAGGTTGTCAGAGAGCCGTCAAGCCAGCCGTCGAAAAGGGCGACGGCGGTGAATAACACCGTCATCAATGTTCCAAAAAGCAACCTGTATTTCAGCATTTCTCAATTCGTTCGGACGTTTTGCAGGAGTGCGATTGTTGTTTATGAGTTTGCGCTCCAGCGGCTACGAAATCATTTTGATAGTCCCAAAACGTCGGCTTCGTTTTGCGTATGCCCGGACGGCTTTTTCAAGAGATGCTTTCTCAAAATCGGGCCACAACGTTTTTGTAACATAGAACTCACTGTATGAAATCTGCCAGAGCAGAAAATTACTGATTCTCATTTCGTTTGCGGTACGTATCAAGAGGTCCGGCTCGGCCAGTCCGGCTCCGTACAGGTGGGCGCTAATGCACTCTTCGTTGATATCGTTGAGGTGGAGGTCGCCTCTCTTGTATTCTTGAGCGATCTTCCTGGTCACATCCACGATTTCCGTTCGGCCGCCGTAATTCAAGGCCAGGGCCAGCGTCATGCCTGTATTCTTGCCGGTCTTCTCCATGGTCTCGGCGAGTTCCTTTTGTACCGGCACGGGAAGTCCGGCCAGCCGGCCGAGGTGAATCAGCTTTACGTTGTTTTTCATCAACGTGGGCCGGATCCCGACAAGGTACTCGGCGTACAGATGCATAAGAGCGTTGACTTCCATTTCGGGTCTTTTCCAGTTCTCTATGCTGAAAGAGTATAAAGTCAGAGACTCGATGCCAAAATCGACGCAGTATTGAGCGATTCGCTCGACCGTTTTAGCGCCCCGGCGGTGCCCTTCGACTCGCGGCAGGGACCTCTGCTGGGCCCACCGGCCGTTGCCGTCCATAATGATCGCCAGATGGCGGGGCATCCGTTCGGGTGTCAGCCCAAGGCGCCTGGCGGTTTCATCGAGTTTTTCTTTAAAGCTTTTCATGGCGGACAGCGTTTGGTGCCTGGTTTTCCCTGCCCTGTGCGCCAAACGTTAGTGTCTGAAAATGGTCTGGGTTCGTTTTGGCCCGACGCCAACGATGGTGACGGGTCTGCCGATAAGCTCCTCGATTCGGCAAACGTAGTCCCGGGCGTTCACGGGCAAGTCCTGAAAGTCTCTGACCTCGCTTATGTCCTGGTCCCAGCCGGGCAGCGTCTCGTAAACGGGACTGGCCTGGGCGAGCCTGGCCGTATTGGCCGGGAAAAAGGTCTTTTCTTGCCCGTTGATTTTATAGGCCCTGCAGATCTTTAATTCTTTCAGGCCGCCGAGCGTATCAAGGTGCAGTAGTGCGACTGAGCCGATGGCGCCGATGGTTACGCTGTAGGACACCGCCACGGCGTCGAACCAGCCGCATCGGCGCGGACGGCCGGTCGTGGTGCCGTATTCGTTCCCTTTGTCGCGGATGTATTGGCCGATCTCGTTGTCCTGCTCGACGGGGAACGGGCCGGCGCCGACCCGGGTTGTGTAGGCTTTGACCACGCCGATGAATTTATCGACCCATTTGGCGGGCACACCGCAGCCGGCCGGCATGCCCAGCGCGCTGGAGTTCGAGCTGGTGACGAATGGAAACGTCCCGTGGTCCAAATCCAGCAGCGAGCCCTGGGCGCCTTCGAAGAGGATGGATTTGCTCTCGGCGATGGACTTGTGCAGAAATTCGGTGGTGTCCGTCACGTAGGGCAGAAACCTGTGGGCGTATGATTCGCACTTTTCGAAGATGGCGTCGGCACTCATCGGCTCGGCGTCGTAGAGGGCCCCGAAAATCTTGTTCTTGTATTCGACGATTGTTTGCAGTTTGGTTTTGAGCCCTTCGAGATTTCCCAAGTCACCCATGCGGAGGGCATGGCTTCTGCCGACTTTGTCGGCGTAACAAGGGCCGATGCCGCGCACCGTTGTGCCCAGCTTGTTCTTGCCGAGCGACTCTTCGCTTAGCTGATCCTCCCTCTTGTGGTAGTCCAGGACGACGTGGGCATTCTCACTGATAAGGAGCCGTCCGTCGAGCGAAATGCCTTTTTGGGCGAGCGTGTCAATTTCGGTTCCCAGGACTTCCGGATCAACGACCACGCCGTTTGCAATGACGCAGATGACTTTCGGCCGGACCGAACCGCTGGGCAGCAGATGCAAAGCGAACCGGGTATCGCCGACGACCACCGTGTGGCCGGCATTGGCTCCGCCGCCGTATCGCACGACGGCATCACTGTGCTCGGCGAGGATATCGACAACCTTGCCTTTGCCTTCGTCGCCCCACTGTAATCCCACAACGCAATGATTCATGTGCATACATTCCTTCTGGTCGTCTGCCGCTCTTCATTCTACAAGAGGCCGGGTCCTGCCTCGATCGCGTTCAACTGATTTTCGCCACCAGATGATCCAAAACGGCGCCCAGGTTGTCATACCTCCTGTTGCTCAAGGCCCGGCGGACTTCGTTGCCGTTCCCGTCTTTGTAGGTGATGATAAAAAAGCCCCTCTTGTCGAAGTAGGTCTTGTCTATTTTTTGTATGGAATCGTAGCGAATCCTTTCCTTGTCGCTGACCACAAGCTCGCTTTCGTCCGCGATGAGTTTCTTACGTTTTACGGCGAACAGGTACGCGCCTAAGAGCACCGCGGCGCCGGCGAAAAAGGGCGGCGATTTCTGATTGAAGACCAGGGTGCCGTTCGGCTCGCCGTTGGCATCGGTGTTTTCTTTCCTGAACGTCTCGTTGAAATAGCCGTCATACGCAAACCAAACCGCGCCAACAATGCAAAGACCTATGTAGATTTTGAGATTCGTCTTTTTGAATTTGCTGGTCGGCGCCTCAATAGCCATTTGCAGGTCCCTGGTC
>CAYWZW010000010.1:0-98850 GCA_964462945.1 uncultured Pirellulales bacterium
GGGCGGCATAAAAATGACGCACGAAAAACAACATTCTGATGGATAGTATTACGAACAAATACCAGTGACCTCCGGCAATTCGTTCCTGACGGATTGGCTTTGTTTTTTTGAAGACTCAGGCGGGGTACATTTTCATAGTTTGCCCTGAATTAGCCGAAGCTCTGAGCGGAATCGAAGGGGTAGCCGAATGGGCTCAGAGGCTGCGCTGAACAGAGTTGAAGGGACAAGCTTCGGAAGGGACAAGCTTCGGAGGCTGGCCCGCCTTACGTCTGGCGGGCTGGGCTGCCGTGCTCCGGCAGGCTCCCCGGCTCCGGCTCGCTCCGCCGAGACGAGCGCCCTGACGAGATGAACATCAATACAGCCCCGCGCAGCCGGCGCCGAAGCAGGCCGATGGGCATGTTTCCCGCCCATACGATCTGCCAATCTCGCGCCCGCACAAGCTCAACGGGAAAATATGCATGGTGTCGCTAATGGTGTGCCCTGATTGTGCCTGAGAGTGTCATAGACAAAGGGAAACTATGGACGGATCATGCGACGTACCAAGGATGCACACAGCCGACTTTTTCTCAAAACCCGCGCGCCAGAGCGACCGTGAGAGATGAACGCGGTTCGGCGGACTCATAGGACGAATCCCCCCGTTTTTTCAACGTAATGCCTCTGGGAGTTATCAGATGACACAGGATCGAACGCTACGCGACGGTCTGACCCCTGAAAGCCCGGCCGGGCGCGGCATCGCAGCCGCAACCGAATCGTCGCATTTCACAATCGCGTTGCTTTCGCCGGGCGGGGAGACTACAATCGACGGTCGCTGAAGGATCGCCATGACAGACAGCAATGGAAACAAAACCCGCGAACTCAGCCGTGAGCTCGGCCTCATCACCGCCATCGCCTGCGGCGTAGGCTCCGTCATCGGCTCCGGCATCTTCAAGAAGCCCGGCCTCATGGCCACCCAGCTCGACTCGCCCGAACTGCTCATCATCATCTGGATCGTCGCCGGCTTCGTAACGCTCTTCGGGGCGTTGTCGATCGCCGAGATCTCCGGTATGTTCCGCGACCCGGGCGGTCAGTACGTTTACTTTAACAAAGGCTTCAACCATTTCGTCGGCTACCTCTACGGATGGGCGGCGTTTGTCGTCATCCAGGCCGGCTCCATTGCCGCGATCGCTTATGTCTTCGCGGATTCGCTGGGTTACTTCGTTGCGTTCCCGAGGCTGCCCGCGACCTGGGAGCAGTGGGGCATCCCCATCCCCGGTATCGGCGAGCTGACACCCTTCAAGTTCATCGGCCTGAAGCTCTGCACCATCAGCCTGATCGCTTTCCTCACCGGGATCAACTACTTAGGCGTGAAGCTCGGCAGTGTCATCCAGGTCGTCTTCGCGACACTCAAGGTTGCGATCATCGCTGTCATCGTTGTGCTGGCCTTCACCTTGGGGCATGGGAGCCTTGGCAATCTCACGCAGTCGGCCGCCGATTCCGGGGCCGGGGCGGCCGGCTCGCCCCCGGTCTTCCTCGCGATCATCACGGCCCTGGCCGGCGCGTTCTGGGCCTACGACGGCTGGATCAACGTGACCTACATGTCCGGCGAGATCAAGAACGTGCAGCGCAACCTGCCCCGGGCCATGGCCGCCGCCGTGCTCATCATCATCGCCATCTACGTTGCCATCAATCTCGCCTACATCTACATCATCCCCGTCGCCGAGATGGCGAGCAGGTACAGGGCCGCCCAGGCCAGCGGCGGAAGCTATATCGTGGCCATCGACGTAGCCAGCAGCTTCCTGGGCCGGCACGGCGGAGCGGTGATCGCCGTGGCGATTATGATCTCCACCTTCGGGGCCGTCAACGGAACGACGATGATGTCGGCGCGGGTCTACTTCGCCATGGCTCGCGAGAAGCTCTTCTTCCGTCGGCTCGGCGAGGTCCACCCCCGTTTCCACACGCCGGGCAACTCCCTGCTCGTCCAGGGCACCTGGGCCTCGATGCTCGTCCTGAGCGGCACCTTCGACCAGCTCACGGACATGCTCATCTTCGTAAGCTGGATTTTCTACGCTCTGGCGGCGGTCAGTGTCTTTACACTCCGCAAACGCATGCCCGACGCCCCCCGGCCCTACAGAGTCTGGGGCTACCCGGCGACGACCATCATCTTCGTCGCCTTCGCCTCGATGTATGTCCTCTTCACGCTATACACGGACATCCTGAACTACAGAAACGGCTCGTCCCCTCTGATCAACTCTCTGATGGGCCTGGTCTGGGTGGCCATCGGAATCCCTGGCTACCTGTGCTGGAGCTTCTACAGGAAACGCGAGGCCCCGCAAAGCTCCGCCTCGCGCCCGGACGTGGACAGCGCATAGGATGGGCAGGCTCTCCTGACCATGCGGTTCGGTTTACGCTGCATTATGCAGCATGGGCAAACAAGTTGCCCCGAGCGAAGCCGAAGTGGTTGCCCATCACACCGCCTATTGCTCATCCAGAGCTTCGATGTCGGCGGCGTCTTTTTTTCTGCCGGTCGCCCTTTTGTTGGCGATGAAATCTGCACGACCGATGAAAAATACCGGCGTCTGGCCGTATTGGCCGGGCACTTTATTCATTTTAGCCCTTTCCCACGAGAGGCCGCTGATGCTTGTCACGATGTCGATGCGTATGGGGGGAACGCCGAGCTGGATCACTCTGTCCGGCGTGGTGAAATCGTCCTCAGACAGATCCAGCGACCTGAAGCCAAATTCGTTCAGAGCGGCCAGAATTCGCTCGGCGTTTTCGCGGACCGGCCGGACGAACAGGTCGATATCGCCGGTAAAACGGGGGGCGCCGTGAAAGGCTAAGGCGTAGCCGCCCACGATGAGGTATTCAACCTTGTGCTTGTTGAACAACTCGAGCAACTCTTTGAAGTCGGTGCGAATCTCCATAATATTCGCGTCTGAGGGCATCGACCGCCGCGAGGCGCTCCTGCGGCGGGCGGCTGAGCCAATACTGAAGGTTCTGCCTGATTTCCGAGAACTTATCTAAATCATGTTTCTGTACAATCTTGCGAATCATCCTTGTATTATACCACAGAAATACGGATTGTGCTAATCAAACCACTCGTCGGCCGGGTCGAAGGCGGGAACCGAGACGTTGACGATTCGCATCTTTCCTACGGCTCGATGGCGGCAGCCGGGCTTGATCAAAATAGCGGTGAAAGGCTCGACGGCGACTCTTTGGCCATCCAGCTCCATCTCGCCGCCGCCTTCCAACACGAGATAAATCTCGGTCAGCTTCTTGTGATAATGCACTCGGGCGTCCTGCTCGATATCGACGATGTGCATCGTGGCGGTGGCGTTGTCCGGGCTGACGAAGGCCCTCTTGGAAAAGCCGCAGGGACATCTTACGGCGTCAAGCTCGTCAAATCGTGCAATCATGTAGTTTGCCATACTCTACTCCGATTCGGTCACAGGCTCCAAAAACTGTTGAAGTCTCGGTCGGCTCGGTGTATATTCTGCCGGAGTGGTGTGGTTTAATCAATACCTGAGTGAATATAAAGGAAAAGGATATAATTGCGATGGGTGCCAAACCGAATGCAATCGTGGCCCAATCCGGCGGGCCGACGACGGTCATTAACTCCAGCGCCTGCGGCATCATACAGCAGGCTGTTAAATCAGGTAAAATCGGCAAGGTCATAGCCGCAACCAACGGCATATTAGGCGTGCTCAAGGAGGATTTGTTCGATATCACTGCTGAAAAGCCCGAAACAATCGAGGCGCTCAAGCGGACGCCCGCGGCGGCGATGGGCTCGTGCAGGTACAAGCTCAAATCGCTCGACCAATCCAAGGCCGACTTCGAGAGAGTGCTGGATGTCTTCAAGGCCCATAATATCCGCTATTTCTTCTATGCCGGCGGCAATGACTCGATGGACACCGCCGACAAGGTCAACAAATTGGCCGCCGACGCCGGCTATGAGCTGGTCTGCATGGGCATCCCCAAGACGATTGATAACGACCTGGCCTATACCGACCATTGTCCGGGCTACCCCAGCGTAGCCAAGTATGTCGCCACCTGTGCCGCTGAGGCAGGCAGAGATACGGAGGCCCTTTATACTACTGATACGTGCACTATCCTGGAGGTCATGGGCAGGAACGCCGGCTGGATCGCCGCGGCGACGGGCCTTGCCGCCCGCAGCCCGGAAGATGCGCCGCATCTAATCTATATGCCCGAAGCGGCCTTTTCCTTCGAGAAGCTCGTCAGCGACGTCAAGGAGGTGCTCGGGCGATTAGGCAGGGTCTTCATCGTTGCCGGCGAGGGACTCAAAGATGACAAAGGCCAATACGTCACGGCGGATTCCGGGGCGTTTGCCAAAGACAGTTTCGGCCACGTTCAGTTAGGCGGCGTCGCCGAGATGCTCAAGGCCGTCATCGAAAAGGAGGTGGGCATAAAGGCCCGCTTCAATAAGCTCGGCACCAACCAGCGAAGCGCCATGCACTTTGCCTCGGCCACCGACGTCAAAGAGGCGTACATGTGCGGGCGAATGGCCGTCAAGCACGCGCTCGGCGGCGTGAACGGAAAAATGGTGACGTTGGTCCGCGAAGAAGGCCGAGCGTACAAGTGCACGACGGGCCTGGCTGAGCTGAGGGACGTGGCCAACGGCGAAAAGAAAGTGCCGGCCGAGTTCATCAATGAAAAAGGCAATCATATCACCAGGGCGATGCGTGACTACATAAGGCCGCTGGTCCAGGGCCAGGCACCCGTTACAATCGGCGAGGACGGCCTGCCCGTCTTCATGAGGTTCAAACGCAAACCGTTAAAGAAGAAACTTCCAGACTACCTCTAAGGAAGTAAGGACAAACATAATGAGCGATCTATTCGACATCAAGGGCAAGACCATCGTAATCACCGGAGGCGGCGGCGTCCTCTGTGGCACAATGGCTGCAGCGTTGGCCGAAGCCGGGGCAAGAGTCGCCGTTCTGGATCTGATCGAAGCTGCCGCGGCCAGGGTTGCCGGCGGGATCACCTCCGGCGGCGGCCGGGCCATCGCGGTCAAATGCGACGTGCTGGATAAAAAGAGCATCGAAGCGGCTAAAGAGAAAATCAATTCCAAGTTCGGCCATGTCAACGTGCTGATCAACGGCGCCGGCGGGAACAAAAAAGAAGCCACCACTTCGCCCGAGCTATCGTTTTTCGATTTGCCCAGCGAGGCCGTCCGGTTCGTTTTCGACCTGAATTTCCTCGGCACCCTGCTGCCGACGCAGGTCTTCGGCAGACAGATGGCCGATCACGGCGCCGGAGTCATATTGAATATCTCCAGCATGAACGCCTTCCGGCCGTTGACCAAAATCCCCGCGTATTCGGCGGCCAAGGCAGCCATCAGCAACTTTACGCAGTGGTTAGCTGTGCACGTGTGCCAGAACTATTCCAAAGATATCCGCGTCAACGCGATCGCGCCCGGATTTTTCCTGACCGAGCAGAACCGATTCCTCTTGACCGACGAAAAGACCGGCGGGCTGACCGCCCGCGGAAAGACCATTATTGACCATACGCCGATGGGCAGATTCGGCGAGGCCGAAGAGCTCATCGGGACCATGATGTGGCTGCTGAGCGACGCGGCCAAATTCGTCACGGGCATCGTCGTCCCCGTTGACGGCGGATTCTCCGCCTTCAGCGGCGTGTGAAGAAGTGATTAGTGATGATAGATGAATGATTATTCTTCAGGAGTATGAAATGCCTGATTTTGACCCGGCAAAACCACTAAGAGATTTCAAGCCCAAGCACAAATTCTTCGTCGGCATTGATTCGGACGGCTGTGCCTTCGATACGATGGGAATCAAGCAGCGAGAGTGTTTCTGCCCATGGATGATTGCCTATTTCGGCCTGCAGCCGGTCGCCCAGGCGGCCCGCGAATGTAAGGACTTCGCGGATTTGTTTTCCAAAACACGGGGCGCGAACCGGCACAAGACGGTCAAGCGCATCATCGCCGAGCTGCTGCCCAACCATCCGATGACCAAGTCCCGCGGCTTTAAGGTCCCGCAGTACCCCCATTATTTTGCCTGGGTCGATGACCCGAAAAGCCTGCTGAGCAACGACGGCCTTAAGAAAGCAATTGACGAGGCTGCGGGCCCCGAGGCCAAACGCGAGCTGGAGCTTGTCCTGGCCTGGAGCGAGCGCGTCAACTGGGCCATCGAAGAGACGGTCAAGGCCATGCCGCCATTTCCGTATGTGCGGGAGAGCTTAGTTAAAATTCAGCCTTCAGCCGATGTTATCGTCGTCTCCGCAACGCCCGGCGAAGCCCTTATTCGCGAGTGGGAAGAACACGACATCGCCAAGTACGCCGCGATTATAGCCGGCCAGGAAATGGGGACAAAGGCTCAGCACCTCGAGTATGCCACAAAGGGCAAGTACGGGAAGGATCATATCCTGATGATCGGCGACGCCCCGGGGGACATGAAGGCCGCCAAAGTCAACAATGCCTTGTTCTACCCGGTCAATCCCGGCGACGAGATCGAATCGTGGAAGCGGCTTCATGACGAGGCGTCCGACAAGTTCATCAACGGCAAGTATGCGGGCGGCTACGAAGAAAGACTAATCGCGGAATTCGATGCGTATCTGCCGGAACGGCCCCCGTGGGAAAAATAGAGATTCGTATGGCGCGCAGCGCACCATACACGATGCGAACGGCAGGAATCACAGAAGGTAGAGTGACTCAGTGAAAGCACTCGTTCTAAAATCTCCCGAGCACATCGCCGTTATGGACGTTCCAACGCCGGCGCTGTCGGCGGGCCAGGTGCTCATCAAGGTCTCCAAGTGCGGCATCTGCGGCAGCGACGTTCGCTACTTTCACGGCGAGAACCCCTGGAGCAAGCAGACACTCGGCCGTCATATCGACAACCCGCCGAACATCATCTTAGGCCACGAGCTCACGGGTGTCGTGCACGAGGTCTTCGACAAATCCGATGCGCACCTGCTCGGCAAGCGCGTCGGCGTGAACACCTTTATTACGTGCGGCCGATGCAGCTTCTGCCGAAACGGGCAGGAGAATCTCTGCGACTACACAAAACACCTCGGCCACGGGCAAGGCTGGGGCAAAATGGACTTCTATCCCGGCGGCATGGCGGAATTTTGCCCGGCGTTCGCCAGCCAGCTCTTTGAGCTGCCCGAAAACGTGAGCGACGAGCAGGCGACGTTCTTGGACCCTTTGATTGCCGCCATTCACGCCGTGGATGTGGGCGGGCCGAAACCGCTGGACAAGGTGGCCGTTCTCGGGGCCGGTCCCATCGGCCTGCTGATAGCACAGCTTGTCAAGGTTTACGGCGCGATTCGAACGTTCATTAGCGACATCGCCGCCGAGAATGTGGCTATCGCCGGAAAAGTCGGTGTCGATTATCCATTGAATCTCAGTCATAGTAAGAAGAGTCTCCACGGCCTTGTCATGGAAAGAACGAATTCTCTGGGCGTTGATCTGGCCTTTAACACGGTCGGCACGTCGGCCAGCATCCTCGAATCGCTGAAAATCCTCAAAAAAGGCGGGACGCTGGTTCTGATGGCCACGAAGGAAGATGAGCTTCGTTTTCCATCACTGCTGCTCAGCGGCGAGCGGACGATAAGAACGTCGTCAAACGCCATGTACACGGATTTTCCACGGGTGATCGAATTGGTGTCGGCCAGGCAGGTCAAAGTGGATCCGCTGGTCACGCACCGTTTCGGCCTGTCCGATGCCGTAAGGGCGTTCGAGGTCGCTTGTAATAAGAGCAAGAGCGGGGCGGTCAAGGTAATTATCGACTGTCAGTCATGAACGCATTGGTCAGCGAAATCAACGAGACGCAGGTCGAGCCGGGCGGCCTTCGAATCTGGTGGATAGGCCAGGAAGGCTTTGTCTTCAAATCGCCCGGACGGATTATCTATATCGACCCCTACCTGAGCACATACGCTGAAGATATAACCCGGGGCAAGCCCAACGAGCACGTGCGGATCAAGCCGGCGCCGATGAAGCCGGAAGATATTGACCATGCCGACATTGTGCTCTGCACCCATGACCACGCCGACCATATCGATCCCGATGGCATCCCGGTCATTGCCGCCGGGTCGCCCCTCGCTGCTTTCGTCGTGCCCGAATGTGCCCGCGATACGATGCGGAGCTTCGGAATCGCCAAGGAGCGAATTCATACACTCAAAGGCGGCGACGAGCTGAGCCTGGATGAAATACGTGTTCACGCCGTTCCGGCCAAGCACGAGCAGTTCGACCAACACCCCCGGAAGGGTTATCCTTATCTCAGTTACGTCATCGACCTCGGCGGCATTACCGTATTTCACGCCGGCGATACCATCCCCTATGAGGGACAGGCCGAGCGCATCGGGAAACACAGAATCGACCTGGCTTTCCTGCCCATCAACGGCCGGGATGAATTCAGACACAGACTCGGCCTCGAAGGAAATCTCACCTGTGATGAAGCCGTTCGGCTCGCCCTTGACATCCAGGCCGGCCTGACTATTCCGATGCACTATGACATGTTTACCCTCAACACGGCCGACGTAAACGAATTCCGCCGGATAGCGGATAAACGCAAACTTCGTTACCTTGTAATGGATCACGGCGGTTCTATTCATTTTCCTTTGGAGACGAAAGATGGAGCTCAAAGGTAAAGTCGCGCTGGTCACAGGGTCCAGCCGGGGCATCGGCAAGACGATCGCTTTCGAGCTTGCCCGCAACGGATGCAAAGTGATTGTTCACGGCTCGCAAAACTCTGAGGCCCTTTGCCGTTCTTTCGACGATGTCAAGAAGCTAAGCCCGGACTCCATCATGGTCACGGCCGAGCTGTCGAAGCCCGCGGAAATTGACGAAATGTTTTCGCGGATAAGAAAGACTTTCGCCGGACTGGATATCCTCATCAACAATGCGGCCACGCAAAACCCCAGCCCCGTCCTGGAGCTCGAGCAAGAGGATTGGGACCGCGTGCTTTCGGTTAATCTCAAGGCTCCTTTTCTGTGCGCTCAATGCGCCGGCCGCATGATGCGCGACAACAAAACCGGCGGCAAGATCGTCAATATCAGCTCCGTTCATGCCTACGACGCAAGGCGATATTACGCCCATTACAGCGCCGCAAAGGGCGGACTGGAGACCCTGACAAAGTCCCTGGCCCTGGAATTGGCGCCATACAACATTCAGGTCAACTCCATCGTGGCCGGCGCCATCGCCACGGAGCTGACCCCGCTGGACCGGCAGGCGAGTTTCCTGACCTCCATCCCGGCGGGCCGGATAGGCACGACCGAGGAGATAGCGCAGCTCGTGGTCTTCCTGTGCTCGAACCGGTGCGACTACCTCACGGGCGCCAGTATCACGGTGGATGGCGGGCTGACCCTGGGCTTCTGTGCGACCCGTCCGGATTTGTGAAAAATGAACGACACCTGATGAACATGAGTATAACAATAGGGTGGATAGGCGTTTAGAATACAGCTTTGGGATATGGATGACTAAACTATGGTGATTGAACGACAAAACAAAGACGGCCGCATCGAGAATAAGCAGGCGAAGCAAGCTGTCGCGGAATTCTTCGCGCAGAACAACTACGCAGGCAAAAGAATCTTAATAATCATTCCCGACAACACGCGTTCCGGCCCTATCGGCGAGGTCTTCAAAATGATTTATGAATTCCTGGGGCCGAAAGCGAAGGCCGTCGATTGCCTCGTGGCGCTGGGCACTCATCAGCCCATGAGCGAAGAGCAGATTTGCGCCAGGCTCAGCATGACGGCGGGTGAGCGCCGCGGCAAATACGCAGCCGTGAAGTTCTTCAACCACGAATGGGACAAACCGCAGACGTTCGCTTCTATCGGCAGAATCTCCGCCGACGAAATCGAGCAGATCAGTGACGGCCTGTTCCGCGAGGAAGTGGACGTGGCTATCAACAAGCTGATCTTTGAGTATGATGAGTTCTTTATCTTAGGCCCTGTATTTCCCCATGAAGTCGTGGGCTTCTCGGGCGGGCACAAATACATCTTCCCCGGGATCGCCGGTGACGAGATTATTCACTTCTTCCACTGGCTCGGCGCCGTCATAACAAACCCGTTGGTCAACGGCAACAAATGGACACCGACGCGGAAAGTCGTGGAAAAAGCGGCGTCGTTTGTTAAAGTCCCGCACAAGCTGTTTGCCATCGTGGCGCTGGACAACGAGCTCAAAGGGATCTTCATCGGGGACACGCTCGAAGCGTGGGAAAAGGCGGCGGACCTGTCCGAGCAGGTCCATATCATATACATGGACAAACCCTATAACACGATTCTCGGCATCGCGCCGGAGATGTACGACGATATCTGGACGGCCGGCAAAGTGATGTACAAGCTCGAGCCGATACTCGCCGACGGCGGCACGTTGATTATCTACGCCCCGCATATCACGGAGATTTCCTACACGCACGGCAAATGGCTTGACAAAATCGGCTATCATACGCGCGACTACTTCCTGAAGCGCATGGACCAGTTCGCGGGCGTCCCGCGCGGCATTATCGCCCACTCGACGCACGTCAAGGGCATCGGCACGTACATTGACGGCGTGGAAAAGCCGCGGGTCAACGTCGTGCTCGCCACCGGCATCAGCAAACGGCGGTGCAAAAAAGTAAACCTTGACTATATGAATCCGGCGGATATAAATATAGCCGACTACGAAAACAGGCAGGACGAAGGAATCCTCGTCGTCCACCACGCAGGCGAAGTCCTGCACAGATTGTCCAGCGGATATATTCCGACTATTCCGCAGGAATAGGACGGGGTTTTTACCCTGCCCAACTCTCTAAGTCACTTCGATGTCTTCCTGTCCGCAAATTCAGGACCATTGTTGCTTCCGCCGAAACGAGGGAATCCCAATTGCCCCCGTCATCGACTTTGCTATATTGGGCTTATTATTTACGAATGAGAAACTGACTTGGACATCCCGCATTGACCTGCGGGTAAAGCGAGAAAGCTACAGCCGGTTGCGGTGGCACGACTCTTCCGCCAGAGGCGCGCAGAGTTCAGGATTTGCGATTCGAGGAACAAATATCAAATTTTTTGTATTTTCCCGTCAAGTCCTGTTATAATAACACTGCTTAAAGATAAGGAGACCAAATGAAGCAAAAACTTACAGCAATTATCGAACGCGAAGAAGATATGTATGTTGCGCTATGTCCGGAGCTTGATATTGCAAGTCAAGGAGACAGTATCGAATCTGCCCGCGATAATCTTCAAGAGGCCGTACAACTGTTCTTCGAGACCGCTTCGCCCGGAGAGATAAAAGAACGCCTGCACGAGGAGACATTCATAACGCAGGTCGAGGTGACAGTTGCCTAAATTACGCATTCTTTCCGGGAAAGAGGTCTGCTCTATTTTGGCGCAACATGGTTTTCAAGAAGTGCGCAGACGAGGTAGCCATGTAGTGATGCAGAAGAAGGCACCTCCAACGACTATTACCGTCCCTGTGCCGGATCACAAAGAAATCCGTATTGGCACCCTTCAGTCCATTATACGTCAAAGCGGCATACCCAAAACTGAATTTGAATCTTGATACACGTGAACAAAAAGCGTCTTCTCCTCTTGATTCTTGTTCGCCTTTAGTGCAAGATACTTACCCCGTGAGAGAACTCCGATGAGATAGTTCTTAACATCGGATTGGGCGAATATCTCAAGGGTGAACCTGTTAGAATTTTACTCTTATTTGGAAAGGATAGTTAAGAATGGCACAGGCAGATATTGGTCTGATTGGTTTGGCGGTCATGGGTGAGAATCTCATCCTGAACATGGAGAGCAAGGGCTTTACGGTAGCCTGTTTCAATCGAACGGTATCGAAGGTGGACGACTTTATCAACGGCCGGGCAAAGGGCAAGAACATCATCGGCTGTCATTCAATAGAAGAGTTTGTCCAAAGCCTCGCAAAACCTCGCAAGGTTATGCTAATGGTCAAGGCCGGTGAAGCGGTCGATGCCTTCATCGACATGCTGCTGCCCCGCCTCGAAGAGGGCGACATCATCATCGACGGCGGCAACTCGCATTTCCCCGACACGATGCGGCGCACCGAGTACGTCGAGAGCAAAGGCAAGCTCTACATCGGCACCGGCGTCTCCGGCGGCGAAGAGGGCGCGCTGCGAGGGCCGTCCATCATGCCGGGCGGCTCGCCCCCGGCCTGGGAGCACGTCAAGCCCATCTTCCAGAAAATAGCCGCTCACACACAGGACGGCGAACCCTGCTGCGACTGGGTCGGCGAAAACGGGGCCGGACACTTCGTCAAAATGGTCCACAACGGCATCGAGTACGGCGATATGCAGATGATCTGCGAGACCTATCAGATGATGAAAGAGGGCCTCGGCATGACGAACCGGCAGATGCACGACTGCTTCGCCGAATGGAACAAAGGCGAGCTGGACTCCTACCTCATCGAAATCACGCGGGACATTCTCGGCCATAAGGACGATGACGGTAATGAAGTCATCGACCTGATCCTGGACACGGCCGGGCAGAAAGGAACCGGCAAGTGGACCGCCATCGAGGCCCTGAACCAGGGCCAGCCGCTCACGCTCATCGGCGAGGCCGTTTTTGCACGGTGTCTGTCGGCTTTGAAAGAGGAGCGAGTGAAAGCGTCCAAGGCCCTCAAAGGCCCAAAAGGCACTTTCCGAGGCGATAAAGAGAAATTCCTCGATGATTTGCGTCAGGCCCTCTACGCCTCGAAGATCGTCAGCTACGCGCAGGGCTATCAGCTCATGCGAGCCGCGGCCATCGAACACAACTGGAACCTGAACTACGGCGGCATCGCCCTGATGTGGCGGGGCGGCTGCATCATCCGCTCGGCCTTTTTAGGCAAAATCAAGGACGCGTTCACCAAGAACCCCAAGCTGGAAAACCTGCTTCTTGACCCGTTTTTCAAGAAGGCCGTCAGAACGGCTCAAGTTTCCTGGCGGCGCGTCGTGACCACCGCGGTCAGACTGGGTATTCCGATGCCAACGATAAGCTCTGCTTTAACGTTCTACGATGGCTATCGGCACGAGCGTTTGCCGGCCAATCTGCTGCAGGCCCAGCGGGATTACTTCGGCGCCCACACCTACGAGCGCGTGGACAAGCCCCGAGGTGAATTCTTCCATACAAACTGGACGGGCCGAGGCGGAAGTACCGCCGCTTCGACCTATACGGTCTGACGCCGGGATCACAGCCGATGTACAACAGCCTCCGGATGCAATCTGTGCAGTCGCCGATCATCCCGGTGGTCGGCGAGCTGATTCGCAGCAACCCCGGCACGATTTCGCTCGGCCAGGGCGTCGCCTATTACGGCCCGCCGCTCCAGGCCGTCGAGGCCATCCAGAGGTTCCTCGCCGATCCGGAGAACCATAAGTACAAGCTCGTCCAGGGCATCCCGGAACTGCTGGAGGCAATCGAGCGCAAACTCCGAGAAGAAAACGGCATATCATTGAGCGGCAGCCGGATTGTCGTGACCGCCGGCGCCAATATGGGTTTCGTCAATGCGGTTCTGGCGATTACCGACCCGGGCGATGAGATTATTCTCCAACTGCCGTATTACTTCAACCACGAGATGGCGGTGGCGATCGCCGATTGCAGAGCCGTCTGTGTGCCGACCGACGATGACTATCAGTTGCAGCCCGAGGCAATCGCCGCCGCGATTACCAAGCGAACGCGGGCCGTCGTCACCATCTCGCCCAACAATCCGACCGGGGCGGTCTATCGCGAATCGGCCTTGCGGCAGGTCAACGACATCTGCCGCCGCAATGGCATCTACCATATCAGCGATGAGGCGTACGAATACTTCACTTACGACGGGGCCAGGCACTTTTCGCCCGGCTCGATTGAGGGCAGCGCCGGACACACCATCTCGCTGTTTTCGCTTTCCAAGGCATACGGCTTTGCGAGCTGGCGGATCGGCTGGATGGTCATACCCGAACACCTCTACACGCTCATCAGGAAAATTCAGGATACGATCTTGATCTGTCCGCCGGTCATCTCGCAATGGGCGGCGGTCGGTGCCATGGAGGCGGGCCGGCCGTACTGCCTGGATAAGCTCAAGATGACCGCTGAAATCCGCCGGATTTTCCTGGATGAGCTGGCCGGCATCGCCGATCTGGTGACCGTTCCGCCCGCCGACGGCGCGTTTTACCTGCTGCTGCGCGTGCACAAAGACTCGGACCCAATGGAGCTTGTCAGGCAGCTAATCGAGCAGCACAAAGTCGCCGTCATTCCCGGCATGACTTTCGGCATGGAAGATAAATGCTACCTGCGGGTCGCCTACGGCGCCCTGCAGAAAGACACCGCCGCCGAAGGCATCGGCCGGCTCGTAAGAGGATTGAGGCAGATTCTGGCGATCTGACGCTATCTGCATGAGGAGGTCTCAAGGCCGTTTGTCGGCTTACTGGCGTCCTATCAAGCCAACCAAGTCTTCGACGCGGAAAGCCTCACCTGTCGGCTCTATACTGATGATTCGCGACGGCGACACAGCCAGGAAATTGCCGCCTTTTGGGGCCTCAAAATCCCACAGGTAATAGCAGTCCAGATCATCGCCCTCCGCCATACCCCTGCCGTAATGCAATGGAGCGCATTGCCTGACCAAGTTCCGCTGATGCTTCCTGCTGTAAAAGGTCAGTTTGACCTTCATTTCGCGATCCATTGCCCGAACAAAGATGCCATGGTCATTGTGCATAGAGGCTGCCCTTTCTGAAAATTAGGCCACCGAAGGCGCGGAAAGTCCCGTTTTCTCACGCCCTCGGCGCCCGCGGCACCTGCGATTGCAGGCACTCTACCCGCACCCCAGACTCAATTTTCGCACAGAGAATCTACTGCTCATATAAGAGAAAGCGTTTCTCGCGCGGCAAATGTTGATAATAAAAATGGCGGATTTGAAAATTTTTTTCAGTTGGCGATTTTCGACCCAAAAAGGCGGTTTGCCGTCCGCAGGCTGCGATTGAGGCTTCAAAAGACGCAAGAATGCGTGTCCTAACGCAATATTGACCTTACCGGGCGATTCGGGTATTATTCTGAACGGCACAAGACTGGCTGAATATCGAGATACCTGGATAATATGAAGGGAAAGTACGATGTACACAGTTTTTATGTTAATCGCCGTACCGGCCCTGATCATCGGATGGATCGCCTACGCAATCTGGATGCGCAAGGTCCGCGAGGAAGAGAAAAAGCAGCCAAAGCCGCAATCACAACGCCTCGTCAAGACCAAGACCGAAATCGCCGACTGGGCACAAAAAATGGCCCAATACCAGCCGCCAAAGCCCAAGAAAACATATAGCGATGAAGAATCCGAGAGCGGCAAACAAGATAAACCGGGCAAACCAGAGCGACCAACCTAAAAAACACATGTAAAAGTGGGAATAAAATGACCGAATTCATTACCGATGATTTTCTCCTGCAGAACAGAACCGCCAAGGCCCTCTACCACGAGTATGCAAAGAAAATGCCCATTTACGACTATCACTGCCACCTGCCCGCCGAGTTGATCGCCGCGGACCACCGGTTCGACAACCTGACCCAGGCATGGCTGGCCGGCGACCACTACAAGTGGCGGGCCATGAGGACCGACGGCGTAGCGGAAAAATACATCACGGGCAAAGCAAGCGATTACGAAAAATTCGAGAAATGGGCCCAGACCGTTCCCCACTGCCTTCGAAATCCGCTGTATCATTGGACCCATCTGGAGCTGAAGAATCCCTTCGGGATAAAAGACAAGCTGTTAGGTCCCAAGACCGCCAGGCAAATCTATGATGCTTGCAGCGAGATGCTCAGAACTGCGGATTTCAGCGTTCGCAGCATCATGCGAAAAATGAACGTCAAACTGGTCTGCACCACGGAGGGGCCGCTCGATTCCTTGGAGCACCACAAGAAGATTCGAGAGGACGGCTTTGAGATTAGGGTCCACACGGCTTTTCGGCCGGACCAGACCATGGCCGTCGAGGACGTCCAGGGCCTGAACGTATTCATCGAAAAGCTCGGACTCATCTGCAATACGGAAATAACCAGCTTTCATGCGTATATTGAAGCGCTCCGCGAACGCCACGGCTACTTCCATCAGAACGGCTGCCGGCTCTGCGACCACGGCATCGAGACCGCTTACGCCGAAGATTACACCGAGAGCGAAATCGACAAGATATTCCAGAAGATACTGCGGGGCCGGGAACTGGATTTGTCCGATCGCTTGAAATTCAAATCGGCGATGATGCTTGAATTGGCGCTGATGGATTACGAGGCCGGCTGGGTCCAGCAGCTTCATCTCGGCGCGCTGCGAAACAACAGCACCCGGTTGCTCAGAACCCTCGGCCGCGATGTCGGCTGTGATTCAATGGGCGATTTCGAGATAGCCAGGCCGCTTGCCAAGTTTCTCGATCGGCTCGACGCCAACGACAAGCTGCCGAAAACCATTCTCTACAACCTGAACCCGGCAGACAACGCCCTGTGCGCTACGATGGTCGGCAACTTCCAGGACGGCTCCGTGCCGGGAAAGATGCAATACGGCTCCGCATGGTGGTTCCTCGACCAAAAAGACGGCATGGAAGCACAGATAAACGTGCTCTCGAATATGGGGCTGCTGAGCCGCTTCGTCGGCATGTTGACGGATTCGCGCAGCTTCCTCTCGTATCCGAGGCACGAATATTTCCGCCGGATACTCTGCAACACGTTAGGCAGCGACGTCGAAGCGGGCCTTCTGCCCAACGACCTGAACCTGCTCGGCAAAATGGTCGAGGACATCTGCTTCAACAACGCCCAGAACTACTTCCCCATGCAACTGGACTAAGGTTTCGCGTGCCGGCCCCCGCCGGAATGCAAGGAATCATGGCGGGCAGGAGAACTTGACAACTGGGGGACGGCAGCGTTCAATTACACTCACGATGGCCTGTGCGGGCCAGTGGTTTGGGTCAACAGATATATGGAGAGGATACTCCCGTGCAGTGCAGGCGGGGCTTTACGCTGATTGAGCTGCTGGTGGTGATCGCGATCATCGCGCTGTTGATGGCGATTTTGCTGCCGGTGCTGGGCAAGGCCCGGGACCAGGCGCGTACAATCGGGTGCCGCTCGAACCTGAAGCAATACGGCATCGGCCTGCGGATGTACCTCGACGACAACAACCACGATTTCCCGGACGCCTGGACGTGGCTGAAGTCCAAGAGCCACAACTGGGTCCGCAAGGGCGAGGAGCCGGACGGCGTCTTCTGGCCCTATCTCAAGGCCCTCGACGTGCATCTATGCCCGATGTTCTTCACGTGGGCCAAGAATACGCAGTATTCCGATACCGCCGTCAGCTACGTCATGAACTCCTACGTGGGCCGAAAGGGCGCGATCTGGTCCAATTGGCTTGGCGCGGGCGTCACCGGCGTCTCGAAAGAGACGGAGGTTTACAGCCCGGCCCGCGTCATCGTCTTCACCGAGGAGAATACCTGGACGATCCAGGGCTACAGCATCGCCCCGTTCAACGACACACACTTTACCGTCGGCAACAAGAGCCGGCAGATCGACAACTACGCGACCTTCCACAATACCCCGGGCGACCCCGACCGGGGCAGCGCCAACCTCGTGTTCGTGGACGGCCACGTCGAGTCCCTCAAGCGAGTGACGGACCTCGATGAAGGTTTCCGCCTCGCCTGGCCGAAGAAGGACCTGCCGTATTGACCCCCTGATCCGTTGGATAGGCGTAGTCTTTCTGCTGTCATTCTGAGGCCGAGCCGAAGAATCTCATCTTCAATAAAAGCCGCAGGCTGCGATATTTCACACCGCTTGCTTGTCACGTATAGTTCCTCAACGATAGTGAGAAACAAGTAAGGCGTCCCGAATGGCGGTTCCTTAAGAAAATAGGTAAATGCAGAAACATCGATTCTGGGCGAAAAACGCAGATCGACGATGACAAAAGCACCTTAGGGAACCGCCGTTCGTAAGGCGTCCCGGGATTTGACACAGCCAATTGTCAGAACATGGTTGAGATCTCAGGCTCAAATGGTCCTATTCTGCGACCGGTAGTCTTTGATATGCTTGGTGATTGCTTGGAGCTTCCCCTTTTGACCTAGGTAAGTTTCGCTTTGACGTCTTCCTGTTTTGATGTTTGCTAGCAGGCTCCTCATTTACCTTCTCCAACACTTCCATTCTGATCAGCCTCTCTTTGATGTTTTCCGTCTTATGAGCAAGATCCTTAACAGTGTCTTGAACAAATAGGGGGACATCATACCTATTTTTGCCGAGCTTCTGTGGGCTGCAAGTTCGGGCACTTTTGCCTGTTTCGGCTGGGGGGTGATGGGAAAGTGATGTGGGAGATTGCCGCGGGCCTTCGGCCCTCGCAATGACAGTGCCCGTTCGTGTTGATTCGTGGTTAAGAATCGCCTCTTTTGCCTATTGACAGGTGGGGGGCATTGGGCTTTAATATGCTCGAAATACGAACGATGAAAGTAGGGGTCGGTGCCCGAGTGGCTAAAGGGAACGGGCTGTAAACCCGTTGGCGTAAGCCTACGTAGGTTCGAATCCTACCCGGCCCATTTCACTTCTTGGGAGTACTTGCCATTTGTGCCCAATCGTTTATACTCTGCTGCTGTAGGGCTCACGTTAAAAAGCTTGCTTTGGTGAAAAGGACGAAGGAGATCTTCTTATGAGCTATCCCGTGAATCGCCGAGGTTTTCTGTCTATGATGGCCGGTGGAGCGGGACTTTCGGTTCTCCATCCACTGATTTCCATGGCTCAAAATCAGCCGGCTCGCAAAAGAAAACTCAATGTCCTGTTTATCGCCGTGGACGACCTCCGCCCGCAATTAGGCTGTTACGGCCAGAAGCAGATTCACTCGCCCAATATCGACCGCTTAGCCGGCGAGGGCCTTCTCTTCGAGCGGACATATTGCCAGCAGGCGGTATGCGCCCCATCGCGTGCCAGCCTCCTGAGCGGCACGAGACCCGACACGACGAAAATCTACGACCTCAATACCCCGCTGCGAAAGGCCATGCCCGGCGTCCTTACGCTGCCAGAGCATTTCAAGAACAACGGCTACGAGACCCTCTCCATCGGCAAAATCTACCATCATCCCAAAGATGACAGCCAGGGATGGAGTACCGAGCCGTATCGCGCAGGCACGTTTCCGGAGGGCGCCTGGAAGGGCCGGGGCTATGTGACTGACGAGGCTATCGCCCAGATGGAGCAGTACAATAAGACAAATCCCGGGACGAACGGATTAGGGCTTGCATTCGAGGCCGGCGACGTCCCGGACAACGCCTATCCCGACGGCGCCAATACGGACCACGCGATCAAAGAGCTGAACCGGCTCAAGGACAAACCTTTCTTCCTTGCCATGGGTTTCTACAAGCCACACCTGCCGTTCACTGCACCGAAGAAGTACTGGGACATGTACAACCGCGAAGACATGAAGCTCGCCAATAACCCCTTTATCCCTAAGAACGCCCCGACCTACGCCACAACCGACTGGGGCGAGCTGCGAAACTACTATGGCATTCCGAAGAAAGGGCCTTGTTCGGACGATTTGGCCCGCCAACTGATTCACGGCTACTATGCCTGTGTTTCATATACAGATGCCATGATTGGCAGACTGCTGGACGAGCTGGACCGGCTCGAGCTCCGCGATAACACCGTGATTATCCTCTGGGGCGACCACGGCTGGAAGTTAGGCGAGCACGCCGGCTGGTGCAAACACACGAACTTCGAGATGGACACCCACGTTCCTATGATCCTGAGCGTGCCGGGCATGAAAACCGCCGGCCATCGCACCTGGGCCCTGACCGAATATGTCGATATCTATCCGACCCTTTGTGAAGCGTGCGGCCTTGCCACCCCCGGGCACTTGGAGGGCGTCAGCATGATGCCGCTGCTTGATAATCCCGGCCGCGAGTGGAAGAAGGCGGCTTTCAGCCAGTACCCGCGCGGCCAAGTCATGGGCTACACGATGCGGACAAAGCGTTTCCGCTATACGGAGTGGCAGGATAAGAAAACCAGGGAAGTCATGGCCCGCGAATTGTACGATCACGACAAAGACCCGCAGGAAAACGTCAACGCCGCTGATCAGCCGCAATACGAACAGGACGTCCAACGGCTGGCTCTTATGCTAAAGCAAGGATGGCGGGCCGCCCTGCCGGGATAACGCATTGATCCCAGGCAGAACGACCCGGATTTACTATTTATGATTTACTATTTACTAATTCCGCTCACGCCTCGGCGTAAGCCGCAATCGTAAATCGTAAATGCGAAATCCTAAATCTCAGGGTCTTTCGATTGCTCTTGTTGTTTCTGCCTCTGCAACTCTTCCTGCTTCTTGATCTGGGGAATAAGAGTCTCAAACACAGATTTGATTTCCACAAGATGCTCTTTCGGCAGCGCTATCTGCATTTCCAACTTGCCGTCGGCGGTCGTCCGGCCGGCAAAGGCGACATTGCTCTTTGTCGGCACCTGGAGCTTCGGTGGACTCGCACCTTCGGGCAAAGGCATAAAGCCCAGCACCATATTGAGCATGCGGACGTAATTAAATGTGCCGACAGCGTCGGCTTGCCTGCTGTTGGGAATCGCCTCTACGGCGGCCTTCATCTCCGAGCCGATCTCTTTCGGCCCGCCGGCCTTCACCTGGTCGATCAGCTCGCGAATCGTCTGGTCGGCCCCGCCGCCAATCGAATAAACGCAATAGCCCTCCACGAAGGCCCAGCGATAGTCCAGTGCATCGCCGTAGATCTTCTTAATCATCTCGGTCTGCGGCGATTTTTCATCGCCTATCTTGAAAGCCACCTTTGCCGAGTCGATTCTAACCTCCTTGTACGTGTCGGCCCCGCGCTCGACCTTGAAATCCAGTTCCATGCCGAAGCCTTTGTACAGCTTCGCAAAGGCCCCATCCTGCATCATCTTCAGTTGCTCTTCAATCGCTTCTTTGAACACCTTCTCATCTTTGACCTTGATGACATACTTTATCGAGAGTAACGGAGACTCTCTGCCCGTGGCCCCGAACGATATGGCCAGCGAATCTCCCATGGCGTCGATCAGACTTGCCGTGAGCGTCTTGACTTTGTCCAGGTCCGCTTCGGGCACCGCTCCGGCCGCCATCTGGCCCACCAGGTCTATGAGTTTCCCGTAGCCCGCCTTCAAACTGTCGCGGTCAACTTTGCAGCCGAGATTCATCATCGCACCGTCGTCGAGATACCCTAACATGTTGCCGAAGTCCCCTGCCACGGCACTTCCAATGATCGCGGCCATCTCCGTGCCGGGTACGGGCTTGACGCCGACGGCAACGTTGCACATCTGCGCCGAGGGCGTCAGTGCAACCGTGACCTGGTCGGTTCCGTTCATCAGCATCTTGAACATGCCGCCGTAGAGACTAACGACGCCGGAGGGATCCACCATCATCGGCGGGCCCTGGCCGCTTTCTTTCATTTTCTGCAGTTGAGCTTTCATCTGCTCAAGCTGGGCAAAGAACATAGGGCCGACCAGCTGCGAAGCCTGCTTGACATTAACATACACCCACACGGATGCGTTCGCCGCCTGCTGCCTCTGGTCGTCATCGAGGGCCGTGACCAGACTCTGCTCTCTCTCACCCATCATCTTCTTAACGGAAATCAGCTTCTCGCGGGCGTCCGGCGGACAGAGCAGGGCAAACCGGCGGACATTCGTCGCCAGAGCGCGCGGCTGGCCGTCAACGGTAATTGTCGAGACCCCTTCGTCGTCAGGCTTGCCGCGGTTAGGGTTTTGAGAAATGAACTCGTTGTAATCTCCGACCGGGATCAGGGCCCCGATGAACATATTGCCCATCGGCCCAGGTCCCGGTTTCTCGCCGGGAACATTCACGGCAAAAACTGCAAAATTCCCTTTCCTGTTGACACCGCTTAGTTTGTCATCGCCGAGCAGCTTGCCCAGCTTGGAGATGACCGTTGCTTCGGCATCGAAAGACTCAGGCGCGATGCCCTTGAGGAATTCGTTGGCCGTCGCCAGGGCGCCGTCGAGATTATTGATGCGTACGCAAAACATGCTCTTTGCCGGGATTGACCCTAATAGCCCGGCGGCGCCGGGTCTTGTCGATCTTGCCGCCCATACCCCGCCGGCAGCCAACATCACGACCATTGCCGCGAGCGCGGCACTTCTGAGACTTTTCGAGATAACCATGTTCTGTCCTTTCAAAATTAGTCCGGATTTTCAGTTTTTTCGGCTTCAATGATAATGACGCACGACAAGCCGGAAATTCACAGTTTTTTTCAGAATCTCCAGTCAAATTTGGCAATTTGTCCTCTCAAACGCCCAAGGACGACTCCTATGTGAACGATTACCACGATCACCCCCAAAAAGCAAGTGAATTCTCCCCCCAATGGACCAAGCGGCGTGCTGTGCAGACCATACCAGCGAAAGAAAACAGCTCGCAGAACAAAGGACGGCCTTCTGCTTTCTGTACTGCGTTTTGCGTATTCTGAATTCTGAAACAGCCGCCACGGGCGGCAAAAAAACGAACTTTTATCGGCCGACAGCGCAGAAGCTGGCAAAGGCAGGCGAAAAGGCGATTTCGCCGTAAAGAGTCAGACTGCCGATTTTTGGCTAAAGTGGCGTTGCACCGCTGCCGATAACTACAAACAAGTTCATAGAACGATTTTTCTCCCCTCCGGAAAACATCGAGTAGTCCGGCATAAGCCGGATTGTCGATGTTTTCTTTTTTTTAAATCACCACTGAGCTTCAATGTACGGCCCTACGGGGCCTTCCGGCACGGGTTTCGGCCGGGACTTCAGGATGGCTTCTGCGATCGCAATGTCGTTCTTGCAGGTGATCTTGATGTTTGAAGAGTCTGATTCCACAATGGTAACCGGATGGCCCAGCGCTTCGACTAATTGCGAGTCATCGCTGATTTTGCTCTTGTCGAGGTTCTTGAGGTTTTCGTAGGCCTTTTTCAGCAGGTTGGCGGCAAAGACCTGGGGCGTCTGAGCTTCGTAGAGACCTGAGCGGTCGATGGTTTTTAGTATCGTGCTTTCTTTGACCTGTTTTATTGTTGCCGTCACGGCGCAGGCCGGTATGGCCGCTCCGCTCTTGCCGGCGGCGGCGATGCTGGCCGCGATTGCTTTCTCCGTCACACAGCACCGGCAGGCATCGTGGACGGCGACAAGATCGATATCGCCTGGGACGAGTTCGAGGCCCTTCTTGACCGTGTCGAAACGCTCGGCGCCGCCCATAAAGATTTTCACATTGAAGAATTTCAAGTTGGGTCCCCATTTGACGTTCACAAGCTCTTCGTCCTCGGGGGGGATTCCCAACAGAACTTGTTTTACATCGCTGCGGTTGGCAAAAAGCTCGACACTCCGCAAAAAGACGGCCCGGCCCGCTACATCGACGAAGGCCTTCTTTCTTGGTCCGCCGAATCGGCTGCTGGCGCCTGCGGCGCAGATGATCGCTGCAACACTTTGACTCATAGCAAAAGTTCCTGTTCTATGCCCTTGTCATTTCACGATTCTCGACGAGCATCCCGTATCCAGGATCGAGCATCCAGTATGGGGGCGCCATGCCACTCAATATTCGATACCCCGTCTTGCGGGCCGGCCCTTGCCAAGCGGATGCTTGATGCTTTTCATCTCCGTCACCAGATCCGCCAAGTCGATTAATTCCTTGGTTGCCCCTCGGCCGGTCAGGACAATTTCGACGGCTGGGTGGCGTCTACCGATCAGATTCTTCACATCCTCAAGCCTGGCCAGCCCTTTCGAAAGGCAGAATACGATCTCATCGAGGATCAGCACGTCGTAGAATCGTTTCTCCGCCGTTTGAGCTATGTTCTCAAGGACTAGCCTGATTGCAGCCCGTATTTCGGCGACGGCTTTCTCGTCGTCCAAAGACGTGGACATGTCCCACGGAACATCGAGCGCCTCGACCCGGATCCTGACCGCTCCCAATTGCAGTGCGAAACGCTCGCCGACATCAAGGGTGGGCGGCTTCAGGAATTGGTAGATCAGGACCTTGTTTCCCTGGCCGGCTGCGCGCAGAGCCAAGCCGAACGCAGCGGTTGTCTTGCCCTTGCCATCACCGGTATAAATCTGAACGAGCCCTTTTTCCAACATGGCGGCATTATAAACTGATCCGGCGTTCCCACAAAGCCTTGAATTCAAGTGTCGAGTGTTTGCGACGTCGCATTTTGGCACTTACTGCTTGCCGGATTCGGCACCCCGGTCTTGCGAAGCAGACTCTCCGGGAAGCTCGCCGGCGATTCCCGAAGCAGGCTCGGCCACGATGGAAATATCCGTCGTATAATCCGGGTAGGAAAGCGAAAAGATCTTCTTGAAGGCGAGTTTGGTTTTGTCGCGAAGCAAATCCAGGACGTAGAACTCATCCACGTTTTTGAGGGCATTGTTCCTGGCTTCATCGTCAAGAGCAAGCACTTCATCCGAGCTGAAATCTTCTATAATGTCATATTTCCAGGGGATATTTTCCGCCTTCTCCAAAGGCAGTTTATAAAACTTTCTGTTGTAAATCTCACAGCTCAGGATTCTCGGGCTCGGCAGCGCAATGCGAATGACATGTTGTGAGTCATCAACCGTGTAATTCAGCCGATCCAGGTCGAAGCCGACCTTCAATTTGGCTGTATATCTCAATAAGCCTCTTTTCCAGCGAACGGCGACCAAGCTCGTCTTCTTCTCTTTGATCTCCGCGACGCCCTCGGTGATATACTCCAGAACCGCCAATTCCGCGATGGCCTGGATAGACTTGATAAGAAATGTGGTGGTCTTCGATTCCGTTCTCGGCGCGCCGGCGAATCTCTTGCCTATGAAAAAGGCCAAGGACCCTATGATGACAGCGCCGACAAGATAAATAACATCCCACATTTGCATTATCCCTTCGGTACTCTTTTTCGCACAGGCTTTAGAAGCTCTGGGGCCGGCGTTTGCCTTTCACGAAACAGAATAACCGCCGCCGGCACCGGCGTCAAAACAAAAATACAGTACAGGACGGATTCGGGCTTTTGCTTTTGCCAAGTCTATGACAAGTATATAATATCCTGAAGGTTGCGTCGTTGAGGCTACTGTCCGAAAAGTCAGAGGAGCTTAGCGTGTGGCAGCAAATCGTCCATCTCTTTCGCAGACCCGCAGAGGGCGGCAGCTTATTGACCGAGTTCGAAGACAGCTTGATACTTATCGTTGATCCCGAGCAGCTTACAAATAATCTGCTTGGCAAACTGAAGGAGCTCCTGGATGTGGAAAATGCCTTCGTGTACCTCGCGGATAACAGCGAATCGTCCTGGACTTTCTCTCTGGTGGACAAGGCCAGCCAAAGCGAATCCAAGCTATCGGGCCTGGCTTCCAACAGCCGAATAGCACAGTGGTTTCGTGTCAATCGGCAAATTCTTTTCTTTGAGGAAAACGAGGAGGTCGCAGACTATCTCCGCGAGGAGCTTCAGCCGTTCTTGGATTTGTCCGTCAATCTTGCATTCCCGCTGATTTCGATGGACAGGCTGATTGGCATGGTATTTCTGCATTTAAGCCAGGGGCCTTTGAACAGCGTTCAGACGGCAAACTTGCAGGTCCTCAGCCGGCAGGCCGGCCTGGCTTTTGAGAATGCCCTTCTGTTCAAGGAGCGCTTACGCCAGAACGAACGAATGTTCCGTGCCGAGCAATTGGCCACCATGGGACAATTCGCCGCGGGTATCGCGCACGAGCTTCGAAACCCGCTGACGGCTATCCGCAGCACGGTCCAGTACCTTGCCGGTGAATTCGATCCAGGCACGGACCAAATGAACCTTGCTCACAACATCCTGGATGAGGTTGACCGGCTGAACAATATTGTGGGGAACCTGCTGTCCCTGGCCCAGCCGGCGGAGAGTAATCCGGAAGAAATAGACATCCGCCAGGAGATCGAGCGCTGTATGAATTTCATCGAGGCCAAAGCCAAGAGTCAGAATGTCAAGCTGGAGACTGATTTCCAAGAGGATTTGCCGAAGCTTACGATTGACCCGGCTGAGTTGCGACAAGTGCTTCTGAATGTTATGATGAATGGGTTGCAGGCCATGCCCCAAGGGGGAATGCTCCTGGTCAAATCCCGCCACCTCGCCGAAGGAAGCCGCGACTTCATTTCAGGCAGTGACAGGATGCTGATTCAGATTGAGGATGAGGGATGCGGAATACCGTCCAGCTTGTGGCAAAAGGTTTTTGAACCTTTCTTCACGACCAAGGCCGGCGGGACAGGCCTTGGGCTGGCCATTTGCAACAGCATTGTCAAACGCTATAATGGGGAAATCTGGATTGAAGAGGCCAAGAGCGGTGGTACGAAGGTGAAGATTTCCTTGCCCATAAGGTGAGCGCATCGGTCAGGAGCCAGGTGACGTGCAAAATCCAAGAGTGCTGATTATCGACGACGAGGCCAGCATACGTTCCATTTTATCCACACTGCTGAGAAAAAATGGGTACGAGGTGCAGGCCGCCGACTCCGGGGAGTCGGGGCTTGAAATGTGCGCTCAGTTTATGCCAGCCGTTATCCTGCTGGACCTGAAGATGCCCGGAATCGACGGTATGGAGGTGATGGAGACGCTCGACCGCCGGCTGAATGCCGACTGTAAGACTATAATCATGACGGCCCATGGGGAGGTTCGTTCCGCCGTCGAAGCCATGAAGAAAGGGGCTTTTGACTATCTTCAGAAGCCCTTCGACAATGATGAGCTTCTGGCCATTATTTCGCGCGCGGTGGAAATGACAAATCTCAAGCGCCGGGTCAAACAGTTGGAGGACCAGCTTGAAGAAACCTACGGATTCGAGAATATTGTTGGCGTCTCCGACAAGATGGAGTCCACATTCGCTCTGATGCGGAAATTCGCGGCCACCGACGGCACCGTGCTGGTCTGCGGCGAGAGCGGCACGGGCAAAGAGTTGATCGTGCGCGCCATTCATCAGGCAAGCAAACGCAAATCAGGACCGTTCGTTGCAGTAAACTGCGGCGCCATCCCTTCCAATCTGATCGAGAGCGAGTTCTTTGGTCACGAGGCCGGCTCATTCACCGACGCCAAGAAGCTCCGCGTCGGCAAATTTGAATCCGCCAACGGCGGGACGTTGTTTCTCGACGAGATCGGTGAGCTGACTCTCGAAGCGCAGGTGAAGCTTCTGAGAGTGATTGAGGAAGGGACGTTCTGCCGTGTGGGAAGCAACACACCGATCACCGTCGACGTCCGCGTCATGGCGGCAACAAACCGTGACCTGGCCGCCGTGGTTGAGGAAGGAAAATTCAGAGAAGACCTGTACTGGCGATTGAACGTTCTGAGCTTGAGCGTCTGCCCACTGCGCGAGCGTCGAGAAGATATTCCTTTGCTGGTCGAACACTTCCTCGAAAGGTATGCCACACCATCGGGGATTGAATCGCCGAGTGTTTCCGAGAAAGCAACTGAACTGCTGATGGCGTATGAATGGCCGGGCAACGTCAGGGAATTGCAGAATTGCATTTACAGTGCCGTGACGATTGCCGACAGCTCCACCATCGAGCCTGCCGACTTGCCGAGGCGAATTTACGCCGACGCCAAGTCGCCGGATGTAACCAGCCGCCTATCCGGGAGAGCGTCGCTTGCGGAAACGGCCGCTCTGGCCACAGCGAAAGCTGAGCAGGAAGCGATCCACAAGGCCCTTTCAGAAACAGGGGGCAATCGCGAAAGAGCCGCCGACCTGCTTGGCATTGGCCGAAAAACCCTCTATCGCAAGCTCAAGCAGTACGGGATGGAATAATTCATATATCCGGCGTGAGTGTGTCACTCACGACCCAGGCGGGTCAGTGCTGACACACTTGTTTTGTCCACACACCACCCTTGAAGATATTCTCCGATTCTATCTTCTTTCATAGCAAAGACTTGTGAGATACGTGCTGAACTGAGGCTCACTTGGCACGTCTATTGCAGATACTGCACCGGCGGCGAAGCAGGCAACAGACGGTCTGTTGCCTGATGGACCGTTAAGAGTAATAAAGTGCGTAAAAGTAACGACTAAGGCACCAGAGGCAATGTCATTCCCAAAGACTGAGAGCATGGCCACCGAAAAGACGAAAACGAACTACTGCCTTAGAAATTTCGAAAGGAGAGAAAAATGATACGAAGAGATGGCGCATCGGTTGCCATTTTGGGCCTTCTTGTTTGCGTTTTTTCGTTCATCAGTCCGGCTGTTACAGCCCAGGAGAAGACGGCGCCCGGCGAATCAGCCGTCAATCGGGTGCTAAGTCTGGATGGGCAGGGGGATTGTATGCGCGTTGCGGACTCGCAATCGCTTCATTCGTTCACGAATGCGATTACGATTGAGGCATGGTTCAAGGCATCGTCATTTTATGCAGAAGACGGGGCCGTCAATTCCATTATCCGAAAGAACATCGCAGAGAGTGGCGAGAATTTCCTTCTCCGCTTTCGCAACATCGGCGGCAGACCCATGGTCGAAATGGGTCTGGGCAGCGAAATCGGCGTACTCCAGGCGCCGTACGAGTTCACCTTGGGGACGTGGTATCACCTTGCCGGAACATACGATGGAAGCACGATTACAGTCCTTGTTAATGGTGCCGCGATCAAAAGCGAGAAGGTCTCCGGCCCACTGCATATCGACCAATCCGATCTGTACATTGGCAAAGGAGACCCGGAATTCAGCTTCGGGGAATACTTCCACGGCGCACTGGACGAGATTCGCATCTGGAATATCGCTCGGTCGCCGGAAGAAACCCGAGCGGCCATGAACACCCCACTGACCGGGAAAGAAGAGGGTCTGGTGGCTTACTGGAACCTCGATGACGGCACCGCCAAGGACCTGTCCGGCCACAGCAATGACGGGCTCCTCATCGAAGATGCCCAGATTGCGGAATCTCCTCATCCGGCCTCCCTTGCTCCTGCGGAAAAAGAGCCGAGTAGGCTCGTCGCCTGGTGGAAGCTCGACAACGATGCCAATGACAGCGCCGGGGCCAACCATGGGACTCCACACGGGAATCCAACGTATGTAGCCGGTAAGTCTGGTCAGGCCATCAGTTTTGATGGCAACGATTATGTGGACTGCGGCAATGCAAGCTCACTGAGCTTCGGGACCGGCGATTGGACGGTATCGGCATGGATAAAGACAACGCAGTCCGGCACGGAACCTGAGAACCGAGGAACGGTCTTTGCCAACGGAGGCGACGAAGCCGGCGGAATACGGTACGCGCTTGCTGTGAACGAAGAGTACTTAGGTACGATTGTCCTGACCACGGATAACGATGTATATAAGGTACAA
Source organism: uncultured Pirellulales bacterium (assembly GCA_964462945.1). Classification (GTDB taxonomy): domain Bacteria; phylum Planctomycetota; class Phycisphaerae; order Sedimentisphaerales; family Anaerobacaceae. Next base: position 29,131 of record CAYWZW010000010.1, read on the forward strand.
GCAACAGGCAGAACCGTCGTGAATGATGGTGTCTGGCACCACGTCGTCGGGATGAGAAACGCGAGTCAGTTGCGAGTCTATGTTGACGGCGCGTTAGATGGAACGTCACCCCTTCCTGCTGGGTACGATCTTTCCGGCGTATCCCAGCACAATGCCTATATCGGGGTTATAACAGACCACAGAGACAACAGCCTGTTCAAGTATTTTGTCGGCCTGATTGACGAAGTCTGCATTTTTGGCGGCGCGATTGACGTCAACGGGGTCCGTGCGCTCTATTCGGGCGAGGACCCCGTGATGGTCGCAAAGACGGCGATCATCGCCCGCGCCGAGCCCCAACCTCGGCCGCGACCGGTGACGGGCGCCGTCGCCCGCGGAGGTATCGAAGGAGATTGGCAGTTAGTCTCAAGCCAGGCTATTGTCGAAATCCGAAGAAAACCCGACGGCACCCTTACGGCTACCATTGTCGCCCAGAGCCCCGACGTGGCTGCACCGACCATACCTTTGGACAAAGTCACGTTCGAAAATGGCAAGTTCCGCTTCGAAATGATGTCCAATCAAGGTGTCTTTGAGGGCACGATGAAAGAGGATGGCTTGACCATCGAAGGCCAATTCCAGCAAGAAGGACAACAAACAAGGGCGGTTGAACTCAGGCGCATCGAGTCGGCCCCGAGTGAAGCGGCGCCGGCCTCGCCGGAGCAGCTCCAGGGTCAAACAAGCGGCACAAGCAGCATGGCGACGGCATTGATATTGGTCCTTGTTCTGGCTGGCATAGTCGTGGGAGTAGTATTTTTCCTCGTGAGATCCAGCATAAGAAGATAAGAGGTGTCCAAATGATTTGGAAAATTGCCAAGAAGGAGTTTCTGCTGAACCTGATGACGTTCAAGTTCGCCGTGGGGACGATACTCTCAATGGTTCTCATGGCTGTATTTGTGCCCATCCTGGCGAAGGCCTATCAGGAGAGACTCAAAGTCTATAACGAGAACGTTGCCTATAACGAAGGCGAACTGCGGAAAGTCACGGTTTATAAGAATATTACACCCACCATCTATCGGCCGCCTTCCGTGTTAGCCGTCTTCAGCGAAGGGTTGGAGAAGCAGCTCGGCAACTCCGCTACGATAGAGTATGACAAGGTCCCCGAGATAACGGGAGCGGCGGCCAATCACTACCTGTCCATCTTCTCGGTCTTCGATGCATCGCTGATTTTCAAGATTGTCATAGGCATCCTGGCTTTGCTGCTGGCCTACGACGCCATATCCGGCGAAAGGGAGCAAGGCACACTGCGGCTGATGCTCTCAGGCACGGCCGCACGCTATCAGGTGTTGCTGGGCAAGCTCTTGGCAGGGCTGCTGGTCCTCGTTGTCGCCGTTACAATCGCCTTTATTTTGGGCTTAGTCATTCTTCTTTGTTTCCCTATGGTGGATTTGACCGGCTCGGACTGGATTCGCATCGTATTCATGTTCCTTGCCTCGTTAGTGTTTATCGCAACGATGTATAATCTGGGGCTGCTGTTTTCCTGCCTGGCGAGAAGGTCGGCCATCTCCCTGGTGCTCGGATTGTTCTTGTGGATCATTTTTGCAGTGGTGATTCCCAATGGAAGTGTGTTCTTGGCCACGCAGATTCGACCCGTTGAGCCGGAGGACAAGATAAACGAGCAGATCGCCTCGCTGCAAAAAGACGCCCAAACGGAATTTGCGAGGGAGCTCAAGCGCTCCGGTCGGAGCTATCAGTCTGGTTCTTCTTCTACATCGGACGCCTCCGGCGGAGGTTTTGGGCACGGCTACATGCGATCCTGCAACGAGGTGCTTATGCACAACGATTTGATAACGTACGGCGTTGGAGTGCCAATTGAGATCAAGTATGCTGACAAGTACGCGGAGGTCAAATATGGCTATCTCCGCGGTCTGTTTGAGCAGACGCGCCTTGCCGGCAATCTTTCGCGGATCTCGCCGATCTCTCTGTATGAGAATGTGATGTCGGCGATGGCTGGGACCGACGTGGCCAGCTTTCGGCAGTTCATCGACGCCGTCAAGCCGCTCCGAAATGACATCGTCGAGTATATGCGTTCCAGAACGAATACCTTCTCTTCATCATCTTTTTTCACGCCCTGCACTGAAGAGGAGATGAAAACACGGCCGACAGGCGACACGGCTCCGCCTCTTGACCTGAGTGATCTGCCCCGATTCTCTTACAAAGCCGATATGATGGGAACTCTGCGCAGAGCCATTCCCGATTTGGCGTTCTTGATCTTTGGCAACGTCTTGTTCTTTGCCATGGCTTTTGCAGCATTTTTAGGATACGACGTAAGGTAAGGTGACATTGCAGAGCCTGTTGGAATACATTTTCCTCTAAGTATGGGAGGCCCGATATGATTCGTCAGATTATACACAAGGAAATTCTTGAAAACCTTCTGAGTTCTCGCTTCATTCTTTCCCTGGTGCTGATTATCCTGCTTTTCGCGGTGGGCGGGTTCGTCTTTGTGGGCAAGTACAAGCAGCAATCAGGCGATTACTGGACAAAAACGAACGAGAATCTGGCGGGTTTCAAAGAACAATCGCGTCAGCTTTACAGATTGGCGTTCTATGAGCAGAGCGTCTGGAGAAAGCCAAAACCGCTTGCTCTTTGCGCCGAAGGGTTTGAGAAGTCTCTGCCCAATTGCTTTCCGTTCGATGTATTCAGCCGTGACTTGCCCGAAATCAAAGGCCGAGGCAACTTCACTCTTTCTCATTTCAGCAGTATTGACTGGGCTTTCATCGTTTCTGTGATTCTAAGCTTTCTGGCGCTGGTCTTCACTTACGACAGCGTCAGCGGCGAGAAAGAAGATGGGACGCTGCGCCAGGTGCTGGCCAACACAATCCCAAGGCACGAGGTGCTCTTGGGCAAGTATCTTGGCGTCGTGCTCACCATCGGCATCCCTTTATTCATCGGCCTGCTAATTAGCCTTATCATCGTGGTTGCTTCTAATGTTGCTATCATCAGTGGATTGGATTGGTTGAAAATCCTTACCATTGTTCTGGTGTCTTTCTTATATCTTTCCATTTTCATTCTTCTGGGTGTGTTCGTATCCAGCAGAACAGCGTATCCCGCCAATTCTATGGTTATGCTTTTGTTGATTTGGGTCGTGGTCGTCATTCTTATACCCAGCTTCGGAAGAATCATCTCCGAGGTCTCCGGCAAGGCCCCCAATCCGGCAGAGCTGGAGAGAAAGCTGGCTGAAGTCTCGACCGAGATATGGAGCAACAGCGAAAGGTACGGTGAGAGGGCGGGTAACGCGTCCGGCGATCTGAGCTGGCCGGGCAACAATCCGCCGGCAAGGGCCCGACTGAGAAACGCGATGACAGACGCCCAAAACCAGGCCCGTGAAGACTATCACAACAAAATGCTGGCCCAGGCTTTTGTCGGGCGCAATCTCACGTGTTTTTCTCCGACCGTGATCTACCAGCGCGCCTCCGAGGCCGTCGCCGGCACGGGAATCAGCCGCTGTGTGAATCTCCGCCAACAGATCAAAGAATACCAAGCGAACCTAAAGGAATACATTCGCAGCAGGGACGCCGAAGACGCACTCAGTCTGCACCTGCTATTCCCCGAGGGATATCTCGTGGGGGCCTGGCGAGCCATTTCTCGTGATCCTGTCGATTTCGCGACCGTGCCGAAGTTTCAGGAGCGAGACCTTGGGCTTGGCGAATCACTGAAACTGGCCATCTGGGACATTGGGCTTTTAGTGCTCTTCAACCTGGTTTTCTTTGCGGCGTCTTTTGCATCGTTCTTACACTACGACGTGAGGTGAAAGAGGACCATGTGCAATTCAGAAAGAGGGTAAAATGAAAATGAGGCAAATCTACAAAGCGTTGTTTCTGATCGCTATCGTGCTGGGCTGGCTGCCGTGGGGGCTACACGGCGCTTCTGCGGAAAAGCTCGATCGTTCGCTTGTGCAAATTGAAAAACGCCTTGAAGAAGAAACGCGAGCCAGCCCTACGGAGCCGAATTCGCTTGCGTATCTGCGAGCGGTCGGGCAGCAGCCGGCACGAACCGTCACGCCGAGGCAAATGAAAGCTGAGCGCGTGCTCACTCTGGCCGAATGTCTTCAACTGGCCTTCGCCAACAGTAATGAAATCAAGCAGGCGCGAGAACAAATCCTCGCCGTCGGAGGCAGCAAGTACATTGCCAATTCAAGATTCCTGCCCACCATCGAGCTGATCGACCAGTACGAGCATCTGCGCAACTTCGGGTCCGACAATAACACGGATGACGCCCACACAATAAGCGCCAAGATCACTCAGCGGATTCTTGAATACGGCAAAGACAATCCTCTCGATGTGAGCCTGCGCGCCGAGCAGCGGGATGCTCTGTTTAATTATGAGGATATGGTTGCCGCCGTATTCTCGCAGGTGCGCAGGGCCTTCTTTTTTATAGACCTAAAAGAGCGACAGATTGCTACTCGTGCGGAGTTGCTCAAGCAATTCGAGAAGCAACACGAAATAAAGAAACAGAGGATGGAAGCAGGCAATCTGAGCGTCCAAATCGAGGTCCTGACGGCCAACTTAAACGTCCTCAATGAAAAGTCGCGAATCAATACTCTCGAGCGTGAAAAATTCAATCGCAAGATGGTCTTGCTGCGATTGATTGGCCTGCCCGTCGGGGCCGACACGGTGGAATTTGACGGCCAAATGGATAATTTTGGCCTGGACGATTTTGACACCGAAGGGATGATCCGCCTTGCCCTTGCCCAGAGCAGCGAAGTGGCGCTGGCTGAAGCCGTTGCGGCCGAGCAGGGTAGGGTTCTGGAGCAATTGCGCTATGAATACGTCCCGGACCTGCGTCTTCGCACGGGCTACCAGGATGAGAATGGAAAGATGGGTGCGGACCTTCTCAACCAGAACGATACCTGGGGGCTGGATGTTTTCGGCCAGCCAAAGGTGCCGGGGTCGAAAGAAAGCCGAACGCAAAGCCTGGGCGTATTCGGCAACGAAATGAGCTTGGGGGGACCCGACCCCGGATGGTTCACGGGCCTGCAACTGCGGATACCGATTACCGAAGGCGGCGCGCGCAAAGGAAGGCAAATCCAGGCGAAGGCCACGCTCAACAGCTTCAAAGCGGCACTCGAAGACCAGAAGGATCGCATTGAGCTGAGAGTACGCCAAGACTACAAGTTCCTCGCAGAGCAAAAGTACCAGGTGGACCTGGAACAGGAGAACGTCAATATCGAGAACCAGAGATTCCTGATCAAGGCGGAGCTGAGGGATGTCGGCAAAATCACGGATGATGAATTGGAGACTTTTCGACGGCTGTTCTTTAATGCTCAAGATCGTCTATTCAGTCAGCAGGAAGTGATGATTGAACGTCAGGAAGACCTGCGCTTGGCTATACGCTATTTCAAGTAGGAGCACACCCAAGATGAACACAGTCCATAATCCCAGATATATTTTGTCGATGATTCTTGCCCTGTCTGTGAGCACCTTTGTTCACGCACAGCAGGAGCAATCGCAGACACCGAAGGCTGAGAAAACGACCAAGACGCGCACCGAACTGTTGAATGAGCTGAGCCTCAGAACGGCTCAGGTCACCCTGGAACATGCTCGGGAGGCCCATGACCGCTACGAAAGCGGATTCAAGAACGCGCAAATGCTCTTTGACAAGAGTATCATTTCCCAAAAGGAGCTTGACGAAGCTCTGTCGGCTTACACGCAGGCCCAGCAGCAGCTCAAGCAGGCCGAGATCCAGCTTGAGAAAACGAAACTGAGCTTTCTGGCCAACGCCACGCATATTACCATCATGGAAGCCAAGAAGTACTACGACAGCGAAGGCCGGCGCATGCTCGATTTGGTTCTCAAGAACACGTCCAATCTCACGCAGGCCGCCTCCGCGCTGGGTCTGGCCGACAGTGATTCAAATTCCGTGTCAGAGTGGCAGAGCCCCGAGCAGATCAAGGCCCTGCTGGACATCGAGAACATCATCGTCTCGATCGTCAGTAACGCCGCGAGCATCGGCAAGCCGTACGAGCAGATAATACCGCTGTTGCCTTACGGCAGGGAAATGAAACTTACGTTCGCACTGCTCACGGACGTCCAGGAAGCGGGGGTCAAACTGAAATACCTGGACCAGGACGTCATAGAGAATATCTACCTTGAGAAGGAGTCGCTGCAGGAGATTCCCACCATGGTCGCTTCGCAATTTTCCCAGGAAGGCCAGCTCGGCACAGATATCCGGTACGACCTTGACCTGGAAATGCTCGTCACCTCCGACACGAGCTTTTCGCTGCTGGTGACGAACCTTCCGCCGCAGATCAACTACTCCTTTCTTGATTCGAGCAGCGGCGCCCGCATCACCAGCGTGCGTTTCACGGAATTGGTCAGCAAGCACGACCTGGCTTTGCGCGTCTCCATTCCACAGAAGCTCGACGTGGCGATGATTGACAAAACGATAGACTTCGAGGTCTGGGTCGTCACGACCAAACAGGCCGAAGTGCTCAATGCCTTCAGACAAGAATACGCCGGGCGAGTGATACCCGCGGAAAAGCTCGACCCAATAAAGGCGGGCCGCGTTGATCTGGCGCTGATCCCCAAGGGGACCGGGCGGTTGGAAATCCTCATCAACAATCTGTTCCAGGAGATAAAGCCGCAGCAGGACGTGGACATCACGGCCGACCTGCACAATGACGGCACGCTGACCCTGTTCAACATCGTTCCGGAGATCTCTCCGCCGTTGGGCTGGACGGCCGAAGTCCTGCCGAAATTGATAGAAAAACTCTCGCCCGCTGACAAACAATCCATACAAATACATCTGAGCCCCGGCCCGGACGTCGGCGTCGGCGAATATGAGGCCCAGATCGAGGCTAAAGGCCAGAGCGGCAGTGAAGTGGTTGAAGCTCTGGAGAAACGGCTCAAAGTCCGCATCTCCGCCCAGACAAATATCACTGCCACTCTTATACTGGTGGTCGGCCTGGTCGTCCTGATAAGCGGAATCGTCTTCATGGGTGTCAAACTGAGCCGACGATAAACGAATTGAGGAAGACCATGATCTGGAGAATTGCCAAGAAAGAGTTTCTGCTGAGCCTGATGACGTTCAAGTTCGCGGTGGGGGCTATAGCCTGCGTTGTTTTGACGGCCGTGTTCATGCCGATTCTGGCGGCGGACTACCGCCAACGGCTGCAAACGTATAGCCGCAACGTTGCCGACAACGAGGCCGAGCTTCGAAACATCAAGGTGTACAGGAACATAACGCACACCATCTACAGGCCGCCGGCGGTTCTGTCAGCTTTTAGCGCGGGCCTGGAAAAGCAGTTGGTTGGCTCGGCGAAAATCGAGCTGGACAAGGTTCCGGAGCTGAGTGTAACGGAGCGCAAAGGCAACCCTTATCTGCCGATCCTTGCCGTATTCGACGAATCACTGATTTTCAAGATCATTGTCAGCATCCTGGCTCTGCTGGTTGCATACGATGCCGTATCGGGAGAACGCGAGCAGGGCACACTCAAGCTCATGCTCTCAGGCACAGTCGCCCGGTCCCAGGTGTTGCTGGGTAAGCTCGTGGCGGGACTGGTCACACTGAGCGTTCCGGTCACAATCACGTTTGCCGTGGGGCTGGTAGTTCTCTTGTCTTACCCCATGGTGACTTTCGGCAGCTCCGATTGGGCTCGGATAGGATTAATGTTCGTTGCATCGTTAGCGTTCACTGCGGCGATGTATCAATTGGGACTGCTGTTCTCCTGTTTAGCCAAGCGCTCCGCCATCTCGATGGTGCTGGGGTTATTTATCTGGATCATATTTGCCATCGTGATACCAAACGCAGGTGTTCAACTGGCTACGCAAATCCGGCCCTTAGAGTCTCAGGAGCAACGAGACGGCAGGATGCTATCGCTCAAGCAAGACCTTGCCAATCAGCTTGGCCGGGTCAAGGTGGATTTTTCGGGCAGTCTTATCACAAGCGACGAAGGCGACTCTTTCGGAGGCTACTACGCCAAGAGAAGGGACATTTACTGGCTCAACGCCGAACAAAAGCTGAATGCTCTGACCATACCCATCAAGTTGAGGTACGCGGACAAATCCTTGGATATAGAGCAGAGCAATCTTAGCAGCTTCTTCGCACAGAGGGACCTTGCCCGCAGCTTCTGCTGCATCTCACCCATTTCAACCTACGAGAACGTGATGGCTGTTCTCGCCGGGACCGATATAGCCAGCTTCGATCACTTCATCAACCAGGTCAGGGCCCATCGAAACGAAGTTGTCGAGTACATTCGTTCGAAAACGGGCGACTTTTCTTCCGCGTCCTTCTTCGCCCTATGTACCGAGGATGAATCAGCCGAATACACGAGGTTGTACGTCCAAACAGAGAAGGCCCAGGATGGGCAGGCGAAAGCCAAGGCCGAACAGGCCCTTAAAGAATGGGAGCAGGAAAACCCGGTGAAAGCCGTGCCTCTCAATCTGCAGGACTTCCCCTGGTTCAAGTACCGTCAGAGTGCGGCAAGGGATCTGCGCAATGCAATTCCGGACCTGGCTGCGTTATTCATCATGAACGTCGTCCTGTTCGCGATCTGTTTTGCCGCTTTCGCAAGATATGACATAAGGTGACAGGCCGGAGGCAACTCGGTTGTTTGCAGGGGTGGCCATATTTGGAGAATAAGCATGATTCGCCAGATTGCCTATAAAGAAGTTCTCGAGAACCTCTTGAGTTTGCGTTTTGCACTATCGGTGCTTTTGACAACGTGTCTTTTTGCGGTCTGTGGTTATGTGTTCGTAAACGCGCATCGCGAACAATCCAGAGACTACTGGAAGAGGACGAACGAGAATCTCTCGGCTCTTGCCGAGCAGTCGAATCAGTTGTACAAAGTCGCATTCTATAAGCAGGGGATTTATCGTAAGCCGCGGCCGCTTGCAATGTGTGCCGAAGGGCAGGAGGGAGCACTCCCCAACTACTTTGAGGTCAACGCCTTCACCGCGGAGTTGCCCAGGACAAGGGGGCAGGCCAACTTCGCACTTCCTCAATTCAGCCACGTTGACTGGGTTCTGATCGTTTCGCTGATCCTGAGCTTCGCGGCGCTGGTTTTTACTTACGACAGCATCTGCGGAGAAAAAGAGGGCGGCACACTGTCTTTGATGCTGGCCAATACCGTCCCCAGGCACCAAGTGCTTCTGGGTAAGTATGCCGGCACCATGATTACCTTAGCTGTACCTCTGATTTTGGGGATGGTCGTAAGTCTGATTATCGTGACAGCCTCCAACACAGTAGCGGTCGGCGGCGGAGAATGGCTCAGAATCCTCATCATCATTGCGGTCTCTTTGCTGTATCTTTCCCTCTTCGTCTTGTTGGGGATGTTCGTATCGAGCAGGACAGCTCATCCGGCCAATTCCATGGCGATCCTCCTGCTGGTCTGGGTCGCCTCCGCGATCCTGCTGCCGAGCTTCTGCAGAATTATTCTTGACGTAGCCTATGAAGAACCCTCTGAGGAGGAGCTGCAGAGGCAATTAAACCAGGTACGCGAGGAGATTTGGAACAATCACGAGAAATATGGCAAGAACGCCGGCAGCATGTCGAATAATCTCAGCGATCCGATAAACAACCCGCCTGCCCGCGCACGGCTCCAGGATGCTCTGATGGATGCCACAAATCAACTGACTGAGGAGCATCATAATAAGTGGCTCGGGCAGGCCCTTGCTCGTCGCAACTTCGCGCGGGTCTGCCCGTCTGTGATCTATCAGCGGGCCGCCGAGGCCCTTGCCGGCACCGGGATCAATCGCTGTGCCGACCTGCACGAACAGGTCAAACTGTATGAGGCAGGCCTGAAGGAATTTATCCGCAGCACAGACATGGAGGACCCCAAAAGCCTTCACCTGATCGGTCCGGAACAAAACATGGCATACTCCTGGCGGGCGATTTCGCATAATCCCGTTGATTTCGACGGTGTGCCAAAGTTCCAGGAGCGCCCCATGACGCTTGAACAATCGCTCAAACTGGCTGTCTTGGATATCGGCCTGCTGGCCCTTTTTAACTTGGTATTCTTTGCCGTGGCGTTTGTGTCATTTTTAAAATATGACGTGCGATGAGGAAGGAAAGAAACCATGCTTACGTCAATAATCAGAAAAGAGATACTTAGTAACCTCCTCAGTTACAAGTTTTCGATCGTCACGGCTCTGACAACGATACTGATTCTCGCCAGCATACTCATGATGTACCGCGACTACGGCCTGGCCATGGAGAACTACGAGACCTTGGCACGCTTAAGCTCGAAATCCGGTGCCGCCGTGATCCCGCCCACACCCTTGTCTATCTTTGTCAAGGGGCTCGATGACGATCTATGCCGGTCCTATGAAGGGGGCGCCGTGAATATCGAGGTGAGCAGCAAACAGCAGTCCGTGAACAAAGTCTTCCGGCTCTTTACCACACCGGACCTGCTGTACGTCATCAAGGTCGTACTATCGCTCTGTGCGATGCTGTTCGCCTTCGATATGGTTTGCGGCGAAAAGGAGGCCGGGACACTGCGCCAATCGCTCAGCAACAGTCTGGGAAGGCCGCTCCTGATTCTGGGAAAGTGGATCGGCGGATTTACCAGTTTCATCGTTCCGTTGTTCCTCGCCGTGCTCCTGGGCACGACTTTTGTGGCCCTGCAGCCGAGAGTGGCCATGAGTCCTCAGGATTGGGCGAGGCTGGGCCTGTTCCTCTTGAGCAGCGTCATCTACTTGGCCGTCTTCTTTTCGCTGGGATTATTGATCTCCTGCCTTACCCACCAAGCGTCGTCAGCGCTGGTCGTTTCTCTGTCTGTCTGGACTCTTCTCGTCTTTCTCATTCCCAACCTCGGCAATATTCTGGCCCGTGAGCTGGTGGAGATCCCGACGGTGCAGCAGCTTGAGGTAGCGCGTACGTACAATTTCGTTAGGCTGTACTTAGCGGAGCAGAGAATGGATAGTACGGATCGTTCTGAATTCGACAGGCTCGTGGACCGCGTTAGCGCCGAAAGCGACCAGCTTGCGGAGGACTATCGCAACCGTTTCAACAGGCTGCTCGCCGTATCCCAGAATATCACGCGCATGTCTCCGGCGGCGGCGTTCACCTTCCTGGCCACCGACATCATGGGAACCGGCGTGGCCGAAGAACGAAGGCTCAAGAGTGCCGTCCTGCAATACATCCACACGGCGGAGTCCCTGCCGGACAGTCGTCCGGCTTTCCATTATGAACGCAGCACGTGCAGCGAGATGCTGGCCCAGGGAGGCATGGGCAACCTGCTGATTCTCATGCTCTTCGGGATACTATTTGGTACGGGAGCTTACGTGGCTTTCCTGTGGTATGATGTGCGTTGATTCCAGACAGGGGAAACGATTATGTTGAAGACAACCAATGCCAGGGGGATTGTAAGTAGTCTGTGGTCCTTGAAGGTAGTCGCGGCCCGGGATCTCTTGGACAATCTGCTCAATCTGCGTTTCATTATCGGTCTCGTTCTGTGCCTCATCGTCACCGTGGCCTGTATTGCCATCCTGGCCCACAATTACCGGAGCGAACTGGCCGATTACAATCGGCGGGTCAACATGCAGGATGACTTCTTGAGCCACTATGCCACAGAAAACGCACTGGTCGTGACGAATCGCCAGCAGAAGCCGCCGGAAAGGTTTCGGCCGCTGATCGTAGGCATCCCCCGCGATGAGGCGCTGCAGTCTTTCGACGACAATCCCCTGCCTATCCTCTTTCCGCCTCTGGATTTTCTCTTTATCGTGACGACCGTTATGAGTGTGTTGGCGCTGCTGTTCTCGTACGATGCCGTGACCGGAGAGCGGCAGCGGGGCACGCTGAGATTGGTGATCTCCAATTCCATCTCCCGAACAACGATCCTTCTGGGCAAATTCCTCGGAGGCACCGCCAGCCTGCTGATCCCCTTCCTCCTGGCGCTCCTGGTGGGCGTGCTCTACATCAATCTCAATCCCAACATCCAATGGACCGCCTCCGCGTGGGCAGAGCTTGGCCTGTTGACCGCAGCTTCGATTACCTTTATCACGTCATTTTATCTTTTGGGCCTTATGATATCCACGTTTTCACGATACTCGGCGGTCTCGATTCTGAACTGCCTTTTCGTATGGGTGCTGCTGATCATGGCGATTCCGAACCTGGCCCCCTATATCTCCGCTCAGGTCTATCATATTCCCTCGATCACGGAGATGGAAAGACGGTTTGAAGAGATGGAGCGCGATTCCCTCACGCTGGCGGAGCAGCGAACGGCGGAGGTCGCCAAAGACTTTCAGAGCAAATATGGCAAGCCCTTTGCGGAATTGAAGGCGATGGGCTTCGGAGAGTTCCGAGAGAACAACGTGAGACCTGAGCAGCAAAAAGCTGTGCATCAGCGCGCGGCCACCGACCCTGAATTCCGGGCCATGCTGGAGGCCTTCCGCGAGGCGAAGTCGCAGGCCACGCGGCCGATCTTCGATGCCAGAGTCAAGGCGAAGACTCGGCTTCAGCAAGACCTGGAAACGCGGGCGGCCCGTCAAACCAGACTGGCAAAGGTCCTGGCGTGCTTCTCGCCGTTGGCGGATTTCACCTATGTTGCCAGAGATCTGACAGGGACAGGCCTGCGCGCCTTAGAGTACTTTGAACGGATTTCTGGCAGGTATCAACTAGAGGTCCGCAAGTATGCGAGCAAGAAGATGCTGGAAGAGAGGCGGAAGAACCCGACATTTGGAGGAGATTCCCTGATCGATCTGAGTAACCGGCCGCGTTTTGTTTTCCGAGAGGAGCCGTTGAAAGACAAGCTGGGCGCAGTGCTACCTTACTGGGGGATACTCATTTTCTTTAACGTTGCGTTTTTTGCAGCGGCGTTTGCTGGTTTCATGAGATACGACGTGCGCTAATAGAAAACTGTTCAGACACTGATAATTGTGAGTTTAAAAAGAAAGGAAAATGAAAATGATTGAGATCAACGAATTGACCAAGAGGTATGAGGACGGCGTTTTAGCGTTGGACCACGTTAGCTACAGTGTTGAGCCGGGCGAGATTTTCTGCCTGTTAGGGGCCAACGGGGCCGGCAAGACAACGACCATCAACATCCTGCTCGACTTCATCCCGCCCACCAGCGGCTCGGCGACCATCAACGGCCACGACTGCAACAAGTTCCCGTTAGAGGCTAAGAAGTACGTCTCTTACGTCTCTGAGAACGTTCAGCTTTACGGGATGTTCACGGCCCGGCAGAACCTCGCATTCTTCGCGGAGCTGGCCGGAAAGAAGGGCCTCAAGAAGAAGGACTACGACGATGTGATGCGCACAGTCGGTCTGCCGGAGAGGGCGTTGAAGATGCGGCTGAAGCACTTCTCCAAGGGTATGCGGCAAAAATTAGGTATTGCCATCGCGCTGTTGAAGGACCCGCCGGCAATCCTGATGGACGAGCCCACCAGCGGCCTGGACCCGACCAGCGCCCAGGAGTTCCTGGATCAATTACGCCGTCTGCGCGAGCGAGGCAAGGCGATTTTAATGACCACGCATGACATATTCCGGGCCAAGATGATAGCAGACCGGGTCGGGATCATGAAGCAGGGGCGCCTGGTCGCCATCCGAAAGCGGGAAGATTTCAAACACGCGGACCTCGAACAAATTTACATCCGCGAAATGGAATCGGCCGAGATTGTTGCGTAAATCGTGTAATGTGCGCCACTAAGCCACTAAGGCACGTCCGCCTGGGGATGGCTGGCGCCAAAGCTTTTTGAATGAGAAGCTCTTTGGGTCTTTGTGCCTTCGTGGCATACGACCGTTTCGCAGAACGTCAAATATCCACAGACCGCGTTGGGTTAGTGCCGTTGAGGCATTCCTCGACATTCGTGTAACCGTCACCGTCCGCGTCGCTTGCACCATCAGATGGATCGTCCGGCTCCAGGCCGAATTTTCTCTCCCAGGTGTCCGGCATCCCGTCATGGTCGCCGTCGGGGGGTGCGGGCGCGGAGTCGTACCGCGGCCAACCCCCGACATCAGAGGGAGTATCAATAATGCCGTCGCCATAGGCGGGTTTGCCGGTGCGAACCGTAGTAACGATACGCGTGTCCACAGGATCGCGCTTGGGCAAGGTGGCGCCGGCCTCGGCCAGCACAAGCTCACAGGCCCGCTCGGCGGATTGCTGGGTGATGGCCGCAGCCGGAATCGGGGCGTTCGCGCGTACCTTCTTAATGAGGGCTTGGATTTCCGCCTCCGTTCGGCCATCTTCCTCATCGAACTGAACGCCCCCGTCCCAGTTGTCGGCGGTGACTTTGGGAGAGCCGACCACGACATTTTCAGCCACATACCATTTGCCGTCGCGCTGCGCCTCGCTGTACATATCAAGGTGCTGGGGCTTGCAGATGCGGTAACGGATTGCACCTTCACTCACGGCGGGGCCCGGCTTGTAGTAATTGGCGACGATGTTGACCATGGAGCTGGCGTCACCCCCGTCAACCGTGCGGTGCCGCCAGTTGAACAGCACGTTGTTGCGGAAATCAAAGTGGTCCCCCCAGCCAATACTGGGATTCCTGCCGGTGTTGCACGCAAACAGGTTGTGGTGAAACGAGCAGTTCCTGCCGCCCCACGTGGCGCCGAAAGCATGATTGTTCAAGTCGAGGGCTTCGCTGGATATGCACCATTGAATCGTGACATTCTCGGCCGGCGTTTTCCTGTCGGAGCCGTCGGGCATTCTCTTCATGTAGCGGTAAAGAGAAAGATTCTCATCCAGCCCCCAGCTTGCAGAGCAGTGGTCCACGATGATATTGCCCACGGGGTAGCCGCCCAGCGCATCGTCGCGGTCCTTGAGGTTTCCGCGGCGGAAACGCAGATAACGCAGCACAACATCATGGGTATTGATTTCGGTTGTTTGCCCGCGCATGCAGATGCCGTCGCCGGGCGCGGTCTGACCGGCGATTGTGATGTACGGATTTGAGATGGTCAGAACCTTCTGGAGCGTGATAATGCCTGACACACGGAAGACGATGATGCGCGGTCCTTGTGCTTCGACGGCTTCACGAAGGCTGCCGGGGCCGCCGTCGGCCAGATGGGTCACCTCGAAAATTCTTCCGCCGCGTCCTCCCGGCGTGAACGCTCCGGCACCTTCGGCGCCCGGGAAGGCAGGGATCGCGGCCCTATCGAGAGCAGCGGCGTGACCCGTAGGGTCAGCGGAGAGGGAAAAGCTGACAGACACAACGAAAAGCATCGAACCCAGACGCCGCGACAGACACGGCGGGCCGGCACAAGTCCTTTCAGTGCCACTTTTCGGGTTGCCTGCCACAGCTCTGTATTGCATGGTCGTCCATCGTCTTGCCATTAGTATCCCCTTTCTTGCGGGCAGCGGGTAAGGCGGACACCTTCCCAACAATAGAACATTCTTACGCTCAGGGCATTTGTCGAATGCCTTCCCATCGGATGGTCCACTTTCCATTATCCGGAAAACCCGGGGCGTACCTTTGCGGAGATCCGTCCCAACCGGCCGCCATCATCGCGACGGCCGTTAATAAGCCGCCGTTGCCGGGCAGATAAAGCGGCAAACGCGGCGACTGGTAATTATGCCCGTTGGCAAGATACCGGTTCTTCTGCGATTCGATAAACAAGGCATCGACCGCCTTTTCAGGCTCGCCGAGACGCGCCGCCGTCATTGCCAGCATCGGGTAATCCCAGCCCCACGTGCTTGGCCAGTCCCAGGTTTGCAGGACGTGGTCGTACGTTCGCCTCATTATCCCCGCGTCGATCAACGGGGTTGGCGGCACGAATCCGAACGCCGCCACCATTGAAGGATGATCGCGATAGATTGTGTAAGGGGGCGTTTCAATGCCTGCATAAACCCCATCGAGAACGTTGGGACGTGACAGATGGTCTATTACGCGGTCCCATTTCGGGTTCCGTTCCATGCCCAGCCGCTGCCGCCATTTCTGTGCCGTTTCAAGACCCCAGAACCAGTAGGCCAATTCAAATGTCGGATTCAGATTCCCCCTGCGCTGCGGGCCATAACTTTCCTGAGCGGGAATCATCGCAGGGCCAAGAACACATCGGCTTTTCTCTTCGTCCCACACCGGATAGGACGCCATGAACTCGGCCGTTTCGAAAACAATCTCCTTGTACCGTTCAAGTGTCTGTAGGTCCTTGTGATCGCGGTAGCACAGTTCCGCATAGTAGATCGGATGCGGCTGCTGCCAGATAAGAAAAACGCCCACGGTACTGGGGCTTTCCCGGCCGTCAGGAGACGTCATCTTCGGCCAGCGAGCACCCTGATACCCTTGCACTCGTGCTGTGGTTTTGGCCGCAGGTAGAATCGCTTGATACCACGGCAGACTGCGCTCCAACAGTTCCAGCCGGTTCCACAGAGCAAAATGGACCGTGTGCCACCAGTGCATCTCCAGGTGGAATTTCCCATACCAACTGTTGCACACCAGGCCCGTTTCCTGAGGAGGCCGCGAGCCCGCGCACTGAATCGCTGTCAGGTATTGCGACAGCACGACGCGCCTCTCCAATTCTCGCGCGCGCGGGTCGGTGCACAGGGAAAAGTCAATTGCACCGCCGCTGTTCCAGAAGTCCCGCCAATGATTGGCGGCCGCGGTCCGGACCTCGTTGAAATCCGGCAGCGGCTCGACGATCTTATCCGGCGAAAAAGCAAATACGATCTCCAACGATTCGCCGTGAGTCTGGCTGATATGGTATTGGTGTTGTGAAAGCACCCGGACCTTGACTCCATCGGAACCAGCCGCAGTGACATAGTACCGATCCGAATCAAGAATCCTTATGAACTCCGCCTTATTGCCGTTGATTTGGGCTTGTGTCGTATGACGCTCGGGATTTGCCCAATCGGCGGAACTCCTCCAATCCAGACTGCCGTAGGGGAACGCCAGTGAAACGGTCAGATGCTTTTGTTCGAATAATGAGGACTCCACGCGCACGGCCAGGATATCCCATCCCGGATGGCAGACGGTCTGAACCGATGCCCTTTTTCCGTCCAATTCGAGCTGGCTGCTCAGCAGTCCCCTCCATAAGTCCAATGTTTGGAGCGTCTTTCCAAGATCATCAATCTGTGCTGCCGAGCCGTCGGCTTTTGTCAACTCCAGTCCGATTCTTCCCAGATGCAGCCGATGCGGATTGGCCCGCAGCCATGTCGCCGCCGGGGAATATCCGTTTGGGGAATTCCCGTCGCAGGCGTAGGGCACGCCACGCCCTGCTACCTCATATTCTTCGAGCACATCCGAGAGTGAATACCCGGCCGGATTGGGGATGCTGTGCCATCCCCAATGCGACTGCGTCCCCAGCGGCATGCCCTTTTCGTGATATTCAGAAAACGTTTGAAGGCCGGTAATATCAGCAGTAAAGGCAAACTCCCCATTGCCGACACTAAGCGGATTCAGCGGGTCGGGTCGGGTGAGCGTGACGTTGTGTCTTTCCACCAGTGCTCGGCGGTCGATTCTCTGCTGTTGGGTGGTGTTTGCTCCGTCCCTGGGTCCGCACCAGACTGGGCCGCTGACTATAGACAGGAGCAATGCAGCCAGCATTCCAGGAGCTAATAACGATTCCCAGACCTTCATCGCAATGTCACCCAAGATTTGGTTTCAGCATCATGGCCGGCCGTCTTTCAACAAGAACCTGTACGTGCCCGATTGAAGCCCATAGAGCACCTGGCCCGACTGACGGCTTATGAAATGAACACCTTCGGCTTTCTCTACGGGGCTGCCGCCCTCAAGAATTCCACCCCTATATTCTTGCGGGAAGTACACGGTGGCCGTTGTGTTGACCGGCACCGTAATCATCGCGTGCACGCCTTCACCGCTGCGTCTCCAATGGCTTCGTATCATTCCATGAACGGACTGATAGTCGCAACTGCACTCGTCCAGGTCCGGGATCATCTCCGGTTGTATCTTGACGGCGCCGAAGCCGGGGTAATCAGGAGCGATCCCACCCAGCCCCTCGAAGAACCACTGCTGAATATGTCCAAGCATGCAATGATTCATGGACGAAGACAGAGTTGCATCCCATGCTTCCGGCATGCTTGTCCAGCCCTGTTTCAGAATGTAGCCGTAACTGCCGACGTCGTACCGGTTGACAATCCTGTAAAGAACGTCCGAACAACCATAGTCGTCCAATGCTTCCACAAGGTAATGGTATCCGACATCTCCTGCGGTCTGCTGATAATGGCGTTCCTGCAAGTCAGCGAGAATGCTCCCAAGGACCGCCTGTTCGCGGCCCGGCTCCACCAGTCCCAGGACGAGGGCCATAGAGTTCGCCGTCTGTGGGCTGCCGTAATTTTGGTAAACCGCCCGGCCGTCGAAAAACTCCCGATTGAACGCTTCCTTTATGGCGCCGCATAGATTCGAATAGTGTTCGTAATCTTCCGTTCTTCCAAGAATCCGGGCAGCGTCGGAAACGACTCGAGAGCAGCCGTAAAATATTACCGTCGCCGTCTGGGTCACAGGCGTGAATCGTGAAGGGCCCAGGGACTTGCCATGTCCATAGTCATACCAGTCACCAAGCCCCGGCTTGGCGATGAGGGCGTCTGAAGTGGCATACATGTAATCGACGTACTTCTTCATCATGGAGAAGCTTTGCTCAAGAACTCGACGGTCCCCGTACCACTGATAGAGGTGCCACGCCAGAAACACGCCGGCGGCGCCCCACTCGGGCGAGTAGCGAAAGCCGCCCTCAAAACGGGGATAGTCGGGGGCGACGGTGTAGATGCATCCGTTTGAATCCTGGGAGTCGGCGATGTCACGCAGCACTTTGGTATAAAAGGCCGCGATGTCGTAGTTCCAGGAAATCGACGGTGCCATCAGATAACTTACTTCGAGCCAGCCAAGCTTCTCACGATGGGGACAATCAGTCAAAACATGGGCAAGATTGCTTTGCACGGCCCAGTCAATCAGACGATTGGTCTGATTGAGAAGGGCGTTGGAACATTCAAAGGAGCCCACTTGCGAAGATGCGTTTCTTACCTGCAAAGAGACAAGTTCTCTGACCACCGGCAGGCGGTCCGGATTGGGCCGGCCTTCAGGCACCGCCCCGGATACCTCAATATACTGATAGCCGCTGTAGGTAAACTGCGGAGTCCATGTTTCCTCCGGGTCGCCTCGAAGCGTGTATTGCCAGTAGTTTGGAGACCCGACGCCGGCCTGATTTACCCTGCCGGCGCCGTTGTTCGCAACACCGGTTTGCCCATGTCTCTGTTCCGCCGGAGCCAGACGGACGACCTGGCCGGGCTTTCCCCGAATTGTCAAGCGGGGCTTTGCCGAGGCATTCTGTCCGAAGTCATAGACGTAATACCCCTTTTCCGGTTCGTCGATTTTTTCTGGCTTGAACACTGAGAACACCTGCATGGGAGGAGCCGGGCAAGCACGAAGAACACCACCTGGTCCCCTTGTCTGCTCCGCATACTGCCACGCGGAGTCATCGTAAGACGGTTTGTCCCAGTCTTTGGGAAGCAGCCGAGCGTCATAGTCACTTCCGCCGAGAATGGCGCAGTGCTGGATGGGACCGTCGGCTACCTTCCACGATGAATCCGACCGAACAATCTGCTCTGACCCATCACGATAGCGGATATGCGCCTGCAGTATCAGCATCAGCGGGCGGTCCGCGTCCACACCGTGGATTCGCCGATCCCCTTTGGTGCTGTAAAACCCTTTGCCGAGCATAGCCCCGAAAGCATTCTCACCCAATTGCAACATTTCCGTGATGTCGTAAGTGTTGTAATAAACGGTCTTTTCGTAAACGGACCAGGCGGGCTCCAGGAAATTCGACCCGACTTTTTTCCCATTGAGGAAAAGCTCATAGTGCCCAAGACCGCAGACATAAACTCGGGCATCCTGGATTGCCTGCTGAGCTCTGAAAACCTTGCGGAATACCGGAAGAGGATATGGCGATCGCGGCCCGTCGGAAAAAGTCGCACCCTGGGGCTCCACATCCTTTCTCTTGATCCACGTGGCCTTCCAATCACTTGATCCCAACAATCCCATGCTCCAGCTTGCCGGCCTGCTCCACTCGGAGACTTTCATGGTCTTGTCCCACACCCTGACCTTCCAATAACACTGCTGCCTTGATCCAAGCTCTTGGCCATTGTATTCGACGTGAATGGACTGATCGGAGGCTACCTTTCCGCTATCCCACAGATCACCCATATCCTCCTGGAGTTCCTTCTGACTGGAGGACACAAGGATCTGGTATGCGGTTTGTTTTTGGCCTCGTGTGTCTGAGCTTAATACCCACGATAGCCTTGGTCTTACAACATCGATGCCCCGAGGATTCGCCAGGTATTCACAATGCACGGAGCCTATGCTGATGTCACTGCTCTCGGCGTCAAGGGCAGCGTGATTCCCGGACTCCTGGAATGACGACGGAGAGCCTCTTGAGCTGAGCCCCGCCAACAGCACCGCCACAAGAGCCAAGTTGTACATGGCACGCGACATCACGATGCCTCCCTGATTGACATCTGCACAATACCACCACAGGATACAATGATTCACTCCTGACGGCAAGAGCAAGGGAAAAGCTCCAACGGAATGCCCAGGAATTTCAAAACAATGTTCCATCAATCCTCTTTTCGCCGAGGGGAAATATCGGACTCGTCTCGGCGCAGAGTCGAGTCGTAGCCGGATAAGAATTGGATGGTCAGTGATTTCCGGCTGCGAGCGTTTGAAAAGCAGGCGGCCCTCTGGTATCATGTCGAACAGAGAAAACTCAAAAATGATGGGAAAGCCATACATCGTAATCGCATTGGGGTTCACCTCGCTGTTAGGCCCACTCTTGCTTGGGACATCCTGCCGCCTTGATGTGACCAATTCTGAACTACAGCTACTCGATCTCGAGGGCGACTTGCGCGTCCATGATCCCGTCATCATTCGCCAGGACAATACATTCTACGTGTTCTCCACCGGGGGCTGGCCCGGCGGGATTATTCCTGTTCGCTGCTCTAACGACCTACATCACTGGGTCCGCTGCGGGTATGTGTTTGACAGGCTGCCTGCATGGGCCGCCAGGGAGATTCCCGGAGCTAGAACCGCCTGGGCACCCGATATTTCTTTCTTCAACGGCAAATATCATCTCTATTACTCGGTATCGGCCTTTGGAAAGAACAACTCTGCCATCGGCCTTGCTACCAACAAGGCACTCGATCCCAACAGCCCTGACTGTGAATGGATCGATCAGGGCATGGTGGTCCGATCCACACAGGGCAGGGACGACTGGAATGCGATCGACGGTAATATCGCAGTTGAGGACCACAACAGTGTGTGGCTTTCCTGGGGTAGTTTCTGGAGCGGCATCAAAACCAGACGTATCGACGCGAGAACCGGGAAGCTCTCCGCAGAAGACACTACCTTGTATTCCCTGGCAAGCCGTCCCCGTACAGGTCTTCAAGACGCGGCCTCCTCTGAAGGGGCCGTCGAGGCGCCTTTTATCGTCAAGCATGCTGGGAATTGGTACTTGTTCGTATCTTTCGATCTGTGTTGCCGCGGTGCCGATAGCACCTATAAGATAATGGTTGGACGTTCCAAGCACATTACCGGCCCGTACGTGGACAAAGATGGCACGCCCATGATGGATGGAGGTGGGACTCTGGTCATTGAAGCGACGACTGAGAACTGGAGAGGCCCCGGCCATTGCGCTGTGCTCCAGGACTTGTGCGATGACTACCTGGTCTTTCACGCATACCACGGCGGGACGGGACGCTCAGAGTTGCAGATCTCGCCTTTGGCATGGAAAGACGGCTGGCCGCAGGCGGCGCCGCTGCCCTGATCTGCAATCACTATCCGGACAGAATGATTGGACTTGACGTGCCGCTGCATCTCGCAGATGACACCATTGCCTGTTTTTGCCGGTTTTTCCAGAAAAGTGATTGACAGCACAAATTGGAAATTGTTATTGTGAAAGTTCTTAGAAGGCTGCGGCGGCGTAGCTCAGTTGGTTAGAGCATGGGATTCATAAGCCCAGGGTCCTCGGTTCGAATCCGAGCGCCGCTAATCATGCGTACCTCGTGAAGCGTGAAGCGCAGTACGTAGAAGAACAAGATACGAACGACGAGCGACGAAATACGACGTTGCCCCCATCGTCTAGTGGCCTAGGACGCCGGGTTCTCAACCCGGTAACAGGGGTTCGACTCCCCTTGGGGGTATTGCATAATGCGGCGGAAACGCGGTTTTCTGCGAATCTCAATAGAATACTGCCTGGAAAGCACAAGCTGACAAGAATTGTTGCCACAGAATGCAGGCACTTGGATAGCGATTAGCGAGCTGCCACGCTGTCCAAGAGTTTATGCACTGCCTCAAGCAATTCTTTCCGCCCGAAGGGCTTAGTGAGCACGTACAGAGCACCTAACGCCTTCATGGCAGAGAGGCAATACTGGGGGTCCAGAGTCCGACTGCCGCCGGAAATCGCAATAATTCTTACATCCGGGAAATCACGCTTCAATTCCCGGATAATCTCAACGCCATCTTTCTCAGGCATAACAACATCCGCGATTATTAAATCGGCCGGTGCTTGACGGTAAAGCTCTATTCCTTCTTTGCCGTCTCCGGCTTCTACTACCTCATAGCCTTCCCGTTCGAGGATTTGCCGGAGCATCTGCCGTAGTCTTGTATGATCATCTATAACAAGGATGCGCTTCATACTGCTATTCACACGTCGGATAAGCTCATAGGCATCGACCTGGAGAAAAGACCCGTTTTTCACAAGGAAAAAACTCATAATCGACGAGTCAACCTCTGGGCCCTGAACGACTTTTCGGAGTGTTCGAATCAGTCAGCCGGATTGTCGTGTTGGGCCGCCGAAATAATTTGCTTGACTTTCCGCGCACAACATCGTAAGCACAGGATGCAGCGCCTGCTCCGGAAGAGGATTAACTGCAAAGATGATCAACTTTTAGTGCAGGTGGGCCAAAACGCGGTTGAGGCGATTCGTTGGTTCTTGGGAGATGGAACGATGCGGGGCTCGGAGACCAGCGGGAAAAACCCTTGTGAAGAGGTGGCAGATCTGCGCGCCCGTGTGGCAAAACTGGAGCGGCTGAGCGGGAATTTGGCCGGACCCCAGCACGCGGATGAGGACTTGGACAAAGCGTGGGCCGAGTGGGGGAGGACCTTTGACGCCGCAAGAGACTCGATAATGGTCCTTGATGGCGATTTCAACATTGTCCAGGCAAATCTGGCGGCATCTCGCCTGATAGGCAAGCCCCTTGAGGAGATTATCGGACGGACTTGCTGGCAGGTAGTCCATGGCACGGACAGCCCTCCTGATGAATGTCTGGTGAAGGTGGCCCAGAAAACTAAGAACCATGAGGAAGCCGAACTCTATTTGCCGGAAAGGGACATCTGGATAGAGGTCTCGGCGGACCCTATATTGGATGATCAAGGCGATATCGACAGGGTCATTCATGTCATACGAGACATCACCGAGCGTAAAAAAAACGAGCAGGGGCTCCGGGAAAGGGAGGAAAGATACCGTTCGATTTTCAATACGGCGGCCAGTCTCATAGTGTTGGTCGATCCGAATGGAGTTGTTGCAGACTGCAACTCCAGGGTGAAGGACATTCTCGGCTACGAGAGAGAGGAGATCGCGGGCCAGTCCATAGCGAAGATCATCCATCCAGATGACATTGAAAGGGCAAAGGCGTGCCTGAATGAGATATTCGTCCATGGTTCGGCCCGCGACAAAAAATACAGAATGATCCGAAAGGATAAGAGGGAGATCGACGTCGAAGTAAATGCCGCCGGACTGAAGGACGGCCAGGACAAATACGTGAGCGGCATCTGTATCATCGAGGACATCACCGAGCGCAATCAGGCCCAAGAGGCGATTGCGGAGAGCGAGCAGAAGTTCAGGTCGATCTTCGATAATGCCAATGACGTGATTGTGTTCGTTACCACGACCGGAAAGATACTCGAAGTAAACAGGAGAATAAAAGATGTTTTGGGATACGACCGGGATGAATTGATCGGCAAGAACTTCATAACATCGGGCATCTTGGCGGCCAGGAACGCCGCCATGATAGTGAAGCTCTTCATGGAGTCAGTGACCCGAGGCGGATTCCCGGACAGACAGGATGGCCGTGATATAACTGAAGTGTGGCTCAATCACAAGAATGGACATACCGTCTTAGTTGAAGCGAGCACCACCGCGACAAGGAGGAACGGAAAATTAGGAGGCTTCCTCAGCATCCTCCGCGACGTCACTGATCGCAGGAAGGCCGACGAGGCTTATCGGTCGCTGGTGGACCATTCGTTGCAGGGCCTGGTGATTTTCCAGGATGGACGCGTTGTCTTTGCCAACCAGGCCATGGCCCAGATCACCGGCTACACGGTGGAGGAGATGCTGGCCGCCTCGCCCGAGAAGGTGCGGGCGTTTGTGTATCCGGATGACCGGGAGATGGTCTGGGGCCGGCATAGGCAGCGATTGCAGGGCGAGCTTCCGCCGGAGCGGTACGAGCTTCGCGGCGTCAGAAAGGACGGCTCAATCCGTTGGCTGGAGATTGACGCCAGCCCGATCGAGTATCAAGGAAGACCCGCCATCCAGGCGGCTTATGTTGACATCACGGAGCGCAAAAAGGCAAAAGAGGCGCTGCAAAAAAGTCAAGAAGAGCTCAAAGCCATCTTCGAAAGCGCCGTTGACGGGATTATCTATGCCGACAGGAAGGGCCATGTCGTTGAAGTGAATCCGGCCTTCACCAAGATAACGGGAATCCCACGAGAACAGGTTGTGGGCAGGGACCCTGTCAGCCTCGCCAGGCAGTTCGGAAAGCCCAAAGACCTCCCGCAACTGCTGAAGGCAATAAGCGATGGGCTGGCGGGCAAACCTATAAGGCTCCCCGACTTGGAAATCAACAACAGAATCGTGGAGATACTCACCCCTGCGCTGACGAATGGAACGGCAGGCATTACGGCGGTGATGCGAGACGTCACCGAGCGTCTGAAAGCACAGCAGTCCCTGCAAAAAGAGCGAGACAAAGCGCAACGCTACCTGGACGTTGCGGGGGTCATATTGGTTGCCATCGATTCTGAGCAAAGGGTCGGCCTCATAAACAAAAAGGGCTGTGAGATCTTAGGGTATGAAGACGAAGAAATCCTTGGCAAGAACTGGTTTGACAATTTCCTGCCGGAGAGAGTCAGGGATGAGACCAGGACGATTTTTGAGAAGTTCGTGAAAGGACAGGCTGACGCCCCTGAATATGTCGAAAATCCCATCTTGACCAAGAGCGGCCAGGAGCGGCTCATCGCCTGGCACAACACGACTCTCAAAGATGACCAGGGCAGCTTCGTCGCCACTTTGAGCTCCGGAGAGGACATTACCGAACGCAGGCGAGCAGAGGAAGCGATGCGGCAGAGTGAGGAAAAATACAGGGACCTTTTTGAAAACGCGCGGCAGGCGATCATTACATTTGACACGCAAGGAAACATTACGGGCGTCAACAAGCTGATCGAAGAGTATGGATTTAAGCGAGGGCAGTTCATCGGCAAACCGCTCTTTGATTTTGTTGCAGAGGATCACAGGGCCAAAGCCGTCGGGGATTTTGAGACATTGATCAGCGGCCATCCGGTGAGAGGTGAAATGGACGTGGTTACTCCCAAGGGAACCATGACGGTAGAATACAGAGACAACCCGATCATACAGGCAGGAAAAGTCGTGGGTGTCCAGGCCATTCTGACAGACATCACCGAGCGCAAGAAGGCGGAGGAGATGCTGCGGGAGACCAATGAATATCTTGAGAATCTGATTAACTATGCTAATTCTCCGATTATCGTCTGGAATCCGCAATTCCGGATTACCAAGTTCAACCACGCCTTCGAGTCCCTGACCGGAAGAAGGGCTGGCGACGTCATCGGTAAGTCTCTTGAATTTCTCTTCCCGCCGGCTTTCGCGGAAAGTACAATGAAGCTTATCCGCAAGACACTGACCGGCGAACGTTGGGAGGTCGTTGAGATCAATATCCAGCATATCGATGGTTCTGTCCGGATAGTCCTCTGGAACTCAGCCGTGATCTTAGCGCTAGACGGCAAAACAATTATAGCGATTATCGCACAGGGGCAGGACATCACCGACCGCAAAAAGACGGAAACGGAGCTTCGTTCTTCCGAAGAAAAATTCCGCTTGGCCATGGACGCAACCAATGACGCCTTATGGGATTGGAATATTGTAACAAATGAAGTTTATAGAAATCCCCGCCATGTAACGATGTTGGGGTATGAACCGCAGGAGCTTTCTTCGTCGCAAAAAGAATGGGAGATGCGAATTCATCCTGACGATAAACAAAAAGTATCCGATGCCGTGAATGAGCATTTAAAAGGAAAGACCCAGGGTATCGCAATTGAGTACCGCCTTAAGACAAAATCAGGCGACTATATATGGGTTTTGGGCCGAGGGAAAGTAGTAGCATATAACGATGATGGAAAGCCAATAAGAATGATCGGGACAAATATCGATATCACCGAGCGCAAGAAAGCGGAGGAACAGATAGAAAAGCTGGCGAAGTTCCACGCGGAGAATCCGTATCCTATCATGCGTATCTCCGGCGGCGGCACAGTTCTGTTTGCGAACCCGGCCAGTGCGGCCCTCCTGCGAGACAACGACAGCGGAGTCGGCCGGCCCATCCCCCGGCATTGGCAGCAGGTGGCTCAGAGCGCTCTGGCCTCCGGGTCAGTAGGCAGGATAGAAGTGAAGCACGGAGGGTGTGTTCTTGCCTTCCGGGCCGTGCCTCTGACAAACGCCGGATATGTGAACTTCTACGGTACCGATATCACCGACCGTAAGAAGGCGGAAGAGAGATTGCTTGAGTATCAGGCGAAGCTCAGGGCGATGGCTTCTGAAATTCTCAGGAGCGAAGATCGTGAAAGGCGGCGTCTTGCGGCCGGACTGCACGGTAATATATGTCAAAAGCTGGTTTTCTCTAAACTTGCACTCGAATCGTCACTGAGTATGGTATCGGACGCCAAGTTGTCTGCGTCATTAAGAATCGCCTCTGAGGCCATTGGGCAGACCATCGAAGAAGCCGATTCCTTAACGCTTGAACTGAGTAATCCGATCCTGCGGGAGTTCGGTTTTCTGGCGGCCCTGGAGAAATACCTGACTGAAGACATCCGGCAAAAGCACGGAATCCCCTGTGAGCTTGAGAGTGATAAACAGGTCGGTGCTTTGTCAGACGAGCTTAAAACCTGCCTGTTCCGAGTGACGCGCGAGCTGCTTACAAATGCCGTCAGGCACGCTCACGCGAGCAAAATCAAGGTCTCGGTTCGCAGGAGTCAAGGTCAAATACATGTGCGCGTTGAAGATGATGGGATCGGGTTCAAATATACGGAAGTTAGTTCAGAGGTCTCAAAGACAACACGATTTGGTCTGTTCAGCGTTCGGGAGCAGTTAGAGTATTTGGGCGGGCGCCTTGATATTGAATCCGAACCAGGCCGGGGCACAACGGCTACGGTAGTCGTACCGCTGGCGGAGAAAACAGTTGTCTAAGTGCAAAGGGGACATGAATGAAGATACTAATTGCAGAGGATCACGGCGTTGTGCGGGAAGGATTGAAGGTCTTGATCGAGAATCAGCCCGGGATGGAAGTGATTGCTGAGGCTCAAGACGGGCTGAAGGCAGTGGAGCTGGCGAAGGGGCTCTCGCCGGACGTCGTGCTCATGGACATAGCGATGCCCAATGTAAATGGGGTCGAGGCAACTCGCCAAATTCTGGAGGAGAATCCGGACATTCGGATTATTGCCCTGTCCGTCCACTTTGACAAGCATTTTGTGACGGAGATGCTCAAAGCGGGCGCTTCAGGGTACGTTCTCAAATCCTGCCTTTTCGATGAGGTGCTCAGGGCGGTTCAAACGGTTGGGGCCGGCGGGCATTACCTGAGCCCCAAGATAACGGGTGTCGTCCTGGACGACTACGTCCAGTACGTGACTGCGGCGGAGAAATCAACCGAAGGCCGCCTCACGGAACGAGAACGCCAGGTCGTCCAACTGTTGACGGAGGGCAAATCCACCAAACAGATCGCTCTGCAATTGCACGCAAGTCCGAAGACGGTGGATTCAAATCGGCGGCAAATTATGAACAAGCTGGGCATCTTCAGCATCGCCGAACTAACGAAGTATGCTATCAGGGAAGGACTGACCTCGCAGGAATTTTGATCCCTGTCAGGACAAGAATCAACGGGTTCTATGGAGCCTCCCCGGGTTCTTCTAACGCCGTTTCACCGAACGGCCCCTCCAGGCACCTCGCCCGAAATCACGCGCCTTGGTGTGGAGATTCACTCAAAGTCCAATAGGCGTGGATTGTCCTGATCATGTCGATGAGCTGTTTGTGGTCGGAGGGCTTGACCATGTAGCCGGCGGCGCCGCACTTGAAACATTCGGCAATATCTCCTTCGTCCCCGGAGCCGCTCAGGACGATAACGACTGTTTGCTTCAGTGACTCATGGTCCTTCACCGCCCTGAGAAATTCAATGCCATTCATCTGCGGAGTGTTCAAGTCCGTCAGGACGATCCACGGCCTGGCATTGTCCAGGTTCATCAGGTACTCCAGAGCTTCCTGGCAGTTTGACGAGCGGACCAGCGGATTGGCAATCTTCAAGTGCTCAAGTGCGCGCCTAAACAGCAGGGTATCGGTGCTGTCATCGTCAACAAGTAATATGGGCGGCGCTTCCTTCATCTTCAAACCCTTTCCAGGTATGATAAATCCATGTCTCGCAGGCGTGTCTGTGTTTCTGATTTAACAAGACGCCGACATTTTCACCGGCATGAATGCCTCACGTCGAACCGGCGACTCCAGCTTGTCGAGAAGGATCTTGACAATGCGCTCGGCAGCATGGCCATCCCACAAAGGAGGTATCTGGAAGCCACGTTTGTGCCCGTCTAATGCCTGCCTGTACGCCTCGGTGATTCTGGCTGGGTCGGTACCCACAATGTGATTTGAGCCTATCTCCACGGTAATTGGGCGCTCGGTTTCCTCGCGCAGAGTCAAGCAGGGAACTCCCAGGCAGCAGGTCTCTTCTTGTACGCCCCCGGAATCGGTGAGGACCAGTCTGGCCGAACTCACGAGCTTCAAGAAGTCTAAGTAGCCCAGCGGATCAATCATTCGAAGATTCGGGAGCCGTTCCAATCGCTCGCGAGAGCTCGATGAAGATAGACTTCTTTGCGTTCGCGGGTGAACCGGGAACACTATCTGCATATCAGACTGTATGACCTCAAGCGCATCAAGGATCCTCAACAAGACGTCTGTATCGTCAACGTTGGACGGGCGATGGAGAGTCAAAACGGCAAAACCGCCGCCGTCGAGATTGAGGCGATCCAGGATATCTGATCCGGCGGCCCGCGCGCGATTCTCCGTCAGAGTGTCAATCATCACATTGCCAACTAAGAATATCTTCTGTGGAGAGACGCCCTCGCGAATGAGATTATCAACACCGCTCTGCTCGGTACAAAAGAGCAAATCGCTTATGGCGTCGGTGAGGGTCCGGTTAATCTCCTCCGGCATGGAGCGATTGAAGCTGCGGAGTCCCGCCTCGACGTGCACCAGCTTCACGCCGAGCTTGACGGCCACCAGGCCGCAAGCGATAGTGCTGTTGACATCGCCCACGA
Source organism: uncultured Pirellulales bacterium (assembly GCA_964462945.1). Classification (GTDB taxonomy): domain Bacteria; phylum Planctomycetota; class Phycisphaerae; order Sedimentisphaerales; family Anaerobacaceae. Next base: position 58,629 of record CAYWZW010000010.1, read on the forward strand.
CGAGTACGGCATCGGGCTCGTGTTCCAGAACAACCGGCTCGAACGCCTTCATAATCTCCGCTGTTTGTACGGCGTGCGATGCACTGCCGACTTCCAGGTTCACGTCCGGCTCGGGTATCCTTAAATCACGAAAGAAAAGGTCGCTCATCTTCTGGTCATAATGCTGACCCGTATGCACCAGCAGCGGCTCGATCTGCGGATGCCGGCCATACTCCACCATCAGCGGCGCAATCTTCATGAAGTTCGGCCGGGCCCCGACGATATTCACGATCTTCATGGATTCTCGTTCGCAGTCAAGAAAGGGGTTGTAGTGAGACACTTCAGTGGCCGACGAACGCCGATAACAACACTGGGGACAGGATGAGGACCCAGACAACCGGCGTAGCGAACGACTTGATAATGGGAATGTCAGCCACCGGACCGCCTACCACGGTGGGCTATCGCGCAACCGGTTCCGCCAAGGCGTGAGCTGCGGTCCCGGCAACATTCGCGATGATCTCCAGATAAGCCTCTGCGAGGATATCACGGGTGTAGTGGGCCATTACATGCCGATAGCCCGACTCGGCATAAGCGGAACACTGAGCCGCGCTGTCGGCCAGTTGCAGCACTGCATCGACAAGCTCCCGCTCGTTCTCAGGCTCAATCGCAACGCCTGCCCCGGCCTTCAAGACAAACTGCTCTGCAAACCCCCGGACGCCGATGACGACCGGCTTGGCCATACCGGCGGCCTCGAAGATCTTGGAAGGCATAACGCTCTCGAAAACATCGCTCCTGCGAAGGTGAATGAGGCAGGCATCCGCAATAGACAGGTACTTGGGGATCATGCCCTTGGGCTGCAATCCGGCGAAGATCACGTTCTTGATCCCCATACGAGCCGCCTCGGCCTGCAAATCAGCCCGAATTGCACCATCGCCCACGATCATGAACTTTGTGTCTCTTCGATTCATCTCTTCGAGCAGCTTGCCCGCCCGCAGCACAACGCCCAGCCCCGACGCCATGCCGACGGTCCCGACGTAACTGCACACGAACTCTCCATTGAGACCCCATTTGTGCTTGAGATCTGCGTCCGGGTCCTGTGGCCGAAAGACCTCGGGATCGACGCCGTTCATGATCACGGACATCTTCTCAGAGGGGACCCCCTTATCCCGAAGCGCTTCACTATAGCACTCACCGACCGTCACGATGTGATCGGCCATGGCGTACATCTTGCGCTCGAGGTACTGCAGAAACCGGACGAGTACGTTTTCCTGCATGGCTCCCACCGCCACGATGGAGGCAGGCCAGATATCCCGGATCTCCAGGATGAACGGCAGCCGTCGCACTTTGGCGACCAGGGCCCCCGCCCAGCCGCAGAAGAACTGCGGACTCGTCGCAATGACCACATCCGGCCTGCGAACGAACAGACCGGCCAGGAAAGCGCTGAACAAGTAAGACAGGTAGTTCAATATCCTCTTGATCGCACCCTTATTGGCTGCAATGTATGTCCACACCCGCGTCACGCTGATGCCGTCGATGAACTCAGTCTGCCTGAGTCGGTTCCTATAGCCGTTGTAGACGATCCCGTTGGGTACGTTTGGGACGCAGGTGATTACCTCAACCTTATGCCCGGCCGCAGCCCATCGCTTGGCAGTCTCGTACACGCGAGATGCAGGCGCGTTTCCTTCCGGCGGAAAGTAATGAGATAGAAATAGAATCCTCATGGTTACCGACCCTCCTTCTTTTAGTGGGTGGTGGCGCCTTGCCGGCTCTGTCCTGACATACTGCCGCCGGCTTTATGTAACGTTCTGGACATGACAGCACAACTCGATGTCCGTCCCTGCGTTCTCAAGGGCCACTACCTTGTTTCGCTCCTTCAGGCTGAACTGCGGGAAGTACCATCCATCTTCGATTCTCACGATGCCTCCGTTGGGGCACGTGATTCGAACGTGTCCTTTCGGATGCTCGACCTCGATTCCCGCTTCATTCATCCGGACCACTGTACAGGTTGGGTGAAGGTGCAAACGGGCTACCGCGTTGACCGCGCGCGATGATGTGATTCGGTCAGTGACCGTCAGTCCATTTTCACAATGCCCTTCGATGGAACGATGGTGCGCGGATCTGCCGGGGAGACGGTGATACCCATCATGCCAGCCACTGATGCAGAAACCTTTCCTCGATGGCCGCCATTGGACATCACGCGGATATCCGCGTCCGGCGACACGGAAGGAGGCCCACATCTCGCACTGGTCCTGTCCATTCACCTCGACCGTATTGTGGGCCGGCGTCGAACGGCAGTAGCGACGGGCCTGAGAGACCTCGTAGTCATGAACCCCGGTATCGACAATTACGCGGTGGCCTTGCAGCGACAGCTCAAAGCTGAAGATATCCGCATGGGCATGGCCGGGGATATAATCCGGCCCGATCCTGCCGAAATCGCAGAGAACATAGTTGCCCTTCAAATCCCGCCAGCCATAGTACCCGGCATCTGGCAAAGCAAAGCAACCGGGCATCATCGGCGGTGCGAGTGGAGCCATTCCCGGCAGTCCACTGCAGAACGACCGCAACTCATCAGGCTCATTGCAAATGCCGAGTGCACTGTCATTGAGTAGCGCGATCCCGCCGTCCGGATGACAGACTGCATCCAACGCCTTGAGCATCCGGCCCAGAGGTTCGGCAATGAGCCGCTTTAACCGTTCATTGCCCGTCGCCGCCAGCATGGCCAGAACGTATATCATGCGGCAGTGGTACATGGGTGATAATTCAAAGTGCATGCCGTCCGGCAGGACCTGTTCGGGGATCTGCTCCCGCAAAATGCTGTGTCCCTTCTCGAACCACCTGCGAGGCTGCTCACCCTTGAAGCAACTGCCGACAAAAGCCAAGGCTGCACCGTTCTCAAAGTAGTGATTGCCAAGCAGATGGGTTTCCAGGTGCCTCGCGAGCCACTGGACCTGCCGAAAGATACTGCTCCACAGCTTTTCGAGGAATGCGTGATCCCCTTCAACCTGCTCTCGGAACCTGCCCCAGAAGACGGTCGCCCAATTGACCAGGCGAAGCGACGTGGGATACGGCTCCCAACCGATGGCCCCCTTCGCCAACGGGTAGTTCTGTATCCAGTCAATGACCGCAGCCCTCGCCTCCTCATAGCCGAGCACCCAAAGCCATTCGAAATAGTGCAGATTATACTGCCAGAGCTTCGGCAACTGGCAATCCCATCGGGGGGGAAAGCCTACCCTTACCTCGGAATTGAGAAATCGAAGAGTACCCTGGCGGATGCCATTGGCCCGGTTGTCCTGGGCACCCGGCGGGAGAAACCGGACATCCCGGGGCCAGAGACAGCCTCTAAACTCCGCGACCGCTTGACCGTTTGCGTGTTCGCGCTGCAGGCGTGAACCGACGCGATGGCGAACCTGTGCGGCGATCTGCCCTGATTTGAGATAACGAGCTGTCCACGCGAGACGATTGAGCTTCGAGATGATTGATGCCTGGGACATGGGAACGTGCTGCACTGGGAACGAACCGCCTTCAACCACAGGGCTGCAAGATTACAGGCGAATCGTCGTTCTTTCTCTCGCGGATCTCACCGCGGCAAAGGAGGCCTCCGTTACATTCTTCAGTTGATCGAAGGGGATCAACTGATCACCACCGTGCTCGATCCTTCGAACAAACTCGGCAAGCTCAGCGGCATGGCCCTTATCCTGCCGCGCTGTCTTAAACTTCTTGAAACCCTTGAAACCAAAGCCATGGGTCACCCGGAAATTCTCCAGTCTCAGGACCCGGCCATCACTGAATACGTCGAGCATTTCCTTGGGGTAGCTCTTTGAGCCATTGGCGAAGTAGTTGACAGTCCCCACCGAACCATCGGCGAACCCCAGGACAATCGACATCTTGTCCTCCCGAACGGCGGGGCCTTCCCCGACCATCGTGGCGGAAACGGATCTGACGGGACTTGCGGCGATAAAGCTCAAAAGATCGATGAAGTGGCACCCTTCCCCGATGATGCGGCCGCCCCCGCGCTGCGGGTCCTGCGTCCAGTGATCCACAGGGATCTCGCCGGCGTTGACCGTCATCGTTATGCACAACGGCCCGCCCCGGCCCGCCACCAGCTCCCTGATCTTGGCCGTGTGCGGACTGAACCGGCGGTTGAAACCGACCGTCAGGACTGCGGATTGATGATTGCGGATTGCGGATTCAATCTGCTGGAGCTCGGCCTCGCTCAGGCACAGGGGCTTTTCCACAAAGACGTGTTTTCCCGCCTCCAGGGCCTCGCAGACAAAACGTGCATGCGTGTTGTGGCTTGTAACCACGAACACGGCATCGACCTGCTTGTCGTCGAGAATCTGCCGGTAGTCGGTGACAGCCTTCTGAGCACCGAACTTGACCGCCGCATGTTTCGCCGCCGCGCCGTTGAGGTCGGCAATGTAGGCGAGCCGTACCTTTGTCTTCACCAAAGCGGGCAGGAGGATCGCCTTCGAGAAGTTCCCCGCCCCGATTACGCCGACGACGGCTTTGCCCGCCGCCGCAGCGGGGCGCTGCGAGATCGTCACAACGCCGGAACGATCCACATCGTCACCGTACTGAAGAATGACACCGAGGGCCGAACGGTCGTTCTCAATAGTCTCATACGCCTTTAACGCATCATTGAGCTTGAAACGATGGGTAACCAGCGGGGCCATATCGAGAGAGCCTCTGGCCATCGCGCCCAGCACCGCTTCGAAGTTGCGGCCTTCCGTCCAGCGGACGTAGCCGGGCGGATAGTCATGCCCCCCCTGCTCGTAGCTCTCGTCGTATCGCCCCGGCCCATAGGAACAGGAGACCTGGAAGGTCAGCTCCTTTGCATAGAAGTCGCGGCGGTGTAGATTCAGCCCGACAACGCCGACCAGCACGATCCGACCGCGTTTGCGGCAGGATTCCGCCGCCTGATGGACGATCTCATCCGTCTTCGCCGATGCGGTAATGATCGCCGCATCGACGCCTCGCTCGCCGGTCCATCCCTTGGCGGCAGCGATCAAGTCAGCCCCCTTGGATAGGTCCACTATCCTGGCCCCAGAGCGGTGGGCAAGTTCAAGCCGCTGCGGGTTCAGATCGACGGCCATGACTTCACAGCCGCTGGATCGCAATAGTTGCACGGTAATCAGCCCGATCAGGCCCACGCCAAAGACACAGATTTTCTCGCCGAGCGTCGGTTGAACGAGCCGAACGCCCTGTAAAGCAATCGCTGCAAGGACCGTGAACGCCGCATGCTCATCACTTACATTTTCCGGGACCTTCGTGACAAGATTACGCGGAACACAGACGACTTCCGCATGATTACCATTACTGATGACTTTGTCGCCGGGCTGCAAGTCCGCCACACCGGGTCCTACCTCCAGCACGACACCCGCATTGCAGTATCCCAGCGGCAGCGGCTCATCGAGCTTACGGAACACGGCCTCCAGCGTTGGCATGAGGCCGTCGGTCTTGATCTTATCGAGGACCTGTTTGACCTTGTCCGGCTGCTGCCGGGCCTTCTGGATCAGGTTCGCCTTGCTGAACTCGACCAACATCTTCTCCGTACCCGCGGAGATCAGCGAAGCCTTCGTCCGGATCAATACCTGACCCCGTCCTACCTGCGGGCAGGGTACTTCCGCAAGTTCCATCTGGCCGGTCTTCAAGTGTTGGAGGATCTGTTTCAACTGCTGTGACCTTGAGTCGCGTGCTGGAGTATCAGCAGAACCGGCTAAGCTTCCATCAGAACGTTGAACTCTCTCATCCAGACATACAGAGTATAGACGGTCCACAGCTTCATCGACACAGCGTCAATGTCGTTGGGTATGGTATTGACCCACGATTCCACGACTTCTGTGTTGAGTACGTTTCGCTCCCGAAAGAAGCTGATTACCTCTGGCCATTGGATTTCTTCCTGCACCCATCGGTTAACCGGGTAGGTAAATCCCTCCTTTTTCAGTTCGACATAGCCATCACCCAGAAGAGACTTCAGGTGGGCCTTAAGCCGTCTCTTTCCGGCGTGCTGCGGCTCATCCACTTCGGCAAACATTGACTGAGCAACGTATCTGTCCAGCAAAGGCACGCGCACTTCGACAGAGGCCGCCATCGACGCCTTATCCATGTAGATGAGATTGTGGCTCGCCAGAAACCCTCGCACATCCAGGTAGAAATAACGCTTCAGGCCGGACAGATGCGAGCACATCTCTCGAATCTTGCGCTCATAAGACTCATACCAATGCGGTCCGACGAGCTTCCCGACCTCGTCACGCGTCATGTAATACGTGAGACTGAAGTAGTTCTCAGGAACGGGCCGGTCCAGGAAAGCCTTGAGTCTCCGTAGATCACGCCGTCGCTTTCCTCGTGAAATGCTCCTTATGAGAAAGTCCGGCACCCAGCGCAGCCATCGTATGCGATCATGATAGTGCAATATTCTATGGCGCATGTATCCTGCATCGATTTCATCGCCGCCCATCCCTGAGATCATGACTACTCTGCCGAGCTCTCGAGACCTTTTGGCGAGAAGATACGCGGGGACGACAGCCGGATCGGCGATCGGTTCATCCATCTGCCGTACGAGGCCATTGTAGAGTTCAAGGCCATCCGGTTCAGGAAGTAAACGCTCTATGTGAAGATTATATAACTGCTCTAAATCTTTCACGCGTTTGGATTCTGACTTGCCTACTTGAAGATTCAGAAACATTATGTCAGAGTCTTTCAGGCAACATGCTATGATGGATGAATCAACACCTCCACTGAGATAGGCTCCCACGGGGACATCTGCAATTGTCTGAGATTTTACAGTGTCAGCGACATCAGGCATTGCCTCTTCAGTGACGCTCATGATATTCCAATAACGTCTGTGCCGAAAAGTCCTGTCACTCAAATCGACTCTTAAATAACACCCCGCTTCCAGTTTCTTCACATCGCGGAACAACGTATCGGGTTCATAGACCCAGCAATTCGAGAGGTATTCTCCCAAGTGGGCGCGATCAAGAGTGGGCTCCATAAGACCAAGGTCGAAAAACGTTTTCACCTCGGAGCCAAAAAGAAGCTGGTCTTCGGTTATCGAATAGTACAGAGGCTTGATCCCAATGTGGTCGCGCACCAGAGTAAGTGTTTTCGCTTCAATATCAACGACGGCGAATGCAAACATCCCATTGACGCGCTCTAGAGTATTATCAACTCCCCAATGGATCAAGGCTTCATACAACACTTCGGTGTCAGTCCCTGTCTCAAAATTGACACGAAATTCTGTTTCAAGGTCTCCGCGGATATCCCGATAATTGTAAATCTCACCATTGTAAGCTAATATGTATCGTCGGTATTTAGCAAACGGTTGATGGCCCTGTTCTCCAAGCCCGATGATGCTCAGACGAGATTGAAACAGCGTGAGCGTACCAGCAGGAAAATCATTGTACTGGACACCCCAATCATCCGGACCGCGATGCGGAAGGATGTTGCAATCAATATGAACCTGACGAGGCGTTAAACAGCCGAATATTCCACACACGATTATCGCTTCCGATATAGGGTCTCTGGTAATAGCTCCTGTTGAAGTCTCGAAGCCAGCACACGTGAATCAAAGCAACCATGCGCGGCTTTGGGGACGTCAGGAATTTTGCCAGTTCGTCGCATCTCACGGACCTTAGCTTCGCACATACGATAGACCTCAGTTCTCAGGCGAGCCCAAAGCCTTCCAGTCGCACCATCCTGCCAAACACCCTGACCAAGAAAATGGTACCAATACAAAAACTGATAGCGTAGAGGAACAGAATAGAACATCCTCTTCAAAAACATGCGGCGTTCAAGTGGTGTTCCAAGAAGTCTGGGCGACACAGCCAGGTCATCACCTCGAAGCCGCATCACGGCCTCCGCCGTGGAATAGCGATTTTGCTTTTCGCACCACGCGTGCAGATCACGCGCATCCAAATGCTCCAGGATGCCATTTAGCCGCCTGACCTCGCCATCGATTATTGGTTGTTCATTGACAATCACGTTCGAGAACCGACACCTTCCCGTCTTCCAAAGCCTCACTACATCTTGTCTAACGTGAAGCGGCCTTCCCATGAACCACAGCCGCCGGGGAAAAGAGTAACCTTCCGCAGGATCATTTGCGCTCACAGTCTTCTCGATCTCTTTTTTAAGCTCATCGGACATCCTTTCATCTGGATCAATTTTCAGCGTCCAGGGTGTCGTTATGGGTAGCTTCATCAACGCCCAATTCCACTGATCTCCAAAATCACTGAAGGGCCGTTGAACCACAACAGCTCCTCGTTCCAATGCAATATCAACCGTCCGGTCCGTACTCAGGCTGTCCACAACAAAAATCTCTTGTACCCAGCCTAAGAGATGATCCAAGACCCCGGGAAGATGATACTCTTCATTGAGAGTGATGAGAACGACGGACACGGGAATCCGATTCATTTCATTCGCTGACACAGCAATTCCCGAACACAGGGACTATTCAGGAAAAGCCAGAGAATTATCAGTGCACCTATCAATAGGCGCGCCAGTGCTGCCATCCACTAATCTGTAATGATAGTATTTGAAGATATGTGTCACATCGTCGCAATTTGAGGCGTTAACTTCGATATAGAAAACAGGCCGAGCGCTACTGAGAGTCTTTCCAGCTCCATTCAACACCATTTTCTCCGCTCCCTCCACGTCTATCTTGACAAAATCTGGCTTAAATGTTTCGTTTAACAAGATATCCAGTGTTAGTGTAGGGACTGTGCATATCTGCCTCACTCCTCCCATCATGCTATTTCCTCCAGCGGACCTCAACGCATTGCTAGCACGTCCCCGTGCAGCAATCATAAAACTTGCAACTCCGACCTGGTCTGAGATAGCTACAGGTAAAACAGTGATGTTATACTCTCTTTTCTTGTTAAGAAGCACAGACCTGCTAATTAGCTGCGCCAGCCAAATATCCGCCTCAACAGCAAGTATTCTGCCTTTCCCGACCAGACTGGCGGCCGCGAATGTGAATACACCGACATTGGCCCCAATATCCCATACATTGGATTGTGATCCAAGATAATCCTTTGCAATCGCAAGCAATTCACGGTCAAATGCACCCTTCCCTGGTTTAAGATACTTCAGTTGCGCATCAGGAGAAACAAATATACTCGCCCCGCCAACATCACGAGGGAGCCTCCTTTTTAGAACACGTCGCCGGGATAGTAATTCTAAAAATCTTCTAAACATGAGGGTTCCTCATCTGCAATTAAGGTCTTTTCATCTATCTGGAGTAAAAGCTGATTTCTCAAAATGAGATCTCATACCGCTGTTGCCTGAAGCACCTCAGCAATTTGGCCTGCAATGATTTGGTATGAATACCGACTCTTTTGCCTTTCACCTGCAGCCTTTATCTTCTGCAAGCGTGTATTATCGCTCAAAATGGTTGATACTGCTTTAGCGATGTCCTCTGGTTCACAGGGATTGAAATAGGCTGCTGCCCCACCACATACATCATGCGCATAAGAGATATCCGCTGCTGCGATGGGACAGCCAGCCGCCATCGATTCTACAAGACCCAAACCAAACGACTCAGCAAGAGATGGAAATACCATAAGGTCAGATTGTCTCAAAGCGAAGCCAACTTCTTCATGGTTAAGCTGACCAAGCCAGACAATACGATCCCCTACACCATGATCTTTAGCCCTTTTTTCTATTTCCCTGATAAAACGCTGATAACGTCTATTTGGGGCATCATGATGTTCAAGCGTTAGCAAAAGGCTCGCCGATGGGAAGCTCTGAAGGATATTTGGCATTGCCCGTATCAGAACCAAGTGGTTCTTATGTTCACTTGGGTGCGAAACATATATTAATCGTGGCCTCTCAGCATTGTCGATCAACGTTTTCTTCTCCGAACGAATAATGGGATGTTCGGATGGCGCGCGGTATCCGCTGGGGATAACGTGGATGCGTCCTTTCAGACGCGGCTCAACAGATTCGATACGCTCGCGCATGGCTTTGGTCTGGACAATTATCGCATCACTTGCAAGTGCACCACGCAATATATTACTTCTCATAAATCGCAGACGAGCCCTTTTCAAGAGTCGACTAGCCGGAATACCCTCGTTAAAAAACGCATTCAACTGATGCCAAAAGACCACTTGTGGTGTGTTTGATCGAGCTGGTGCTATGTTGGCAAAAGAAAACAGCAGATCTGCTCCTATTGCCTTGACGCGAGGGGGCAAATGGTAGTTGACCCAAGCCAGTCGTCCTAAACCCTTATTACCTAGCCTGGTATATTCCAGTACAACTTGTTCTGGTACAAGTGGATTGTCAAATTCTCTAAGATTTCGGTCCAACAGAAAAACGTGCCAGCGCCATTCAGGCCGCACGCGTGGTAACCAGTGGAGCAGCTCGGACAGTACCGCTGCACCACCATGACCCCTGATTCCAACAGCGTCAATGGCAACAAACATGATAAAGTCACCGTAAAAACATTAAGGTAATTTGAGATCAAAGACTTTACAATCTTTCTTTCGAAACTTGTCCGCTGGTACGAATAGCACAAACAACTGCCGACTCAAATTGTTCAGATGCCCACTCTAAAGTCTTTTTTGATGCAATATTCTGCCCATTCTCCCCCAAATTTCGTGCAAGAGTCCTGTTTTGGGCCAAACGTATCATTGCAGTTGCCCAACCACTGACGTCGTTATTTGATACAAGGTATCCGGTTTTTCCATCAAGAAGGTAATCCTGGCATGCACCCACACTGTTGACCGAAATAATGGGAAGACCCGCTATTGCTGCATAAGCCAATGCTGTCGAGTAAGGTTCACTACCGGAATGAACATAAACGTCACATGCCGGATATAAGTAAGATAAGTTATCAAAAGGAACGGGTTTAATTATTCGAACATTGTTCGCGAGTTGCTTTTCTTTACAAAGATTTTTAATTTTGGTTTTTGTCTTTCCTTCACCAACCAATATCAAATAGGCATCTGGTATAGACAAAACAACCCGTGAAAAAGCTTCAACGAGATGTTCATGATCTCTGGTTGGAATAAAATTGCCGACCATCAAAAAAATGAAGCCGTGTTCTTGTATCTTGAGCTGTTTTCTGAACCAATTACGCTTCACCCTGTTAATCCTGACTTGTTCTGATATTGACCCAAAATCCAGGGTGTAACAACCGCAAAATATATTGTTATCACTGACGCCAAAAGTTTTTTTCATATATTCATATGATGCTTTACCAGGCACCCAAACAGAAGCAGAACGTTTGAGTATATAACGAACGAAGCTTCCTCTCATTTTGCCTTTTAGCGATCGTGATGACTTGGGCAACATGCTATCACCTGAGTAAATTATTGGCATACGCGAAGCCAAACAGTATGACATTGCAGCAATGCATGTAATATGTTGGTGTCCAGGTATCACCACTGCGTCAAAATGGCCCCTCTTTAAGCAAGAGAGTATTTTGGGGTGAAAATATCTCCCTCTTGTGAAGAGATAACCCCTGCCCAAAAAGGCATTTGGATATGATGGTTTATCTATATTCCCAAAAAAATGCCCTGCATCTTTTTCAAACATTGTGAGTACTTCTATCTCCACGTTGTTTCGCCTATACACCGCATTAAAAACCGGATCCCGGTAGGGTGCCGGGTGAATTGATATCACACCAACTTTAGGTATTGATTTTTCAGCGTAGTTAGGCTTCGGATATTTCCGAAACTGATTTAATTTCTCTTTCATCACAACAAAATGTTAAGAACTTTTACTTTTGTGCATACGAGTTTAAGCCTTTATTCGCATTCCTGCGTCAACCACCGCAAAAGATTTCCCGCAACGGCATCATCTGTAAATGGAACAAAAAGGTCTGACCTGAGGTATTCGTCTATTGCCTTATGGTAGGATTGCCACTGTGTATCTGTCAGGTCCTTAAGAAATTGCCACATTTGTTCAACTGATGAAAACTGACGGAAATCAATAAAACATTCCTTAGGCACAAAATCGGTAATATCCGGTGCTCCCCAATAAACCGGTACACAACTGGCGAAGAAACAGTCGAAAATTTTTTCTGTTACGTAACCTGGAAACACACAATTCTCAAAGCATAGAGCAAAGCGGAATTTGGCCATAGTCTCCAGCTTGTCTTTACATGAGCATGGCGTATGATAAAACCTGATTTTACGAATTCTCCGCCAGTTTACCATGGCAGAATCCCATCCAAACCCGAAAATCGCGAACTCTTTCTCAGCGGCAAGGCGCTCAATGACAAATAAGCGGGACTCATAAAGACTCTGAACACGAAGAAAAGGATCGATGCTCTGCTGCCATTTCAATCGCACCAGTCGCGGCAGCCGGAGACATCGGGATTCCCACTTAGCCCAATTCGCACCAACCTGAGCCTTGCATGAGGCAACTATGCAGATTAGTTTTCTTTGTTTCCACGGCAAACCGATATTGATAACTCTATGAGGATTTGGCCAATACCAGGGATGAAAATAGGTAGCGCAAGATCGGGATTCCATTCCTCGAAATAATGCAACATGTCGGAAAAACGCGCTGTTTTTTTTCAGGTTGTGGTAAAACCGCCAAGAGACACCTGGGGATTCGCCACAGGTTAAAACTGCCGGAATCACTTCTTTCTGGATTAACTGCTTAAGGGCGGGGGTAACCTCACTGGAAAGACAAACAGCACGTCTGAATTTGGGGGGATTTTTAAGGAAAACATCTGAAGTTATCATCTCCCACCCGATTTCTTTTGCTTTTTCCCTGAGACAAGGGATAACCGATGCCCCCGGGTACCTTGCAGCGAATGCAGGGTCCATAATACGGTTATTCTTAAAATGAGGTGCATTAATGTCAAAAATGATTAAATTGTGATCGGTCATCAGCTACCTGCGCACCTTTAAGGCAATAAATACACATAAGCTATACATTAAAGTAACCTGTCGATCAAATACCGTTTACGCCCCAATACACCTTATCTAAAAATGGAAATTTTTTACGCATTGAGTTGCCGGTATTGGTTGGTATCATATTAACCACCTGACTTACTGAAACCCGTAATGCACTCGAAGATAGCAGATACTTCCATCCATGGTGTAATCCCCTTGGTATTACGAAGGAATAATTAAGTAGGCATCGGGCACCTATCTTTTGCTTTTAAAATGTAACCAATGGCTGTTTTGGGTACAAACCGATATTTTTTAAAAGCACATGAAACCGCTATCCAGTAGAAAAATACAGATTGTAAATTTATCCATTGGACATGTCCTATATCACCAACAATAAAAATCAATAACATCAGCCCATATGGTCTGGTTTCCGTCCCCCCATTCCAAAGACGTGCAAAGCCCAATATTGCCAAGCCATACAAAAATACAAGAAGAATGCCACCTCCCTTAAGGATTAGATGTGAAAAGCCATAATGAACCATCCCTACTCCGTGCGGTAAGTTTGACCATATCCAAGTTGTCTGTGCACCTCCCCAGCCACGCCCGATAACGCACTCGACAGGTGTTATCGATTCAAAAAATTGTTGCGTTTCTTCCGTTCGTCCTGAAGAGAAATCTTCTTTAGTCATCCGTACATTGAATTCAGTTAATGCACCATAGAAACTATTTAATCCATAAATGTTAATCCATACTGCTAATACAATTATAATCGCAAGAAATATCCTCACTAAATTTTCGACTAATAACTTACGTGGAGATGAGATTAAAATAAAAACTAAAGCTATCAAAGAAAGGATGATCAGGTGGCGAGTGAGAGTTATAAGGCCGATCGAGAGGTTTGTCATCACACCTGCAAGTACCGCCAGTTTTCTGACCCCTTGTAACCTCGCAAAGAAAGGCGCCACGTAAATTGCGGCAAATATTGGTTCACCAAACGCACCAATTCCAAATCCGATTTCTGACATATCTCCCGACATATTAAATCTTGTGAACTGTGTTGCTGGAGAAAGTTGATATTTCCCTAGCAAGAACCACGAAACTGGTATACCTATGATTAACCAGCTTGCCACCCAATTGGGCAATCGCTTGCAAAAATCCTTTTGTATGTTTGAATCAGCCTCAACTAACACTAATAGCCCAAATGCAAAAACCACCCCGTCAATCAACCAATAAGATTGCCAGTTTCTGAGCAACAAACCCCGAACCGCAAGGATCGATGACAGCATGATGAATAGTAACGCAATAGTGCGCTGCGAAGAGGATTTTCTCAAATTCCGCAAGCAACTCACTGCCATAGTTCCGATTATAATGTATTCAATGTAACGGAACTCACTTGATATCAATATCCTTGCGATTATGCTGGCATAGAACATCGACGCAGTTACAAGCATTAAAGTAGAAAATCTTATTCTATACACAGTGGTTTCTCAAACTTTCCCTTTCGGAGACTTTGCAAAATATCACCTGTTATTAATCTGCTCGATTACAGATTAAGATACATTGACGGATGTATTGCATCCCAAACAATATAAAATAAGAACCGAAAGCAGCTAATGACATCATAATTAATTTCACAATACCTGCCGACGTTGCTGCAGACAGAATATAAAATAAATAAGCAACAAAGAAACTTGCGCCGGCAGGTTTAAGAATGCTGCGCCATATCCACTTCAGGTTTTGACCTGGCAAATACTTTCTATGTATTATAGTTGCAACAAGCAATACATACAACATATTAACCGTAAGCGAAGCTGCGGCGGCACCAGTCAACCCGAATTTTATGGTGCCTGCGATGGTCAGAGGGGCAGTGATTAAAACAAGAAAAAATGTGCCCCACAGGGTGTAACGCATTTGCCCTGTTGCCCCAGAAAGACTATTCGGCATCTGGATTACAGCCGCCATATTCATAGAAAGAGCTAGCAAGGAAAGTGGTGAATGTGCTGCGCGTGCAACAATGGTATTCCTGGTCCATAGAAATAATATATCATCTGAAAAAAAAAAGATTACAGCCGTTAGAGGCCATGACATAAAACCAAGCCACTGTGATGCTCGTAAGTAATAGTTTTCAGGATGATGATTTGACGGGTCGGCTATCGTCCTACATAATACAGGATAGATTGCTGTGACCATAGCCGTTGAGATTATCATAGTCAGGTTCGCAACAAAACCCGCTATCGAGTAATAGCCAAGTTGATCGATGGTCAGTACTTTGCTTATTGTCAGTTTATCAATTTGTGATGCGAAAGTAAGGATAATGCTGTACAGCATGATCTTGGAAGAGAATTTCCCGATTCTTTTTATGGTTTCAAAACGAAAAAGCGTTGCTGATTTTTCACCTGGTAAATCCTTATTCAACATCCCGCGTAAGATGAAAGCATGTAGAAGCCCCATCAGCACATGCCAAAGCAGGAAGATTCGTATGTCAGGTAGAACATTAGTTACAAGAACCAAGGCTCCAACCCCTCTTAAAAAAGCAATGATCACACAGATAGTATTAAGTGAAACCTGCTTTTGAAGTCCATTTAGGCCACCGGTATAAATCAAGCCAGGCAAATTTATCGCTATAAGTATACCCATAATTACGACAGCTTGTGTCACATGTGATGTAGGCATAGATATAATCTTCAACCAGTGGGTCGTGATCGCCGCTGAAGTTGTGACCACAACGATCAAAACGAGAGTTCCTGCCCCCCAACTTAGAATCTCCACCGACCTAATCAAGTCGCGAAAGTAATTTTTCCCCCCATAATCGACACCGCGTCCCAATTCCCTCATCAAGCCTGCGGGAAATCCGAACTCCATCAGCGAGAAAATGATCTGCAGACTGGTTTGAAAAGCAACCAATCCATACGCTTCACGCCCAAGATACTTAAGATATAAAGGGACAAAAGCGACGGACATCAACATGGTCAGAAACTTCCCGCCCAAATTAGCAATAGCATTTCTTTTCTCATTTGCGGGCAAGTATTCAATATAACCGAGCAATTTAGATTTTAATTGGATTTTATTCACAACAGGAGAAATCTCATCCGAAAATGTACCCGGATTTCACTGATTATTTTCTACGCAGCAAACGCCAGAAAAACCTACTTGACTCTCTGATAACCCGGCAGTTTATCAACACTGCTGCGATAAGCAAAATACAATGCGGAAGGAATCTTTTATTCAGTTTCCACGAGAGCTTAAGCATTTGCCGGGAACTGTTGAAAGTAAATTCAGGCTGGAGTATAGCAGGCAGAATATTTGCGTTAAAAAAATTCTTGAAGGAAAATAAGTGTCGCCTCATTGCCTGAGCAATTTTACGTTTCTTATGTTTGAATAAGGGCAGGACATCATTTACAAATAATAATTGTGCTTCAAATTTCATAATCACCTTTTCAGCGCTTAAGGACGACTCTGCGCCAGACCAACATCGTCTTCTATAAAGTACGTCAGGAATGACGCGAATCCCTCCTGTAAGAAGGGCTTCTAACCCAAGCCTGGTGTCAGAATAATAACCGCCCGGATAATCCCGCCGATTGGAGCAATTACGCAGAAGCTCACTGCAAAAAATGAATCCACCGATCCCTGCCGTCGACGGCAATTTGCCCAGGGCAAGCGCCATAATCGCTCGGTCGTCATTATATTCTCGCCGGGATGTCGTTTTACGTTCGATAAGGTTTCCCCTCCCGTCTATGGTGTCGAATCCCACTACTAAAACCCCTGCACTGAGACTCTTTAATTCATGATTCACAGTTTCCACAAACTTTTCATCCAATAGATCATCGTCGCACAGAATAGTCATCCACTGCGTTTTTACAAATGGCATAAATCGCTCATATACTTGCATTGAGGTCTGATTTTGGGGATTTCTGGTCACTTTAAAAGGAAGACCGGGAAGTATCAGCCCATCTAAGTACTTTCTTGTACCATCAGTAGAACCGTTATCAAAAATAATTAGATCAAATCTTTTATCCGTCTGACCACAACAGGATGCGACTGATCGTTCCAATAACCGAATGCGGTTATACGTCTGTAAAACAACTGTTAGCTGTTTCTTTTTTTGAATTTTATTGCCTTGGACTACCAGTTTGTTGGAAACGATGTAAATATTGTTCGATATGACTTACCAACCCTGTCTGTAAATTGAAAGGTACAGTCTTTCACGGGGAAGAATCTCCAAATTGCTTGATTCTATAAAGTCTGTTGATCATGGAGGCCAGTTGGCATCGAATAAAAGGAGTTGGAGCGAACATCAACAGCCGGAAAAAGCAATTCCATATCTTGGAATGTCTGTCCGGCAGCGGTCCCAACTCTTTTCTTAAACTGTATGCCTGTTTCAAGTATTTCGTTCCACCTTGGATCTCGTTATCTTCGAAATAATTCAACGCGAGGCGAACATAATCTTTAAACCATCCCCGCTTTAGGGATACGAGACTTTGTTCTTTCATAAACGGCCGTATGTCATCGCGCGTAACATAAGACTCAAAAACCTTATAGATCGGCGACTCTTTCTGTCTGTAGTTCTTATACCATCTATAGGAATCTTGTGATTTGCCTATTCTTCTACTAAATAAGATCTCGTCTTTAATGCCAATTTTGCTATGAGCTGCCATGCGAATCCATAATTCACAGTCCGCTGCGTGTGCAAACGCCGGATTAGAATGACCCATTTTTTCCCATAAGCTGCGCCTCGCCATCACACTCGGAGTGGGCAGGACCAAACCATGCATTAGCATAGCATTCAGCAATTCACCCAAATCGTATTCATTCTTATTTCTTATTTCCGGGTGCAATCTTATGGGTGGGCGAATCAAGATCCTTCCATGCTCGTCCATGAAACGATGCATGGTAAATACAGCACCACAATCAGGATGTGAGGTTAGGAATTCGACCTCTTTCTGGATGATTTGCCTGTCATAGACATCATCGGCATGATATACAGCTAGAAATTCGCCTTTGGCGTGGGGCAAAAAGACCCTATGATCATTATTTAAGGCAGATAGCGAGACTTCCAGGCTGTCATTATGGTTAAGTATTCGTATCGGGCAACGTATGGACCTAACATGCTTGCCATACTGTTCAATGACCTGAAGAGTATTATCTGTCGAATTATTGTCCGAGACAATTATTTCGATCGGACTATAGGTTTGTGAAAGAATAGTATCTATGGTCTCCGATATTGTTTTTGCAGCGTTATAAGCTGGTATGCAAACACTAACTAACGGACTGTTGGTCATAGCTATTTTCTGATGAACAATTAATTATATTAGCGAGAAGTCTGACGTTCCTTTCTACACTCCATAGACTCGCAGTTTCCTCAGCGGTTTTTCCTACGCGCTGGCGCAACGTATCGTTTGAAAGCAGAAATCCCAAAGTTTCACTTAATGATCGCCAATCCCCAGAACGAAAAATGAATCCATTCACGCCTGATCTAATTCTGTCTGCGGCCGCTCCAACAGCATCGGAAGCACACACCGCTTTGCCCAATAACATTCCTTCATGGACTACAATACCCCATGGATCTTCTATGGATGGCACTACTATGATGTCGGCAATAGATAGAAGAATTGCATGTTCCTGCATTTGTCTAAAGCCCAGAAATCTGATAGCATCTTCTATGCCAAGCTGACCACACCGTTTTTCGTAAGATTGCCTGAGAGGCCCACCCCCCTCTATAATCAAGAAGAAATCATCGTTGTATTGACGCAAATGAGCGACTGCCTGCAATAGTACCCCCAGCCCCTTTCGCTCTATCAGGCGCCCACTGAACAAGATAAGCTTTTTGTTACTCTCTATCTTCATGATATCGTCAATATCTTTCGATGTTCTTGTGGACCTTCTGATCCGAGTTGCATCGACGACGTATGGGAAATTTATCACTTTGTTTTCTGTGCAACCCCCTTTCACGGCGGATTCGCAACCAGCCTTCCCGCATATAAGAACCGCCTTGGCATTATGAAAAATGGCTCTTCTGAGAAAAGAGCGGAAGTACTTGACAACTCTTCCTCCAATTGTAGGCTCGTCCCAATTAAAGTGATCTGTCCAAAAAACGAATGGAATACGACATATTATTGAAAGTAGTATTGCACAAACTAACGAAGGCTTGCTATATCCACATATCATCAATAAATCATTCTTTGCGACAAATAACCTTATCATCCTTGCTATACTTACGAGTTCTCCAATCCAGCCCTTTCCTTTACATATCACTTCTCTATAACCGATCTGAGGCAACTCTGAAAAGCTATGACTTCCTTCCGGAGACCAATCCTTTGAACAGACGTGAAAAACAGTGGTATCCCAGCCAACGACCCGGGGAAACGCATTGAAAAGATCAGTCTTATAAGGCGCAGGTTCCTGTGCAATGATTAAAAATCTGAACATTATCTGCATTGTATGAACATTGACGTTGTGAGAAACAGCCCGATCAATTGAGCATCCAGCTCTTTATTAGTTCTGCCGTTTTCTACACAGTATTGTCTGGGATTCACCTTTGTACATGAGTGAACAGAAAAGCTTGTAAACCGGCGCGAAAGGCAGGAACAAAAAGGTAAAAATCTTAATCTGATTTATACCGTGATCACACAGCATGGCGTTCAAAGATTTTGGTATGAAAATCAGAATTCCATAAGGTTTCACCTTTACGACGTCAAATCCGGCGGACTCAAGCAACAGTCTTGCCGACGACGATGTATGATGATACAAATGGCGCGGGATATCCAAATGTGGAAAGTTCTTTAATGACATTCGTGCAACCACCGAATTAATACAAGGGCTGTCCAACACGAGTACTCCACCGGGCACGAGCATTTTATAGCACTTGCAGAGCACGTCGTACGGCTCCAGCAAGTGTTCGAGAACATGGTTCATGCGAATACAGTCATAGAACGATTCCTCATACTCGTTCTGAAGAAAAACACCACCACTCACATCAATTCCCTCAGACACAAAACACGATGAATTCTTCGGATTCGCATCTATATCATAACCTGCGAGGTTTCTGTATCCCAGCCGTTTCATGCTTAGGAGCCAATCGCCCGAACCATATCCAACTTCAAAGATTCTGGAGTCCTTCGGCAACTGCAATGGAATTCCCAAGCTAAATGGAACGGTTCGCCCTGTTATCCATTCGACAGCCACTCCTAAACCCACTTTGGCAACTTCAAGCAGGCCATTCCTTGCGTAAGTCGCATACCGGCATTTGGCCGCTATATACTTGAGGTATCCTTTACCGCCAAACAGGTCGCGGCCGGCAGAAGTATAGATACCATAGGATTCATAGAAGGAACAAAGCAATTGCCATGATGGCTTCGGGTCCACATATACAAGACCGCACTGGTGACACCGAAGCAGTCGATATTCCCACTCCTGCTCGTTATCCTCCGCTTTGGGAGAGAAAGAAAGATTATCGAGAGAAACAGCAACGTCCTCACTGTTACATACTTCACATTTTCTCACTCGATCGTCTCCTCGCGCTCCGTCACTTCGTCCTTGCCCATGATTCCTCGCATCAATGGGACTTAGACGCTCCTGGAAGCATTGCGTTTTCCGTAAAACCCATCGCTATCGATACGATGGGACAAAGTCACTGCTGACCCGCAATTCACGCCGTGCTGATCTTCAGTTACAAAATCCTCATCCGAAAAGACTTCGGACCACGGTACCGGCAGCGGCTTGTTATATATCTTCTTCACAACATATTCCCCTATGAATGCGCGATCCTCAGCAATTAAACACGTGTCCATATACTTGCCAAAGTACTTGATCTTCATCCCTCTCTCAATAATGTCTTTCAGCGGCTCCTCAAAAACGTTTCCAAGTGACGTGTGAATATAGGGACACGGCATCACGTCGCCGTACTTCGTAATGGAGACCATTCTTTTGACGGCTATGCAACCTAAATCAAGACCATAGCCGGGAGTCAAATGGGTAAATACCTTATGCGATTTCTCAAGTTCTCTGATATAATTCATATCATCGCGGTCAACAAGAACGTCGAAATTTCCTTCCCAAGATCCCACTGGTTTTGCATAAGTCACAAATACTCCTACGCCTTTCCCATTCAAGAATTCAACGAAATCAATAAACTCCCGGGAGCGTACACGCTGCTTCCAGACAACGGTCTGGACGATGAGGTTGAGTCCTGCTTTTTGTGCCGCATCAATCGCCCTTAGGGCCCGAGAGTGGGATCCTTTGGCCTGTCTAAACTCATCATGCTCAATCGCCGTAAGACTATCGAGACTCAACTGAATCTTATCGACGCCTATGCTTTTTAAGTGCCTTGCTCTTTCTTCATCCAACAGCCACCCATTCGTATCTGAAGTGATGTAAAATTTCTGAGGATCTATCGCCTCGACGATATCATCAAAATCCGGAAAGACCAGCGGCTCTCCACCGGTAATCACAAAATGAGCCCAGCCCATCTCGTCTGCCTGTCGCGACAACTCTTTAACGTCGTCAGGAGTGAAGTATCTGCCCTCTCGTTTACCCTGAAATCGCTTGACGGAACAATGTACGCAGCGAAAATTACACGTATAATCATATTGAAATTGGATGATGGCTATGCTTTCCCCTCTTTTAACCTTTTCATCAAATTTCATGATTTTTTCATAGACATAGGGCTTTTCTTTTTCCAGCAAGTTCCTTTTGCTCACTTCTTCAGGTTTTAGATGTCTCTCCTGCATGCTCTACTCATCCTTACAAGTTATACAAAACACCGTTCATATA
Organism: uncultured Pirellulales bacterium; assembly: GCA_964462945.1. Classification (GTDB taxonomy): domain Bacteria; phylum Planctomycetota; class Phycisphaerae; order Sedimentisphaerales; family Anaerobacaceae. The sequence goes on from CAYWZW010000010.1 coordinate 80,219, forward strand.
CCAAAGGCTTTTTTATCTGAATGGCAGGCTCTATCTCTGGATCCTCAAATGATCTTCCATTACAATAATCACACCCATCCAAACATTCCGTATCCAAAAGATATGCCCGTATCTTCTTTTTCAATTTCAATATGTCTTTTTCCTCCCAAGACTCACGAAACAAATCAATATAATCTGATGCGCACTCAGGAACCGCTTGAAGACGATAAGCATTGCCAACAAAAGGGCAGCGATATAATCGCCCAGACAACAACGTAACGGTATTCTTTGCGCAGCAATTCCGAAAGATTTCTTTTTGCTGTTCAAGACTGCGGCCATGTTTTACAATTTTTGAGCAATCGGTCCACCCCTTTGCTTTCCGTGCATAGAAAGCAATATTGTTTTCTTTTAGAATATCAATCAACACCGCAAGGTTCCGTGAGAGCGTACCATAATCCGTAATCATAAACAGTGCTTTACCACTCTGCAGCAACGGAATCTCATTTGCCTTCGGAACAAGCGTTCCATTCGTATATACAACAACCTTTTTGACTTTAGGCTCATCAATGAGCCGTTTCATCACAACATAAAAATCTTTACTCATCAAAGGCTCGCCGCCGATAACACGGAATTCGTTGACCGCATCAACTACAGTACAAAACCGGTCAATCGAACGCATAATCTCATCCAGGCTGCAATCCCGCGGCCGTTCATAGTATTGCATCAAATTTGAGCAATCGCGGCATTTTAATGAACAACGCTCTGTAATCACGATATCCACACTTCTCAAGAATAAGCGGTCTGGAACCAGAAAACTATCATGACACAAAAGACAGGTATCAACCGCATACTCAACAAACTCCATCGGAGCGCTATATGCATGTTGATAGATGCCAAAATTACGCAACAGAATACTGCCCGGATACCATTGAGAAATTCCTAAAGACTGCAATTGGTTAATAACATCCTTAATATCCGCGGCTGATATGAGAACAATCACGTTAGAGAATTCCTTCTTCAAATCAGGGGCATGACGCACAGGAATGCCGCACTTCAGAGCCCTGGTCTTATTAACATTATTATCGTAAAAACAGTCCACATGGATTTCATGCTCTTGGCACGCGTATAATAACACTTCCCCGACAATGCCTGCTCCAAAAATGACAACATGATTTCCAGCATCCTTTATTTTTTTAATATCATTTTGATAGTAGGTACATTCCATAAGGTCATTTTTTTCCATAACGTTTACGGGCCTTATATTGACAAACCAGCATGATCAATCGTGCAAGCTTCAGTTTCAATAGAATCGGAAGAACTCGGCTATCCCCTTTTGAAGGAGTATAAAATGGAACATGTCCGGCGAGTTCTGGATCATGAACCAAGCTTTTAATGAAATGCCGGATCGTGGCTGTATTTTCTCTGTTGATTTGACCGCAGGTGCGAACTAATTGAATAATTGTATAACACGTGTACGCGTGTCCCACCTCACGCTTCACATCAATACCCGCATTGCAACCTGCAAGAAACTCAGCAGCACGGGCCATCGCCTTTCGATATCCGAATAAACTTTCCGGGTCACAACGAATCTTCAAACTGGCTGATGTATAATTGTCATGGACCAAATGATTGTATAAAGGCCTTTTGAGAAAAAACATCCTGTCCGTATATTTCAAATATTCAAAATTGAATGTCACATCCTCAAAAGTATGCAATCGCTCATCAAAAACAATATGATGTTCTTTAATGATTACTGCCTTGAACAATCTCCCCCACGAATAGGTAAACAGTGGGTGTTTGTTCGGTTTTTTCAGGTAGCTTCGCGTATAGTCAATAATATCCTGTTTTGTTAAAAGCCGGCTGTCCGGAAAAGCACCATCATGATCAATTCCCGTATGATCGTAACGGAACTTATGAAAGTCCCCAACCACCATATCAACCCCATACTGCCTATAATACGACACCAGTTCGTTGACCGCCTCCTTATCGATAAAATCATCCGCATCAAGAAAAAAGATCAGTGATCCCTCTGACTCCCTAATCGCAATATTCCTTGCAGCCGCCGGACCATTATTCTTTGTATGTATGACTCTTATTCGCTTATCACGAGCTGCATACGCATCACATATTTCACCAGTGTTGTCCGTTGAACCATCGTCAACAAGTATGATTTCAATGTTCTTATAACTTTGATTAATGATACTCTCGACGCACTCATGAAGATATTTCTCGCCATTATATACAGGAACTATAACACTTACCAAGTCTGCAACACATGCCTGAAGATTAGATACTGCTTCCACTTTCCGCTCCAATTAGTAAGCACGGATTATCTTAAATACTTACATTGTTTAAATTGAACTACTCTTTACAACTGTGTCGAAATAATCAGGATTTGTAAGTTCACAAACGTCAATGATTCTTTCCACATTCTTATAGTTTTCCTTTATACGTTCTGTTATCTCATTAATATACGCTGGAATAGGCACAATAATTACCTTTATATTTTCCTTAGTTATGACGTCTGGCGATTTAATTTGCTTACCATATAAATCCATTTTTCTCTTTAACTCAGAAATCTCAACCGGGTATACATTTGGACCTTTCAAGATGGTAGATCTCTTAAATAAATTGGCGGCATGATAATTAATACCCCATACTGCAATATTGCTGTATCTCTTCAAAAGATGAGCTATATTATTTTCTATGCTCGTCAGGATCTCGTCAGGCAACAACACGTTATATCTCTGGCTGCAATTTTTACATGCGAGAAAACTTGATGAGAAAAGCTTTATGCCCTCCCAATTACTTTTCTCGTTACAGACACTACAAGTCCCCGTTATATTTATTCGTGCTGTTTTGTAGTCAATTATTTTAGCTTTAATCTGTGAAAGGGTCTTGGTCAGGGTCATCGGAGCCTCCATTATTTCCCTCACGACTAAAGAATATTCCTTATCCGTAAGCTTCGATACATTTATTTGAGGACATCCCTCCTTCAAGAACTGAACAGCATCTTTTATGATCCCTTTTTCACATGCATATTTATAAAGATACGAGCCTGGATAAACTGTAATAAGATTCAATGTTACTTTATATTCAGAATGTTCACGCCACCATTTTAGTGTATTACTCGCCGTTTCCCACGTCTCTTCAACATCTCCAAAGATAAATGCTCCATCCAAAGTAATACCGGAGGCATAAACGAGCTTTAATGTGCGCTCAATTTCTTCAACAGTAGTACCTTTTCGCATACTCTTCAATATGCGGTTATCAGCGCTTTCCAGACCAAATGACATCATTTCACATCCGCCATCTTTTAGGACAGCCAGCAGCTCAGGGGTTATATCATCAACTCTGAATTGTGCCCACCATTGAATATTGTACTTCTTTATTCTTTCACAAAATTCTTTAACACGTTCTATCTTTCGAGCAAAAAGCTCGTCCGCCATACATATAAATTCAAAATTGTATCGTGAAACCATGTAATCAAGCTCGGCAAAAAAGCTATCCATGGATCTTTGACGATATACTTTGCCCGTGCTATGAAAACAAAACGTGCAATTAAATGGGCATGAGCGACTCGATAACATGAAAACAGTCTTGTGCCTATTCAAACCGCTTATTCCCGGTGGCGAATTTTCCAAATATTTATCGAGATCAAACCCGCTATAATCCGGCCATGGGATAGAATCAATGTTTTTCATTTCCATGCGCGGCTTGGTCATTATATAAGAATCGCCCCTTTTAAAGATTATCCCATCTATCTCCGAGAATCTTCTGCTGCTCTCGAGTGACTTGCACAATTCAGTAATTGTTGTCTCGCCTTCGCCAATTACGCCGAAATCCGCATATTCAAGGGCTATCATTGCAGGTTTAGGATCACCGCTTATAATACCGCCTCCAACGATCGTAAGGATCTCACAATTGACCTGTTTTGCGGCTTCTATCACTTGTTTAACCATATTATATTGAAATGATAAGCCACCCGTCGCAATAACATCTATTTTGTTCTTTTCAATTTCATTCTTGATAATTTCATAAACCGCTCCATTATGATGATTTAAATTTATTGTTGTGACGTTGTAACCAGCGGCTTTCATACTTGATGATATATATGCAATACCGAGAGGAAAAGAATATCCATCCCCGATATTTTGGAGTAACCTGGGCATAACCAATAAATAATTGAGTTTCTTAGTATTTGTTGGAGAGAGTTTGTTATTTTGTATCATATCGCTTACTTTCTCCCAAAATTGTTTTGAATTGTTACCGCTATTTCAGGTGCTCCGATACTTCACCTAAAAATGCCTCTCGGTCTCCAGTTAGTTATTAATAATGGGGCACCGTCTAATCTTAATTTCATCCCTTTTGTGCCGACTCGTCAGCATACGGGGTTTCATAGTGCAATGTTACAGACACATTTCGCCATTTCACAGTGGGACTACCGGATCGAAATCCACTAGTCGGCAAATGTCGATTATTTCCATTACGTTCGGATGGTTTTCCTTGACTTGACAGGAAATCTGGCCGTAATGCGACGGAACAGAAACTACCACGGCTCGAATCTCCTCTTCGTCCAAGATGGTAGGAGCATAGATTTTCTTGCCATAAAGTTCCGTCTTCCTCTTGCTCTGGGAAATGTCCAGCGGGAACACATTCGAATCGTGAAGCATCCTTGAGTGCCTGAATAGGTCCATGATTGTGAGGGTCATCCCCCAAATAGCGACCTTGCCGTATTTCTCCACCAGTACAGCGACATTCTTATCTATGTTTTCTCGAAGTGGGATCGGGCATGGAATATCGTATTTCTGCCCACATTCGATACAGTAAATGTAGTCGTTGGCGAACAGCTTGATATTTTCCCAAGTATTCTTTTGCGAACAATTAGAACAAACACCCGATATCGTTGCCCGTCCCATCTTCGGATCTACCCATAGCAGTTCGATTGAATCTATCGACTTCATTAAACTCTGGGCTTCAGAGATATAGCGGACAATTTCTGAAAATTCCGCATCGCTCAGCTTTGAAATATTGACTTGGGGGCAGCCGTCTTTAAGATATTTCACCCGATCCTTGATCATTCCATTCTGGCATGCATATTTGTAAATGTAGGAACCCGGAAATGGCTTGATCAACGTCAAATGAATATTGTATTGAGAATGTTCTCGCCACCATTTTAAGGTATTGTGCGCGGTTTCAAATGTTTCTTCAACGTCGCCAAATATGAAACAGCCGTAACTGGCAATTCCAGATTCATACACCATCTTGAGGACGCTCTCAATCTGTTCGACAGTGATGCCCTTGCGCATGCTTTTGAGAATCCGGTTATCCGCACTTTCTAAGCCAAAGAACATGACATCAAGACCACTATCTTTCAGAATCGCAAGAAGCTCGGGCTTGATCTTATCGATTCTGAAGTCCGCATACCAGGAGATCTGATATTTTTTGATGCGATCACAGAATTCTTTTGCGCGGCCAAGATCGGGCACAAACAGCTCATCAGCCATAGAAATGTATTTGATGTTGTAGCGAGAAACCAAGTAATCTAGTTCGGCAAAAAAATCGTCGATTGATCTCCGGCGATATTTTTTGCCAATCGTATGACAGCAAAAGGTACAATTGAAAGGACAAGAGCGACTTCCCAACATACAGATCATTCGGCTTTTGCTCACTCCAGCGAAATGTGCCGGCGGAACCTCAAGATATTTTTCAATATCAAATCCCTCATAGTCCGGCCAGGGGATCGTATCAATGTTTTCGATGTCTTTGCGCCGATTCGTCTTTATGTAGCTGGAACCATCTTTGAAGATGAGTCCATCCACCTTTGAAAAATCTCCACCATTTTCCAAAGCGCTAGCAAGTTCGCACATGGTCGTCTCGCCCTCACCGATTACACCAAAATCAGCCAGCTCCAACGCTTCTATAGCCGTTTCCGGGTCGGCGGAAATAAGTCCGCCACCCACCACGATCGTAATATTGCTATTGACTCTTTTGGCCGACTCAATGACATTCTTGACAAGATGAAACTGAGGCGAAAGCCCCCCAGTCGCAACCACGTGGATATTATTGTCCTTCATCGTGCTTTTGATAATCTCAAAAACATCACCCTCTCTATGATTCAAATTCAGCGTAACGACATTGAATCCAGCCTTTTTCATGCTCGAAGAGACATAGGCAATACCAAGAGGAAAAACATACCCGTCACCAACGCTCTGTATCAGTCGCGGCATGACGAGAAGAAAATTGAGCTTATCCGCATTCATGTTCATAATTTTCCCCTAATTATGACAAGCCTAATGAAGAAAACCCTATGCTGAAAATTCCGTTATCCTGTCAAAATGTCCCGAAGTTTTCAAATGAATCTCCGGCACATCCCATGAACAGCGATCAAGTCGTTAGGACACTTGCTGTGCCAGGCCCATTCTCCCGATTCTGCAATCCCTTTTTCATACCTGAGATTGTCATCAAGCGAACTAATTAATGATCATTCATATACCAACGAAATGGAGCGGGCGCGGTTTTTTATTGAAGGGAGTATAACTTCCTGGATTACTAAAGGAGTTTCATTGTAATTGACATATCTTTGCCCGTTTGGTTTTTTAAACCATTTCCAATCCAAAATCTCTCAATATAGAAATATTCATATTTTTGTCATACTTCTGCCGTATAATTTTTGCTACTTCATCGGAGTAACTGGCCGCCATAACAATAATGGCATCTACAGGGTCTGATTCAAGTGCGTCAGGAGAAACAATGCGAACATGTGTGGCAGGCGTATATTTACCCTGCTTGAATGTTGCGGAGTCAACAACATATTTGATTCGACCGGCAATATCGGTCAAGGCAATAACGGCCAATGCCTGATGCCCAGCACCCCAGATTGCTATCTTTTTGCCCTTAAAACGAGAAACGTATTCTTCCATTTCACTTTTAAGGCGCGCTTGATGTTTATAAAAATGCGATATGTCCAACTCTTTCCTTTTCTTTACAATGGCAGAAATTATGTAGTCGTGCCACTCTTCGTTACAGTCAATAATGTCAAAACCGTTTAGCCTTAATGTTGTATTTAAAGTTTCCCTGGTAAAATAAAGCAGATGATCGCTTATAAATTCAGAGAAAAGTTTCTTTCGCAAAATCATGTCAAAATTCGGCACCTCGACAAGCCCTGCAGCGTCATCTGTCAAATTATTATATATTCCTCTGAGAGTTGAATTTGGCTCAGGCAGGTGCTCCAGGAAATTCAAGATAAAAAAGGCATCAAACGGGGCATGGTCCAACCTGTACTTGCTGCTTTCAATGAATCCTCGTGAAACCTTCAGGCCATTCTTGACGCACCGCGTCGCCGATTCTTCCGAATGTTCCAGGCCATGGGCCTCTACGTCAAGCTGCTGCATAATGGACAGGAACTCTCCGCAGCCGCAGCCGATCTCAATGACTTTTTTCCCTTTGAGGCAGAATCTTTGTATGAAGCTGTTGAATTGTGCCATTCGGAAGTCTTTCATCTCTTTTGAGAAGGCAGCAGCGCGTATAACCTCCTTGTAATAAGGCACGGGGGCGTTGCTTAGCTGTACCAATCCACAGCCTGAACACTGATAAACGTCAAGATCGACTCCGTTATCGCTTTCAAGCGACTCTGTGTCCGGCAGGAATTGAGCTGCGGCGGGCATATTCTCGTATCGAAGCAAAGGTCCATCGACAAAACTATGGCCGCATACTCTACACGCATTTACCGGCATAGAAATCCTTCACATGTGCTTCCTATATATTTCGTGATATTTGATCAGGTTCTCAGGACAAGCATCATGCCACATAAGGTAACCGGCATCCTTCTTCGATAAACCTACGTTCTCAGGAATATATTTGCCGGAGAGAAAGCATTTGTAGAGTATTGATATAAAGTGCCCCCTCGCCTCCAACTGGTCATCAATAATCTCATTGATTGCAATTGGAACAGGATCAAATTCAACTGCGGCGCCAATTTCTGTTTCAGCAACTTTCACCAGTCTCTCTTCCATACTTTCCTGGTACCGCACAATACCGCCGGGCACGTGCCACCCCGTACCGGCAAATTGATCGTGCCTCCACGACAAAAGTACGCGCCCGCTTTCATCTTTAATAAGCAGATCAACATTCACCATCGGAGTGACCCGACTGATAAAGAGAAATAGCTCCTCAGGTAAACCGGTTGAAGGATTCATGATCTGCTTATCCAGGCATTCAATTGCTTCGTGAATATCCATAAAGGCAAGCCGTAAGCATTTTGTCAGAGATTCAGATGAATTATGTGTTTATTTGAATCGTGCCAATCATACAGAGCTTTGATTGACTCACCAATGGCGCTGAACTTGAAACCACCCAACTCATTCAAGAGTAATGAATTGTCACCGCTATATTCTCTGCCAAGGCCGTCTGTTCTGATTCGAATACCCACGTTCTTGCCTGAAACCTGAATAATCTTCTCGGCGAGAGTATTGAAATCATAGACATCACCCGTACAGATGTTATACGCATGGTTTCGCGGTTTATTGTTAATGAACCATTTGACAATTCGTACAAGATCATCAATATACAGATGGTCAAAAAGGGCATTTTGACTGATTCTTATGGGTAGGTCTAAGACGGCATGGCAGCAGGCATTGGGAATAAAACGCGTTCGCCAGTCATCATATTTGCCAAAAACACCGAAAAGCCTCAGATTATATATATTGTTGCTTAAGTACGCATACTTGGTCATGATGTATTTTGAAAAGCCATATTGATCTGACGGGACATGTTGATCGAAATAGTCCTCCTTCATTTTGGGGGTCCAGTGTTCCCGGCTAAATTCAGCGCCCGACCCGAAATAGATCATTTTCTCGAAATAGTCATTACACCTGGCAAGATTGAAGAACATCTTCAAATTGTTTTCCAGGACCTTTGTGGGATCTTTGGTGGAATGTTTGGGGGCAGCATCGTAGGTGGCACTATGAATGATGACGTCAAATCGGTTGGTCTTTATGAACTCAAATACGTTTTCTGCCTCCAGAAGGTTTAGTTCCTGGCTATTTTGAGATGATACACAGTATTCGGTAGAAAGCTGTTCAAACAAATTCCTGGCAATAAATCCGTTTCCTCCGGTAATCAATAGCTTCATGCTTCTATGCCTTCCCTTATTCTCCAACTGCCGGGATCATCATGTTTGAAAGCAGTTCCTCACGATCAAGAAACGGCCACAGATCTTCCATGGGTTTAGATACCATCCTGCCGTCAGGCAATGCCTGTGACGACATTTTGGGAGCGGTTGGAACGTCAGGATCAAGCATAACGTCGCATATTACGGTCCCTTCCAGATTCAGGACATTCGCAACTTCACTCACTAAATCACTTTGGTTCTCGATCCTAACCGCTGCTAAATCATGTGCCTGGGCAATCCTGCATGTATCCGGTAAGGTTAGACCACTGCTTGAATCACAACCGACAAGATTCCCTTCAAAATGGGCCTTTTGCATATTGCGTATTGAGGCATACCCGTTGTTATTCAGTATAAATATCTTGAGCGGAAGCCTCAATCGGGCGATGGTTGCCAATTCCTGAATATTGTGCTGCAAGCCACCATCACCGATAATGCTGATCGTCCTGCGTCCACCGCTCGCAAGACATGCTCCGAAGCTCGCGGGCAATCCAAAACCCATCGACCCGAGTCCGGGAGTATTCAGAATTCGCTGCCCCGGTTTCAATCGAATGGCCTGCTGTGTTATTTCCGCACTGATTCCCGAGCTTTCAGGGACGATAAGATCTTTTTCGCTCAGCAGCTCTGATAGGACATCGAAAAAATAATACGGATTGACAAGTCCTTCAGATTGCCTGTATTTGTCGAGCATGACGGGATACGTGCGCTGCCACTGTTTACATTGAGCAAGCCAGGAAGAAAAATCGCTTATTTTGACTTTGGCGAGGGCATCTAATAGCGCATCAATAAAGACACCGGCGTCGGCAGGCACAGGCACATCGACATAGGTTTTGATCTTGTAGAGTTCGCACTTGTCGATGTCAACGATGACTTTTTTGGCTATTCGAGCGAAGTTAGAATAGTTGTGACCGACCTGACAAAGATCAAGCCGCGCACCAAGGCACAACAAAAAGTCCGCATTCTGCTGGGTGAGATTTGCACCTCTTTGCCCAATAATTCCGGGCTTACCACAATACAATTCATGCTCTTCCCATAAGAAGTCACTGGCCTTCCAGGTCAAGAGCACAGGCGCCTTGATAGTCTGAATCAAGCTACGAAAGGCTTCAACGGCGTTGCACAAACGAATGCCATTCCCTGCTAAGATCACCGGTCGTTGGACCTGAGATAGCATCTCTGCGACAACCTGCGCTCTTTTTTTGACATCTCCCTCTGCCAACTCGTCTGAAACCATCTCGTCCGGCACAAATCCGGGAAGGTCGTATTCGTTAATGCGACTGCCTTGAACATCGAGCGGCAAATCGATCCAAACGGGACCTTTTCTGCCATGTGTTGCCAGATAAAGGGCTTTCTGAAGATAATATTGAATCATCTGCGGGTTTGTGACCGTCACTGCATATTTCGTAATGGACTTCACGATAGATACGATGTCAACCTCCTGGATCCCCATTTGTCTGACACCTCTGGTTCCGATCATATCGGAACGCTTGACTTGGCCGGAGAGCACTAGAAGAGGTGTTGAATCGATCCATGCACCGGCGACGCCGGTGATAGCATTTGTTGCGCCCGGACCCGTAGTCACCAAGGCAACTCCAAGATGATTCGTATACTGGCTATAGGCTTCCGCTGCAATGACCGCAGCTTGCTCGTGGAGGCAGCATATCTTTTCCAACTCGCATTTTCTTCCCAGAGAATCAACAAGATGCATGCAGCCGCCTCCAGGAAGAAAGAAAACATGTCTAACCCCTGTTTCAGCAACAAAATCGAAGACGTAATCGGAAAGCTTCATTATCCTTTTCAATGGATTGCTACTCTAATGAAGACAGAGATGCGAGAATACTATCAACGGATTGGTTTTGCGCTGAATTCCATGGCCTTGGGAATAATATCCCTTTAACGCCAATCGACTCTGCTTGTTTGATATTATCTTCATTGTCATCAACAAGATAGTCCACCTTTTGCAGCCACTGTAAAAAATCGTTTTTTGATTGATCATAAACCGGAATGTTGCATGGAGCACGATATGACGGAACAAAATGATATGTCCTTATCCATTCGCCGAAATGCGCCATTACCCATTTTGCAGATGTGCCGGCTGCAGAAAAAGGAACCGCTGTTAATGCAATATGCCGATATTTCCGGCCATAGCGAATAAACCACTCTCTCACCGAGTGCGCAGGAATCATCTGATCATAGGCCGTATCGTCACGATAGGCATCCAACGAGTCAAGATAGCGCTCTTGGGGAATATCAAGGATGCGATGCGGCGGATTTTCAGACAGATCTTCATAGGTGATCCTGCACTCCGGATGTGCTTTCTTCCATTGGGAATCAAACCACTTGCGCATCAGATCATTAAGTACATCATCGACGTCCCAGGCAATGGTGATCATGGCTGATATTGCTATTCAATTGGTTTTTCGAGCCAGTCTATCCAGAAAGTCATATTCGTTTTTCTATTTTCCGTTCTATCGATTGATGGATCGTTATAGTAGGAATCCGCTTTAATGTGCGTTGTGGAAACTTCCTCAATAATTGCTCCGGTCTTTGTTCCGAAGCTGTGTGGAACATTCCGTTCAACTGTAAGAAGGTCGCCCGCCGTAAAGACCTTCATCTCCCCATTGAGATTGATCCATCCGTCTCCATAGAGAATATGGAACGTTTCTTCTTTCACCTTATGGGTATGTGTAGGATTTTCCTGGCCTGCCAAAAGTAGAATGAGCTTTTTGCAGTACTCTCGGTTGATTATGTTCATTATTGTGCAGCCATATTCGTGGAACCTGTCCATGCCGTAATGATGTGAGAGTTCAAAATCAATTCTATTCTGAAGTCTGATTCCACTTTGAAGCACTAATTCCTTGATCTCTTTAATAATGCTCAAAACCTTGTCACGGAAGTCTATCATTTGTACGTGACTCGCCAATATCGGCTGGCGTGCAGAAATGTCCTTTTGAGCGATAATATCCAAATACTTTGACATGGAATTGGCAACAAGCTGGCCGGGGAAATTGGGAATCGCATAGAACACCTTTCCCCTATCAATCTTCTCTCCCGCCTTTATGTCATTCTCTGCAAATACACCTCGCTGAAGACCTCGTAGATCGTTCTGCTCCTTGTGTGAAATCAGCCTACGGCGGTCGCGAACACCGCACATCGTATAAGCCCCTCTGGCCGCCGAAAGCCATTTGCATATTTGATCCGGTGTGGATGAGTAACCATTCAGTTTGTACTTTTCATTCTGGATACCAACGTGCCGTTCAAAGGCGATTGCTCCCTTGGCAATAGCGATTTTGACAGCTTCCACATTGTCCGGCTCTTCATGTGTCGAATACCCAATCCGAATCCCCGGATATCTGGCTCTCAATAAATCAATTTGATTCAGCTCCAACAGGTCATTAGGAGTGGGATAAGCACCCACGCAGTGCATGAGAACAAACTGTTTTTGTCGATGTTCAAAAAACGAAACAACTTTGTCAATATCGGCAAGTGAAACACCTGCAGTAGATCCTATGATCGGCTTATTTGTTTCTGCAATTCGTTCCAACAAGGGCCAATCAGTAAGAGAACAACTGGCAATTTTGATAATCTGATAGTCATGTTTCTCGATCAAATCAACAGAGGCCTCATCGAAGGGCGTACAAATAGCTATGAAACCGGAACGAACAAGCTCGTCTTTAAGTCGCTTGAAATCTCCCTCTTCCATTCTCGTTTCAGAAAAGCGCTTAATATATTTAAAGTCATTGCTTTTCTTGTGGTCCCGATGAATGAAGGTATCGAGGTGCCGATATTGAAATTTAAAGCCAAATGAAAATCCCGGAAAGTCCTTAATAACCTTTCCAAATTCCCTGATAATGGCCATACCGTGGTCAACATCACCCATGTGATTGTTGGCCATTTCAAATATGAACAGCTTGTCGAATATATCGGCACCCGGCATAACATCTCTCCGTTATTAATTTAGGCGTGAACACTTGCATGCATGGCATCGTTGTGGCAGTTGCTCACACCAGACCGTACTGCTCACTTGCTTACGACTGGGGAGCACAACGAGGGACTAATCAACCAGAAAGCACTTTATCCACAGCCTGCAATCTTGGTCTATTATGAATACCCGATATCCTTTCCAGAATCCGGGATCGACCCTGCGCGCTGCTGCCCCATAGTTTCCACGGCGCCTTCCCCGTGTTCCATAAATTATCGAGATGGACCTTGTCGCTCAATTTGTCCATCGCGTACCAGAAACCCTCATATTTGTAGGCCTTCAAATGCTCAGATGAGGCCAACGACTCAAGCGGTGCCCGTTCGAAGACTGTATCGTCACCTTGAAGAAGCTCGAAGATGGCTGGTTCCAAGACAAAGAAACCCCCATTAATCCAGGAGGTATGGCCTTCGGCCTTCTCTCTAAACGACTTAATGGTGACGTCGTCCTTAAGATCAAGAACGCCGAACCGTCCTTGTGGCTTCACGGCAGTCAGCGTTGCCGTGCATCCATGCGATCTGTGGAAATCCAGTAACGCCCTGAGGTCAACGTCGCTTACACCGTCCCCGTATGTGAGCATGAAAGTCTCGTCCTGGACATACTTCTGAATCCTCTTGATGCGTCCGCCGGTCATGGTATTATCACCGGTATCCACAAGCGTCACCTTCCAAGGCTCTGCATGGTTTCCATGAATGATCTGCTGATTCCCAAGTGTGAAATCAAAAGTAACGTCAGATTCGTGCAAAAAGTAATGAGCAAAGTATTCCTTGATAATGTATCCCCTATACCCAAGGCAAATGACAAACTCATTGAATCCATAGTGCGAGTATATCTTCATTATATGCCACAGAATGGGACGTCCCCCAATCTCGATCATTGGCTTAGGTTTAGTAACCGACTCCTCACTGATTCTGGTTCCGTATCCTCCTGCAAGAATAACAACTTTCATTTTATATCCTCCTTGATTTGCTTATTTTTCGATTTTCAAGGAAGGCAGCAATCGTACCAAGAGAATAATCGATCATCTCATTTGATAAACCCGGATAGGTTCCCAGGAAAAACGTATTGTTCATGACCGTGTCACTGTTTTCCAGTGAGCCCGACACTCGGTGTGCTATACCCTGATACGCCGGTTGTCTTAGCAGATTTCCACCGAACAAGTTCCGTGTTTCGATTCTTTTTTCGTCTAAAGAATTGGTAAGCTCTGTTCGACTAAAACCGGCATCTTCTCGAACAGTGATGGGGTATGCAAACCAAGCGGGGTCGGCTCCGTCGGTAGCTTGCGGTAAAATGAACACGTCCGTCCACTGCGAGAAACCTTCTTGCCACATCGAGAAGTTCCTGCGGCGTCGTGCACAGAAATCCGGCAGCTTTCTCAATTGCTCAACGCCAATAGCAGCCTGCATGTCTGTTGCCTTGAGATTGTATCCAATGTGACTATATACATATTTATGGTCATAGCCATATGGCAAGTCGCCATGTTGATCCGAGAATCTCTTGCCACATCTGTTGTTCTGGCCTGAATGGCAGTGACAGTCCCTTCCCCAGTCTCGAAGTGACCTTACAGCACGCGCTATGTTGTCGTCGTCAGTCGCTACCACGCCGCCTTCACCAAGAGTTATGTGATGCGCGGGATAGAACGAAAACGTCGATGTCTGACCGTAGGTACCGACGTTGTGGCCTTTATATCTTGAGCCAAGGGCATCACAGCAATCCTCAACCAGGAAAAGCTCATGTTCCCGCGCGATTTCAGAAATAGCGTCGAGGTCATAAGGATTTCCGAGTGTGTGAGCCAGGAAAATAGCCCGAGTCTTAGGTCCAATAGCCGCTTCGACATTCTCAGGACGAACGTTGTATGTTCCAACTTCGATATCAACAAAGACGGGGATCATCCCGTTTTGTATTATGGGATTGACCGTTGTTGGGAAACCTGCTGCCGCGGTGACTACCTCATCTCCCGGTCTTAGTCGACGGCCACCAAGAAGATGGGACGTCAGCGCAGTAAGTGCAAGAAGGTTCGCCGATGATCCCGAATTGACAAGCATCGCATATTCAAGCTGGAGGTATTCCGCCAATCCCCTCTCGAATTCGTTAGTGAAACGACCCGCCGTGAGCCAAAAATCAAGAACGGCATCCACCGCGCTGCTTAATTCCGCCTCGTCAAAAACACGCCCAGCATAGCGAACTAGAGTCTTTCCAGGAACAAACGCCTCGGTCTTAAATGCCTCCTGATAGTACTCTCCGACGAAACGTCGAATTTCAGAACGTTTGTCTAATAGCGTTTTCTCAGTCATCATAGATATGTCTGTTTGACATAGTCATCACATCTGATCACACGAGGCTTGCCATCTGATGACAGTCACAAATTACGGATAAAAATGCTATCTTTGAGCCAATTCAAATTCCCGTCCTTTTCCTCGATCTCTACAATAAGCCAGAATTTGCTCTTTACATATTTCGTAAGGATCTTTCCTCTCAAACTCCTTGTACCACTTCACAGTCTCTGCAATGGTTGTTTCAATATCCCAGCAAGGAAACCACCTCAGTTGTGACTGTGCCTTGCATGTTTCGAGGTACAATGAATGAGCCTCATGCACATGGCTTCCATCAGATCCGTCTATCCAATCGCCGCTGCCCCACTCCCTGATAATAAGGTCAACCAACTCACCAACCGTTATTACAGATTTGAAGTTCGGCCCAAAATTGTAGGCATCACAGTATTTTTCAGGCTCTTGGTACATCTTGGACGCCAACAAAAGGTACCCTGATAATGGTTCCAACACATGTTGCCAGGGGCGTTTTGCAAAGGGATTGCGGACTTCAATACTGTTTTTGCATAGCAAAGCCCTGATGCAATCCGGGACAATCCTATCTTTTTGCCAATCCCCCCCGCCGACAACATTGCCAGCCCTTACAGAAGCCAGGCTCTTTTTATGCTTGCTGAAGTCCGCTGGATTGAAGAATGACCTTCGATAAGAAGCTGTTATAAGCTCAGAGCATCCCTTGCTTGCACTGTAGGGATCATATCCTCCCACTGGGTCTGTTTCTCTATATCCCCAAATCGACTCCATGTTTTCATAGCACTTATCACTCGTTACATTGATTATAACTTTGACAGAATCACTTTTCCGACAGCATTCCAATATATTAATGGTACCGTCAATGTTTACGGCATACGTTTCTTTGGGATTGGCATAAGATTCCCTAACAATCGGCTGAGCTGCAAGATGAAAAACAAAATGAGGCTCAAATTCATCCATCACTTTGTTTAGCTTTTGAGAATCCCTTATATCTCCAACGATATGATCGATTTTGCTTTCCAGCGAACACACTACGAAGTTGTCTTTTTCCGTACGCGGCTCTAAAGCATACCCAACAACATTCGCTCCCGACTCTTTCAACCATATACAAAGCCAGGAACCTTTGAAACCTGTATGCCCTGTTACCAGTACAGTTCTGTTTTCGAAAATGCTGTTGAACATCAATTACAGTGGCAGGTTGCTCGTTCTCATGCTCACACGTTCGTGGTCCAATCCCGATACGCCTGCCCCTCTCTCAGCAGCTTCCATGATGACTCTTCAATGGAACTCCTGCCCATAACCGTTGAGGACATTAACGTATCGTATTGGATAATAGCTTTGTTGAGGTCATCGACCAATAAGTCAAATTAGCCGTTTAGGTAGAACACCGATCCGTTCGCTGTGACTATAGCATCTTTTCAATTACCCAGTCAAGTTTGCGACGTCATGCTCCTCAAGAAGCCGGCTGAACAGCATCAGGCGGCGCCCCGCGGATTCGAGTGAACCATTTGCCTGAACCTGGATTTCGAGACGCAGTTCTGAACCGGCGCGGCGGTCGCGGACGGGCACAGTCATTTTTACGATCTGGTCCGCCCGGATGTCCTGGCCGCTCTTCTCCCAGATTAAGACATGCCTGCTTTTGTCTCGCTTCGTGATGGGCAATAGTCCTCTGACAAAGCCCATTTTGTCCGCGGCAAAACACACGGCCTGCCACCACTGCTCGAATATCCTGGCCTGACGAAAGTACAATTCGATGTTCTCGAAACTCTCGATTTCCTGCTTCTTCTGGCTGAAGATCATGTACTTTCGCTTCAAGGCCGCCATCGTCTCGCTCAGTTGGACTGAACCTACGATTCTGAATGCCAGGATGAGCAACAGGAGAATGCAGATGAAAACGATCACCGTCTGAGTATTCCGGGTGAAGAGCATGAGCATTCCAAGCCCGGTCACAAGAAGAGTGACCACATACGCCGTGATGACGGCATGGCGCTGCTTAAAGCCAAGAGCCAAGAGCCTGTGGTGAAAATGGCTGCGGTCGGGGGCAAACAGGGACCTGCGTTCGAGAAAGCGCCGCAACATCGCGAACAGCGTATCGAAAATAGGTATTCCCAAAGCCAGGATGGGCAAAGCCAATCCGACGATAGTCTCGGTCTTGGTAGCGCACAGCACACTTGCAGAGGCAATCATAAATCCCAGGAAGAGACTTCCAGAATCCCCCATGAACACTCTGGCCGGGTCAAAGTTGAAGAACAGGAATCCGGTCAAGCTCCCCAACAGGGCCAGCATGACTACCGCCATGACAATGTCGCCGCTGTGCACAGCGAGTATGGCCAGCACCCCACAGGTGATTGCCGAAATCCCCGCCGCCAGGCCGTCAAGACCGTCGCTGAGATTAACGGCATTCGTGATACCCACTATCCAGATGAGCGTAACGGGCCAGGAGAACCAGCCAAGCTCCAATCTCAACCAGTTGGTGACGGCTATCGATTCGATGCGGATGTTCGCCGCGCACACGACCATTGCGGCAACGACCTGGAACACGAGCTTTGTACGTACACGGAGGCCCCGAATATCGTCCAGAAGACCAAGAAAGAATACCAGTCCCGCCGCACATAGAACCACTGCGATTTTGAGCCGCAACAGACGCAGGGTGTTACCGACGGCGTCCGGCAAGAACAACACAGGTATGACAAGTCCAATCATGGAGACGAATATCGCCACGCCGCCGATACGCGGAATAGGTTTGGAGTGGATTTTGCGTATGTCGGGGGGGTCCACGATATTAAGCCGCCTGGCAATACGAATGACAATCGGAGTAGTGACGATTGCCAATATCGTAGAACCAAGATATACGGACAAGTACGTATTCATCGTTTTGATGCCACGGTTCGCCCCGGGAGGTCAGACGCGGGTGGACTCCGTCCCCGTCGGTGTGCCGACCGGGGCATTCCACAATCACCTTTCGAGACTGTGCTTTCTTGCGAAAGCGTTCGTTTCTGTTAATCAACCCTCAGGGCGACGTATCCTCTTGAGCCACCACGGCTGGGTGAACGGACAGGTCCGCCACAAACCTTTCCGCGGCGTCGAGCTGAGGATGCAACTGCAAGCATATCTTTGCCTCGGACATGGCCTCCTGGGCTCTTCCCATCTTGACCAGGATTTTGGCCAATTCCAGTCGCCACTGAATTTGGCCATACTCCCGCGCCAA
>CAYWZW010000011.1:0-95003 GCA_964462945.1 uncultured Pirellulales bacterium
TGGAAAAACAAAAAGCGTAGTACTTGACAGCAGGCAGCCTTTCATGAATAGGGTGGGGCTTGCCCCACCGTGATTCTAAAGCCCACCCTGCAATGCGGGCTTCTCGAAGACCTCTGAGAGAGTGCAAACGGAGGGTGGAAAAGGGCAAGTACAGTTTGTCAAGATGAGGAATGTTGTTATGAGAAACCAGAACCAAATGAGCAAGCAGCAGAAGATGAGGATCTCCCGGCGCGAGCTGATGGGCGCTGCGGCGGCGCTTGCAGCTTTTACGATCGTGCCCAAGCAAGTTCTGGCCGGAGCGGCAGGTAATAAGCTCAATATCGCGGGCATAGGCGTCGGCGGCCGCGGGGCCAGCGACCTGGAGGCTGTGGAGAGCGAGAATATTGTCGCTCTGTGCGATGTGGACCTGGACAGAGCGCAGAAGACGCTCAAGAAGTATCCGAACGCTAAGGTCTATCGCGACTTCCGGGACATGTTGGACAAAGAGGCTAAGAACATCGACGCCGTAGTCATCGGCGCCCCGGACCATATTCACGCCCCCGCTGCGATCAGGGCGATGAAGATGGGCACGCACGTCTATTGCGAAAAGCCGATGGCCCACACAATCTTCGAGGCCCGCGAAATGGCCAGAGTGGCCCGCGAGACGGGCGTGGTCACCCAGATGGGCAACCAGGGCCACGCCGGCGATGGACTGCGGCTCTACTGGGAGTACATCCACGACGGGGCCATCGGCAAAGTCAAAGAGGTGCACGTCTGGAGCGACCGGGCCGGCACGCCGGAGCGAGCGTGGTGGCCGCAGGGCGTAACGGCGCCCGAAGGCAGCGAGCCGGTTCCGGAGAACCTCAACTGGGACCTCTGGCTGGGGCCCGCCAAATGGAGACCGTATAACTCGGCATACGTGCCCTTCAAGTGGCGCGGCTGGTATGACTTCGGCTGCGGCGCCCTGGGCGATATGGCCGTTCACAACGCTGACCCGGCATTCTTCGCGCTGGAGCTGGACGCCCCCACGGCGGTCGAAGCCGAGACCAGCGAGGTCAACAATGACACGTTCCCGAAGTGGAACATCATCCATTATTACTTCCCGGCCAAGGGAGCCCGGCCGGCCGTGAAGATGACCTGGTACGATGGCGCCAAGCTGCCGCCCACGCCTGCGCATTTAGACGAGGGACTGAAGCTTGGCGACAATGGGATTCTGTTTGTGGGCGAGAACGCTTCGCTGCTGGGCGGCAGCCATGCGGGTACGCCCCGAATCATCCCCGAGGCCAAGAGAAAAGAGTACGGCCAACCGCCCAAGACGCTGCCGAGATCGCCGGGCCATCACAAGGAATGGATCGAGGCCTGCAAGGCGGGCAAGCCCCAGGATGCGAAGTCCGGCTTCTCGTACGCCGGGCCGTTCGTGGAAGCCCTGCTGGTCGGCAACTTGGCGGTGCGGCTCAAGACACGCGTCGAGTGGGACTTGAAGACCATGCGCTCGCCGAATTGCCCCGAGGCGGACAACTACGTCACGAAGTTTTACCGCGCCGGTTGGATGTTGTAGGGGAAAACCGGCGTGACTGCTTTCAGTCGGCTTCAAAACTGCGAAAGGGATACGCCCATGAAGAATTGGGAAAAGGCAGGTAAGGGACGGAACGGGAAGGTCTCGCGCCGTGATTTTATGGGCGCTGCGGCAGCCGCGGCGGCGCTCACTATTGTTCCCTGGCACGTTCTGGGCGGCCCACGCCGTATCCCGCCCAGTGAGAAGCTCAACATTGCCGGCGTCGGTATCGGCGGCCGCGGCGCCGGCGACCTCGACGAGGTCTCCGGTGAAAATATTGTCGCGCTGTGCGATGTCGATGACAAGTACGCGGCCAACACGTTCAAACGCTACCCGAACGCCGCGAAGTACCGCGATTTCCGCGTCATGCTGGATAAACAGAAGAACATCGATGCGGTCATTGTCGCTACGCCGGACCACTCGCACGCCGTCGTCGCCATGACGGCCATAAAAATGGGCAAGCACGTCTATTGCGAAAAGCCGCTGGCTCATTCGATCTACGAGGTTCGCAGGCTCACCGAGGCGGCCCGGCAGGCCAAAGTCGCTACGCAATTGGGCAACCAGGGCCAGGCCTCCGAAGGGACGCGGTTAGTCTGCGAGTTCATCTGGGATGGCGCGATCGGCCCCGTGCGCGAGGTTCATTCGTGGTGCAACAGGCCGATTTCGCCTCGCGGGATCGACCGACCCCAGGGGGAGGATCCGATCCCTGAGACGCTTGACTGGGACCTGTGGATCGGTCCCGCGCCGATGCGCCCGTTCAAGGCGTGGCCCGACGATCCGAACCAAAGTATTTACTGCCCGTTCCGGTGGCGCGGCTGGTGGGACTTCGGGTCAGGTGTGTTGGGTGACATTGGCTGTCACCAGTTTGTTGGGATCTTCCGGGCCTTGAAGCTCGGATACCCCACGAGCGTCGAGGCCTGCTCCAGCGGCGTCAATCCCGAGACTGCACCTCTGGCGTCGATTGTCCGCTACGATTTTCCCGCCCGCGAGGGGATGCCGGCGCTGAAGCTGACCTGGTACGACGGGGGTCTGATGCCGGCCCGGCCGGAAGAGCTCCCGGAGGGCCTTCGCTTCGGCGACGCCGACGACAACCTCTTCGTCGGTGACAAGGGCAAAATGCTGGGCCACAGACTGCTGCCGGAAGCGCGGAACACGGAATACGGCAAGCCGCCGAAGGTTCTGCCGCGTTCGCCGGGGCATCATAAGGAGTGGATCGAGGCGTGCAAAGGCGGCGAGCCGGCCGGATCCAACTTCGACGTGGCGGGCCCGTTGACCGAAGTGGTCCTGCTGGGCAATGTCGCTCTGCGCATGGGTCAGCAGTTATATGAAAAGGGGCTTAAGTTGTACTATGACGGCCCGAATATGAAAGTGACAAATCTGCCGGAGGCGAACAAATATATCCGCAGCGAATATCGCGAGGGTTGGACGCTGTGATTCAGGATTTAAGATTTGAGATTTGAAATTTGAGATGTCAAATTATCGAGAGGAATCTTCTTATGAGAGACAGGAAAGGGGCTGAAGAAAAACGGAACAGCAAGCTATCGCGACGCGATTTTATGGGTGCGGCAGCGGCGGTGGCTGCGTTCAGTATTGTTCCGCGGAGCGTTCTCGGCGGGCCCCGCAACGTCCCGCCGAGCGAGAAGCTCAACATAGCCGGTATCGGCGTGGGTGGCCAGGGCGGCAGTGACCTTAACTCGCTCAGCAGTCAGAACATAGTGGCGCTGTGCGATGTGGATTGGCGCCAGGCGGCCGGAGCGTTCAAGCGGTACCCTGATGCCAGGAAATACAAAGATTTCCGTCAGATGCTGGATGACGAGGATAAGAATATCGATGCGGTCATCGTCGCCACGCCGGACCACGTGCACGCCGTTGCAAGCGTGGCGGCTATCAAGAGAGGCAAGCACGTGTATTGTGAAAAGCCGCTGACGCACTCGGTGTACGAGGCCCGCATGGTGGCCCAGGCCGCCCGCGAGCACAAGGTCGCTACCCAAATGGGCAATCAGGGCCAGGCCTCCGAGGAGACGCGGCTGATGTGCGAGTATATCTGGGACGGGGCGATTGGGCCGGTGCGCGAAGCGCACATCTGGACCGACAGACCTCTGAATGGTCTTTCCAAAGTGTACTGGCCTCAGGGGGTCGGGCGGCCCGAAGAAACACCGCCCGTGCCTGAGACGCTGGATTGGGACCTGTGGCTGGGCCCGGCGCCGCAGCGCCCGTATCATCCCGCTTATGTTCCGTTCAAGTGGCGGGGCTGGTGGGACTTCGGAACGGGGGCCCTGGGTGACATCGGCTGCCATCGTATTGACCCGGTCTGGCGAGCTCTGAAGCTAAAGGCCCCCATAAGCATCGAGGCTGCCTGCACGCTGGTCAACAACGAGACTTACCCTGTGGCCTCAGTGGTCACTTACCACTTTGGCGCCCGGGGTGACATGCCGCCGGTCAAACTCGTATGGTATGACGGCGGGTTGCGACCGCCCCGGCCCGCGGAGCTGGCGGACGGCCAGCAGATGGGCGACAATGGAATCCTGTTTGTCGGTGACAAGGGCAAGATGCTTGAGTACACGTTGATCCCGGAATCGCTGCGAAAAGAGTACGGCAAGCCGCCGCAGATGATTCCCCGCTCGCCCGGCCACCACGCAGAGTGGATCGAAGCCTGCAAGGGGGGCAAGCCGGCCGGCTCCAATTTCGACCATGCCGGACCTTTGGCGGAGGCCGTGTTGCTGGGCAATGTCGCCCTGCGCCCGAGTATGAAGGAGAAGCTGACCCGGACGAAGCTGCTCTGGGACAGCGAGAATTTGAAAATTACCAACATGCCCGAAGCGAACGAATTTCTCCGCTGGCAATACCGGCAAGGCTGGAGTCTATAGGCGTAGGGTGGGGCTTGCCCCACCTTAAACCTAAAGCCCACCTACATAAATTTAAGGAAACCAATCGTGGAAAGACATAAAGTGACGCGTCGTGATTTTCTGAGTGGTGCGGTGGCAGCGGCGGCGTTTATGGTTGTCCCCCGTCACGTGCTCGGCGGACCCGGCCGGACGGCGCCGAGCGAGAAGCTGAACGTCGCCTGCATCGGCGTCGCCGGCATGGGGGCCAGCGACACGCAGCAGGTCAGCACGGAAAATATAGTCGCCCTGTGTGACGTGGACTGGAAACACGCAGCCGGCACGTTCGAGCGTTTGCCTAACGCGAAGAAATACCGCGATTTCCGCAGGATGCTGGATGAAGTGGGCAAGGGCCTCGATGCGGTCACCGTATCGACGCCGGACAATACGCACGCCGTCGCGGCGATGGCCGCCATCAAGAGGGGCAAGCACGTCTATTGCCAAAAGCCTTTGGCACACGATATTTTCGAGGTGCGCCAACTGACCGAGGCCGCCCGGCAGCACAAGGTGATGACGCAGATGGGCATTCAGGTTCATGCTGAGAGCTGCGTCAGGCTGGTGGCCGAGATGATCAAATCCGGGGCGATCGGCGAGGTGCGGAAGGTCGATATCTGGAGCGGGAAGAACTGGGGCGGCGGCGAGCGCCCGGCGGATACACCGCCGGTCCCGGAAACGCTCGACTGGGACCTCTGGCTCGGCCCGGCCCCGTATCGGCCCTACCATCCGGCTTATCTACCCGGCAACTGGCGCCGCTGGTGGGATTTCGGGACGGGGACCTTGGGTGACATGGGCTGCCACATCATCGACCCTGTGTTCTGGGCGCTCGATCTGGGGTACCCCACGAGTGTCGAGGCCAAGCCGGCTAAGTTTAATGACCAGACCTATCCGGAGGCGACGACCGTCCAATGGGAGTTCCCCGCCCGCGGCGCGTTGCCGTCCGTGACCGTGAGCTGGTGCGACGGGAACAGAAGGCCGGCCCGGCCCGACGAGCTTGAGGCGGGCCGAGAGCTGCCCGATCAGGGCGGATTGTATTACGGTGAAAAAGGTACAATACTCGCTCCCCACATGGGTAATCCGGCGCTCATACCGTACTCGAAAATGAAAGACTTCAAGATGCCCGAGCCGTTCCTGGACAGAGGGATCAATCACTACCAGGATTGGATAAAGGCATGCAAGGGTGGCCCTAAGCCGCTGGCTAACTTCGACTACTCCGGTCCGCTGACCGAGACGATTCTATTGGGCAACGTGGCGGCCCGCGCCGGCGGGAAGCTCATCTGGGACGGTCCAAACTTCAAAGTCACCAACGTGGCCGAGGTCAATCAGTACCTCAAACGTGAATATCGAGCCGGTTGGCAATTGTAATATATTATTTTCAGGCAAGACAACGTCTTATTAGTAGGAGAACGAACATGAACAAGAGAACGAAACTGACTATGGTTGTGTTGACGTTTGCACTGTGTGTTTGCTGCCTGCCCGGGGCGGCTGCGGCCGATAGCGCCAAGGACTGGAAGCTGGGCATGCAGGCGTATAGTTTCAACCACTTCACGTTCTTCGAGGCTGTGGATAAAACCAAGGCGCTGGAGATGAAATACATTGAGGTCTATCCGGGCCAGACGCTCAGCAAGGAAAAACCCGATGTCAAGACCGACCACAACATGTCCGCCGAGAGCAAGAAGCTCATGCTTCAGAAGCTCGCGGAGGTCGGCGTCAAACTGACCAACTACGGCGTAGTGAGCCTGCCGAACAACGAGACGGAATGCCGAAAAGTGTTCGACTTTGCCAAGGAGGTGGGTATTGAAACAATCGTCTCGGAGCCGCCGGAAGATGCGTTCGAGCTGATAGACAAATTGTGCGAGGAGTACAAGATTAACGTCGCGATCCATAACCACCCCAAGCCTTCACATTATTGGGACCCTGACACGGTGCTGAAAGTCTGCAAGGGGCGCAGCCAGCGAATCGGCGCCTGTGCCGACACGGGGCACTGGATGCGATCAAGCATCAATCCGCTCGAAGCTATCAAGAAGCTCGGGGCCGAGAAGCGGATCATCAGCCTGCATTTCAAGGACCTCAACGAGTTCGGCAACCCCAAGGCCCACGACGTTATATGGGGCACGGGCTTGGCCGATGCCAAGGCGATACTGGCCGAGCTTGCCCGTCAGAACTTCAAGGGCGTATTCTCGATTGAGTATGAGTACAACTGGCTTGAGTCGATGCCGGAGATCGCCGGTTGTGTGGCCTTTTTCAGAAAGACTGCGGCCGCACTCAGCGGCGCCGAGGCCAAAGACGTCTTCAAAAAGGACCTCTCGAATGGCATCATGGAGTCCGGTTCCTGGGCCTTTGACGCCGAGGGTGTCCTTTCGCCGACGCTGAGCGGCCACGGCGACATCTGGACCAAGGAGCGCTACGGCAACTTCACGCTCGAATTGGACTTCAAAGTCCCTGAAAAGGGCAACAGCGGCGTCTTTATCCGCACTGGCGATCTGAAAAACTGGATCAATACCGCCATCGAAATCCAGATTCACGCCACGACCGACGGAACCAAGCATGGCCAATGCGGCGCCGTGTACGACTGCCTCTCGCCCTCGAAGGATGC
Organism: uncultured Pirellulales bacterium; assembly: GCA_964462945.1. Taxonomy (GTDB): domain Bacteria; phylum Planctomycetota; class Phycisphaerae; order Sedimentisphaerales; family Anaerobacaceae. The sequence continues at coordinate 7,010 of CAYWZW010000011.1, forward strand.
GACAAAGAAACCGGGCGAGTGGAACCATTACGTCATTACCTGCCTGGACAACAAGATTTATGTGAATCTCAACGGCGAAGATATCATCGATATGGACCTGAATCTCTGGACCGAGGCTGGCAAGAACCCGGGTCCGCCGGCCGGGCCGGGAACCAAAAACAAGTTCTCCACGGCCTACAAGGATATGCCGCGCGAAGGACACCTTGGCTTCCAGTATCATGGCAACCCGATATGGTTCAAGAATCTTAAAATCAAGTCTTATGATTGAGGCTAACTACGATGCAATACTCGCAAATGAAAGACAAGAGCAACAAACCCGCCATCTGCGGCGGGATGGTTCCGGTGATCGCGATGCTGGGACTGAGTTTGTTTGTGCCGGGCGGCCCGCAGGCCGCACTGGCGGGCGATTCAGATTCGTCCGGCGGCTGGGTCACCCTGTTCAACGGCAAGGACCTGACCGGCTGGGAGGGCGACCCTCGCCTCTGGTCGGTCAAAGAGGGTGTCATTCGGGGCCAGACGACACTTACCGAACCCGCGAAGGGCAATACGTTCCTGATCTGGCGCGGCGGCACGCTTAGAGACTTCGAGCTGAGGCTTAAGTTCCGTATCCAGAACGGCAACTCCGGCGTGCAGTACCGCAGCAAGGAGGTGAGCAAGTGGGTCGTCAGCGGCTATCAGGCCGAAATTGAGAACAACCCCGGCAAGGTCGGCTTCCTCTACCATGAGAGGGGCCGAGGATGGCTGGTCGACGTCGGCGATTTCATGGTCATCGACAAGAGCGGCGACAAGAAAGTCGTGGGGAACGTCTGCGACAAGGATGAGCTGGTCAAGGCCGGCTACTACAAGGAAAAAGACTGGAATGAGTACAGGATCATCGCCGAGGGTAATCACCTGATCCATTACCTTAATGATTATCAGATGATGGAGCTAATTGACAACGACAGGCTGACTAACCCAAACGACGCGAAGGACCTAAAGGGCGCCGCGAGGGAAGGTATCCTGGCGCTTCAAATTCACGCCGGCCCCCCGATGGTCGTGGAGTTTAAGGACATCCGCGTCAGAAACTTAGAGTCCAGGTACGGTGACGCCGTTGTGCTGTTCGACGGTCGGGACCTGGACAACTGGCAGCTCCAGGGCGGCAAAGAGAAGAGCAAATGGGTCGTCGGCAAGGCCAAAGTCTCGGCGCAGGACCCCAAGCAGTTGGTGGCCGAGAAAGGTCAGGGCGAGATGATCAACCTGCCCACTAAGCACGGCGACAGCCTCGACATATTCTCCGGCGAGAAGTTCGGCGACTGCCGGATCGAATTGCAGCTCATGGTACCGCAAGGCTCCAATTCGGGCGTCTATGTCATGGGCGAATATGAAATCCAGGTTTTGGATAGCTGGGGACGCGAGAAGATGGGCCCGGGTGACATGGGCGCCATATACGGCGCTTCGCCGCCGCCGGTCAACGCGTCTCGCAAACCGGGCGAGTGGCAGAAGTACGTTATCGAGTGGCAGGCGCCCCGGTTTGACGCCGCCGGCAGCAAGACGCAGAACGCCAAGTTTCTTAAGGTCGAGCTTAACGGCCAGGTGCTTCACGAAAACCTTGAGATGAAGCAGCAGACCCCCGGCGGCGTGATCGGTAAGGAGGCACCGACCGGTCCGCTTATGTTCCAGGGCAACCACGGGCCCGTGGCGTTTCGCAATATCATTGTGACGCCTCTGGCCAAGCAGCCGTAATCGAAAGTGGAAGCCGGGCCTTTGAAATATTACTTTTGATGTATTACGTTTTTTGGGTGGTCTGTGGTAGCGGATTTCGCCGCCGCGGTTTTGGGTGGCTTGGGCAGCAGAAGAGTCGAGTGCGCGCTTGACAGTGAATGTAGTGACGTTATATTGCACGAAAAGCAAGATTGATGATTAGTTTGTTCAATTTTTGGAGCTGACAGAAGACCAATGAAGAATCACAAAACTGTAGAGAAGATGGACAGACGTAGTTTTCTGTGCTCTACCGCAGCGGCGGGAGCGGGTTTGGCGTTTTCACCGATGGTTTTGGCACAGACAGGCGGCGCGAAGGCGGATGACATCAATGTAGCCCTGTTGGGCGCCGGAGCCCAAGGCCAGGTCCTGATGAATGCCTGTTTGAAGATACCGGGTATTCGTTTCAAGGCGGTTTGCGATATCTGGACGGCTTACAACCAGAAGCGTGTCTCACGCATGCTTACGGCCTATCGCCACGAGCACAATGACTACGTGGACTACAAAGAAATGCTCGACAAGGAAAAAGACCTCGACGCGGTCATCGTTGCCACACCCGATTTCTGGCACTCTGAGCATACGGTTGCCTGTCTCAAGGCCGGGCTGAACGTCTATTGTGAAAAAGAGATGTCCAACACGCTCGAAGGGGCCAAGAAAATGGTGGCGGCGGCGAAAGAGACCGGCAAGCTGCTGCAGATCGGCCATCAGCGACGGAGCAATCCGCGATACATACACGCCTACGAAAAGCTCATCATGGGCGCCAAGCTGCTGGGCACGATAACCTGTATCAACGGCCAGTGGAACCGCAGCAAGGCGGCGTGCGAGGACTTAGGCTCGCCGAAAAATGCCGAAATGGACCAGGCCTCGCTGGAGAAGTACGGTTTCAAGTCGATGCAGCAGTTCCGGAACTGGCGCTGGTACAAAGGGCTTGGAGGCGGCCCCATCGTTGACCTCGGCTCGCATCAGATCGACATCTATAGCTGGTTCCTCGGCGCCAGTCCCAAAACGGTCATGGCCAGCGGTGGGATCGACTACTGGAAGGGACACGACTGGTACGACAACGTCATGGTCATCTATGAGTATCCGGTTGGCGACCGGACCGTCAGGGCGTTTTACCAGACCATAACGACCAACAGCGCCAACGGCTATTACGAAGTCTTCATGGGCGATGAGGGTACGCTGGAAATCTCGGAGGCCTCCGGCCGCGGCAAGGTATATCGCGAGGCGGGGGTCCCGGCGGAGAACTGGGAAAAGTGGGTCAAGATGGGCTTTATCAAAGAGCCGGACAAGAAGGAAGAGCCAAAACCCGCCGGGGACGCCGTGCTGGACGTGCGCGAGTCACCCAAGCCGCCAAGCTACGATATACCGGTCACGATGGATAATAAGCCGTACCATCAGCCGCACCTCGAGAACTTCTTCGACGCGATTCGAGGCAAGGCCAAGCTGAACTGCCCCGCCGAAATCGGATACGAGACGGCGGTGACCGTATTGAAGGTGAACGAAGCCGTGGCGGCCGACAAGAAGCTCCAGTTCAAGCCCGAGGAGTTTAAGGCGTAAGGCGTCCTCAGGAATCGCCGCTGCACGCGATGAATGATTGATGGATTCAGGAATAAGGATTGAACGTACATTGAGAAAAGGACTGATTTTAGCAGGCTTTCTATGTGCGATGGTTGTGTGCCTTGCTGCCGGAGCTGCGGACACCGAGCAGAAGCTTCTGGGTGACGAAAGCGACGGCGGCAGGGCACATCCAATTCATCGGATCGAGCTGTTAGCTGCGCCCGGCGACGAGAGCAAGGAACCACAGACCGTTGACCCGAATATTGATCCCAAGGCGGAGGTGCTCCTGCCTTTTTCCACGCGCCATACGTGTGGGCGGTGCCACAGCTACGAGATCATCAAGAAGGGCTGGCACTTCAACAGCGCTGATCCCAACGTTGATCCGGGGCGGCCGGGCCAGCCGTGGATCTATGTCGATGCCCGTACCGGCACGCAGATCCCGCTTTCCTACCGCTCCTGGCCGGGGACCTTCAAGCCGAAGCAGTTTGGCCTGACGGACCGTGAATTTACGAAAATCTTCGGCCGGCAGACGCCGGGCGGTGGTCCCGGCGAGCGACAGATCGAAGACGCCGATGAGATTATGCGGCAGTACATCTCCGGCAAGCTCGATATTAACTGTCTGAGCTGCCACAACGGTGACCCCCGGCAGGACCAGGGCGGGCCGGCCGGTTACGCCGTGCAGATAAGCCGCGGAAATTTCCGCTGGGCTGCGGCGGCATCCTCGGGCCTGGCTTTGGTCAAAGGCTCCGCCGACGACATGGACGAGGCATACGATCCGTTTGACCCGTTCGCCGTCGAGAGCGCCGGAACCGGGAAAAAGGCGCCGCCGACCATCACGTATCATAAGAACGTCTTTGACCGCGAGAACTTCGTGTTCTTTGACATCGTCAGGCAAGTTCCTTCAAACCGGTGCTACTTTTGTCACTCGAACTTCTACATAGGCGCCGAAGGGGCGGAAAAATGGGCTTGCGACGAGGACGTTCACCTCAAGGCGGGTCTGACCTGCGTCGATTGTCATCGGCACGGGATTGAGCACAATATTACCCGAGGATATGCAGGCGAAGAAACGACGCCGGCCAACGAGCTGGCGGCCACGTCCTCCTGCGAAGGGTGCCACCTTGGAAAGGATTCTTCTTCGGATCCGCTCGCTGGCCGTCTGGGCGCACCGGTTCCTGAGCACCGGGGCCTGCCACCGGTGCATTTCGAGAAGCTCACGTGCACGGCCTGTCATTCGGGTCCCTGGCCGGCGGCCGAGCCATACGCGACCAAAACGTCGAGGGCTCACCGCCTCGGGACTCCCAACGTCAACAAGGCGCCCCAGATGCTTCCACACATTGCCTCTTCCGTGTTCGCTAAGCAGGCGGACGGCAAGATCGCACCGCACAAGCTCGTCTGGCCTTCGTTCTGGGGCGTTCTGCGAGATGGGAAGGTTGAGCCGATTGCGCTTGCGACCGTCACCAAGGTTGTCACTGATGTGCTTGCCAAGGAGAAATTCCCCTTCTCCGGTGACTGGCCCGATTTGACCGCCGACCATATCGTCAAGGGATTGACCGCGCTGGCAGCCGGCGGTTCACTGGAAGGCAAGGCCGTTTACGTGACCGGCGGCAAACTGTACAGCCTTGAGGATTCGGGGCAACTGCGCCAAGAAAAAGACCACGCGGCGGCCAAGCCTTATTTGTGGCCCCTTGGGCACGAGGTCAGGCCGGCTGCCCAGGCTCTCGGCGTTCGCTACTGCACGGATTGCCATGCGACGGATGCACCTTTCTTCTTCGGTGACGTCAAAATCGACACGCCCGTCGCTACGGACCGGCAGGCAAAGAAAATGGTTCAGTTCCAGGACATCGACCCGTTCTATGCGTGGGCGTTTGCCTTTTCATTTGTGTTCCGCCCCTGGATGAAGATTATTGTCCTGGGTTCGAGTGCGGTTCTGGCGCTCGTCTTGTTGTTATATGTGTTGAAGGCCCTGGGCTGTGTCGTGAAGGTGCTGGCCGGGGAAAACGAGTAGGTTTTACGAGGCAATGTATGGCTCGAACGATTTCGACGCGCAAGCGAAGCCTTGTGGACATTTTGCGGATACTTGCATACTTGGTAGCGCTGCTTAGCTTTGTCGTATTAGCGGTGACCGGCTTCTATCCGGTCCTTGTTTTGGGCGAGCACATTTCAGGCTATCTGGTGATGGTGCACGCCACATTTGCGCCGGTTTTCGCCGTCTGCCTGGCGTTCCTGGCCGTTGTATGGGCGCGCAACTGTCAGTTCATGCGGGGCGACTGGCCCTGGTTTGAGCGCATCGTTCAGCGTGTGACGCTGGTCAAGAGCGGCGATGACCAATCGCCTCGCAAACGCTCTGGTCTGGGCCAGAAAATAACGTTTTGGCTGATCGTTTTTTTGGCTGTGCCGCTGGGCCTGTCGATCGTTCTGAGCATGTTTCCACTTTTCGGGACGCATGGGCAGGAGCTTCTCTTGGGTACGCATCGCAGCTTGGCTTTGATCTTCGCACCTGTGGCGATCCTCCATACCATCCTGCTGATCAGGGGTCGAGCGAAATAATAGTTGTGGCGGCGGGTTGTTCTTCTGTATAATTCTCAGGGTCGCCGGCGCGCCGGATGGCGCGTCCGAGGCCTTTTCTATATCCCGACGCAGATTGCAGCCTTGTTCCATTGCGATAGGCTTTGGCTTTATATAGTGTGTTTTGCAGAGCACAAGGGGGCTCCTGCAAAGGAGCCGGAAAGGAGAAAGAGCCGATGGAAAAGGTCAAGGTAGCTGTGGTCGGGCTTGGCTTCGGCGCCGAGTTCATCCCCATTTATCAAAAGCACCCCGACGCTGAGTGTTACGCCTTATGCCAGCGTAACGAAGACCACCTCAACGAGATAGGCGACCAGTTTGGCATCGAAAGGCGATTCACCAGGTTTGAAGACCTCCTGAGCATTGACGAGCTGGACGCTATCCACATTGTCTCCCCGATAGCCGACCACGCCTGGATGTCGCTGGAATCCTTGAAGGCGGGCAAACACACTGCATGTACGGTCCCCATGGCGACGACCAAGAAGGACTGTATTGCGCTTGTCAAGGCCAGAGAGAAATCCGGCAAAGTCTATATGATGATGGAGACGGCGGTCTATACCCGCGAATTTCTCTATGCCAAGGAGCTTGTCGAATCGGGCAAATTAGGCAAGATACAGTTTTTGAGGGGCTCCCATCAGCAGAACATGGGCCTGCCGGGCTGGCCGCAGTACTGGTACGGCTTCCCGCCCATGCACTACGCGACCCACGCCGTTAGTCCGCTGCTGTGCCTTGCAAAGAAGCGGGCCGAATCGGTCGTCTGTCACGGCTCGGGCCAGATCAGCGAAGACTACGCGAAGCGATACAACGCGCCTTTTGCTATCGAGACCGCCCTTGTCAAGCTTGCCGATTCCGACTTGGCTTGTGAGGTGACGCGGTCCCTCTTTGATACCATCAGACAGTACCGCGAGAGTTTTGACGTGTACGGCACAAAGCTCTCATTCGAATGGGAGCAGACGGCCGGCGAAGGCCCTGTCATTTATTCCGGCTATGAGGACGCCGAGAGAGCTAAAGTCCCCGACTACGGACATCTCTTGCCGAGGCAGATCGCTCCCTTCACGGGACACGGCGTCTATGACGAAGGGCACGAGCACACCTCCTTTATTCAGGGCAGCGGGCACGGCGGCTCTCATCCCCACCTGACGCACGAGTTCATTCGCGCGATTGTCGAAAACAGGCAGTCCGCCGTCGATGCAAGAACCGCCGCCAACTGGACGATGACGGGGATCTGTGCCCACGAGTCGGCGATGAAAGGCGGCATACGGATTCAGATTCCCAAGACCGATTAGCCGGGTTTCGGCTGCCTGCAAATTTCCCGCAGATCATTGAAAAAGCTGGTTGCTTGGAGCCGCACCTGTTATATTTAGTGCGGAGAATCCGGCGTCGTGCCGGTGGGACATAATCGAGGCAATTGAGTTAGGAGAACCGATCATGAGCAATGGAGCGTTACCGAGTTACATTAGCATGGCCAAGCCAAACCCAGCCGGGAACCGGGCGCCGTGGTATAAGAACACGGCCCCCACGTATGCCGGGATCTTCCTGTGGTTCGTGTTCTGGATGGGATCGACCCAGGCCGGGAACGCTGGCGGGGTGTTGTCACACGGCCCGTGGGCGCCCATCGTGAGTCTGGCGCTGGCGGCGCTGCTGTGCCATGCCTTCTACTACATTGTGCTGGGCATCATGGGCCAGAAGACGGGCCTGCCGCTCTATATTGTGGGCACGTCCACATTCGGCACCCAGGGCGGCTTCATCCTGCCGGGCTTCCTGATGGGCGTTCTGCAATTCGGCTGGCTCGGGGTCAATATCTACTTCTCAGCTATGGCACTGAGTGCCGCCTTGTCAATCAACGCGCAGATCATCATGGTAGTGTGGGGTGTCCTCGCGGCGTTCATGGGACTCAAGGGCATCCAGTATGTTGCGCGCGTTGCGACGTACCTTCCGCTGATCCCGCTGGCCGCACTGGTTATCATGTTCCTGATGACGGTTGGCGGGCTGAGGAGTTTCAACGCAGATGAATTTGTAAAGCTGCATCAAACGACCGTTGCAACAGCCCCGGCAGCGCTGACAGCGTTCGGCCTGGTGGCATTTGTGGTTTCGTACGTCGTCGGCTTTTTTGCGACCGCCGGTGCCGCCGGCGTTGACTTCGGCACGAACAGTCGTAATGAGAGCGACGTCCACTTGGGTGGCTTTGTCGGTATTGCCCTGGCGATCATCTTGACGGCCGGCCTGGCGATGCTGATTGTGGCCGGTGCTTACGGAAAACCGGATATCGCTGCCGCGGCCGCCAAAGACGGCAAGATGGCCATGGACGCGTTCTCGCTGATCCCGATCGTGTTGGGCTCCGCCGCGGGCAGATGGATTCACCTCTTACTGGCAATCTCGGCGTTCCCCGCCGCCTGTTTCTCGGCCTTCATTGCCGCCAACAGCTTCAAGACGACCCTTGCCAAGGTCAATCCGTTCGTCTCCGTGGGAATTGGAACGGCGGTCTCGATCCTGCTGTCGGTCTTCGGGCTGGCAGGCCAGTTGATCCCCGTCTTCAACATCATTGGCGCATCGTTCGGCCCGATCTGCGGTGCAATGGCGGTGGATTACGTTCTCAGCGGCTGCAAATGGGCCGGTCCGCGTGCGGGCTTCAACGCGGCAGGCTGGCTGGCGTGGGGCTTCGGTTTCGTGGTTGGCATCATGCCTAACCTTGGCATACCGCTGCCTCTGGCGCCCGTATGGGCTATGGTCGTCGGTGCTGTGCTCTACTTCGTTCTGGCCAAGGCCGGTCTCGAATCGAAGGTCGTTGGAATGGGAACTGCACCGGCACAGAGGTAAGAGAGCGAGTGAGAAACGGCAGTCCGGAAACTCACTTTTCGTCTTGACGAGTTGATAGATACGGCAGGGATTCGGTGGAGCACTGAATCCCTGTTGCTTTTTTAAATAAATTTGCGAGTGAAGTTAAGTACAGTATTAACAACCTCTTATGCTGGCTACTATTCGAGCAACGTCGTCTGTGCAAGGCGGATGGAAGAAAAAAAATATACTTTTGGGCGGCTTGACAACGTCCTACAAGTAGGGTAGCATCCCGCTTTTGGCTGCGGCGGATACCTGTCAGTTTGCTGGCGGTTGCAAGTTTCGTCAGTTGAATAGAATCTCGAATTTTGAGGTAAAAAGGAAATGATGAAGAAAGATTTTAGTTCGATTGTGAGAATTTGCGTCTGTGTGTTGTTTGCGCTGTCTCTATGCCTTGTTCCATCCTGCAAGAAATCGCCTCGGGAGCCTGCCCCCCAAGGTTCCGGCCGGCAGACCAGCGGGACAACGACGCCTCAAGCCCCGGCCCAGAGCGCCGCTCAGCCGGCCGCTGAGAAGACTCCGCAAGCCGTGGCAAAGACCGCCTCCGACGCTCCAGCCTTGAAGGAGCCGCAAGCGGCGAAAGCTCCTGCCGCCGACAGCGGGGGTTTAGTGCCGGTTGACATACAGTTGCCCCGGCCGATGTTCGTAGGCACACCGCAGGACACACGGGTAGCGAATCTCGAAAAACCGCTCGGCAAGCCGCGTCCGCCGTTTCTGGCCCCGCCGGGAACGAAAAATGTGGCTTTGGGCAAGCCGGTGACCAGCAGCGATGAGGAGCCGATCATCGGCGAGATCGAGATGATCACCGACGGTGACATGGAAGCGGCCGACGGCAGCTATGTTGAGCTGGGCCCGTTTGTGCAGAACGTCACCATTGACCTCCAAGCGATGAACAACATTTACGCCATTTTGGTCTGGCATTATCATAAAGAGGCCCGCGTTTACTTCGACGTTGTCGTGCGGGTTGCCGACGACCCCGATTTCATTACGAACGTCAAGACCGTGTTCAACAATGACGTTGACAATTCCGCCGGCCTTGGCGTCGGCAAAGACCTGCACTATACGGAAACGAATGAGGGCAGACTGATCGACGTCCTTGCCCAGGGCATCAAGGCGCGCTATGTCCGGCTCTACAGCAACGGCAATACCAGCAACGACTTGAACCACTATATCGAGGTCGCAGTCTACGGCAAGCCGGTAGAATAAGATGACCAGGAACTGTTGCGTCCTGATTTTGGCCGCGACAATTGTTGCGCTCGCGCTGCGCGTGCCGCGGCTCCAGCACCGCCCCATGCACGGCGACGAGGCCGTCCACGCCATCAAATTCGGCAAATTGCTTGAGGAAGGGGTCTATACTTATGACCCGGACGAGTACCATGGCCCGACACTCAATTACCTGACATTGATCCCCGCTTGGCTCACCGGCGCTGCAGAACTGACGCAGGTGACGGAGGTCACGCTGCGCATCGTGCCCGTTTTTTTCGGGGTGTGTCTGGTCCTGCTGCTGTTGCTGATAGCCGGCGGCCTGGGACGGGGCGGGGCGGTTTATGCCGCTGTCTTGACCGCTGTCTCACCCGCTATGGTTTTCTACAGCCGCTACTACATTCAGGAAATGCTCCTGGTCTGTTTCACCTTTGGCGCCATTGTATCGGGCTACCGATACACGAGGAGCAAGACAATCGTCTGGGCTTTGCTGGCGGGCGTATTCCTGGGCCTGATGCACGCCAGCAAGGAAACGTGCATCATTGCTTTCGGCTCGATGGTCCTGGCTCTGCTGCCTACGCTGCTGATGCAGCGGCAGAAGGGTTCTTTCATCAGTGCTCTCAAGGTCATACGACCGTCTCATCTTGCCGGGGGCTTGGCGGCCGCAGTAGTCGTCTCGGTGCTGTTTCATTCGTCATTTCTGTCCAACCCCGCCGGAATCCTGGATTCGGTTCGGACCTACACGACCTATCTGGGCCGGGCGAGCGGCAACTCGCTGCATATTCATCCGTGGCATTACTATCTGGAGATGCTCATCTACTTCAGATACGGTGGCGGCCCGATCTGGACCGAGGCCCTCATTGTCCTGCTGGCTGTGGTTGGTTTTATTGCTGCGATGACAAGAAAAGGCCTGTCTTCCGCCAACGTTCAACTTCTCAGATTCATCGCCTTTTACACGCTCATTTTGACAGTAGTCTATTCGGCAGTTCCCTATAAGACACCCTGGTGTATGCTGGGTTTTCTCCATGGTATGATTCTTCTGGCCGGCGTTGGGTCTGCCGTCCTGGTCAAGCTTGTGCCGAACGTTTTGCCCCGCTTGCTTATTCTCTGTTTGCTGTTTGAAGCTTCGGTTCACTTGACTTGGCAGGCCTACCGGACCAGCTACAAGTTTGATGCGGACAGTCGTAATCCTTATGTCTATGCCCACCCAACGGCGGAGGTGTTTACCTTAGTGCAGCGGGTCGAACAGATGGCCGGGGCGCTGAAAGCGCTGGCCAAGGAGCAGCCGGAGAAGGTTCAAATGCGGATTCAGGTGATCTGCCCCGGGCATGACTACTGGCCGCTGCCGTGGTACTTCCGGCGATTAGAGGGAGGAGCTGTCATCTGGTCCGGCCAGGTGGATGCGGGTATGGATGCGGCTCCGCTGATTATTGCCTCGCCCGAGGTCGAGGGGGCGCTGACCGAGAAACTCTATACCCTCACTCCTCTGGAAAAGCGCCAAATGTATTTGTTCCTATTTGACAAGCCGTACTACGTGTGGTTGCGGCCGCAAGTCAAATTGCTCGGCTTCGTAAGAAAGGACCTGTGGGATTACTTCCAGCAGCAGGCCGAGACGGCGCAAACACAGACAGAGGACGAAAAATGACCGAACCCGAACAGCGAGAAGAAGCTTGTTTTGTCCGGAGCGACTGTGAGCCGGTCCCCGGCATGAAGCGTTTTTCACATGAAGCGATGGCGACGACCTTTGAGATCATTGTCGTGTACGAGGATGAGCGCTACGCCCGGCAGGCGGCGGCGGCGGCTTTCGATGAGGTGGACCGGCTCGAAGGGGAGCTTAGCCGCTTCCTTGAGAGCAGTGACATTGCCCGAATCAATAATCTGCCTGCCCATCAGGTCCTGCTGCTTGGCCTGGATGCGTTTGAGTGCCTGCGGCTTAGTGTCCGAATGTACGCTGAAACTAACGGAGCTTTCGACGTCACCGTCGGGTCCCTGCTGAAATGCTGGCGTAACGACGATGGATCGCCGCGCGCGCCTTCGCGGGAAGAGCTGGATGTTGCCCGTCTGCACACCGGCGCGAATCTTCTGCAATTGGATGAGCGGGAGCATACGGTCCGGCTGTCGGTCAGTCCCGTGCAAATCGATCTCGGTGGGATCGGCAAGGGTTACGCCGTTGACCGTGTGGCGGAGCTGCTGCGTGAGTGGGGTATTGATGCAGCTTTGATTTCCGGCGGCTACAGCTCCGTCCTGGCGCTGGATGCCCCCGCTGGCACAAAGGGCTGGCCTCTGACGTTGAGCGACCCGGCTGATCGCACACACATATTGGCACGTCCCCATTTGCGAGCCCGGGCCCTGAGCGGTTCCGGAGTGCAGAAAGGCGGGCATATCATCAGCCCGCGCACGGGCCGGCCCATTGAGGGCAGACGGGCCACCTGGGCGTCCGCCCCCGACGCCGGGACGGCCGATGCGCTCTCGACGGCTTTTATGATTATGGATCCCGATGAAATCAAGCAGTACTGCTCGCTGCATCCGGGCGCGCTGGCGCTGATCATCCTGCAGGAACAGGGCAAAGAGACACAGAAAGATACGATCCTGCATTTCGGCCCTTGGGAAGAGAACGTGCCGCTGAAATGAAAACGGACTCGGCCTCTTGAGATTGCCGGCGAAAAGGCCTTATCTCTTTGGCAAGATCCGGCGGATGGTCAATAGCTCGGAAAGTACCCGCCAGGAGCTTCGCGTCGGCGAGAGCCGGCTGTCGCGGTCGCACGTCCAGTCAATCGGAAACTCTTTTATCCGGTAGCCTTCTCGTTGTGCCCGCATGATGATTTCTATGTCGAACGTGAAACCGTCCGTGATGCACTCGCCGTACAAGTGCCGGGCGACATCGCCTTTGTATATCTTGAATCCGCACTGTGTGTCGGTGAACTCCACGGGGACTTTCATATCGTGGATCACGAGCCAGTGGAACATCTTCGAGCACAGGCGCCGATAAAAACTCTGGGCTTTCTCAATATGACATCCGCGGGTTTTTCTTGAGCCGTGTGCGATTTCATATCCCCCGTTTTTGAGCAGGTCCAGCCCTCGGAGCGTTTCCTCGTATGGCACGCAGCAGCCACTATCGGCAAACATGACATACCGGCCGCTGGAGTGTTTTACGCCCGTCCGGACGGCGTACCCTTTGCCGCGATGTGTTTCGTAGCGAATGACATCCAGTTTTATGTTCTGCGAAATCTGAACGCTTCTGGCCGCTTCGGCGGTGTTGTCCTCGCTGCCGTCATCGACGACGATGATCTCTCCGGCAAGCTGATGGCCCTCCAAAAACGCTGCCGCTGCCTCAACGTCCCGAGCGATCTTTTTACTTTCATCAAATGCCGGTATAACGATAGACAAATCCATCAATGAGTTATATCCTACAGTGGCGAGTTTTTACAGTGTTGATGTCCGTGTGCTTTCATCTTTGAGCCCTGCCTGCTATGCTTTCACTATCTCTCCGTCACTTTCAGTTTTGAAAATGCGGCTGGAGGTGAGGAATTCGGTTTGCGTCAAGAGGCCGGCCGTATGCGTCTTGACGGCTGTTTCCATGTGCCTCTTATTTCTCAGCGCGGCACACGCCTTCTCGAATATCTTCTGCTGCAACGGACAGGACAGGTCGGCGTCGCTGACGATGCTCAGAAACCGCTTCTTGTTTCTGTCGGTGAAGTCGTTTCCCTGCTTGAGCACGAAATAAACCTCATACAACGCGATCAGATAAACCACTGCCAGCTCCACCGCCAGGCGGTAAAACTTGATGTAGTTCACATCTTTGATGTACTCCCGATACATTTTGGAGTTCTCTCCGTCCTTGCGGTATTCTTTGTCTGCCTTCTTATACGGCCCGAGCTGCTGGCACGCCCGCAGTGTCAGCAGCAGATTATCGACGGAGTTTTCGATTTCTTCTTCTGTCGGGCACGTGCCGTAGGTTTCCACGAATCCCCGCTGCAGGAAGTAGCGGAACCAATCCTCGGCGTTTGTCGTGGTGATTCCCCTGACACAGTCCGCCCATCCTCGAAAGTCCTGCTTGAAAAAGTCGTACTTCGCGCCGCTCTTCTCTTCCAGCCGATAGACCTCTTCGTACAGGAAATAATCCTGAAACACCTCGCACTCGCGGTGCTTTCTGCGATTCTGACCCTCGCGGTAGTAAGGGCCGGCGACGCTGTTGACGACCGGATGAATGATCTGGTCGGCGGCGATGTGGGTCAGGTGCCCGGCGATATAGGCGAGCTTCCTCATATCGTCATCGTACAACTCGACGTGACCATTTTCCCTTATCACGTCAGTGAAAATGATCTGGACCAGCTTCAGCGGAAACTCGTTCGGCCGGTGCGAGTGCAAATGGTAGGACCAGGGAGTAACTCCCTTGGCCTGGACGAAGCCTTCTTGAAGCATGTCTTTGATGGAGCTGGACATTTTGGCATAGTAATAAAGATCGGGCCCCAGGCTCCCCAGATTCACGTACGCTTTGCAGTTCTTGCTCTCGGAGGCATCGTCCAGCACTTCTGCGAATTGCGCAAATTCATCGACCCCTTTCGCCTTAAGGGTTTGCAGCGCCTTGTGGGCGATCAGCATGTGCGTTACGTTTGCCGGCATTGTATTTTCCTTTCTTTGTGCGAGTCAGCCTTCTGAAGAGTTTACGAAAGTTCACGGAGAACGCAAGGGTCTTTTCCGTGCCTGCCGACGGATCGGGCCGGCGGATCTTGAGAACGGCTAATAATGCCGATGCAGGAATTCAAAGATGAATCAATCAGCGGGGCCAGGCTAACGGAAATGTTTCCGCGCGGGAATACGCATCAACGTGCCCGTCCAGGAGGGCGCAATTGCCCTTTCCTCCCAACTGGTTCCCGGAAGGGGCATGGTGAAAACCGGCGATGACGTCCCAGAACTGTCCCACGCCGTCCGGGCCGGGCCTGATCAGCCGGTAGCTGCCGGTTTTACTCAGCCAGCCTGCGATCATGGAGTCGTTGCCCGGAATCATATACGTGTCGTTCAACCCTGAGACGTTGTACTGGGTATCCACCAGGGCGCTTTCCTCGGTGAAGGAAAACGTCTCTGCGGGACGCTTGACTTCGGAGAGCTTCATGACCCTCGATTTCTGGATCTCGCTGCTCGGGCTGCCCAGATAGGCGTTCATGGTGTAGTTGTACCAGGGCTTGTAGTTCTTGAGTTTGGCGGCGTCGGCTTGATAAAAGTGGTCTTGGGAAGCCTGGTAAGCGATCCGGGAAAAAGTCGGACAGATAAAAGCCCTGGCGTCCTGCAAATAAGGGAAAAACGGGCCGGCATACTCCGGATGGTTTCGCAGGTACAAGTCGCCGTTGCACCAGCGCAGGTGGATGGGGCTGCTCAGTCCCGACTCCACGGGATACGGGCTCGTCTGCGAAAAATAGCAGCTACCTGGGTTGCAGAATTTGTCGTCGTTGTCCCCGGTGTACATGAGTATCGCCACCGTGTAATTTTTCAGGTTGGATTGGCACACCGCGCGCTGCCCCTGCTCCTTGGCTTTCTGAAGGGCCGGCATGAGAATCGCCAGCAGAAGGGCGATGACCGCAATGACCACCAACAATTCTATGAGTGTAAACCCTTTTCTTCGCTGCATCGCAGTTTGTCCTCCACAAGCGTTTATTCGACATTTTCCACGTGCAACCTGCAGGCACATCGAGACGCCTTGCACACCCCATGATAACAGGTTTGCGCCGGAATTACCACTATTTTGACATTTTCTGGTCGTCCCGAGAATTTCCCAGCCCTCTTCCGGGCGATATCCGGCACTCTCTAACCTTGAATTTTTCCGGCTCTGGGGCTATGCTCTGCGGACAGATTGTTCTGCGCGAACGTCTCATGGATGAAGCAATCTGTCTCGGAACGGAGAAATTCATGGTAGTAAAGGGGTTTGAGTGATCGATGCCTGAGAATTTGAAGAAGCTAAGCCGGGATCTGGCGAAAATCTCGACGTGGTTGAGGTTTGACAAAGTTCCCTGGGTGATTGCGGGCCCGTGCAGCGCCGAGTCGCAAGAGCAAGTTATTTCAACGGCCCGAGAGCTGATGAAGTCTCCTCACGTGAAGGTTTTTCGTGCCGGGATCTGGAAACCTCGCACCCGGCCCAACACCTTTGAGGGCGTCGGCAAAGTGGGCCTGGAATGGCTCAAGGCGGTCAAGGCCGAGACCTCTCTGCTGACGACCACCGAGGTGGCCGGCGCGCAGCACGTAGCGCTTTGTCTCGACCATGACGTTGACATTCTCTGGATTGGGGCAAGAACGACGGTCAATCCATTCCTGGTTCAGGAGATCGCTGATGCTTTGAAGGGTGTTGATATCCCCGTGCTTGTGAAGAATCCTGTTAATGCTGAGCTTGGTCTGTGGCTGGGGGCCATCGAGAGGTTGTATCACGCCGGCATAAGAAAGCTCGCCGCTATACATCGGGGCTTTTCAACATACGTGGAGATGGAATACCGCAACCACCCAAACTGGCAGATTCCCATCGAGCTGAAAAGACTTTTGCCTGATCTGCCTCTGATTTGCGACCCGAGCCATATCGGCGGCAAGCGCGATCTCATAGAACCTATCTCCCAGACCGCGCTGGACTTGGGTATCGAGGGCCTTATGATCGAGACTCACATCGACCCGGACCGGGCGCTGAGCGATTCGAAACAGCAAATTACGCCGAAAGCTCTCATCGAGCTGCTCGACAGGCTTCGGGTACGAAACACTGAGATCACAGACAAACAGGTGAAGGGACAGATGGCGCATCTGCGTGCCCAGATCAGCCACGTGGATTCGCAAATCATCCAGGACCTGGCGGAGAGGATGAGGTGGGTCGAAGAGATAGGCAGGCTCAAGCAGGAACACAACATTCCCGTTCTTCAGATTCATCGGTGGGAGAGCCTTCTTCAGGATCATATAGCCAAAGCCAGGCAGCTTGGACTGGACGGGGAATTCGTCAAGGCTGTCTTCGAAGTTATCCATGCTCAAGCCGTCAGGAGGCAGTTGTAGGTGCTTCGCAGCCGAAGAATATTTTGCAGAGAAAGGGGGAAAAATGATTCAGAAACACAAGACCATACTTGGGACGGTACTTGTCTTGAGTACGCTTATCCTTCTGGGCGTTTCGTTTTTGCCGAGCGTCTCTGAAACGGAAGCTCAGAAAACCAGCGGCATTGACATTCATCCGGCGGCGGATGTCCATCCTTCAGTGATATTGGAAGGAAATGTGACTGTGGGCCCCTATACGAAAATCGACGCCGGGACAATCATCACCGGAAACGTGAGCATCGGCCATCACAGCCTGATTCGCTGCAATGCGACGATAAGAGGCACGAACACGATCGGCAATTATACGCACATCTATGACAACGTGAACATCGAAGGCGGTCGGCCCGCGAAGGTCGGCTCGTCGAGGGCACAGGTGCCGGACCGGTCCATGATTGGTGATGGATAGCCTACAAGGGAACCGGAACACAGAGACTGGTATCCCTCTTGGCCGTACGGCCGCAGTGATTGCACCGGTACTTTGGCTCCTCGACCAAAGCTCCATATTCTTGCTTGTTAGCCAGATGAAAACCCTGCGACATTATGTAGCACAGATGCTCGGTATGGACACCTGTGCGGCATTCTCTATTAATCTGTCCAATTGTCGTTGCCATGATAAACGCATCCTTACTGATAAACTTTGTTGTAAGCAGTTATACGACATTTTATCGCAGAGGTTCACCAGTGTCCATCAAAACCGGCTGTACCTGGGGAATCACAGCCCTTGAATGCACGGAGGAGCTTAGGGCGACCGATTATTCTGTGGCACGGGCTTCCGGCCCGTGAAAGACATGGCCAAGATGGCCATGCCGCAAGGTGTGACGGCCGGCTCGGATTGTGAATTAGTGACCGGCGAGTGCTCCTCCGCATCACTCGCCTGGTCACGTCCAACCCTCTACCGGCCACGTACCTTATCGGCAAGAAATTGCACGGCGTTAACTTGGGAAGAAAAAACATCGAGCGGCCGGCTCTGCAAATGGCGGGACGACGAGGGGCCGGCGGGTGCGGCCCGACCGTCAAGGCTTCTTGGGGGTCCCGGAATGTAATAAGCCGTGAAAATATTCCCACGTCCAGGCCTTCGAGCCGTCCGGCCGGATCAGCCAGAAACCCCGAACCGCGTCATTACTTTTTATGGGCGGCACGTGCTTTGGGTCCTGTAACTCATTGCAGTACAGTTGCCAGTACACTACGTACGGACAGCCCCAATCGAGAGCGGTCTTTACCGCGTTGGGAATCGCCTTCTGGATTTGTTCGGTGGAAAATTTGTTCTCCGGCATGCCAAACTCGCCTACATAAACGTTTCGAGCGCCGAAGACCGGGCTGTCCGGCGTATTCGTCGCGATGAAATCCAGCGCCTCGCGGAAAACATTGGGGTCCTCAAAGCGTTCCGTTGCCGCATCCCACGCCGAATATGAGACCAAATCCAATTTTGTATGAGGAAGAACGGTGTTCACGACGTTAGGCTTGCCTTGCCTCATGGAGGGGACGACGCGGTTCACTTCTGCTGCGTGGAATACGCGGACTCTGTTCGTTCCCACTTCTTCCCTGGCCTGATTCACTCCCGCCTGCCGTGCGTTGAGCCAGTCGATCATGCCGACTACAGCCTCCGGCTTCGGGTCAACGTTCCTGTCATAATTTCCGCGAATCAGCCAGTCGCCTTCCCAGTGCTGTAAAATAAAGGTCTTGCCGGTCCGTTTGTACGTGGTCAGAAGGTATTTGGCCAATTCGTAAAACTGCCGCTGTTCGTCCAGCTTCTGCTCCCTGGTAAGGCCCTTCCTCCAGTAGGCTGCGTCATTCCCCATGGAGAAACACATCAGAACGTACGTGGTCATGGGTTTGTCGAATAGTTCCCTGAAGTAGGGTGACTGTGCGGTCTCCACCAGACTATCCAGCTTGGGCCATTGTGAATTAAAGGGGTACGAGCGCTGGGGATTGTGAAACCAGACCTTGATGACCCGTGATCCCAAGGCCAGAATCTGATCGGCTCCCTCGTTCAAAAAGTCTTTGTCCGTCAGATAATACTTGCCGTCCACGTGCGTCACGCCTATGACATCGCGCAGCTCTCTTCCAGCACGTGGGTCGGTGCCGGCGATCGCTCTGCGTTCGCCCGGCCCACAACCGATACAAATTGCTGCTGACAAGATGGCTGCAAGATAACTTCGCATTTTTCAACCTCTCTCAAATGATAGCTGTCCAGACGGACAATTTCCACACGTTTTTTTCGGGGATTCCGTCGTGGTGGCAAGTGCCTGAAAAATGTTGAGACTATGACGCAGGCAAAGTATAATCCGACGACGACTCAGGGTATGGTCTCTGTGAATGAGACGTCGGCGCTCTATTTCGCAGTTCAACGCAATTTTCGTTGAAAGGGCTTATGATGAACTATTTATCCAGAATGTTTGTTGTTCTCTTGGCGGGAACTGTAATTGTTTCATTGGCCGGTTGCAATACACAAGGAAGAGCGACAATGACGATTGAGAAGGAACCATTCGGGAAAACGAAGGGCGGGAATGTGGCACACATTTACACGCTTACAAATGCCAACGGCTGCGAAGCCAGAATCACCAACTACGGCGGGATAGTGGTTTCCCTGAAAGTCCCCGACCAGAACGGTAAATTGGGTGACGTCGTCTTAGGCTATGAAACATTGGATGAATATATCAAGAACAATCCCTATTTCGGTGCTCTCATTGGTAGATACGGCAACAGAATTGCGAAAGGCAAATTCACGCTCAACGGCAAAGAATACCCGTTAGCCGTCAATAACGGCGAGAATCATCTGCACGGCGGCATCGTGGGCTTTGACAAGGTGGTATGGGCTGCAAAAGAGATCAAGGAGGCCCAAGGCGTAGGATTGAAGCTTACCTATCTGAGCAAAGATGGGGAGGAAGGCTATCCGGGCAATTTATCCGTCACCGTCCGGTATCTTTGGACCAACGATAACGAGCTGCGAATCGATTACGCCGCCACAACAGACCGGCAAACCGTCGTGAATTTAACGAATCATTCCTATTTCAATCTGGCCGGCAAAGGGGACATTCTGGGCCATGAGCTGATGATCGACGCGGACAAATTCACGCCGGTGGATGAGGGACTCATACCGATGGGGGAGCTTCGCAACGTCGCGGGAACGCCGATGGATTTCAGAAAGGCTACGGCTATCGGCGCCCGCATTGAGCAGCAGGACGAGCAGTTGAAGTTCGGCCTCGGCTACGATCATAACTGGGTGCTGAATCGCTACGGCGGCTCGCTGCGACTGGTTGCGAGCGTGTATGAGCCGACCACGAGCCGGGTGCTGGAAGTGCACACCACGGAACCGGGTTTACAGTTCTACTGCGGCAATTTCCTGGACGGCACGATCACCGGAAAGTACGGCACCGTGTACCACAAACGGCATGGGTTCTGCCTGGAGACCCAACATTTTCCGGACTCCCCGAACAAGCCCAATTTCCCCTCCACAGTGCTTAAACCGGGTGACAAATATACCTCGACGACGATTTACAAATTCACCACAAAATGAAGCTGCAAACACCGGCGACGAAAGCCGTATCTCTCACCGGCGCGTTGCACTTGCCATGTGAATTCGCCTTTGTTATTATCGGCTAAGAGAAACGGATGCAAGTGCGCCTGTTGTGCAAGACAGATCATCAGGAACTATTGGAGGCCTGCAGAGAGATCATGAGGGACGATGAACTTATGAAGCCCGGCATGAAATATCCGGTACGCGGAGCTAAACGCCGTCCGGAGATATCACGGCTACCAAAGCCAATTTTAGACCTTGAACCAAGTGCTGTGTTTACACCCAACCCAATTGAATACATAAGGCTTGAAATGGCCGGAGGCGCGAACCATTTTCGAGTGCGCGCATACCCAGAGAATTTTCAGAAGCCTTTCGCCAATTTCGAATACGGCGACAAAGAGCTTATTCCTGGCCTGTGGTATTACGACGACGGGTACCATCAGAATCCAGAGTACGGTAAGAAGATAGAGGATTTGATGCAAAAACATAAGTAGATTCGTAGGGTGGGCCTTGGCCCACCGATCCGAAATGGTGGGGCAGAGCCCCACCCTACCTGTTCGATCGCGCGCAAGATTCAGGACTTGGCTTTGCGCAAGGGGAATACGTCCGATTCAGTCCGGACAGTTCTTAACATCTCGTCCATCTTCGTGGCGAGCTTGGGGTGCTCATCGGCCAAGTCGTGCGATTCGCCCACGTTTTTGTCAAGGTCATAAAGCTCGATCCTGCTGTCGGGCTTCACGCGCAGGGCTTTCCACTTACCCATTCGGATTGCCTGCTGGCCGTTCAGCTCCCAGTACAGATATTCATGTTTCTTCTGCTGTTGCGGTTGTCCGAGCAGGGTGGGGAGCATGGAAGTACCGTCAATGTCCGGCGGTGGTTCTTCGCCTATCAGTTCGCAGCAGGTCGGCAAAAAGTCCCAGAAAGCCGAGATATGGTTGCTCGTGCTTGCGGCCTTGATCCTGCCCGGCCAGCGGGCGATGTACGGCACACGTATCCCGCCTTCGTAAACTGAAGCTTTGAGACCCCGCAAAGGTTTGGCGCTCTCGAAAAACGCCGAGTCCGTCCCCCCATTGAAGGTCGGGCCGTTATCGCTGGTGAAGATGACGAGCGTATTATCGTCGAGGCCCAGCTCCTTGAGCAGGGCCATGATCTGCCCCACGGAGCGATCCATTCGCGTGACCATGGCCGCATAGCAGGCGCGCGGATTCGGATGCGGGAAATATCCTTTGCCGCCCGTGTACGGCGGGTCGGGCCACAGGCCGCGATATTCGGCCAGCGAATCTTCCGGCACCTGAAGCGCAGCGTGCGGTATCGTGAACGGCACATACAGAAAGAACGGCCGGCCCTTATTGGCCCTGATAAACTTGAGGGCTTCTTCGGCGATTAAATCGTGCGAATAGACCTGCTCTTTTCCATCTTTGTTGGCTTCGATCCATTCGACCTTGCCGTCGCGCCACAGGTGATTGGGATAGTACGTATGGGCCTGGCGCTGGCATATATAGCCGTAGAAGTGGTCGAAGCCCTGCTTGTTCGGATCTCCCGTAGTGCCGACGCGTCCGAGGCCCCATTTTCCGAACGCCCCGGTGGTGTAACCTGCATCCTTGAGTATCTTGGCGACCGTAGCCGTGCCGGCCTCCAGCGGCCACTGCCCGCCAATGGTCGAGCCTAACTCCCATCCTTCGGCGCCCGCCACCTGCTTGTTGTTGCGAATCTGAGCGTGGCCCGTATGCAGTCCTGTCATCAAAGCGCAGCGTGATGGTGCGCACACCGGATTGCCGCAGTAGTGCTGCGTGAACTTCATGCCTTCAGCCGCCAGTTTGTCGATGTTGGGCGTGCGTATCTTCGTCTGGCCGTAGCAGCCTACCTCTGCATAACCCAGGTCGTCCGCGAGGATATAGACAATGTTGGTTTTTTTCTTGTTCTTTGCGGAAGCCGTCGTTTGAATCGTGTCTCTCCGGCAGGATAAGGCCAGGGCTGTGGCCCCGAGGCCAACGGCTTTTATGAAATCGCGTCGTCTCACTGTTCACCTCCATTTTGATTCGGTGGCGTTTGCAGGCTGGAGAAAACGATGTCCGCGACCTTGCTGCGAACGGGTTTCGTGGTTCCATCGTCTTTGGGGTGGATTCTGTTGGCCAGAACAATCACAAAAGTCTTGCTCATCGGGTCGCAGACGATTGAAGTGCCTGTGTAGCCGGTGTGGCAGAACGCTTTTTCCGGAGCGTAAGAACCCTTCACCGATGAGTAGCTCGAATTCACATCGAAGCCGTAGGCCCGGCCGAAAGCCTGCTCAGTCGTCAGCAAGGTCGCTCCTTCGAAGCTCAGAATCCTTCTGCGTTTCCAGGTGCCCCCGTTCAATAGCATCCGGCAGTATATCGACAAATCGTATGCGTTGGAGAATAGCCCCGCGTTGCCGGAAACACCTGCCATCAACCGCGCCAAAGGATCGTGGACCGTGCCCCGGAGCAGCTGCCCGTCGGCTATTTCGGCCCCTGCAATCTCTTTCTGCCAGGAATCCGGAGGATTGAAGGTAGTGTGTCTCATGCCAAGCGGAGCAAAGATGTTCTCCCGGCTGAAATCGTCGAGGCTCTTTCCACTGACGACCTCCACGATATTGGCCAGCGTGATGTAGCCCAGGCAACTGTAACGGAACTCTTCACCGGCTTTGCCGGCGGCTTCCAGGCCGCATATCTTCTCAATGACCCGGTCGGGACAGGGGCTGCCGAATTGCTCCTTCAGCGCATCGGCGTTCGTATAGGCCGGCAATCCCGATGTATGGGCAAGCAGATGCTTGACGCGGACCTCCTCCTTGCCGTTGCACGCAAAGGTGGGCAGGTACGCGCCGACGTAATCATCCAATTCTAACGCCTTGCGGTCTCTGAGAATCATGATCGATGTGGCTGCGGCTATAGGTTTGGTCAGAGAGGCCAGGTCGAAAACCGTGTCTTTGCTCATCGATTCAGCATGAGGTTCTATTACTTGATGGCCGAACGCCTTCCAGTACAAAATGTCGTCTTCTCTGCCGACGAGAACCACGGCCCCGGGGAAGTTGCCTTTCTCGATTTCCTCCTGGATAACCTCGTCGATCTGGTCAAGAGACGGTCTCGGAGTCTCTTGTTGAACCGGCCGGCACTGTATCGAAAGACAAAACAGTGCCGTCAGAAACGCTGTTGTTCGCAACCGTCTCATATCGATTCGTCTCATAAAGCCCGTGGGATAGATCATATCGCGGACGGCAGGTATTGTCACTGTATTTCTTGCTCTTTTGCTTGTTTGGGTTTGGAAAGTCGTTTAGAGTATAACTGATGGAACGAATAGGGTCAGCTAAGGCTGCCGTAATCCTGGGTCTCTCTGTAGCGCTCTCGGTCTGTCAGGGCTCAGTCAAGACCGGATTGGATCGTGTGGGCGCATACGAAGAAGTGTTTCAAGGCAAGCGCCTTGGGATCATAACCAATCACACGGCGTACGACAGCGACGGCAGGTTCGTTGTGGACGTGTTCAAGGAAATGACCGGCGTGACGGTTACGGCCCTTTTCAGCCCCGAGCATGGGCTATGGGGTAAAGAGCAGGCTGGCGAGAAAATTGAAAGCCAAATCGACCCGGTCTATCATCTGCCCGTTCACAGCTTGTATGGACAGACCCGCAAACCGACCCGTGAAATGCTGGGGGATATCGACATTCTGGTCTTCGACATACAGGATATCGGCGCGCGGTTCTACACCTATATTTATACGATGTCTCTGGCGATGGAAGCGGCGGCGGAAAACGGCAAGACTTTCGTGGTCCTGGACCGCCCGAATCCCATCAACGGTGCCTGCGTTGAAGGCAACGTTCTCGATCCGGCGTCGGCCAGTTTCGTCGGCTTGTATCCGATCCCGGTCCGGCACGGGATGACCGTCGCAGAGCTGGCGAAAATGTTCAATGAGGAAGGCTGGCTTGCCCGCCGTACGTCTGGCGGGCTTGCCGGCCGCGTCAGGGCCGACCTCGTCGTGATACCGATGGAGGGCTGGCATCGCCGGATGTGGTACGACGAAACCGGATTGCGTTTCATCAAGCCCTCGCCGAATATGCCCGACCTCGAAACCGCCGCCGTCTATCCGGGTCTGTGCCTTCTGGAGGGCACGAACGTTTCCGAAGGCAGAGGGACGGATAGGCCGTTCCTGCAGTTCGGCGCGCCCTGGATCGATTCGCAGCTCCTGGCTGAGCGGCTGAACCGCTTGAACGTTGCGGGCATGCGCTTCGAGCCGACGAAGTTTACGCCGACGAGCTCGAAATACCAGGGCCTGGAATGTCACGGCGTCCGGATCGTCATCGCGGATAGAGACGCGATCGAATCCTACTGGGCCGGTGTCAGGATTGTCGATGAGATCTTTCGGCTGTGCCCCGATTCCTTCCAGTGGAGAGCCTCGCATTTCGACCGTCTATGCGGCACGGCGACGATTCGCCAAGCCATCACAAGCCGGCGTTCTCTGGATGAGCTGCGGAACAAATGGCAGCCGGCGCTCGAATCGTTCCGCACGATCAGAGACAAGTATCTCATCTATCGGGATTGATCCGGGTGGCCTCCGAGCCGCTCGATAGCCAAAGCGACGGGTGAGGGAACCTCATCGCCTCGTTGCTGCCGGGATTGCACTTCTTCCATCGCCTCGTGCAGAGCGATGCAGGCCCGCTCGTAGGTGCATCCGGTCTGCTGGGCAATCAAACGCGAGCCGCGGTCGATCAGTTTCTTGTTGCTCGGCGACAGCCAGACCATCGCGTTGCCGATGACCCGGCCCATGCGAACCATCGTCGCGGTCGAAAGCGTGTTCAGGATGAGCTTGACGGCGAGGTGATGCCACAATTGCAGCGGCGAATCGGGCGGATTATAGGCGAACCGAAATGTTTCATCGATGCCGGCAGCAGCATCCTCTGAGCCGACGATCAGAGCGGCTGTTTTCTTGTAAGGCGCGCTGAATTCCTTAAGCGCTGCGTGAATCAGACGACCCGTCTCATTACCGGCGGCAATGGCGACCAGCGCTGAATCCGGCGCATCCGTCCGCGAAGAGTCCGGCTCGTTGCCGATCATGAATTTGTGTATCTCGGCGTTGTCGAGTTTCGGCGGCTGGGCTTTCAGCTTGGCTGGGGCGTTGAGCTCTTCGTAAACCTCGCGTCCCCAGTCCAGACCCCGCGGTTGGCGCTGCAACAGCGCGTGCCAAGCTTTTTCAGTGCTACGGAACGGGTCTTTGACAAAGGCCCAGGAGCGCGGCGAGAGATTGTCCCCTTGTTTTCGAAAGGCCGGCAGCATAAACGTCGGCGAGCGCTCCGTCGTATCCGTCAGGACGTCCAAGAGGAAGGAATCGGCCATGTAGGTCACAAGGCCCTGCTTGCGATAGATACCTTCCTCGAACGTCGTTGCGCGAACCAGTGCATCGACGGCCTGCGGATGCGATAGCTGCTTTAGAAGCTCGCAGAAGAGCCGATGGTAATCACCAGGCTCGCGCGCCGGCGAGAGGGCCGTCATTTCTGTCGAAGCGATGCCGGACCGCAGGAAACGGACCAGAGCGATCTCCAGGGCGGCGCCGACAATGAGCAATTCGGCCGTCGTGGCCTGCATCCGCGTCGAGCCGGTGATGGCCATCGGCCCCGTCGTCAGGTCGAGCTTGGTGACACGCGACTCCTCGATCACCTCGCGCGAGCGTTTCACGTGCTGGCACAGGACCTCCGTGGGGTTGTTATAGACAAAAAAGACCCGCGCCCCCGCGTCGAGTCCCTCCCAGGCCGTGCCGATGACAAACGGCGTTTCCCCACCCTCGGTAATGGCCACGACAACATCGCCGGGCTGGATGCGCCTCTCCCTTAACTGGCGCCGTCCGAAGTCGGGAAAATCCTCGTACCCTTCGACCGATTTGATCAAGGCAAAATCGCCGCCCGCCATCACACTGGATACGCGATCCTCCATCCCGTCGGTCTGCCCCCCCGTCTGCGTGATGCTGCGCCAGAACCGCCGCCAGGCCGCCTCGAGAAGGATGCTCAGCCGTCCCGTGGCTCCGCAGCCGGTAAAATAAATCCGCTTGCCGGTTCTCAGGGCCTCGCCGAACGCATCTACAAGCTGCCGGAATGAGTCCTGCCGGAGTACCTTCTCCATCGCCAGCGGAATGTCGTCATCCACCGACTGAAGCAGCCGGATCGCTGCCGCCAAGTCCGCCGCTGCGGTCTGCGAGAGCATCCTGGTCTTGGGATGAAATGCCTCAGTGACCAATTCCCCAAACCGGAACGCCCGCTCCCGGCTCAAGAATTCTTCAGCTTTCCTAACCGCTTCTGACATCACAGCTTCCCAACATGCCAGTGAAACTCAAGGCTCATCTTTGCCCCGACGAAGGGCAGCGAGCGAAAAGACCGAATGCCGCCGCGCCGTCTGGCTTGGCCTGCGTCGTTGCTCGGTCTTCGAGTTGACAAACCGGTATTGTTCCCGCATCACGTTACCTTGCCATTCTACCAATGGCCTGCCTTAGTTCAACTGAAAGCCCTGGCTGCTTCTTGCAGGTTCTTTGTCGAGTGTTTGTTGTGCTTTCTGACGGGTATGGATATAATCCGCCCGGTGCCGGGTGCGGGAAAAAGTCTATTTGGGCACATAGAGGACTGAAATAGCAGTGAGCTGGCGGATTCGGGACATTGCGGGCAAGGGGACGATGCGGGTCGTGGGGCTGATGTCGGGGACATCCGCCGACGGGGTTGATGCGGCCATCGTCGAGATCAGCCGGGGAAAGGTTCGGCTGCTGGCCTTTGGGGTGTTTCCATACGCAACCGCTTTGCGCAGGGCGATCTTTCGTTTGTGCCGGCCCGAGTCGGCCCGGCTGGACGATATCTGCCACTACAATTTCGTCTTGGGCGAAGTTTTCGCCGATGCGGTCATTAAGCTCTGTTCTAAGAGCGGCGTTGCTCTGCGTTCGATTGATCTGGTCGGCTCGCACGGCCAGACAATCTATCACAACCCGCGCGGCAGGCGCTATGGGCAGACCACGATTCGTTCCACTCTACAGATCGGCGAGCCTTCTGTCATCGCCCAGCGCACCGGCATTACGACGGTCGCGGATTTGCGGCCTCGCGACATGGCCGCCGGCGGCGAAGGGGCCCCGCTGGTGCCGTACGCCGATTATGTTTTATTCCGCCACAGCCGGCTGGCGCGCGCCGTGCAGAATATCGGCGGGATTGCCAACGTCACTTTCCTGCCGAGCGACTGCAAGCAGGACGAGATTATCGCTTTCGACACCGGTCCCGGGAACATGGCCATCGACGGTATTATGCGTTTGGCCAGCGGCGGTAGGCGAAACTTCGATACGGGCGGCAAATTGGCGGCACGGGGCGCGGTCAATGCAAGGCTGCTGAGTGAACTGCTCCGGCATCCTTTTCTGCGGCGCCGCCCGCCGAAATCGACCGGGCGGGAAGAATTCGGCGATTTCTTCGCCGAGCAAATCTATGGGCGGGCCGCTAAAAAGGGATTGGCCGACGCGGACATCGCGGCGACCGTGACGGCCTTTACCGCCACGAGTATCGCTCGGGCATACCGTCACTTCCTCCCGATGATGCCGGACGAGGTGATACTATGCGGCGGCGGGGCCCGCAATGGCACGCTGGTCGAGATGTTAAGGGGCGAGCTGCCGGAGGTTAAGATGCTCTCGACCGATGATTTCGGCGTTAATGCCGATGCCAAAGAGGCGGTTTCGTTCGCGATTTTGGCCTGGGCAACGATAAAGGGCATGGCGAATAACGTGCCCACGGCAACCGGCGCCGAGGAACCGGTCGTTCTGGGGAAAATCATACCGGCATGACAGAAAAACGCAAAATTCTGCCGACGACCGAGAAACGCAACCGTGTCAGCGAGAATATAGATCAACTCTCGACGCAGCAGATTGTCGATCTGATCAACGCTGAAGATGCGCTTGTCCCCGCGGCGGTGGCTCGGCAGCGTAAACAAATCGCCGCTGCGATTGACTTGATTGTCGAGCGATTTCGAAAGGGCGGCCGGTTATTTTACGTCGGCGCCGGCACCAGCGGCAGATTAGGCGTGCTGGATGCCTCAGAGTGCCCACCTACTTTCGGTGTGCCGCCTTCACTTGTACAGGGCATCATTGCCGGCGGCCGCCGTGCTCTGGTTCGGGTCGTAGAAGGCGCTGAAGATTCCCCCGAGGATGGGGCGGCGGCAATAAGAAGCAAGCGCGTCCGGGCGCGTGACGTTGTGGTCGGCTTAGCCGCGTGCGGCATGACGCCGTATGTGCACGGCGCACTCAGGCAGGCCCGGCAAATCGGGGCGTCAACCATCTTCGTGACCTGTGCGCCGGAGGCGGTCCGGCACATCCCTGCCAAAATCATCATCAATCCTGTGGTCGGCCCGGAAGTGGTCACCGGCTCGACCCGGATGAAAGCCGGCACCGCGACCAAGCTCGTCCTCAACACGCTCACCACGGGAGCCATGATCCGTTTGGGCAAGGTCTATGGCAATCTGATGGTGGACCTGCGGGCGACCAATGAGAAGCTGCGGGACCGCTCGGTGCGGATTGTAATGGAGATGACCGATCTGAGCCGGCCCAGTGCCCAAGGGCTGCTGGCCCGTGCACAAGGCAAGGTCAAAGCGGCGATCGTCATGCACTTTAGAAAGACGGATCTTGCGGGCGCTCTGAAAATCCTCGACCAGTGCGATCAGCTCCTGCGAAAAGCGATTGAGGAGACATCGTGAATCCCATCGTAGCTCAGGCAGGGGCGCTAAGCGGGATTGACTGGGGCATTGTCGGCGTCGGCGTCGCGCTGCTGTTTGTCATTTCGTACGTCTTCGGCCGTGAGGAAAAGGATACGGCCGACTTCTTTCTGGGAGGCCGGCGCATTCCGCCTGTCGTGGCGTGTCTGTCGTTCGTGGCCACCGAAATCAGCGCCCTAACCATCGTCGGCATCCCGCACACGGCCTTCACCGAGAACTGGCGATGGATCCAATTCATGGTCGGATCGGCCCTGGCCCGCCTGGCGGTGGCGTTTCTGTTTATCCCGGCCTTCTACAAGCACAACTGCACGAGCATCTACGAGTTCTTAGGCCATCGATTCGGGCCGGCGACGCAGTACACCGGCTCGATCTACTTTTTCATCACCCGTCTTCTGGCTTCGGGCGTCCGGCTCTACGCGACGTGTATGGCCGTCGGTGTCATCATGGGCTGGCCCTTAGCCGCGACCATAACCTTATTCACCGTCGTCAGCATCGCCTTCATCGCTTTTGGCGGCATCAAGGCGGTTGTCTGGGCCGGCGCTTACCAGGCCCTGTTCTTCGTTGCCGCCGGCGTCGTGCTCGCCGGCTATCTCATTGGGCATATTGACGGCGGTTTGGCGGCGGCGATACAGACGGCACAGGAAGCCGGGCGGCTGAGCACATTCCACTTCAAGTTCGGGCTCAACGATCCGTCCACATTCTGGGCTGGATCCGCCAACGGATTCTTCGTGGGCTTGGTCGCCTTCGGAACCGACCAGGAGATGGTCCAAAGACTGCTTACCGTCGAGACGCGAAAGAGCAGTCAGAACACCATTATCTCCACAATTATCACCGTTCTGCCCGTGTACTGGCTCTACCTGCTTATCGGCACGCTGCTCTATGTCTTCTACCGGCAAAATCCCGGTCTGCCGTTGCCCGAGGAGCTCAAGGAGGTCCTTCCGCACTTTGTGCGAAATGTCTTGCCCGCCGGCCTCAAAGGCCTGGTCCTGGGCGCCGTCTTCATGGCCAGCGTCGATTCGCCGCTCAGCTCCCTGACATCGTCTTTTGTTACGGACATCTATCGGCCGTTAATTCGCCGGAACGCCTGCGAAAAACATTATCTGCTCGTGTCTCGAGCGGCGGTGGCCGGTTTTGGTCTGGTTCTGGCGGGGATCGCGGCGGCCTGCGCTCCCGTGGAGAATATCCTCTGGTTCGCCTTCCAGATCCTCTCGCTCACGGGGGGCCCCATGCTCGGCGTCTTTCTGCTCGGCCTGCTCACGCAGCGCAAGGCCAACTGCGCCAACATCCCTGCGATGCTCGTCAGCACGGCCGTCTGCGTCGTGCTTCTGCTGATGATACAGCAGGGGACTCTGAAGCTCGGCTGGAGCTGGCTGATCGTCATCGGGACGGGGATAACCTTCATTCTGGGCTATCTCCTGGGTCCGGCCATGACCAGACGCCAATGAAGCGCTGTTCTTGAGGCAAGAGCTTAGAATTCTCCATTCTCAATTCTTCATTATTCTTGTTACCGGCCGCCGAATTGCTGCCTTCTATAGGTAGAAAGCTCTCGGTTGCAGGGCTGCTTCAGCGTGACGCAGCCGGAAAGTGCAGAACCCAGGAATGCAGGAGGCTTTGACATGAAAGCGCTACGATTCATCCGAAAATGGTTGTACAGTCTGTGGGACTTCGACGCCAGCGTATCAACCGGTATCGATTCACATACCTGGGAGAGCAAAATCGAGATTTTGGGAAGCCTGTCGCACGGCTATCTCGTATAGCGTATATCGTATATCTCCCTCGGGGACGCCTTACGGCGGACCGACGACATACGACCGACGCACGACGAATTGCCTGACCTATTTCGCATTTCAAGATACTCGTCCGGCCGGCAAGAACTATTCCCCAGGCCATTCACACACGAGCGCGTTGCTCAACCTCGGATAAACACCGATCCGCTGATTCGACTGCGCCCCTTCCATATCAACACGGTGGAATGGGGGTTGTATTTGTAAAGCGGGATTGCTATCTTATGTGCGGAAGCCTTAATCACGTGGCCGAAGTTCAGATAGGGAATCTCTTTTGAAGAGGATGTGTCGATGGCAAAACGATGGACCGGACTGGAACTTTTGGATGTTGCCCGCTCGTTCCAGGTGGCCTGCCTGCTGACGGCCGGGGCGGTCTTGGATGTGTTCAGCCCGCTCCATGCAAAGACAATGACCGCTGCAGCGCTGGCTCGCAAGCTTGGCACGGATCGGCGCGCGACAACCTTCCTGCTGGATGCCCTTGCGGCGCTGGGCCTTCTGATCAAACGGGACGATAGTTACAGCGTGCCGGAGGATGTGGCCAAGCTGTTGACCGAACAGTCGCGCGAAAACATTCTGCCTATGGTTCGCCATTTGGCTAACAGTCTTCGCCGCTGGGCCGAGCTTGCTCGGGTGGCCCAAACGGGCAAACCCGCCGAGGTCGGCCCGAGTGTTCGCGGCGAAGCCGCCGACCGGGCCGACTTCATAGCCGGTATGCACACTATCTCCAAGCCCATAGCCGCTGAGGTGATTGACTTGCTGCGACCGTTGAAGTTCCGTCATGTGCTTGATATCGGGGGAGGCTCGGGCACGTGGACGATTGCGTTTCTTCGCGCCGTCCGCCGGGCCCGGGCAACATTGTTTGATTTGCCCACCGTTATACCCATGGCCGAGAAGCGATTCGCCGAGGCGGGGCTTGCCGACAGAGTGACCCTTGTGGGGGGCGATTTCTACACCGACGAACTGTCGGCGGGCGCGGACCTGGCCTGGCTTGGGGCCGTCTGCCACCAGAACTCCAGAGAGCAAAACCGTGCGCTCTTTGCCAAGGTCCACAGGGCCCTTGAGGATGGCGGCGTCGTGGTCATACGTGACGTGGTCATGGACGCATCCCGCACCAGCCCGGCGAGCGGAGCGCTGTTTGCGATCAATATGCTGGTCGCGACCGAAGCGGGCGGGACTTATACCTTGGATGAGTACCGCCAGGATCTTTGTGAAGCCGGCTTCAATGAGGCGGTGCTGGTGCATCGGGACGAGTTTATGAATTCCTTGATCCGAGCACAGAAGGCGCGCAAATGACGTTTCCATCCTCTTCGCTTTGCAAACGAAACGCCGGACATCGAACAGCAGGAGGCTGAAGAGCGTTGGAAGACACTTACCATCTCACAGACACCGAGCAGGACATATTAAGTCACCCAGAAAGAGGAAACAGGATACATGTGCTGACTTTAGATCCCATCCTGGCCATCGACATTTGCGAAAGGATAAATCACGATCCGAGAATGAAGGGCTGTCAATTGATCAGGCCTCGGGAAACGGCGATACGAGAGGCCGTCGAAGAAATCGAGGCTATGGCACGGGATACGGTATCGTCGCGACTGCTGATCATTGACGTACGCAAGATGGCGCTGCCCAAGCTTCGAAGGGCTTACAATAAAATAGTCGGCTATAACCGTAGAGACCTGAACAAATTATGCTACATCATACTGATAGGCGACGGTCCGTGGGACCTGTTTTATGAGGGGAAAACGCCTGCCGCGAGGGACCGCTGGCACGGCGGGCTGGACGTTTTCGTTCCTTATCTGGCTGTGCATCGGGTGGATTTTCATCCCGCCGCGTTCTTCTTCGACCCCTTCCTGCATTACGAGCCTGACGAAATCGAGCACCCCGGCATCGACGAGGAATTCGTGCTGCCGGACAAGATTCCCCGAAGATTTGTCCCCTATTTCAAGGAGGAGGACATGACGGTGGCCAAGGCCAGGCGCTATTTCAGGGCCACCGACAAGGACGATGAGCTTCGCAAAAAAAGGCGCAGGAGGCTCAGAAGTCTGTACAAAAAGAGGACCGCAGAACAATTTCCCGACCAGAAAGACCAGGTAAGGGTCTGGCTGTCCAAAAAAGGGCTCAGGTTGGCAAGTGAGAAAATGCACCTCTACCCCTTATTCTTCGAGGACTGGGTCTATGACCTGATGCACAAAGCCGCTCAAGCCGAATCGCAGTGAGATTCATCTTTCTGCCTTTTCCTATTGCCCGGCCCCTCAAGGAAAATCGCTGATTCGCAGGGGCGTGGCGAAGAGAATTTCAATAAGCGCGGTGCTCATGAAACCTGCTGGAATTTCACAGTTCATTGGCGTATTATCAGTTGGATTAGAACACCTTCGCGGTCGCAAGCTAATGGGTCGCAGTTTGCTTGGGAAAGGTCTGCTGAGTTTGTTATGAGGAATGGCATTATGGAAAAACACAAGGCAAGTAGGAGCAGTTGTGAGCCGGGAATCTCCCGGCGGGACTTGATTCGTGGTTCTGCTGCGGCTGTGGCGATTACTGTCGTACCGGCGTATGTCCTCGGCGGCCCGGGCCGAACGCCGCCGAGCGAAAAACTCAACATCGCCGGCATCGGAGTGGGCGGCCAGGGAAGCTCGGATTTGGACAATGTCAGCAGCGAGAACATTGTCGCGTTATGTGACGTGGACATAGATCGAGCAGCCGATACTTTCAAGCGGTATCCGCAGGCGGCGAAGTATCGTGACTTCCGCGTCATGTTAGAGAAGGAAAAAGGAATCGACGCCGTCGTAGTTGCGACGCCGGACCATAACCACGCCGTCGCGACGATGATGGCCATCAAGCTGGGCAAGCACGTGTATTGCGAGAAGCCGCTGACTCGGACGGTCCGAGAGGCGCGCGCCGTAGCGACGGCCGCACGCCAGGCGAAGGTCGCCACTCAGATGGGCAATCAGGGCATGGCGTTCGAAGGCAACCGCCTGATCAATGAGTGGGTATGGGATGGCGCCATCGGTCAGGTGCACGAGGTGCACGCCTGGTCCGACAGGCCGACACACAACGGCGAGCTTTTCTGGGCCCAGGGGATCGACCGGCCGAAGGAGACGCCGCCCGTTCCTTCAACGCTGGATTGGGACCTGTGGCTGGGTCCTGCTCCTTACAGAACCTATCACCCGGCCTACGTGCCCTTCAAATGGCGGGGCTGGTGGGATTTCGGCTCGGGCGGACTGGGCGACATGGGGATTCACAATCTGGCTCCGGTTTTTTCCGCCCTGAAGTTAGGGGCGCCCAGAAGCGTGTACGCCAGCTCGACGCTGGTCTATAAAGAAACGCTGCCTTTAGCCTGCACGGTCCACTACGAGTTTCCGGCCCGTGAGGATATGCCGCCCGTGAAGCTGCACTGGTACGACGGCGGTATCTTGCCGGCGCGCCCGGATGAGCTGGAAGAAAAGCGCGAGCTATCGGTCGAGGACGGCCTGATCTTCGTCGGCGACAAAGGGAAAATGTACGTCGAAGGTTGGGGCGGAAACAGCCCCCGCTTGATTCCGGAAGAAAAGATGAAGGCGTACAAGCTGCCGCCCAAGACGCTCCCGCGCTCCATCGGCCATCACAAAGAATGGATTGCGGCCTGCAAGACCGGCAGCCCGACGCGCTCCAATTTCGACTTTGCAGGTCCTCTGACCGAAGCGGTCCTGTTAGGGACGGTCTGCGTTCGTGTGGGCGGGAAAAGACTGATCTGGGACAGTCAGAATTTCCGGATTACAAACCTGCCGGAGGCCAATGAGTTTCTACACTACGAATATCGTTCGGGATGGACGTTATAGGCGAGAAGGTCGTAAGGAGGTCGATTGATTATGACGGACAAAGGAAGAGTCAAGGTCGGGATTATCGGGTCGCAGTTTGAGGCGGAGATTCACGCCGAATCGTTTCGAATGATTCCGGATGAGGCGGAGGTCGTCGCCATCGCCTCGCCCACGCAGGGCCACGCGAAGAAGCTGGCCGCCAAGCACGGGATTGCACGCGTCTTTACCGACTACAAGCAGATGCTTGCCGAGAAAGATATTGAGATGGTCACGATTGCGGCTCCGAACTATTTGCACGCGCAGATGACCATTGATATTGCCAGCGCCGGCAAGCACGTCCTCTGCGAGAAGCCCCTTTGTATGACGCTGGAAGAGGCAGACCTAATGATCGAGACGTGCCGGCGCAAGGGGGTGCTGCTGCTGTACGCGGAGGAGCTATTTTTCACGCCGAAGTACGTCAAAGCCAAGGAAATGGCCGACCAGGGCGCGTTCGGCAAGGTGTATTTGGTCAAGCAGTTGGAGAAGCATTTTGGCCCGCACGCTGCGTGGTTCTGGGACGTCGAGAAGTCGGGCGGGGGCGTTTTCATGGATATGGGCTGTCACGGGATTGCCTTTTGCTATTGGTTCCTGGGCCGGCCGAAGATTCAGACCGTCTATTGTCAGATGGCGACGCACGTTCACGGCGGCAAGACCAAAGGTGAGGACGACTCTATATGTATTCTCGAATTTGCCAACGGCGCCGTCGGGCTGATCGAAGATAGCTGGTCGCGGCGGGGCGGGATGGAGGACCGCATCGAAGTTTACGGAGAAGGCGGAGTTACATACGCCAACCTGCACATGGGCAACGCCCTGCCGACCTATAGCGAATACGGCTATGGGTATGCCGTTGAGAAGGCCCCCACAACGAAGGGATGGACGTATCCCGTTTTCGAGGAGCTGTGGAACTATGGCTTTCCGCAGGAGATGCGTCACTTCGCCCGCTGTGTCCGCGGCAAAGAGCAGCCGCAGGCGACCGGTGAAGACGGCCGTCTCGTCCAGGAAATCCTTTACGCCGGCTACCAATCCGCTGCGACGGGCACGAAGGTCCAATTGCCCTTCCGAGCCGACGGTGTTGAACGGCCCATCGACCTGTGGTTGAAAACGCGGTAGTGAAGCCGAGTTTAGTAATCGCGCACCTTGTCGGCCACGTTGTTGCGATACCAACTGTGCCGAAAGGGCACGGACAGGGTAGATCGTCGAAAGGAGCGTAATCGTTGCGATTTCCATGTGAATTTATCGCTTCGTTCCGTTAGAATACCAAACAACCGGCTTGGTTTTATTTCAGGGTTTCTACGAACTATTTGTGCCATTGGGAGGTACGAGAAATGGAAAGCGACGGCAAATCGACGTCAAGACGGGACTTTATGAAAAACTCTTTATTCGGAGCGGCGGCATTGGCCTGTGCATCAGTGGCTGAGTTATCTGCTGCACAAACAACATCTGCACCCCTGCGGCTTGGGGGCCCCACGTTTGAGAAATATGCAGACCCGGAGGGCTGGGTAAAGGCGGTCAAGAAGCTTGGCTATAGCGCTGCCTACTGCCCGGTCGGCGCCGAGGCCGCAGATGACGTTGTGAAGGCGTATGCCGTCGCGGCGGAAAAGGCCGATATCATCATTGCAGAAGTCGGCGTCTGGAACAACCCGATCAGCTCCGACGAAAAGGCACGCCAAACGGCCCTGGAGAAATGCCGCAAACAACTGATTCTTGCCGACCGAATCGGCGCCAGGTGCTGCGTGAATATCAGCGGCTCGCGCGGCGAGCTGTGGGACGGCCCGTCCCTGCAGAACCTTACCGACGAGACCTTCGATATGATTGTCGAGACAACGCGTGCCATCATTGACGAGGTCAAGCCGAGCAGGACCTACTTCACTTTGGAGACGATGCCCTGGGCCTATCCGGATTCCCCCGATTCGTATCTGGCTCTGCTCAAGGCCATAGACCGCAAGCGTTTTGCCGTTCATCTGGACCCGGTCAATCTCGTGTGCAGCCCGCAGCGGTATTTCAGGAGCGGAGACTTGATCCGCGAATGCTTCCAGAAGCTCGGTCCTTATATCAAGAGCTGTCACGCCAAAGACATTCTCTTGCAGACGAAGCTCACGACCCATCTGGACGAAATCCGCCCGGGCCTGGGCGGTTTGGACTACGCTGCGTTCTTAAAAGAGCTAAGCAAAATACCGGACACTCCGCTGATGCTGGAGCACTTGAAGGACGCCGAAGAGTACCGGCAGGCGGCCGATCACGTTCGGAGCGTGGCGAAATCAATCGGCCTGTCTTTTGGCTAATGCGCATAACGGCGCCCGTCGAATCATGGCGGCAGGTGCGGCAGGCCGTCTGCTCCGTGCCGGCGAGCTTCGTCACCCATCAGCTTTATCAGCTCCTTCTTGACGGATTCCGGCTGGTCTGGTGGTTCGTAGCCTTTTAGCAGTCTTTCCACCTCACTATGGGCGCGCTGCTGGAGCGTTTGAGCCCCACGAGCTTCCCATCGCGACCGGTGGGCACGGTCTATGACGGGCCCCGGGAAGAAATGTTCCTTCTTGAGGTGGCGTCGAGTGTGTTCCGAGATGAGCAGATGTTTTTCCTTAAGCAATTCCTGAAAGATCGCCAGTGCCGGGAAGTCCTCTCTCGGTTCGATTCCAGCAATGAGTCGAAAGGCCATGCCGCAGATTTCATTGTCCAGAATGAGCTTCTCAAGCGAGAAACAGCTTTCAAAGTCGAGCATACCAGGGCCGGAGATGTTGTTAATGCCGCAAAGCGCTGCCAGTACAGCTCCGATCCCGCTTTCCAGGCCCGCCTGGGCGTCCAGCTCTTTGGAGTCGCTCAAAGAAATGTATGCCTGGGTAGGCAGGTGGAGGTGCCTGCCGATTTCGTTGTACGCACAGTCGATCATCATGGTTTCGATGGCGCCCATAGGTGTGGTTTCGTGCCGGACGTCAAAGATGGCTGGTGATCCGCCGTAGAGAACAGGCGTGCCGGGATTGGCTGTCTGGCTGATGACGATGCCGCTTAAGGTTTCGGCCGTATGCTGGATGAGTGTTCCGACGAGACTAACCGGTGCTATGAACCCGGATAACGGCATGGCGATAAGCTCCACGGGGATGGAATACCGGGCGCAGTCTAACAGGTTTTGCGAGGTGACCTCGCTCCATTTCAGAGGGGAAGTAGGACAGCAGGAAAAGATAGTAAGAGGTTTCTCTTTGAGAGCCTCCGGAGATTGTCGGACGGCAAGTTGAAAATCTTTCATGACCTCGAAGGATTCGATTGTAAAAGCGCCGGTTACCACGGGCTTGGTGCCGTAAAGAAGGCTCAGAAAGAGGCGATAGCTGTCGGAAATTCTCTCCGGTACGTCTGCAGGGACCATCGCGGTGCTCGTCGAGGCGATATAATCGAGCTGCTCGGCGATTTTGACGAAGCTGACGTAATCGGCCGTGACGGGCCGGCGCATCGTTCTTGCCTGAGAATCCAGGATGTGCAGGGCGGTTGAGCCGGGTGTAAAATAGACGTTGTGGCCGCAGAAGTCGTGTGTTTGCTTTCCGGCGACGTCATAGAGCCCGAACGATTCGGGAGCGGTTTTCAGCGCTCTGTCAACAATCTCCCGCGTAAGGACCGCATGATGTTTTTCCATGTCAACCGGGCAGCCGCAGTCCGAGAGCATGGCCAGAACGGTCTTGTTGTGAATTTCGATTCCGAGTGTGCAGAGGATGTCAGTGGCTTGCGAAACGATCTGCTGGACGAGTTCGTCGGTCAAGAATCTGACTGTGGGTCTCACGGCAAGGTTCTTTCGATCACTATTTTACCCGGCCTCGCCCATCAACGAGGTCGTGGCAACATTGCTATGACTTTCGATTTGACCTACATACCAAATCCACGGCAAAACTGCAACTATCGGGAGTCTTTTTTGCTGGCTTGCAGGTGTGAAGCAGTGTTGACGGCCCTGATGCCGCGAAAAGCAATGATTACGGCTATAATCTCTTGATTGGAGGCCGGAGTATTGGTATTATCAGGACGGGTCGGGCGTTCTGGAGAGATCAAGATGCTACGCGGTTCAGTGAAAAGTCAATCGGAGTGATATTCGGCTTATCATAAAATGAAGGAGATGGAGTATGAGCGGCATTTTTGGAGTGGTCTCGAAAGGAAATTGCGTGGAAACTCTCTTCTACGGCACGGATTACCATTCCCACTTGGGAACGGAATACGGAGGCATGGTGGTCCTCGGAGAAGATTTTACCCGCCATATCCGTGATGTAAGTCAGAGCCAATTCAAATCAAAATTCTATGATGATTACAAGAGTATGAACGGCAACAAAGGCATCGGCGTGATCAGCGCTTCTGAAGAACAGCCGATCTATCTTAACTCGAAATTCGGACCCTTCAGTATCGTGACGAACGGGATTGTGGAAAACGCCGAAGAATTGGCCGCCAAGCTGTTGAGGAAAGGAGCATCTTTCAGCGAGGTCAGCAAGAGAGGCGTCAATACCACAGAGTTGATAGCGAAACTCATCAGTCAGGGAAACAACCTGATAGACGGCATCGAGAAGATGTTCAGTGCCATCGAGGGCTCCTGCTCGCTCTTGCTGCTCAGCCGGGCGGGAATATATGCCGCCAGAGACAGATTCGGATACACGCCGCTTGCGATTGGGAAGCGGGAAGACGCCTGGGCCGTGACCAGTGAGACCTGCGCTTTTCCAAATAATGAGTTTGAAACAGTCAAAAACCTTGAACCGGGAGAAATCGTCCTGATCAATGAAGATGGAATCGTCCAGAGAAGGCCGGGCAGCGGAGAGGTGGACCAGATTTGTGCATTTCTCTGGATCTACACCGGTTTCCCGGCATCCACGTATGAGGGAATAAACGTTGAGATCGTCAGAGAACGATGTGGGCGCTACCTTGCACAACGTGATACGGATATTAATGTTGACTTGGTCTCCGGCGTTCCTGACTCCGGATTTTCCCATGGATTGGGATATGCGATGGAGTCCGGCAAACCCTTCAGACGTCCCCTTGTTAAATATACACCCGGATACGGTCGCAGCTACACGCCGCCTTCGCAGCAGACGCGGGACCTGATTGCAAAGATGAAGCTCATCCCCATTAAGGAGGTGATTGAAGGCAACAGCATTGTTGTCTGCGAGGACTCGATCGTCAGGGGAACCCAGCTCAAGAACTTTACCATAAAAAGGAAAACTCCGCTGCAACCCAAGTCGTTGTAGGTCCTCATCCGGTCAGAAAGAAAGTGTTTGATTCGGAGAGTTCCTCGCGTTAGACTATTCCGCATGTACGTTGCAGTATGAGCGCCATGATGAGTCGCTCTGGAGGTAAGCGATGTCCACAATCACGAAAAAAGAGTTGCTCGATCGCATCGCCGAAAGCACCCATACCAGACGGGGCGTGGTCAAACCCATCGTGCAATCTTTCCTCGATGAGATTATCCGTGAGCTGGTCAAGGGTAACCGCCTGGAATTCCGCGATTTTGGCGTGTTTGAGACCAGGACGCGGGCGGCCAGAAAGGCGCGGAACCCAAAAACTCTCAAAGAAGTCCAGGCCCCGGCCGCACGAGTGGTCAGGTTCAAGATGGGCCGGCTGATGAAACAGAGGGTAGGTACTCCCAAACCACGGGAGCGCCGTTAACTAAATGACAGGCGTACAGCCAATTTTGTTATCAGCCGTCACGTGCGGCAGAGTGATTTTCGACAAGGTCTCCGGCATGCCGAGTGTCATCGACATCGTTCAGACGATCGACGCTCAAAGATATCCGGCCAGACATCCGCAAATCGTCTTTTTCTGTGAGCTGACAAACGGGCACGGAACAACGGAAACAAGAGTAAGACTTGTTGACGCTCAGGAAGAGGAGAAGGTCATATTCGAGCGGGCGGGAACGGTGCGGTTTGAGGACGTTAAACAGATTGTGACTTTGGCGGTGAACTTGCAGGGTCTTGTCTTCCCCCGTCCCGGCGAGTATCGCTTCCAGCTCCTCTCCGGCGGGCATTTGCTCGGGGAAAGACGAATTCTCTGTCGAAAGATTGAGCTGCCACCCGGCCCCGGAGCCGACGGACCCCAAAAGCTCTAAGTGGATGTTCGATTGCCGGATTAGCCACGAAGGCAGAAAGTCACAAATCAAAATATACATCATGGCCTTAGTGTCTTGGTGTCTTTGTGGCAAAAGGAAGGTTGCAAATCGCAAATCGGTCAGGATGGATACGATTCTCTATATTGTTGCCGGCCCGCTTTTCCTAATCTCCATCGCTGCACATTTTTATGTGAAGCTTCGCCTGCGCCCAAAGGAAGACCCCGATTCGCAAGACTACCACGAGTTCGAAGACCAGCAGCCGGAGTTCGCCAACTATGCCAGATGGTCAAGAATTACTTTCGCCGCCGCTGCCCTCAGCGTCTTGCTGCTGTTTGTCGCCGCCGTGATCTAACGCCCGCATCCGAAATCGCGGGACGATGTTCCCGCGTCCTGAGCGCAGCCGAAGGACCTGCTTGGCCTTTTTTCTGCGTTTTTGAGGCCAAGACGCAGAGTATAAAATTTTTTCGACGAATTTTCTATTTTCTCTCTTGACAATTACTATGATATATAGTACTTTTGTATGGCGTAGCAAGAGGCAGGGTTCGGTTTGAGATATGGAGGTTAATCTTATGAGTGCCAAGTTGCTTGATGATTTGGGCGAGCTGCAGCGTGCGGTCATTGAGGTGGTCTGGGAGCTTGGCGAAGCGAGCGTTCATCAGGTACGCGAGCAAATTAGCCGCAAGAAGAAGCTGGCCTACACAACGGTGCTGACCGCGATGCAGAAGTTGGAAAAGGCCGGCTGGCTCCGGCATCGCGCTGAGGGCAAGGTCTATGTCTATGCACCGACGCGAACCCGTGAAGAAGCGGGCGCCAATTCGGCGCGCAAATTTATCGAGCGCATGTTCGACGGGGATGCCCTCTTGATGTTTCAGCATTTGCTGCGACAGGGTGAATTGAGTGATGAGGAGTTGCAAGAGCTTCGAAAAATGATCGACGATAAGAGGAAGGAGATGAAAAAATGACAGGCGAGATATTCTCAGCAGATTTTTCGCCGTGGATGTGCGTATGGCAGAGCACGATTTTCCTTGTGGCCGGGCTGTTGGGCAGCTTTCTACTACGGCGTCACGCGCCACAGGCGCATCAGGTCGTGCTTCTGTCGATGATCGCAGCGGTGATTGCGCCGGGTGCCAGCGCATTAGTGAAGCGCTATGAGCTCGGTGTGTTTGCAGCGAAGGCGCCGGCAATCGAATCGCAAGGCGAGCGTTGGGTTTCGGTTGACAATCACGAAGCGACCGGCACGGTTACCGCTGAAGACGTTGAGCGCAAGCCCGCTGCTTTTGACGAGGTTACGTCCTCACCTGCATCCGTTTCGCGCGCTGCTAAATTCCCGTGGCGGTTCGCTGTGTTGTGCGGGTGGATTGCGGCAAGCTTAATCCTAACTGTGCGATTGCTTGCGAGCTTCATATTGGGCGTTCGCCTGCTGGGGCGGGCGAGGCCGTTGGATTGCGAAATAATTGAACGGGCGGTGCATCTGGCCAAGGCCAGACTTGGAATAAGCAAGGATATACAAGTTTGCAGCAGCCCGAGAATCTGGAGTCCTGTGATATGGTGCTGGAAGCGCAGACCCGTCTTGTTGGTGCCGAGCGCAGCCGGGCAAGGCGACAATCGGATTGACTGGACCGCCGTGCTTTGCCATGAATTGGCCCATTGGAGGCGCCGGGATCATATCAGCGGGTTATTGGCAGAGCTGGTGCTCTGTATTTTGCCGTGGCAGCCGCTTCTGTGGTTGGCGAAATCGCGCTTGATAAACCTGAGCGAGCACGCATGTGATGATTGGGTCTTAGCGACCGGCCAGTCCGGCACGGATTACGCCGAGTCCCTTCTCGACCTGGTCCCCGGCAGACAGATGGCCTTCGTCCCTGGGGTAGTCCGCAGTAAAAAGACTCTGGCCGGGCGCGTTCGCCGGGTTCTACAAGGCGGATGTGCCAGCCCGCATAGCGGCCTGCGCTGGAGTCTGGCTGTTACTCTCGTGGCCGGATGCATCGCCGTCGGAATGGCCTTTGGGCAAACAAGACCATCCCGGCCAACTGGGACCATCAAAACCAAAGTCAGCCGCTTAGCAGTCATTGAACAGCCTGCATTCCCTGTAACAATGATAAAGGGCAGGATTCTGGACCCCAACGATGAACCTGCATATGGTGCAAGCATTGTCGCCCTGCCAGTGACGTCCTGGGGTTACTATACCGAGCCTCGGAGTCAGAACAAAGAAGGATATTTCGAACTGCCCTGGTCACCGACATGGATTGAGCAGGACAAGCCCATCTATCTTATGGCGATAGTACAAGATCCGAAAAGCCAAGCTGCTTTGGTCGAGGTCAAAGACCCAACATCGCCGGTGACTGTTCGACTTGAGCCCGCCTTTGCAATCACAGGAAAAGTCGTCGATCCCGGCGGCCAACAAATAGAGGAATGTTTGGCAACTATTTCACTGTCCACTAAATTCAAGTGTCAGGCACCAATCTATAGTTTCCGAGGAGGAAGATGGTGGGAGCGCATGTTG
The DNA here is from genome assembly GCA_964462945.1 of uncultured Pirellulales bacterium. Lineage (GTDB taxonomy): Bacteria > Planctomycetota > Phycisphaerae > Sedimentisphaerales > Anaerobacaceae. The sequence goes on from CAYWZW010000011.1 coordinate 50,386, forward strand.
TCGCCATTACCTTACGGAGTTAAGTATAAGCTAACCGTTCAGGCCAAAGGCTACCAGACCCGGCAAATCATCGTTGACGGGACAGATAAAAGTAAAAAACTCCTCGACCTCGGCACAATTACTCTGCAACCTCAAGACAAAACCAAACCTGAAGTTGCAGAGCAGTACGGTGATCTGGATTTGGAGAAAGAATTTCATAGGGTCTATTCTCTTGATAAGGATGAAATCATTAAACTCATCAAGGCGCCATTTGTGCTCGGTCGCCAGGAATATTTTCAAAATCCGATTTCTATTTACCCCCGTATATTTGATTCTCTTGAATCTCAAGGTGCTATTCAGGCCAGCTTACTTTGGGATGGTAAAGCCCTAATGGAAACATCGATGAATGGATATACTCATACCCATAGAAAGCCCAGACTTGAATATACTTTACTGTTGACATTGCGTATGCCACATTATGATTTCAACCTTCCCAAAGAGCTGAACATAGAAATGCCCTATGGTGACTGGATTGTCCGCGCTGATTCGCCGAGAAACGAACAACTCCGGTCCCTGGAAGAGATTATCTATGCCGAGACAAATAGGGCAATCCGCTTCGAGGAGCGCACAATTGAACGAGAAGTCATCGTAGCCAGTGGCCGGTATGAATTCAAGCCGCACCCCAGCGGGAATTACCCGAACTATATTCCTCTCTGGGATGGCAGACTCCAAACTTCTGAGTACACAGTTGATTCGCTTGAGGGGCTGTTCGCCAATATTGAGCGTGAGATAAAAATGAAGATTGTGGATGAGACCGAACCGGCGGAAAACGCAACGATCCGGTTCCAATGGGTGAAACGGGATCCGGAACCGACAGGAGATAAACTAAGCGTTCTTCTGGATGACCTCGCCAAGACGACGTCGCTTCAGTTCAAAGTCGAGCGCCGACCAGGCGAAATATGGGTCGTCACCGAGGCGAAGGGGATCTGACAGCAATTGTGGGATATCGGGGCCGTAACGGCCCAAACTTATTCAACTTACTTCGGAATCAATTGCGGTGGTTTCTCCCTTACGGCGTAATACACGGCGAGAAAATGGGGTCAATCGACGGACCGCTGCGACATGGTTCGTTCGCGTTTCCAGGGGCGGAAATAGGGGGTAAAAGATTTTTTTGAAAATTTTTTATTTTTTCTGTTGACAACTACGACATTGTGTAGTACTTCATTATGAGTATTCAGGAACAGACTTGATCGGTAGAACGGAAGGTTGGCTCTATGAACAGGAAATCACTCGATGACTTCGGTGAATTGCAGCGTGCGGTCATCGAGGCGGTTTGGGAGTCTGGCGAAGCGACCGTCCGCCAGGTATGGAAGCGGCTGTGCCGCGAAAAGGAGCTGGCGTACACAACGGTGCTGACCGCCATGCAGAGACTTGAGAGAGACGGCTGGCTGAAGCATCGCGTCGAAGGCAAGACGCACGTCTATCTGCCGACGCGGACACGGGCCCAGGCTGGCGCCGGGTCGGTGCGGAAATTCGTGCAGCGGATGTTCGATGGAAACGCCCTGGTGCTGTTCCGCCAGCTTGTTGAGGAGGACCAACTGAACGATCAGGAGCTTCGAGAGCTGCAACAACTGATCAATGAAAAACGAAGGGAGAGACGGAAATGATACGCGAGCTGCTTCTGAAAGACTTTTCGTGGTGGTCCGTTGCGTGGCAGAGTACTTTGTTTGCTGTTGTTGGGCTGGTTGGCAGTTTCCTTTTGAGGCGCCGGCCTGCGAGGTCCTGTCAACTGCTGTTTCTTGCCGTGATCGCCGCGGTGCTCGTGCCCACGATGAGCATCCTGGTTAAGCATTTTGAAATGGGTCTGCTTGCTGCCGAGCCGACTGCACTTGCGCCGGACAGGCCAGACGAAGTCACAGTGAGCTTGTACGAAGCGCCTGTAGCTTTGCCACTTATGGATATTCCAGATGAAGTGCCGGCGGGCATCGCAGAGTCTGCGGGGACAAAGGCCGGTTCGGGAAGTATCAACGTCCCATGGCGAACGATTGCGACATACGGGTGGATGGCGGCGGCGCTTATCTTGATGGGGCGGTTGCTCGTCGCATTCATCGGCGGGATTCGTCTGCTGCGGGCAGCGCAGTTGTGCGGCTGTGAACAAATCCGGCGCGCGGCCGATTCCGCCCGAACAAGGCTTGGAATGGTCAAGGCCTTGCAGATCCGCAGCAGCGAAGGTTTGCGCAGCCCCGTGATATGGTGTTGGAGCCGGCCCCCGGTCCTGCTGGTGCCGGCGGATTTGGACTGTGCGGTCGATTGGGTGGGCGTGATATCGCATGAGATAGCACACTGCAAGCGCTGGGACCACCTCAGCGGTCTGATGGCCGAGCTGGTTGTGTGCATTCTGCCGTGGAATCCGCTCCTGTGGTGGTGCAAGAAACGAATGGTCAGATTGAGCGAGCAGGCATGTGATGACTGGGTTGTGGCAGGCGGACGACCGGGCACGGACTATGCCCAGTCGCTGCTGAATTTGTCGCCGGAGGTGCAGATGGCTTTTCTGCCGACAGTAATTGGAAAGGAGAAACCTATGAAAGAGAGAATTTGCAGAATCGTGAGAGAAAAGTGCGGCGAGCCGCGCGTGGGGGCGGGCTGGGCTTTGGCCGTGACCGTAATGGCCATGAGCCTGGCGGTTGGAGCGGCGTTCGCCCAAAGGCGTCCGGCCGAAGCTGGATCGCAGGAGCGGGATGAGCGGGTGGCCCCGTTGGACCGGCCGCAGGAAGTTTCGCCGGAACGCAGGGCAGAGCTTGCCGGCCAGGCACGGCATATCAGAGTCCAGATCGCTCAGACGGAGAAAGAGCTGGCCGGGCTTGAAGATCAGCAGCTCGGTCAGGGCCAAGAAGCGCGCGCCCTGCGCAGCCGAATCCAGGAGTTAAGTGAGCAGATGCAGGCGGCCAGACAGCAGCTTGAACGCCTCGAGCGCGGCAGAGGAGACCTTGAGGGCCGCCAGCGCCCGCAGGCCGAGGGGCGGGCTCGTGAGCTGATGCAGAATCTGGCTGATCTTGGGGCTGATGCGCGCAGCAAGGAGGTTGCGTTGCGCCGGCTGGAGGAGCAGGATAAAGGTAACACCGACGAGGCTCATGCGATTCGCTGGCAATTGGAGGAGGTTCGTCAGCGGATACAGGCGGCTCAGGAGGAGCGTGCGAATCTTGAACGCCGCCGGCCGGTGAAGGTGAACGAAGAAATCCAAGTTGAGCTTGAGCTGTCCTCGCGTCCTGAGGCGCTGGAGCAGAAGCGGCAGGAGCTTCGGGAAAAGGCCCGGCAGATCGAGCTCGAGCTGCGGGAGGTTGGAGACGGGTATCCTGAAAAGGCGCAAAAGCTTCAGGTGGAGCTGCGTGAGATCCGCGGGCAGATCGAGCAAGTCGAGCGTCAGCCTGGTTCACCGCGAAGGCAAGCGGCCGCGAATAGGTTCCAGCAGCAGCCCGTTGTTCGCGTCGATAGCGACGAGGCGCGTGTACGTACGCAGCGCCGGCTTGAGCTCCAGGAGCAAATACGCAGGCTCGAGCGCCAGCTTGAAGAATTAGGGCCTGAGCATCCGAAAGAAACTGAAGAGATTCAAGTTCAATTGGAGCGGACACACGAGCAGATACAGAGGATCGAACGCGAGTCGAATCGTCTTGAGCATCCGACGCTTCGCCTTGAAGCCGCTCCTCAACCCGGCGCTGAGGTTCGCCATGAGAGAGTCGTGGTCGAGGCAGATCGCGGCGGCGTAAGCCAAGACAGGCCGCCGGTGCGTGAACGCCAAGGTCTGGAACGCGAGGTGTCCGAGCTGCGCGGTCAGATGGACAGGCTCAGCGCGGAAATGCGTGAATTGCGAGAGCTTATGAAGCAGTTGCTGGAGCAAAGAGGCCCGCGGGAGCCTATGTAGTTGTTGAGCACGAGCTTGACCGGCTCTCTTTCGAGAATGAATGCGCCGTCTTCATAAGGCACGCGGCAAAGGGCCAATTAGACCGCAGTTGAGCGAATAGCCCAAATCCGCCCGCTGCGGATAGTCCTCAATTTACGTAGAGAATACGGAGCATCCGGCCTCTTGACGTGACAATGGTCCGTCCATATTCGCTTGCCTCTGCGGTTCTTTCCCGCTATAATCCCCACATGATCAGATACAAGCATGCTTTAGCTCTGTACCCGTATTTCGGGGATTCTACTGCACCGATGGGGATTTTCCCTCCCACCGGCCTTGAGTATATCGCCGCGAGCATGAAAGACCTCGTCGGCAAGGTGACGTTCCTCGACCTGCGGTATGAGAGGGCCTACCAGGACCTGAAGGTGCTCAGCAGGCTCATCAGGGACGAGATCGACCTTCTGTGCATCAGCATCCAATGGCAATCTCGCTTCAAGGACGTCTGCGATTTCATCTCCCAGTTGCCTCGTGAGGTCTGCACAGTCGTCGGAGGCTACAAAGCAACGCAGGAAGTGGAGTACCTGTTTGAACGTTGTCCAAATGTCGATATGATCGTACGAGGTGAGGGCGAAGAGATCATCAAACAGGTCGTCACGGGCGTCCCATACGAGGATATCCGTGGGCTTTCCTATCGCCAGAACGGACGAGTCGTCCATAATGAGATTCATCTTTTGCCCGACGTCACGCGTCTGCCGTTTCCCGACCGGTCCCTGAGAACGCACGATTATCGCGCCATTGTGCACGGGGTCCGAGTCAGCCACCACACGTTCGATGCGGTGCTGACTACGAGGGGATGTCCGTTCAAATGCAAATTCTGCACTTTCAGTCTCAATCCGCTCGGGCAAAAGAGAAGCTACACGGAACGGCCGGTCGAATCGGTTATTGAAGAGTTGAAGACCGTTAAGGCCGATGTTGTGCTCTTCAGCGACGACAACTTCTTCACGAACCCGAAGAGGAGCGAAGAGCTTTGCGATCTGATTATCGAGAACAACATCAAGAAGACCTTTGTTGTCCAGGCCCGGATTGACATGGCCAAGTATCCCAGGGTCCTCGACAAGGCAGAGAAAGCCGGTTTCAAGGTCTTCCTGATCGGGGTCGAGTCTCCGCACGACCGGATATTGGAGCAGCTTCAAAAGGGTATCACCCAACAACAGGTTCGGGACGCCTTTGCGGTCCTGACACAGTACGACTTTTATCTGCATGGGTACTTCATCTACGGCAACATCGGCGAGACAGAAGAAGAGATGCTCTACATCCCGAAGTTCGCGAAGGAAATCAAGCTGGATTCCATCAGTTTCCAAAAACTCCGTATTGAGAAGTTCTCGCCCCTAAAGGAGGTGGTAGAGGCGACGCCGGGCTATTACTACAACCATATCGGCGGGCCCGTGTATTCGGACCGTTACGGGCACAAGGAGTTGAAGCAAATCCGCAACCGGATCCGGTCGGAGTTCTACGATCTGGCGCAGATCATTCATATCATCAGAAAAGCCGGGCGGATTGGGCTCGTCGGTGGGCGCGATTTGGCGGTTGCACTTCCTAATCTACCTCTCCTCGCGTGTAGGCTGGCCAGACGAAAGAAGAAATAGATATGGCCCCCCGCGGCGGACCCGGTGCGGTCCGTGTCCTTGCTTAATTCCGTCCAACAACGATACCCAAAACGACGAAAGGTTCTCAAAGGTGCCTTGATCACTCGAATCGGGCGGCTCTCATCCAATCCATCACCGGCTGCCAGCAAGCGTAGGACAATGTCCGTTCCATATTGGAATGGTGGATGGATCACGTCTGCGAAGCTCAATTCTGAGTCGATTGCAGCCGTACGTGCCTCACGTTATAATGCAGAGCGGCGACTTGTGGTTAGTTTACGCGCTGTTGCCAAATTATCGTTCTATGTGAGGGAGCAAGAATGAAGAGACGAGCATACTTGTTGACTCTGATCGGTTCGTGGCTGTCGAGTCTAATTGTTGGGGCCGCAGTTCAGGCAGATACGCTACAGGCCAATTTGCCGCTGAAGGTTGAAGATAAGGTCCCGCCGAAGGTCTATGCCTTCAGCCTTCGGGATGTCCGTCTTCTGGACAGCCCCTTCAAGACGGCGATGGAGCTGGATGCCAAATACCTGCTGTCGCTGGAGCCGGACCGCTTCCTCTCACGTTATCGGGAATTTGCAGGCTTGAAGCCCAAGGCAGAGGCATACGGCGGCTGGGAAAAGGCGACGATCTCGGGCCATTCTTTGGGCCATTATCTGACGGCCATATCGAAGCTATACGCCTGCACCGACGACAAACGGCTGCTGGAGCGCATAAATTACATCGTTGACGAGCTTGCTGAATGCCAGCGGGCCTGGGGCAATGGTTTTGTCGGCGGGTTTCCGCGGAGCCGGGAAGTCTTCGCCGAGATTAAAGCTGGCAATATCCGCACGGCCGGTTTCGACCTCAACGGCCTGTGGGTGCCCTGGTACAACCTGCACAAGCTCTATATGGGGCTGGTTGATGCCTGTGTCGAGGGCGTCCCGCCCTCGAATCGCGGGCAGGATGACCGCGACACGGCCAAAGACATCCTCATCAAGTCCACCGACTGGGCCTGGGATACAGTCGGGCATTTGAGTGATGAGCAATTTGAAAAAATGCTGCACTGCGAGCACGGCGGCATCAATGATGCCTTTGCCGAAATCTATGCGTTAACCGGTCACCAGAAGGCCCTCGAGCTTGCAGAGCGTTTCTATCATCACCGCGTGCTTGATCCGCTCGCCGGCAAAGAAGATAAGCTGACCGGCCTGCACAGCAACACGCAGATTCCAAAATTGATCGGGCTGGCAAGGCTTTATCGGCTGACCGGCAAGGAGCATTACAGCACGGCGTCGTCGTTCTTCTGGGAGACGGTCGTGCAGAACCGCACGTATGCAAATGGCGGCAATACGGACGACGAATATTTCTTCCCGCCGGAAGAATTCAGCAAGCACCTGAGCGTCCATACCACAGAAACCTGCAACACCTACAACATGTTGAAGCTGACGCGCCAACTGTTTGCGATGAATCCAAAGGCGGCGTACGCGGACTACTACGAGCGGGCATTGTACAATCACATTCTGGCCTCACAGGACCCGAAACAGGGGATGATGATTTACTTTTGCCCGTTGAAGTCGGGCCATTTCAAGACGTACAACACGCCCTCTGATTCATTCTGGTGCTGCACCGGCTCGGGTATGGAGAACCATGTCAAGTACGGCGACAGCATCTACTATCACGACGACAGCGCGCTGTATGTGAATCTGTTTATTCCCTCCGTGCTAAACTATCATGACAAGGGCCTCACCGTAACGCAGCAGACGCACTACCCGCTTGATGGAAATGTTCGACTGGAGCTCACCGCCGATGAGCCGGTGCAACTGGCGGTGAAAATCCGTCGCCCGTGCTGGGCCGGCGATGATGTCGGACTGACCGTGAACGGCAAAGCCTATCCGGTCACCGCCCCTGCCGGCGACTATATGACCATCGAACGGACGTGGGGCAAAAGTAGCGAAGTTCAACTGACGCTCCCGATGAAGCTGCGCGCCGAAGCAATGCCCGGCGACCCGAACAAGGTGGCATTTTTCTACGGCCCGGTCCTGCTCGCCGGCGCACTGGGCACCGAGGCTATTGAAGATATTGACCCGCACGCCGAGGACCGTGGGAAGTTCGACCACATGCCTTCATCTTCATTTCCAGTGATTGTCATCAATGACAGGACGAACTACGATTATATTGAGCCGGCCGGTGAGCCTGGGACTTTTGTCATACGTCGCTCGGCCCTTAGGGTCCCGGGCAGCGACGAGGCCAAGGACGTCCCGCTCATGCCTTTCTACAAGATGCACTATCAGCGGTACATGGTGTACTGGGACTTGTTCAGCCAACGGGACTGGGACCGGATGAAGCAGCAGTTCGAGGCTGAGCAGGCTGAGACCAGGGCGGCGGAGGCCGGAGCCATCGACCATATTATGCCGGGCCGGATGCAGGATGAGCGTGACCACAATTTCGACGGTGAAAAGACCTATCAGGGTCTATTTCGCAACCGTCACTGGCGCGATGCGCGGGCCGGCGGGTGGTTCAGCTTTGAGATGAAGGTGATGCCCGATGCGCCGGTCAAGCTGATTTGCACGTACTGGGGTAGTGACGGCCCCGGACGCGACTTCGACATCCTCGTGGACGACCAGAGGATCGCAACCGAGCACCTGAACCAGAACCATCCCGGCCGGTTCTTCACCATGATGTATGATATTCCGGAACAGTTGACTAAGGGCAAGAGTGAAGTGACAATCAAGTTCAAGGCGCACCCGTGGCGAAGTGCAGGCGGCGTCTATGAATGCCAGACAATTAACGGAGCCTACAAATGAACGAAAATATAAAAAAAGCAACGCTTGAGTCAAGACATACGTTTTTCGGAAGGAATGGGGCAGGAGCAAAGGGACTTTTGCTCCTGACCATTTCCATTAGTGTCACCGCGGCCAACGGTGATGTTGCATGGCAGCGCAAGAGCAGCTCGACAGGAGATATGCCGGCTCCGAACGACGGTACGCAGCAGACGTGCTGTCTGGTCCTGGACATTGACAAGGATGGTGTTGAAGACTTCGTTGTGGGCGAGCGGACGCAAGCGCCGTCCGTGGTGTGGTACAAGTACAACGGCAAGACCTGGGACAGGTTCGTGATTGATGATGCGAGAAAGAATCCCGAGGCAGGAGGGGATTTCTATGACATTGACCGGGATGGCGACTTGGACGTCATGCTCGGTCAGGACGCCAGCGGCAACGCGATCTGGTGGTGGGAGAATCCGTATCCGGATTTCTCAAAGCCCTGGACGTGCCGCTATATCAAGAATTCGGGAGCCCACAAGCACCACGATCAGACCATTGCTGATTTTGACGGCGACGGCCAGGTTGAATTCGTTTCGTGGAATCAACAGGCAAAGCAGCTTCTTCTCTTTGAGATCCCGTCGGACCCAAAATCGACCGAGCCGTGGCCATCTACTGTGATCTACTCGTGGTCGTCGGGGCGTGAACGCGAAGGCTTTCCGTCCATTCCTGTCGATATTGATCTCGACGGCAAAGTCGATATCGTCGGCGGCGGGCGTTGGTTTAAGCATACGGGCGGCACAAAATACGAAGAGCATGTTATTGATGCTGAGATGGCCTTTACCCAATGTGCAGCCGGCCAGTTGGTTAAGGGTGGGCGCCCTGAAGTCGTCTTCTCTCCCGGTGACATGGATGGGCCGGCCAAGTGGTACGAATGGACGGGCAACGCATGGACCGCATACGTGCTGCGGGAGGTTATTCACGGCCACACCTGTGAGATAAGGGACATCGACGGCGACGGCAACCTGGACATTTTCATCGGCGAGATGGGCAATCCCGGTGCGGGCGACAAGGCCCGGACCTTCATCTGGTTTGGTGATGGAAAAGGTCATTTCAAAGAGACCGTGGCTTCCGAGGGCCAGGGCATACATGAAGGCAAGCTCGGCGACCTGGACGGGGACGGAGACCTGGATATCTTGATGAAGCCGTACAGTCACAACACGCCGCGTATAGATGTTCTATTGAATTGCGGCAAGAGCGCTGCCGGTCCGGCGGCAGCAGAAAGCGGATGGCAGGTCCTGTTCGACGGCACAGACCTGAGCCAGTGGGGCAATGACAGCGGCGGCAAGCCGAACCCCGGGTGGGTCATTGAAAACGGCGTGCTGGCCCGAAGCCCTAACGCCGGCATGATTTGGACCAAGCAACGCTTCGGCGACTTCGTTCTCGATCTGGAGTTCAAGACCGAGGGCAATAGCGGCATCTTCTTCCGTACCGATAACCCCAAAGACTGTGTCCAGACCGGGATCGAGATTCAGGTCTATAAGCGCGTCGATAAGCCGAGCACTCATAGTTGCGGAGCGGTGTATGATGCGCTGGCGCCCAGTAAGGAAACGACAAGAGACGGCCAGTGGAACCACATCACCATCACGGCCAGGGACAACAAGATCGGCATCGTGATGAACGGCGAGCAGATCATCGACATGGATTTGAACCGATGGACGGAGCCGGGGAAGAATCCCGACCAGTCGAAGAACAAATTTCGCACCGCCCTGAAGGACTTCAAGCGGGACGGACACATCGGATTCCAGGACCACGGCGCCGACGTGTGGTTCCGCAACGTTCGCATCAAGCCGCTCTGATAGCCTAAAACCCGGTACAACGGCGTTTGACGGCCGCAGCACGGCTTTATACGGCGGTAATTTCTGTCAGCCCGTAAACATGGGGCGGGGATCTCGGCCCTAATCCTCTTGCAATATCGGCCCGTTGGGTGTACCTTAGAAATAAAGACCCGGAGAGGTGTCGGAGTGGCTGATCGAGCCGGTTTCGAAAACCGGTGTGCCCTTTGGGCACCGCGGGTTCGAATCCCGCCCTCTCCGTTAAGTTCATGAATGGGATCTGGGAGCGGTGTGATTGACACCAGATTGTCTATGTTTGTTATATGGATTTAGTAGAAGCAAAAGCCCGACAATGCGAGCAGAATTATTCTGACCGAGAGCGTAAGAGGTTAGGCACGCACTACACTCCCAACGCTGTTATTGACTATATTGTCAATCGCGTACTTCGACCACTGTCCGAGCATCCCGACAGCTTACCAAGCATCAGGGTTTTAGACCCTGCCTGCGGGTCCGGGCTTTTCCTCCTAAAAGCATACGAGACTCTTGCCGATTTCTGGAAAACAGCCAACGGCGGTTTTGGTAAGAAGGATGCCAAACATATTTTGGAAAACTGCCTGTTTGGCATAGATATTGATGAACGGGCTGTCTCGGCAACCAAGGCACATCTACTGCAAAAGGCATCTCTTCATGAATCAGATTCGGCTTTTCTTGATAAGAATATTGTAGTCGGGGATGCATTATCGTTCGCTCATCCGTCCACGCTTATTCCGATGCACAACCACACCACGGATGAACGTTCACCTGGTGGGATTTTCTCAAAGCATAGTTTTGACTGTGTTATCGGCAATCCTCCGTACGTGCGCATTCAAAATACGCCTTCGGAAAAGCGAGGATGTTATACATCATCTTATACGACCACTGCCGGTCGTTTTGACGTATCGACACTGTTCATCGAACTGTCGGAATATCTCCTAAAGGCCAATGGCCGGTTTGGCTTCATAGTCTCCAACAAGGTTCTTTCAACTGCAGGGGCAAAAGGACTCAGGAGGTTTTTACTTACACGGTTTAGCATCGAGGAAATCGTAGATTTGGCGGATACCAAACTCTTTGCTGCGGCCGTGCTGCCGATGATTCTGATTGCGAGCCGGTCCGGGAAGAACGGTAATCAGATTGCGTATTCATCCATCAGTGAATCGCACGACGTAACTGCGAGTGCACTACCAACGGATAATATCCTCCATCTGCTGGACAGTTCTGAGATTCCCTTTGAGGCGAACGTATCTTTTGCTGACAGGGTGTTTAAGCTACAACGATTTTATGCCGACACGCCATCTTCAGGAGATAAGGTGTGGACTTTTCACAACGAGCGCGAGAATCGTATATTGTCGAAAATACGTCAGAATTCCATTTGCACATTGAGCGATATTGTGAAGAAAGTTAGTGTGGGTTTGAAAACAACCGCTGATGATGTATTCATTAAGCCAATGACCGAAGACTTCGTCAAGCAACAAGGTCTGGAACCCACTTTGGTTTTCCCTGTGCTGGAAAGCCACAATGTCAACCGCTGGACTTACAGTTGGGACCCCCAACATGACCTTTTTGTTTTGTATCCGCATATTGAACGAAACGGGAAAGTAATTCCCGCTGAATTGGATGCTTACCCGCAAATCAAGAAATGTCTCGAAGCCAATCGCACTCGGCTGGAGTCAAGAACCTACCTTATCGAAAGTGGACGCCGCTGGTATGAGATATGGGTTCATCAATCTCCGAGCGATTTCAGTAAGAGGAAAATAATTACGCCTGATATTTCTTCCTGTAATCGGTTTGCTCTTGACGACAAGGGTTTCTACGTCAATGGCACGTGCTTCTACTTGATCCTCACAGACGAATCTGATGCCTCATACTATTCGGTTCTTGGTTTGCTGAATTCAAAGGTGATAGAGTATTTCCATAAAATAACGAGCGGTAACTCACTATATGCAAAACGCTTTCGTTACTGGTCGTCATACATCGGAGCATACCCAGTGGCCAAGCGGTTGCTCAATTCCCCTGACGTAAGGTTGTTGATTGCTCAAAATGTTGGCAGGTTACTTGCTACCGGCAAGAACGATGAACGGCTAAAACTTGAAGAAGAAAACGACCGTCTTTGTTACGAATTATTTGACCTTACAGAAGACGAGGTCAAAGAGATTGGGGCCACATTATCCGCGTGCAGTCTGCCCTTATCAGAGAAAGGCGATGTGGGCGAATATCGCCTAAGGCAACGATCAAATACCAGAGGGGAATCTCCGAGAAGTGGAGACAGGAGCATCGTGGTAAAATGCTGGTAGGAGAAGAAGAGTGGCCAAGCGAATAGCAGAAGTCACAATTGTTTCTCTTTGGTGAATGCATACGATGCGTGTTGGATTGGGACAATTCAACGCGGTGGTGGGCGATCTGGCGGGCAACGCCGAGAAGATGCGACAACTCTACAGCGAGGCGGTGCGGGCCGACGTGGATCTTCTGGCCTTTCCGGAGCTGGCCATTTGTGGCTATCCGCCGGAAGATTTGCTGCACAAGCAGCATTTTCTCACAGACTGTTCGCGCGCCGTCGAGAAGCTCGCCGCCGACTGCCCGGACACGACCGTCATCGTGGGGTTTGCCGAGGGCGACGGTATTAATTGCTACAATGCTGCCGCCGTGCTGCAGGGCGGCAGGATAAGCGGCACGTATCGCAAGTCCCTGCTGCCGAATTACGGTGTATTCGACGAGCGGCGATACTTCCAATCCGGCACCGAGCCGCTAAGACTAAGCCTCAGAAACCTCGATGTTGCTCTGACCATCTGCTTTGATATCTGGAACATCGAATGGCTCCGTGACTTTCTCAAACGCGTCGGTCCTGTCCACATGATTCTGAATATCTCAGCCTCGCCGTTTCATACCGGTAAAATCAGGATAAGGGAGGAAACGATCGGCCGGTGTGCAAGGGAATTTAGTTGTGCCGTCGCGTACTGCAACCTTGTCGGCGGTCAGGATGAGTTGATTTTTGACGGTCGCAGCATGTTCGTGGATTCCGGCGGTACGGTCATGACCAAGGCCAAGGCGTTTGAGGAGGACTTACTGATTGCTGATGTCGTTTGTGCAGATGACGGCAGCATACGCGTCGAGCCGGCACAACCTGCCGCTCCGCAGCCGATTGACCTTGTCGATGAAATCTATCAGGCCCTTGTGCTTGGAACCAGAGACTATGCACATAAAAATGGTTTCGAAAAAGTCCTGCTGGGTCTCAGCGGCGGCATCGATTCTTCGTTGACCGCTGCGATTGCCGCAGCGGCGTTTGGCGCTGAGAATGTCGTCGGTGTCAGCATGCCGTCGCAATTCAACAGCCGCGAGACGATAAGCGACGCCGAGAGGTTAGCGGCGAATCTGGGCGTCGAGTTTCACACGATCCCGATTGGGCCGATGCTCAGTCAATTCCACCAGTCGCTGCAAGCCGTCGAAGGCTGGGACAGTGATGGCATTGCGTACGAGAATCTGCAGGCAAGGATTCGCGGCTGTATTCTGATGTCACTGAGCAACCGGCTCGGGTCGCTCGTATTGACGACCGGCAACAAGAGCGAAACGGCGGTCGGATATACGACTCTTTACGGCGACACGGCCGGGGGCTTCGGCGTGATCAAGGACGTGCCGAAAACGACGGTTTACAAGCTGGCTGAGCATGTCAACAAGATGGCCGGGCGCCAAGTCATCCCAGGCGACGTGATCGCACGACCGCCCAGCGCCGAGCTGAGGCCCGGCCAAAAGGACAGCGACTCACTGCCCGAGTACGATCTGCTCGACAGGATACTCAAGGGGTATGTCGAGGAGGATAAATCTGTCGCGCAGCTCGTTGAGCAGGGCCTGCCGAAAGACGTGGTCAACGCGGTTATTCGTCTGGTGGACCGGAATGAATACAAAAGAAGGCTCTCACCGCCGGGAATAAAAATCACGCCCAAGGCCTTTGGCAAGGATAGGCGGCTGCCCATTACAAATCGTTACAGGCCCTGGCAGGATGTCACGTAACCCTTTCGATGTGTCCCTTTTTACCTGGCGCCGGGCACAGGTCAATTCCATCTGCATGTGTCCTCGCGGAAGATGTCGCGCCGCGTCTATCTTCCAGCGAGGGCATCCGCGATGGCTCTGCCGAATTCGACGGCAGCCTCCGGGCCCGTGGCGGTTATGATCAGTCTTTCGCGCTCAACCGGAGCCCCCGTGTAGATGGCGCTGGCCTGCAGGAGCCTTTGTTGCTCGGACAAGAAGCTGGTTGCTCGGATACCGGCGAGCACATCGGCATTGGCCAAAATGGTGGGGGCGACACCGATCGCGCCAAGAACCTTTCCGCTGCGGACCGCCTCGCGGGCTATATTCAACGCGGCGGGGCTGCCTACGTACTCGGCCGCTCCAAGGCCGCCTATGAAGATGATCGCATCGTAGTCATTGACCCTCAATCGGCTCAAAGGAACGTTTGCCTCCGTGACGCCCCCGAGTGCGCCCCTTATCACGCCTGCCCTCGTGCTGGCAATGAACGTTTGCACCTGCGCCGCGTCGAGCACACGTTTTGTTCCGAAAAGCTCGTCGTCCTGGAAATTCTGACTGGCAATGATTAGTGCGGCCTTTTTTCCGGCGGCGCCGGTTTGTGCTCCGCTCGTTCCCTCTGCCGCCGGGTAGCCGACGCAGATGATATAAAGCGGGTCGAGATTTCTCGACAGCCCGCAGACTTTGCGGACATTCTGGTCATCAAGGCCGCCGACCGTCACGGACCCCAGGCCCAGGCTGACGGCCTGCAGTTGGATATTCTGAGCGATGTGCCCGGCTTCCAGGAGCATATAGGTCCGCGCCTTATCCTTGAATCGTTCGGCAAGCTTTTTCACGGAGCCGGCAACGATGATGTCACAGCCGGCCTCCGCCACCGAATCCTGCCTCGACGGACCGCCCGCCAGCGCGACGCGGATATCCTGGTCGGCAAGTTGTTCCAGACTGTGCTCGGCCGGGCGATAAACGAACAATCCCTCTTGCGTGGCAAAGAACAGCTCTATAGGATAAATCGACCCGGCCGAAGGCGCCGTTCGCAAGCCTCTTTGCGGCTCTGTTATGCCCTGCCCGGCCCAGGCTAATTGACCGATTTGCGCCCACTTGAGCGATTGGTTTGTGAACCGCCGCACACTTCGCCGCTTGGCCAATGTCTCCTCAAGACTGACGGCGCCTGTTACGTTAGGCTCCGTGAGCTGGACGATCCTCCTTTGTGGAACCCGAGATCTACGTTGCGCCTGGGAAGGCACGGTGAAAAGAGCAAAAACCAGCGCCAGAATTGCCAAACGTCTCATTTTCGTAATCCTCCAAAATGGGTTTTTGAAGCGGTAGTCCACAATCCAATACGGCCATATTATATACTCAATTCCCGATTTCGCAGTCTAAATTTTATTTTTTGGGCTGTGAACTCGTATGTGTCGGGCTTCGCTGCGGAAACGATTATTGAAATGCGGGCTTGTCCAGCAGTGCGGCGACGTTTATTATGGCGGCAAAAGGCATTGCCTCTTCGGTTCCTCGCCTCATCTCCCAAGGGCGACTGCGGCGTGGGCAGGCCAGAGAGCAGAATTGCCTGATGTATCTGGACGCTCATTAAGGCATGTTGAAAACGGTACTGCGGATTGCGTTTCTGGGGGTGCTCTTTTTATCCGGTAACCTTTATTTCCTGGCGTCTCGTGCGGCGGCTGAAAACGTCTCGGGCAAAAGTCCCGGTGCCGGTTTGTATTTTCCTCCCGGCGGCAAGGGTATCGGGAATCAGTCCCAAAGAGCCCCGCAAGAGGTTGGACTCGACCCCGGCTTTGCGGACCGGATAAACCAGTATATTCGCGAGAATCCATACGCCGAGAGGAAAGTGCAGCCGCGATGGGCTCTGTGGCGTCACGGCTACCTCGTTCGCGTTGAAGGAGATTTTCACAGGACCACCGACGTCGCGTCGCTTCGCAAGACGTGGCACGCGATGATCGTCGGGGCGGCCATCAAGCAGGGCAGAATACCATCGCATCATCAGAAGATCAGCACGTGGCTGCCGGAACTGAAGGGCAACGACGCCGAGGCGACGTGGCGGCACGTCATGACCCAGTCGGCCGGTTTTGATTACCCCTACGGCGGTCATCCTGACTACAAGCCCAGCCAGATGTGGACGTACTCTGACTGGAATCTGGTGCACCTTTGCAGCGCGCTGGCCAGGGCATACGGGAAGAAGGATTTTTATGACGACTATGCCGGCGTAGCCGGCAAAGCCTACTTTGATGCCATCGGCATGGACGGATGGTCCACGGCAATCAAGAAAGACACCGGGTTTGGCAAGAGAGATGACGGCGTTCGTTTTGTCATCAGCCTCGAACACATGGGCCGTCTGGGCCTGCTTGCTCTCGCGCGCGGAACATGGGACCGCGTGGAGCTGGTTCCGGAATGGTTCGTTGAGGAGCTGGAGACAAAGCAAACCCACGGCATGCGCGTCAATTACGACGGTCCAAATGACGGCCACATTGATATGTCGCCGGAGGACTTCCCGGAGTGCCCATACGGATATTTGACCTGGGTCAACACAGATCAGGACCTTTTTGCCGGAGCCGACAGCGCCTGGGCGTGCGGAAGGGGGGCGGGCGGCAGTATCGTGCTATGGAATCACAGAAACGGGATCGTTTTTGCCGGGGTCGGAATCCAGGCGTCGTCGGGCACAAATAGCATTGCCCGTACTATCGAGGCATCTATTATCGGCCCTAATCCGCTGAGTGGAAGTGGTACCGTCGCAACGGTTGGGCAGTGGGACCGTTTTGAGGCGTCGGTGGAGAATGCCAAGGGCTATCGCGATCCCTACGAAGACGTGACTTTGAATGTCACCTACGAGAGTCCCGACGGCAAGAGCGTGAAGTTCTGGGGGTTTTACGACGGCGGCTGGACCTGGAAGATTCGGTTCATGCCCGGCCGGATCGGCATGTGGAAATACAGCGCCGCCTTTTCCGACGGCTCACCCGGAATCAGCGGGACGTTCGACTGCGTCCGGTCCGATATCCCCGGCATGATTTCCGCGGACGAGTCGAATCCGATGTGGTTTGGCTACAAAGGCGGTCAGCACGTGCTGATTCGCAGCTTTCACGTGGGCGACCGGTTCTTTGCCGAGAACTGGGCCGCTCAGAAGCGCACGGCCTTTCTGGATTGGGCGCAGAGGCGGGGCTATAAGATGCTTTCGGTGGCCAGCCACTACCTGAATCGCGACGCCAAGGACCGGGGCCGTGGCTGGAGGACGCCCGACCTCTGGCCGCTAAACGCGATGGAATACCGAAAGATGGAAGCCATCCTGGATGACTTAGCTGGGCGCGGGATTATGATTTATCCCTTTGCCGGCTTCTTCGGACAAAGCTCTGACTTTCCCACGGATCATCAGGAGCAGACCCGGTATATCACATATACCTTGGCTCGATTAGGGTCCTACTGGAACGTTCTTTTCAATATGGCCGGGCCGGAGCCGATGCTCAAACCCGGTGCGTTCCAGAACGCCATGACGGCGGCCGACATCAATCGTCTTGGCCGGCAGATCAAGGAATTGGACATATTTGGACATCTCATCTCGGTGCACAATCCGAGCGGAGACGATCCATTCAAGGATGAGGACTGGCTTTGTTTCGCTACGCTTCAGGGGTGGAAGGGTACGGACTTATCCCAAATCAACCGAGGGATGTTGAAAAACCATCACGACGCCAAACCGCTCTATGCCCAGGAGGTATTCTGGCCCGGCAATATGTATCACGATATCCAAAGCGAAGTCGATATCCGCAAGAAGGCATTTGTCCTTATAATGTCAGCCGCGGCGATCAATTATGCGGACATGGACGGCGATTCATCTTCCGGTTTCAGCGGAAGCATGGAGCTGTCCGATAGAAAGCAGGCCGGGCATGATATTGTCAGGAAGGTGTGGGACTTTTTTGAAACGGTTCCTTTTTACCGGATGAGTCCCAACCAGCGGATAGTCGACAACGGTTTCTGTCTTTCCCAGGAGGGCAGATACTATCTGGTATATCTTCCCGATGGGGGAAGCGTGAATGTTTCTCTCAAGACGGAGCGGTGCAGAGTCACATGGATAAACGCTCGCGATACGTCCGACCGGCGTTTTGCGGGAACGACCGATAGCGGGGAACATTTGACGGCCCCGGACGGCGGGGATGACTGGCTGCTGCTTCTCACGGCGGAGGATATAAGCGAAGGTGGCACATAGACTCATTGCCGCCACGGCATGGGTGATGGGGGATTCTTTGAGGTTGTTTCAATGGCTGTGTCGCGTCAAAGAAAGATGGTGACCATCCTGCTGGCCCTTTACTGGCCCACGCTTTTTGTCTTTGCCCATATACCGATTCCGCGGGTGGTTCGCGAGGCCGGCGTCTCCGATAAAAGCCTTCATTTCTTTACGTATTTGACGCTCATCTATCTGCTGTGGTTTGCCGTGTGGGGCGATGAAAAAGTGAATTGGCGCAGAGCGGGGCCGTGGTGGATGTTGGCCATAGTGGCTGTGTATGGGATTCTTGACGAGTGGTCTCAGGGCTTTGTGGCCGGACGAAGCTGCGACCCTGGGGATTTTTTCGCAGACGTGGCAGGCACGCTCACGGGTTTGATTTTGTTCTCCGTCTTTGCGCTACGGCCTGCCGGGCTTGCAGTGGCAGCGGCTGTTATCTTCGGTATGACGAACGTCACGCGAACCGATTTGGCCGACCTGATGCCCGTCACAAGTGCAATGTTTCATCTATCCGCCTACGCAATTTTTACTGCGCTGTGGGTTCAATACATACGGCATTCACGGCCGGCCATCCGCCCGCCCGGAAGTGAGATAAAACGGCTGACGGCGGCATTAGCGGCGCCGGCGGGGCTGCTGTTGATTGTGAAGCTGTTTTCGGTGATTGTCGGCAGGGCGTTCGCCGTGCGGGACATGCTTATTTCCGCCGGAGGAATCGGGGCGGTCGTGGCCGTGGTTTACCTGACTGCTTTGTTTCGCAGGACGAAACACTGAGGATACCAATTGAGATAAGCAGCAACTTCTGTCTTGCCGAGAGTATTCAAGGTTTCATGCCTCGCGTGTATTCTTCTTGCGAGTACCTTTTCTCATAGACGCCCCTTCGCCCGAGAACCCGGGCGATGGTCGCCAGCATTATCTTTACGTCGGCTAAGAGACCTGCTGTTTCTACGTACTTGACGTCGAGCTCAAGTTTCTCTTCGCGCGTTAACTGTCCGCGCCCTGATATTTGTGCCAGGCCCGTCAAGCCGGGCTTGACGAGCAGCCGTTTTCTTTGCCGCTCGCTCCATTCGGGTATCTGTGAGAGATACAGCGGCCGGGGCCCGACGAGGCTCATATCTCCTTTTAGTATATTCAGCAGTTGCGGTAGCTCGTCGAGCGAATATTCCCGCAGAAATCTTCCAACTTTCGTTAGTCTGGGGTCTTTGCCGGACTTTGGACTCGGCCCGAAAGGATCAACATCGACCTTCATCGTGCGAAACTTGTAGAAGACAAATGGTTTGCCGTTTTTGCCGGCTCTTTGCTGCTTGAAAAGGGCCGGTCCCTTGCTGTCAAGCCGTATGGCTATTGCGATCACAGCCAAAATCGGCCACAGAAGGACCAATGCTGATAGGGAAACGAGAATGTCGAATCCGCGCTTTAGTGTGCTAAAAGGAGTCATATTGGCGATTTTACTCAGGATGGACCCAGGCGTCAACCCTACGGCGATTCACCTGGACAGGTCCGGCTTCATCCGATAGACTAAATCCGTGAGTGCTTCCTCGCTTGACGATTCGTCGGATAAGGGGCAGAACTATGCTCGATAATCTTATAGGTCCTGAGAGGTCCATAAGCTGGGTGATGCAATTCTGGCCTGTCCCGGTGTTTTCATTTGTCTCGGCGTTGGCGGCGACGGCGCTGTGCAAAAAGATCGCGCTGAAGTTCGGGATCGTTGACCGGCCGGATGACCGTGTAAAAACTCACAAAGGGACCGTCGCGTATCTCGGCGGCATAGGCATGCTCGTCGGGCTGACCGTCGGCATCCTTTCAGGCATTTATTATCTCCACGGCCAGGAACATCTGCCTTCAACATATACGTGGCTTTTTGGCGTCTTAGCCGGCGGGGCGATAGCCTGCTTCGTTGGTCTCGTAGATGACATATTCAATTTGAAACCTCACCAGAAGATGCTTGGACAAGTCATCGCGGCGGTCATTTTAGCTGCCGTAGGCATAAGGCCAAGCCTCAGTTTTCTCCACGCCTACCTTGGATGGAATATCCCGCAGAACGTAGAGATCGTCTTGGGGATCCCCATTGTTATTGTTTTCGTCGTTGGCGCGACGAACTCGCTGAATCTTCTCGATGGCCTGGACGGTCTTTGCGCCGGCGTCACGGTGATTATCACGGCGGCCTTGCTCCTGCTGGCCATCCACTTAGGCACCTGGGCTTCCAGCAGCGTTGGCGGCGACTCGGTCCGCGTCATCGTGTGCCTAGGGCTTCTCGGCGCCGTATGCGGCTTCCTGCCTTTCAATCGTCATCCGGCCAAGATATTCATGGGTGACGCCGGCAGCATGTTGCTCGGTTTCATCGTCGCGGCCTTGATGATCTTGTTCGCCGAGAAGGCCGTGCGATGGTGGATGGCGTCGGTCGTCGTCTTCGGCCTGCCCATCCTCGACACGTCCGTCGCTCTGGCCCGTAGATTGCTCAATCACAGGCCCTTATTCGTCTCCGACCGGGGCCACATCTACGACCAGATGCTCGACAGGGGAATCCCGCTCAAAAGAACCGTTGCTATATGTTACGGCCTTGCCGCCTTGTATGCCCTCATTGGAATCGGGCTGAGCCTGCGAACGAAGATCAGGGCAAGATACGCCCTAATTATATACCTGCTCGTTTTCATCGTCTCCGGCATCATCGTCTGGAAAAAAGGCTACCTGAAAATGGAGGGCCTGCGGGGAGCCATCCGCAAGCGGCAGTAGCCGTCAGCCTGCTTGAGTAAAGCCGGTGATGAAGTCCACGCTTCCCTTGACCGTCTTTTTGTTCGCTCGCGGGTGCAGCGGCAAATTTACGACTTGGCGACCGGCCTTCTCCGCCTCCGGGCACATTCCGACCGCGTAGTCGTAAGAGGCCAGAGAGGTCTCAATCGGGTGCAGGGGACATTCGAACCAGCTTCCAAGCTCGATGCCGGCTTTTGCTGCCTGACGGAGCGCCCTTTCCTTTTCTTTGATCCTCACCGGGTATCTGACCATGACGGGCTGCATTACGGCCCTATCGTAGGTCCTGCTCTTCCAGCCCTTGCTCTCAAGAAGCCGGTCATAGAGCAGCGCCAGCTCCGTGCGGTGAGAAACGTTTTGCTCGATTTTTTTTAGCTGCGCCGAACCCGAACGAGCCTGCGTGGCGCTGGCGCCTTTGAAGAAATCGTCGGCTTTCACCGGCTCAAATTCATTTGCGCCGGACGATCCCACCACCGCGCCTTTTCGTGTCAGATACCTGAACAAACTCTGGGCAAGGGCCGTCGTCCTTGGATAGATAAACAGTCTATAGAGAACCAGCTCCATCGAGAGCATAAGGACTTCCCGGCTCGACGGCGAGCGCATTTCATTCGCCTGCAGCGCGTCAATCCGCTCGGCCAGCCCCTTGTCGCTGGTTATTACCATCCCTCCCAGCCCCGTTGTATAGGGCTTATTCCACTGAAACGAAAAATACGCAGCCCGGCCGAATGTCCCTGCTGTCCGGCCTTTGTATTTTGAGCCGAGGGCAAGACAACAGTCCTCGATGACGCAAATGCCGTGACTGCGAGCGATCTTCATAATCGCGTCCACTTCACAGGGATAGCCGTACGTATGCTGGGCGATGATGACCTTTGTCCTGGCTGTAATCTTCTGTTCTAATAGATTCGCATCGATATTGAATGTGTCCGGCTCAATATCGACATAAACGGGCTTGGCTCCGACGTACTTGATCGGGTTTACGTTCATGACGCAGGTGTAGCCCGGCAGGATGACCTCGTCGCCCCGACCGACGTCGAGCGCTCGCAGCAGTGCATACAGCCCGACTCGGCCCTTCCAAAATGCGAAGGCCCGCTCGGCGCCGAAGAAACGGGCAAACTCGCGCTGATATTCTTCAATTATCCTGTTCATTGCAGCGCTGTTACCTCGACATCTGCGTTTCCTCAGGTTTTTTCATGCCGTGTCCTTTGAGTATAGAAAACCTGACGCCGCCCCACAGCGAACCTGTTCCATAGGCGAAATGTAGCATGGCAAAGATCACAGGTGCGACGGGTGCATATTGCCAGCCGGATTTGCGCCCGACATCCACGGCGCCCATTATCAGCCCCAGAACATACAGGGCCGCCTCAACAGCCAATAGAATCCACAAAGGCCGCCATGCCAGGCCGGCCAGTCCGAAAAAGAGCACAGACGAAACGAACAGCAAAGGCACCAATTGCCGCAAGCTCGCCGGCCTCTTATGCTTCTGCAAAGTCCTTATCCGCCAGAAACCATACTGAAAATATTGCTTCCAGAGTGTACGAAGAGACCCTCGTGAAAAGTAGGTGCTTTGTATCGCTTTGGACATCCATATTTTGCCGCCCGCCAGAATGATTCGCAGGTTGTATTCATCGTCCTGATTGCGCACTAATTCCTCGTCAAAGTAGCCGACTTTATCGACGATCCATTTATAGTGTGTGCCGAAGGCGAGCGTATCGACCCAGCCTTCATAATCTCCGAGCCTGAATCTTGAATTGCCCACGCCGATCGGCGAGCGCATCGCCGAGGCGATGGCCCGGCCCGTATAATTATCCGCCACAGTCCTGATGTGCCCGCCCGCAACCCAGGCTTGCGGATGCTCACGCAGGCACCGAATGGATTTGATAATAAAATCCGCCGGGATTTCGGCGTGCCCGTCGATTCGGATGAACATCTCACCCCGCGCAGCCCTTAGGCCGATGTTCATTGCCGTAGGAACAATCCGCTTCGGATTATCCAGCATCCTGACTCGATTGTCGAGTTGCGAAAGTCTGCAAACAATCTGTCTTGTGCCGTCGCTGCTCATGCCGTCCACGACAAGAATCTCCATCTTCTCGGCGGGATAACTGTTTCTTAGTATGCTCCGCAGCGCCCGCTCGATGAAATCGGCCTCATTGCGAATCGGCATGATGATACTGACAAAGGGCGGATTCGCATTTTGTCGCCCGTTTTGTCCGTGCTGGATTGCCTCTGACAAGACACTTTCAAGGCGGTCGGCCAGCTTCGCTCGGGCAAATTCGCGTTCGGCCAGCGCACGGGCGTTCTTGCCCATTTCGCGGCAAAGCTCCGGGTGAGCTGCGAGTTCTTCCAGCGCATCCGCCAGCGCCTGCGGCTGATAGGGGTCGAGGGATCTGCCGCAATGGTTGTTCTCTATCGTTTCCCCCAGCCAGCCCGGCACGTTGATCAGCACGGGCTTGCCCGCTGCCAGGGCGTCGAACATTTTGTTTGGAGACCAAGTGTGCTCTTTGGTCGCCCGGTAGATGGTCAAACAGGCTTGGCACGCGGCAATGATTTGAGCCACGTGCGCCTTGCCGGGCGCCGGATTGCTGAAAATCACATTGGTCAGTCTGTATTGCCGTGCCATCTTCTCCAGGTCGGGCCGTTTTCCGCCGCTGCCATGGAGCACCAGGACGATGCGGCTGTTGCCTCGTTCGGCTAAGATTCGAGCCGCTTCAATCGCATACTCAAGCCCGTTTGCCAAACCCATCGCTCCGAAATAAACCGCCGCGAACCTATCGCCCAGCCCCAGCCGTTCGCGCGCGGCCGAACCATCCACGTCCGGACTGAATAAGTCCAGGTCGCTGCCGTTCGGAATCACCGTGACCTTCTCGGCGGGCACGCCGGTGCGGACGATACCTTCCTTCATGCCGGGTGACAGCGCAACGATGTGCTTTGCCCCTGAGTATATCTTGGCAGCCATTCGGCGCAGCCACCAGATGGCGGCAGGATTCTTCAAAGCTCCGACGTTGACCAGCGCCTCCGGCCAGAGGTCGCGAACCTCGAAGACGAACGGGACGTCAAAGTGCCGGGCCAGGGCCAGACCCGATAGGCCGATAGTCAGCGGCGTGTGCGTGGCAAAGACAACGTCCGGCTTGGCCAGCTTTCTGCCGATGCGCGCCGCTAACCATGCAAACTGATAGAACTTGAGCATCCGCTGCCAGCCGGTCATGCCCGCGCCGGCCTGCGGGTCATTGTAAGCTGCGGCAATCGGGACCACGTGAATTCCTTCGCACTCGGACTCGATGTATTGTTTCCCGTCCGGCACGGGAAACTCCTGGTTGGCAAGCCCGGAGGTTATCATCGTCACGCGGTGACCTTTAGCTACAAGATGGCGGGAAAACTCGTAGGATCGTGTCCCCGTCATTCCTTTACGCGTCGCAAAGTATTGATGCAGGTAGAGAATGTACATTTTTGGCTGTGGGAAAGGGTGGCAGCCTCAAAGCCGAAGGCTTTGGGGATGGCGGACTCCAGATAAACCATCCCCAACCCATTCGACTTCGCTCAGGGGAGCGCTGCGCTTGAGGCTGCCACCCGTTCGGTTATTGCCGTGAAGCATTGTCTTTTCTGGGACTAGATGAAGAGTCGCTTAGTCCGGGTACGTTCCAAAAATCCGGAATGGTATCGCCCTTGCCTCTGAAAAGAAACGGCCACTGATAATACCACTCTTGGCGCGCCTGGGGCAGCAAGAGCGAGGGATCGTAGGGAAAACACCCCAGGTCCGGGGCCCTGTCTTGAGGCCACGGTCGGTCGAAGAAGTCTCTTTTCGGAGCATACTCCTTTGAGCCTCTTGCGATGGCGGGGCTGCCTTCCTTCAGATAGAACGTTCCCTTCTCTTTATCCAGAAACAGCGGATCTCCGAATGTCGCGTGCGGCCCGGCCGCTCTTAATGGCGGAATACAAAGGTTATAGTCAATCACGCTTTTGCTCTCGCGTGGGTCGCCGCCCGCCTGCCGGCTGTCGGGCAGGTCAAGAATCGCAATAGGCTCGGCTTTCTCGAACCTCCAGCCGGTATTGTCCACGATAATGTTGTTCGCAATGATCTCGTTCAGAGCATTTTTGACTGCTACGCCGCTGCCATTGAGCACGACCGTGTTATTGACGATGCTATTGGAGCCGGTTCGCGGCTTGGAATACACGGCGATGCCCCACCTGCAATTGCCGTAGATAAGATTGTTCTCGATCTTACTGTTGGCTATCTCAGGGTACAAATGGAGACCCCAGCCTGAATTGAATCTGACCACGTTGTTGCGAATCGTCAGATTATCGCCGTCGGCATATACCCCATGGCTGAACTGAGGGTGCGCGCCGTTATATTCGATGACATTGTTTTCAATGACCGTTCCGCGGACATTGTGGGCTTCGATGCCCTGAAGAGCGTTATTGTGAATGCGGCAGTTTCGTATCACGGTGTAGTCCGCGTCGGATTTGATGCCTGTGTATTTGGCCCCACTGCTCTCAAAGCCGTCTATAATGACCCACTTGCAGCCGCTCTTGACATAGATGTTGTGGAACGCAGAGCCGTGCAGGACCGCTCTATACTTGTACTGAGATTTGAGAATAGTCGGTCTTTCTGCCGAGCCCGTATGCTCCGCAGAAAGCGTGATTTGAGTCCCGATGTAGTCTCCGGGCTTGAATATGAACGTGTTGCCCCCGCCGACGTTTTTCAGAGCCGTCTCCACGAATGGGAATGGATTTGTCTGCGAGCCGGTTCCTGATTTCTGTCCGTCATGAGAAATCCAGTACGTCCCTGCAAATAAATCGCAGGAAATAAGCAATAGAATAGCGAGGCTCAGGTGTCTCGGCATGGCTTATCTCCGCCTGCCAACCAGCTCTTGATAAATTCTTTCGAGGCGATTCATATTTGTTTTCCTGTTTCCGTGCTCAACGACTCTTTCGCGATTGCGCCGGGCCGCAGCGACGGCGAGCCTCGGTTCGTTATACAGTTGCATGATACATTTTGCCAAGTCATCTGCGTCGCCGACCTTATGAAGCAGGCCATCAACATTGTGGCTCAACCATGCCGAGTTGGCTTTTATGTCCGAAACAATGGGAAACAAGCCCGTTGCCATAGCCTCCAAGAGGGACAAACTTGTCCCATCCCATAGCGAAGCTGAAAGATAAACGTCGTGCCGGGCGAGAACCTCCGGCAGATCGTCATTATGCACTCTGCCTGTAAAGCTCACGCGGTCCTCCAGGCCAGCGTTCCTGATGTGCTGCTTCAGTGCGTCGAGCAAAGAGCCGCCACCCACAAAAGTTGTATGAAACTTGACCCCGTTGTCCTTGAGCCGGACCAGAGCGCCGATGATGGTCTGATGGTCGAACACAGGCTCGAGGCGTCTGGTACACACGAGTCTTAACGTTCGACTTGGATTGATTTCGGGCCGCTCAATAGACGAGAACTTCTCAGTATCGATTCCGAGCGCGAGGGTCTTGATTTTGTCCGGGCTGACGCCGAGGCTGGCAACCATATTTTGAAGGTCCTTTGAGACCGTGTTCACGCAATCGCAGTGTTCGAATATCCTTCTTAAGAGGGGCCGCCATATTGCGGATTTGATCCCGACGGTCAAGTCACTTCCGTGCACTGTGACAACGGTTGGGTGGAAGCCGCAAACCCAGGCTGTCAGGCCGCAACTGGTGGCGTAGTGGGCGTGCACAATGTCGGGTTGCAGCTTCTTTATCAGCTTTCTCGCTCGAAGCATGCTGATGGGATATTTCCATTTTCCCTCGCTCTGGGAATATTTCCTGCCGAGCCCTACGTTATACGTCGGCACTCCGCGTTCGGGGCCCGGAGATAATGAAATGAAATGCACATCGTGCCCGGCCTCTTTGAAGTAATCCAGGTACGACCCGATGTGCGTGAATGTCCCGAGCGCGATAAAGCTAATTCGCATCTGCCACCTTGCTTACTGAGGTTCCTGCAATACTTCACGATAGGCTTGCAGCGTTTTTTCACAGACAACCGAGGCCCTGAATCTTCTGCGGGCAGTATCCTTCGCGCAGCGGCCCATCGACCGGGCGAGCGCCTCATTAGAGAGAATCTTTGAAATGCCGTCAGCGATGCTCCTGATATCGTAAGGGTCAACCAACGTCCCTGTTTTTCCATCCTCGACCATGCCCGGAATTCCGCCCACTTTCGCTGCGACAACGGGGACACCCGCCGCCATGGCTTCAGCAATCGTCAGCGGGGCGTTTTCCTGGAACGAGGGGACGACTACACAATTCGCCCTGGATAGCTCGAGTTGCACCTCTTTGATGCCGATGTTGCCCAAAAAGTGCACCCTGTTGTCTATGTTGGCTGCCTTGACCTGCTCTTTGCACGCTTCGAGGTAAGCCGCTTCCGGAGTTCCGGCGATCCGAAGATGAGAGTAGGGAAGCTGCTGAGCGACACGAGCGAAGGCTTTTACCAAGCCGACGATATTCTTCAACGGCCTGATCCTGCTGCAGCAAAATATTCTGCCCGGCTCAAACGCCCACTCAAGGTCAAAATAGGAATCGGCAACGGGATTCTCGATAAGCCAGGTCTTGCCAATCCTGTTCTTCTGCGGCAAGAACTTTTTTGCATACTCGCTTATCAAAACGATATGCCGGACCCGGCGACGTCCATACTCCTCCGTCAGCTTCAAAAGCAGCCGCCTGGGCCGGCGAAGAACGCGCCACCGGCTTTCCCATATCGCGTCCCTCTCGGCAATGCCGTGTATCGTAAGAATGTTCGGCTGCTCGCAATTGGCCGCCAGGAAGGTCACGCCCTGAAAGTGCACAATGTCGGGTTTCAGTTGCCTCAAAAGGGACCGGATCCGTCGTTTCCCTGCGAACACGTCATAGACCGTTCCGGGCAGAAAGCTCCACGGCCCCATTTTGCCCACCCTAAAGACGTTGAAGCTGTCCCAGCCCTCGCAAACAGTCTCTCCCGCGGGACCTCTCGGAACGATTACGGTCACCTTGACGTCTGGGTGCTTTGCGAGCTCATCGACGAGGTATCTCGCCGCCCCGGCCACACCTCCGTCGATACACCGGGGATTTTCCGGGAAAACTGTCACTATCGCTACGTGCATATCTTGGTCAGGCGAACTGTTCCTGCGGCAGGAAATCTTCCTCATGCTCGCTTTGGACAGGTACATCATCCGCCGGTGCTGTAAAGAATCCGGCCATGCGCTCACTCGCTAAGATGAATGCGAGAAACACCCAATAGTGCTTCTGATAGAGCTGTCCCACGTTGAACCCCATTATCAGCAGGTACGTCAGGATTGCCCTGGCGTACAATTTTTCCAGTCCGAGCGGTATGCGTTTCACGGTGAGCATGATCAAGATTACGAACAAGGCAAAAAGCGCGGCCGCGGGTATGCCATACACTCCGAGCGCCAGGAAGAAATCACTGTGAGGCAGGATTCTGAGTCCACTTTCCTCAAACCACCCATAGTAGCTTGTTCCCCAGGGTTTTCTCACCGCGCATAGAACGGCTTGTTTGACCGGCATCATTCTGTAGCTGACGGCTTCCTTGGCCTGGTGGAGGTCTGTCAGCCGGGTCGCAACCGGCGCTTGCAGCCCTGTGTTTTTGACGACCAGCCCCGCCGAGATCGATGCCAGCAAAATGACCAGAAGCAGCAAGGCCACAAGGGCCGGTCTGCGCACCACCTGCCTGACAAACAGCAACGGCGAGAGCATTGTGAACAGGATGGCAATCAGGGCGCCGCGCGAGCCGATCTTGAGCAGCATGATGGGGAGAAACAAGATTGCAGCCAGGTACAACATTCGCCAGAACCAATTCCTGTCACGGGCAAATAGATAGATCGCGGCTAAAAACGCTATAGCGGTCAGCGACGCCAACATGTTCGCATCCGTTGCCTCGCCCAGCGTGGCGGAATACCGCTGTTCCGGCGTGTCTTCCATTGCTCTCATGGCCGAACCGGTGATGAACGCCAATGCGATTGTCCCCAGGGTCCCGATGACGTATGCTCTCGATGCCCAGCGAAAGGCTTTCTCGCCGTTTGTCTGGAGTATCCAATATACGATAAAAATGAGTGCAAGAAGCTGAACCTGTGTGAAGGCACGCACCAGCTCATAGCTCAGATAGGGTCCTGCCAGAGAGACCAGACATACCCAGAGCGTGTATATTATCATTGCCCACAATGCCTTGTGGCCGATGCGCAGTCTCGGACGCGTGATCAGTACATTCAACGCAAAGCTGACGGCCAGCGCGATGCCGACGCCTCGGTCCAGACTGAAAACCTGCCTGAAACCGATGCCGGCGCCTGTCGGCAGCACAAGCATCATAATACAAAGGCCGAACGTCGGTTTCAGGACCATGCCGATGACCGTCGGTACGCCGATAATGATGGCACCCGCCACGGGATTTTTCGCAAGGAACATGACTGCAAATCCGATCAGGGAAATTACAATCCAGATCGCAAGGAGCAGGACATTCATCACCGGCGGCAATTGGATATCAGAAGTCCGTTCACTCGGCTCGCGAAGCAATTCCCCTGTGTCTATTTCATCTTCATATTCCGCGTACATGGTCAGCTCCCAATTTGGCTATTCATTCCTGTGCAAGAACAGACACAAGCGAGCGTGCATTAACATTTGACAAGAAATATAACCTGCGGCCCTGAGAAGCCTTCTTCGGCGGGCCAGTTGCAAGACGTTTTTTCTCTGCAATCGGCATATCTTCGGCGCACAGTCCCTAAATTTGCTTAACTTGATTTGCGGGGCGGCGTTCCGATATCCTCTCAGGAACGGGTGAGCCATTTCTGCGGCATCCCAGCTCAGCACCGCTCGCCATGGTGCACCATGAAATAAAGAGCTTATAAACAAGAGAATGTCGAAGTATCGGCTCCCGAAGTTTGGAGTTCTTCCTACCAATGGCGCCGCCGACCAGTCCACGATGACCAGCTCACCTGACGGCTCGTGAAAGCACACGTTAATACAGGCGAAATCACCATGGATAAAAACGTTCTCATCGGAAGACCCCATCCATTCCGGCGGCATTTCGCGTTTCATTTCCTCGGGCAAGGCCAGTTTTTCGTGAACAACCGCCAATGCCTGTCCCGCCTTTTCCAGGAGTTCGGGCAGCCGCGGGTCCTTACGAACCGCCAAATCGAGCAACGTCACCAGGCCGCTGAGTCTCTCGAATTCAAGCACGCCCGTCTCGGCGTCGAAGTTGAGGACTTTGGGAACGCAAAACAGGCCGCTGTCTTTGCCGATATCCAATGCCCTGGATGCTTTGGCCGCTTCGACGGCCAGGATGCTCGAATCCCCTGTTTTTCGAACAATATCGCCAAGGCACTCCATCGTTCATTTCCTCGAAGCGGAATCATCATCGCTGCGGTTCTCGCGCCGCCGGCAGACGGCGATTGGGCTCTCTGAGAATTGATTCAGAAACTTAAACCTGCCGGCCACATTATCAACCGCGCGATTCAGCAGGTACGAAACCGGAACCTTTGGCGGATGAAAAAAACCGACCGGATAAATCTCAATGATTTCCAGCCCCGCTCCTTGAACAAGTTCATCCATTTCCTGGCTGCTCATCACGTTGAATATCCCTTCGGGATTTTTCCGCCGGTGGCGCATATACAGCAGCTTCGTCCAGGGCGACCCTGAATTCTGGTGATTGTTGAATACGAAACAGCCGTCTTTGTCCAACAGCTCGACAAGGGCTCGCAGCGTGGCGGAACGCAGCTCGGGCTCGGCGTTGAGGAAAAAGCGAAAGGCGGTTATCAGGTTAAACTTTCTTGGCTTTAGAACGTTTTCCACCGTTATGTCCGCCTCGATAATTTCCGTCCGCTTAAGCTTTTTCTTAGCGATGGCCAGCATGGAGCCGGATACATCGACGCCGGTCGAGGTTTTCACGCGATTCTCCAAAAGAGCCGTTATCCGGCCTGTCCCGCACGCAAAGTCGAGCAGGTGAACGTCCCTGTCCGCGAAGTATTTCTCCAGAATTTTCAGAATGATTTCCTGCTCGCGCGACCAAAGGAATCTCTGCCAAGTCTGAGTTTGGTAGTACTGCTCGTATTCGGCGCCTTTGGCCGCGTATTTGTGAGACTCTTTGTAACTAATCTTGGCCACGGTCTTTTCTTCGCAGAGCCATACCGACAAATCGTTTTCGCTCGACGTCCGTCAGAGTCAAGAACCATCCGCCCACCGCTGTCAGAAGCGCCGCGGCAACAACGACGCCGGCTATTTCGAGCCACGAGTCAGGTGGAGCAAGATATTTCCAAAGGCCGATGCAGATGGCCGCCGGCAGCGACCCCAGCAAAGCCGGCCGCCAGACATTGCGGAGGTTCTCCAGCCAGGAAACACGCATTTTCTGGTTGAAATATATCGGCAGAATCACGCCGGATATCAGCACCATCGGCAGAAAGTTCGACCAGGCTATCCCGAGCAGGCCCCAGTCGAACACTTTTACCGAGACGACAGATGCCGAGATGCACAGTAGTGCCATCAAAGCGGTAAGAACGCCAAAGATCCTGTGTTGCCCCCGGCCCACGAGCACAAGAAAGTTGCTGTGCTGCGCCAACATCAAACAATGCCCAACGGTGACGATGGTTAAGACAACGGCCATTCCCGGGATGGCTGCCGGGTCCTTGAACTGGTCGCCCACCCATATCTCCAGGAACTCCCTGCCCATCATGACCAGGAAACAGCCGCCCGGAAAAAGCAAAAGCAGGCTGTACTTCTGTGTCAGGAAAGCTATTTCTCTTACCCGCAGATGGTCGTTTCTGGCGTCGAGGTCACTGACGGCCGGCTTTATCGCCGCCGTGAAGGCCTGCAGCAGTTGTGACAACAAGAAGACGCCGGCGGTTGCAACAGTGAATTGACTGACGTGGGCGGTACTCATGAAAATGCCGATGACCAGAATGCTGGCATTGTAGATGATTATAGCCCCCATGGCGTAGAGAAAAGTGTTTATTCCGTAAGCCAGCATTTCGCGCAAAAGCAGCAGGTCGATCTTCCCCAGGGATAGTGTCGGCGTGGGCAGAAGTCTCCTGACAAAAACGCGATGCAGCGCTCTGAGGGTAATCTCACTCAGACCGAACACGAACCCCGTTGCCAGCAACCCGTAACCTTGCAGCAGCAAGATGACGACCAAGACGGTTCGCAAAAACAGTACGGCCAGTGCGAGTGAATTGGTGATATCATAGCGCTGCAGTCCGCTCAGTATTGCAGTGGATGGTTGCAAGGGCATTGCAAAGGCAAAGCAGAATCCGACCACGAGCACGAGTCTGCCGGCGGTTTGCACCAGCTCGGGTTCAATTGCAAACCAGGAGCCGACATTCCGATAAACGACCAGGCTGATAATAATAAGAACGACTGCCAGAGCCACGAAGAAAAACAATGAAGTGCTGATGACTCGTCGGACTCCCTCGTCGTCGTTCTTGGCCAGGCATACGGGGATGTATCTGTTTATGGAACTGCTCAAGCCCAAACTCAGCAAAGGTGCATACTTGAAGATCGAACCGCCGATGAGCAGCCATACGCCGTACCGGTCCTGGCCGAGCTGACTGAGGAAGAAACGTATTAGAAGAAAAGCAATGACGGCGTGACTCACCAACGTTGCGACGTTGAAAAACGTGTTGTAAACGAGTCTCCTGGAGGTTGTGATCGGCTGTTCGCTCATGTGTTCGGGGTCGTTTTATCGCTTGACCACTCGCCATAGAATGCCGGCGTGAACCAGGTCATAGTTCTTGAGCACAAATTCAGGGCAATAGCCGGGTCTCGATGAGACAACGTACACCGTTCCATCATCGAGCAGTTGTTCAATAGTCTGCTCATCAAACCGGGGTGCATCTTTGCTGTTCACGGTGCCCGAGACAATCTTCACGTCCGGACGTTTTCCATTGACTTGCTGGGCGAGCAAGAGGGGGGCGGCGGTAGTCGCGTCGGCATAGATGACCGCATGGTCGGTGGCGAGGTCCAATGCTTCATTGGCGAAGTGCTCTGCTCCCCTATATCCGGTTTTCCAGGGCTGCAGGAAGTATTCGTAATCGCTGCGGTAAGGAACATCGCCTCTTGTGCCGATGCGAAGCTGCATCTTTCTGGCCAAGGTGGGCCCGGCGGCGTAAACAGCAATCGGCAGCAAGCTGAAAAACAAAACGAAAAATGCAAGAACCTTGCCGTTTACTCGATCCTGCAAAAGATGCGCTCCAAGACCTATCAGGATCGAAGAGCCGCAGTAGAACGGTATGAAGAACGCATACCTGTCCGGCACGGTATAACGAAAGGCGAAAATAAAGAATAGTACGAACGAGCCCAGTAAGACGTTTCTAAAGCCTCGGCGCGGAGATAATCTGGGCAGTCCGAAGCAGCCCGCCAAAAACAGCAGGGCGTTCGGCGTGGGAAAGTTGAACAGAATATACAGGAAGTTCTCTCCCGCGATTTGCGTGGACAAAGACGTATTAAGGGCTGCTTCCTGCCAGCGTTTGCCGAAAGCCGCGGAGGCCAAAGTCCCTGCAATATCGCCGGTCTGCATCGTCGTCTTGACGATTAAATACTCGTAAGGCAGCGCACCGACAATCCACAGCAGAACGAAAACCGCCAAGTCTCTCGCGCGGATTTCTTTCTTAATCAGGAGAGAAACGACGAACGCGGCGTAGCACAAAAGCGGTATAGCGGCGAGTATATGAACGGCGATCGAAAGTCCGTTCAGAAGCCCCAGCCAGTATAAGTAGTGCACTCGCCTGGTCCTGGTATATTGCAGCAGCATTATCAATTCGGCGGTAAACAAGGCCGCCCAGAGCGTATATGTCTCAGCAATGCTCGCATGGCACCAGAACGTATGAGAAACGGCCAAGGTGACAGCCGCGATTACCGCCGGCAAGTTTCTGCCAAGCCACAGTCGCACGAATAGGAACATATTCGCAACCGCCACCGCGGCTGCGATCGCCGAGACCAGATTGACCCTGTGGGCAAAATCACCCAGCGGGATGCACTTGGCAGCGATCGCGACGATGTAAAAGAGCGGATGAGAAAGAGCAAGGCCCAGGAAGCCTTCGATGTCGTTGTGCCAGACCCGGTATTGAATCAGCCCGCTGTCCTGCCACAGCACGCCGGGGGCGCAAGTGATCACGTAAAACGCCAGCGCAGCGCACAGAGCTGCAACGTAGTGCTGAGCCAGTTTTTGTTTTGCTAATTCCACGAGTGTGTTGTTAAGAACTCCAACGTACCGCGCGCCCGAGCTGCCGGAGTCGTTTGGACTCAGGAAACGGTGACGGTCAATCCCTCAGCGCTCACGTCGAAATCGAAGAACCGTGCCCGCTCGTTAGGTGGTTCGGCTTCGAGCATATCCCGCACGGATCGCGTATTTTCCGCCGATTTGCAGACCATCAGCATGAAACCGCCTCCACCGGCGCCGAGCAGTTTGGCGCCGTATATGAAGGGGCGGACTCGTTTAAACAACCATTCAATTTCATCAGTGCTGGAGTTCGGATCAAGCTGCTTGTTAAGCTGCCATGCAACGTCGATCAGATGCCCGAATGTTTCGATGTCCTTGCGAACGAGCGCGCCTGCCACCTCTTCAGCCACGATGTGAATCTGTTTTAATGTGGCCATCGTGGCGCGGTGCCGATCCAAGTATCGTCCAACGACTTGGTGCAGGATATTCTTGGCCAGCCGGGTAATGCCGGTATAGTACAGAAGGCTCCGCCCGCCGTTGGTCTTAGGGTCCAGAATGTCGGGCAGGACATAATGGATGTGCGCATCGGGGACGAATCCGGGTTCGGTGACGATCATCTTCACGCCGTTGACTGCCCCTCCGATCTGGTCCTGCCAGCCGCCCCCGGTCGTCAACGCCTGTTCCAGGCGAAGCACACCATGAAATAGCTCACGCTGTGACAGCTCTCTGCCCATCGCGCGGTGAATTGCCGCAAGAATCACCGCTCCCATGATGCTCGACGTACCCAGACCGCTGCCCTTCGGAATCGCCGCAAGCGTCGTTAGCTCAATCCCTCCGCCGAATCGCTCCAGCGTTTTTTTCAAACTCCTGTCTTTGGTCTCAATGTCCGTTTGCGGCCGGAAGCACGACAACGCCAGGGCCGCCTTGGCAAGGGCGAAACTGCTGGTGGCCTTTCGATAGTCCAGCAGATCATCGAAGCGGATAATCTCAGTCCTCGCTCCCTGGTCGATGGAGCCGATGCGGATAACCGGCTCATCGATGATGCGGAGATACGCCTGGATAGGCGGCTGGCCGTTAAGATTGACCGCGGCATTGATGACACAGCCGCCATGCTCGAGCGAGTACGGCGGCGTATCCGTCCAGCCGCCGCCCACATCAAGGCGGGCGGGCGCACGCGCCCAGACAATCTCGTCGCTGCGCAGAACGCTCCCTGGATGGCTGTCCTGCTTGGAGCCGCCGGCAACGATCACGTTCTCCAGATTCTCGAAGGCGATACTTTGCGCCCGGCGAGCCCAGCGAACAATAGAAATCTTCGAGCTCACGTCGAGCCCCAGAGACAGCAACCAGTGATGCTCCGCCGGACCAAGCAGCCGCCTGAGCCCCGGCAGAACATTTGAGAGCGGAGGATCAGTATCTTCGTAAAGCTCTATCAGTGCAGAACCCAGCGTATGGATAACTCGTGGGAACACGAGGGATTCGACGTCGCCGCTGTTGCTGTTTCGCAAATGCCGGTGTGCTTCTGCAAGAATCTCGCAGACCCATGCACTCACGTCCTCAGCACCATTCAACAAATACGCCAGTTCAGAGCTCGAGAGCCCACTTTGCGGGCGAAACAATTGCCGAAGGGACTGCCGGATCAGGTTTGCCCGAATCTTGTTGCGCCGCCTGTAAAAGTCACTGTGTTCGGCCAGGGTCAGAATCTGCTCAAGGGTGTACCTGTCTGCTCTCAGCCATGCCTTGAAGTCCGCATCACGCGCGCCGGCCGGGTCAAAGATCCACAGCCATCGCTTGTATTCGGCGTGAGTTTTTACCGCCGGAAACATGCGGGCATTCCAAATACTCCGTTTCGCGGGAGGCAGATTGGTGTCCCAGACATCTTCCGGCCCGGCGCCGACGGCTTTAAGCCATTCGAACACGTCAACTCCGCAGAAAGTCCCGCCTTCTCTTGTCTGCTTGAACGTATCATCCAGCGTGTAACAGCGGACAAACCAGACACCCTTGCCTTTGGGGTTCTTTCCTCGTATGACGTCGAGACATGCCCTTGGCGGCAGAGAGATCGGCTCATCAATATCGACCCCAACGACGACATTTTCTCCGCCCAGAATGAGCGGTGAACGTATCCGGCAGGCCTCCACCCAGGAGGATGTCCCTTTCACAACGCCGCCGTCGCCAATCTCGTTGTTGATGTCAAGAAAGGTTCGCAGGTCAGATGCTCCGCGGTCTTCCTGCAGCAGCCGGGTGCCGCTGATGATAATCGCTCTGCTGGTTCCGAAGTCCAGGAAATCACAGTGCCTCAGCAATGTCATGCTGAAGGGTACCTGTGAAAAGACTCGAAATAGCTTGGCGAGCAGAGTCTTACTCCATTTTGAACCACTGTCCCGGGCGGATTTTCGGTGTTCGGATTGGCAGGCTTCACTGCCCATGGCGCAGCATATCTCGCGATAGAAATCCAAACCGCGTTCTATAACGGCTCGGCCCACGTCGCCGCTCAGAGCAAGCCTGCCGTCTTTGCCGGGACGAGCACCGAAAAGTTTGAGGAGTTTAACGGCCGTTCTCGCGTCGAAGTTCATAACCCCAATATCCAGACAAGTCTGACCGTATGGGTCGATCGCTCCTTTTTCTTTCTGCTCGGCTACGGTGGGCTTCTGGAGGTACAATCTCACCTGGTCTGCCTGCCCTCTGCAAAAGACACCGTGTTCGCTTGCCTGCTCAGGTGGAGCGTAACAGGCCAATCCCGTGACACCCTCGGCGGCGAATTTTGCCTCCGAGGGCTCGAATCTCAACAACACGTCGCCCGACGTGATCACCACCTGGCCGCCCCCGCTCTTGTCTTCGCAAGAAGACGCGGGGGCCGCCGGCTCGGGCAAAGCCAGGTATGTCGGCAATTGCCGGTCAAACAGGCTCACGGGGATCGCAATGTCACTTTCGCACGGAACCGGAACAAATATTTTTCCGCAGGGGCCGTATGCAGGCAGCCGTCTCGAATCGCCGCCGGCGTGAACGATGAGAATTCGCAACTTCCTGAGAGCTTCCTCCCAGGCGTCCGGGTCCGTAACACCCGCGTTCTGGTCAAGCTGTTGACCGAGAACCTCCATCAGGCAGTAAAGTGTGCTGCCTCCGCTGCCGACTCGCTTTCCGCCGGGGTCAGCCACAACGATAACGTTGTGGACGTTGCTCAGAAGCCCCAAATCCTGTCGGATTTTCAGTTGCAGCTCATAGCCCTTCGCCTGCGCCTCGTTGGACGCCGTAACGATGAGGTAGTCCCACTGATTCAATTTCGCACGTACGCGCATAGGGATTGATTCAATACGATCCGCTCTGGAGACGAGGACTCTGCTTTAAGCTTTCGGCAATTAACAGCAGGGCTTCATCCAGGCTTGTCTGAGGTTCCCAGCCGATTCTCTCTTTGATCCGCTCCAGGCTCGGCACACGCCGCATCATATCCTCTATCGGCCTGCCGTAGGCGGTCTCGTATGGCACGAACCGCTTCCTACTCTTGCTGCCTGTCATTTCGATGATTTTGTCGGCCAGACCTTCGATGCTGATTTCCTCGTTCGTACCGATATTATACACCTGACCGGCTGCCTGCTTGCAGCTCATCAGGCGGATAATCGCCTCGACGAGGTCGGCCACATAACAGAAGCAGCGGGTCTGCTTGCCGGTACCATATATCAGGACGGGCTCATTGTTGAGCGCGCTTTGAACGAATCGGGGCACCACCATCCCGTATTGGCCCGTCTGCCTTGGCCCGATGGTGTTGAAGAACCTGCCGATGACGACGTCCAGTCCGTACTGCTGATAAAAGGCCAGGCCCAGAAATTCGTCTATCGCCTTGCTGCAGGCGTACGACCACCGCGACAGACGGGTGCTGCCGAGCACGATATCGTCATCTTCACGAAAGGGAACCGCTTCGCTCTTGCCATAGACCTCGCTGCTTGAAGCGATCAGGATTTTCTTGTGGAATTTGTTGGCTGCGTCCAGCACGATTTCCGTGCCGCCGATATTGGTTTCTATCGTATGCACCGGGTCCTCGGCGATCAGCTTGACACCCACCGCCGCAGCTAAATGAAAGATTACGTCACAGCGCTTGGCCAGAGGTTCCATGAGTTCGGCGTTGCGGATGTCGCCCGCGACGAACTCAAAGCAGGAATGTTCCTTGAAGCTCTCGACATTTTTCAGGCTGCCGGTGCTGAGGTTGTCGATGACGGAGACCTGATTGCCGTCTTTGAGCAATCGTTCCGTCAAATGAGACCCGATGAAACCAGCGCCACCCGTTACTAATGCTCTCATGTAAGCCCTGTCGAATAAATTCCCATCCGCACAGAATAATAATCTTCAGGCAATTATCAACATCGAATACATCTGCTTGGACTCCGTCCCCGTCGGCTGCGCGGAAAGCGAGTGCAGCCTCGCTGCTATATCAAAATTCTCCACGGGGACTATTTTCAGCAGTCCAGGGGACTCCTTACGGAGTGCGTAGGGCGGAGCTCCCGGCTACGGCTCGGCCTTCGCCGAGACGAGTGCCCCGCCATAATTGTCCCGGGGACCGCTTACGGAGAATCGGTGGGCTAAAGCCAACCCTACGAGTCTATAGCATAAGTATCGGCAAATAAAGAACATAGCTTTAGTAAAGGCCAGACCCCGAATCCGCCTGTTTGCTTTGCAGGATGGAGCGTCAAGTCATCGACGCCAATTAGTCTTGCCCTGGAGCGGCATGCGCCCCAAAGGCCCGATAACTTCTCAGCGCCTGCATTGATGATATTCACGCGCGGGACATACGGTTTTCAACAGGATGCGACGGTGCTTCAACAGTATTCGCCGATTTTATCGGTCCCCCGGGGCGGTGTTGGCTCTGGCTTCAGCCGTAGTACGAGCAGTATGTTTTGTCGGTTTCCCAAACGGTCACACGATGCAGCGCCGCTTGGCCGAACTTGCCGACGAGCCGGTTCCATGCGAAAACGGCGATATTCTCGACGGTGGGATTGGTCCTGGCGAACTGGTCAAGATCGGTATTCAGGTTCTTATGGTCAAGAAGCTCAATCAGCTCATCGTCCACTATTTTTTCGAAATCACCGATGCGAAAATCATTTCCGGCTGCTGGCATCTTTATCGCAATCTCTGCGGTATAGTTGTGCCCGTGACCCGTGGGGTTTGCACATTTTCCGAAAATCTCGAAGTTGCGCTCCTCGGAAAAATCGTCGTTCCAGAGCTTGTGCGTCGCTGCAAATTCAAATTTCTCACAAAAATAAACCATATCCAAATCCTTTGAATCGACAGCTACTATCCTGAAAGGATTGAGCTTCAAACCCAGTTTACTCAGCCGGGCCGTTCCGAATTTGTCAGCTAACCGGCTCCGGGCCGATCCCAAAAGCTCGGCTATTGCAGAAAACCCGATATGTTTGGCCTGCCGGAAATCCCGCGTTATCCGCTCGGCAAAAAGCGGCACGACGAATTCTCGAACGTTCCTGTCAATGTCGGTGACGTTCACGACGAATCCCGTGGCCGGCTCAACGGCGCCGGTCACCTCAACGGATAATTCGAAGAAAATCGATAACCCCTCACCCGCCGGCTCGGAGACAAACGAATTAAAACCCTTGTTTTGTTCCGGCAGGAAAGGATTAATCGAAAACCGCACGTGCCTGGCCAGCTCATGCATAAGTGAAATCCTTTTTACTTTCTACTTGTGCATCAGGCTCAAGACTTCACTTCTGCTCCTGGGGTCCTTCTTGAAGATGCCCCGGAGCGCCGATGTCACCATTGCCGAGCCGGGTTTCCTTATGCCTCGAATGGTCATGCAGCTATGCGAAGCTTCCAGCACCACGGCAGCGCCGTGCGGCTTCAGGCTGCTCATGATGAAATCGGCTATCTGGTACGTCAGCCTTTCCTGGGTCTGGAGCCGGCGGGCAAAACAATCCACGATCCGCGCCAATTTGCTGACCCCAAGCACCATCCCGGAGGGTAAATACGCAACATGAGCCGAGCCGATAAACGGCATCAAATGATGCTCACAGATACTGTAAAAAGGGATGTTCCGCAGCAGAACGATTTCGTCGTAGTTTTCGGTAAAGACGCCGCGAAGATGCATGTCAGGGTCCTCCTGCATCCCGCCCAAAAGTTCAGCGTACATCCTTGCGACCCGTTCCGGCGTTCGCTTAAGCCCCTCGCGCTCCGTGTCTTCGCCCACGGCAATGAGTATTTCCTTGACGGCCTTTTCAATCCTGTCGGTATCCACACTTTTGCTTTTCTTGTTCATGGCTCGAGTATCGTATTCAAGAGATCATTTGTTCTTCGCGCTTGCCAGATTGGTAAGGTAGGCTGTCAGCAGCCTCACTCCGAATCCGCTTGCGCCCTCCGCCGCGAAATCCGTGGCCTTGTCGAAGCTCCAGACGCCGGCAATATCAAGGTGTGCCCATTTCTTGTCCCCCGCAAACTGCCCTAAGAACGCCGCAGCGGTACACGCCCCGCCCCATTTGCTGCCGATGTTCTTCAGGTCCGCTATCTTGCTCTTCATCTCTTTGGCGTACTCATCGCCGCTGGGCATGGGCCAGACTTTTTCGCCGCTGCTCTCTGAGGCTTTCTGTAATTGTCTGGTCAGCCCGTCATCATTGCCCATCAGCCCGGCCATGTACTTACCGAGGGCCACCACGCACGCGCCGGTCAATGTGGCGATATCGATGATGACGTCGCAGTTTTGCTTGACGGCATAGCTTAAGGCATCGCACAATATCATTCTACCTTCGGCGTCGGTATTCTGGACCTCGACGGATTTTCCGCTGAACGTGTTAAGAATGTCCCCGGGCCGGTAGCTTGTCCCGCTCGGCATGTTTTCCGCCGCCGGCACGATTCCCAGGACGTTCACGGGCAGGCCCAGCTCCGCCACGGCCTTCATGGTTGCCAAAACGGTGGTGCCTCCCGATTTATCCAATTTCATTTCCTCCATGTTGGCGGCTGGCTTGATGCTGATCCCGCCGGAGTCGAACGTTATCGCCTTGCCCACCAGCGCAACTTTTGGCCGGGTGCCTGGGACTTTGCCGGCGGGGCTGTATTTTAGAACGATAAACCTCGGTTTGCTCTGTGAACCTGAGCCGACGGCGAGCACCCCGCCCATGCCCTTTGCGGCCATCTGCTTTTCGTCAAAAACCGTACAGCTTAGCCTCGTG
Organism: uncultured Pirellulales bacterium; assembly: GCA_964462945.1. Classification (GTDB taxonomy): domain Bacteria; phylum Planctomycetota; class Phycisphaerae; order Sedimentisphaerales; family Anaerobacaceae. Next base: position 91,797 of record CAYWZW010000011.1, read on the forward strand.
GAGCCCTGGGCCAGCTCTTTTGCGACAGCGGCCAATTCGGCCGGATTGACGACGTTGGCCGGCCGGTTTGCCAACGTACGGGCGTAACTTTGTGCCTTGCCGATAATGATTCCGCTCGAAAGCCCCTGTTTCAACTTTTTCGTTTTTGCCGGATCCGGATCGATCAGCTCAACTCTCAGCGCCCCTAACCGCCCGTCTTCGCTCTCGGTGACGAATTCGTCATAGCGATAGCTGCCGAAATACGTCCCTTCGCCGCACGCCTGTCCCATCGCGGACAAATCAAAACGTGCCCCGAACGCCTTGTGCAGGGCCAGGCTGAGCGTTTCTGCTTTGCTCTCTACGGACTTTTTTGCCGCGCTCGCCGCCGCCCTGCGGACGGTGTCGAGTGTTGCCTTTTTCTTTTCACCAAGGCCGATGATTAGGACCCTCTTGGCGCCGATCCGGTCGTTGCCATAGACCACGGCGCTGGCCCCGTCTTTTCCATTAAAATCACCCAGCTTAATCAAGCGGCTGATAGCACCGTCGAGCTTATCGTCAAGCTCTCTGTTGGGCTTGTCCAGTTCTTTCGCATCGCAAAACGTCCCCACGGCGAGCACGTCGGTTTTGCACGTGCTGAAATCGACGTTTCTCGTTTTCAGCTCGACATTGATAATCTCTTTCATATTCCTGGCCTTCCTTCGACTCCGCTCAGGACGGTGAGCCTGTCGAACCATTTTCCCTTCTTGATCTCTACCTTTTGGCTTGCCTCGTTTTGGCTCTGTGATGCAGATAGCTCTCGATGAATCCATCGAGTTTCCCGTCCAGCACGGCGTCCACGTTGCCGGTCTGAAAATCCGTTCGATGGTCCTTGACCAGTTGGTACGGCTGCAGAACGTAGCTTCGTATCTGATTTCCCCAGGCGATTTCGCCTTTGTCGCCGTGCAGTTTTGCCAGCTCCGCGTCGCGCTTTTGGCTCTCCAGCATGTAGAGTCTGGCCTTGAGCACTTTCATGGCCTGGGCGCGGTTCTTGTGCTGGCTTCGTTCGTTCTGGCACTGCACCACGATACCGGTCGGCTCGTGCGTAATCCGCACCGCCGAGCTGGTCTTGTTCACATGTTGTCCCCCGGCGCCGCTGGCGCGGTAAAAGTCGATCCGGAGGTCATCTTCATCGATCTGGACGTCGATATCCTCCTCGAATTCCGGCACACAGTCCACCGCGGCAAAGCTTGTGTGCCGTCGCTTGTTCGCATCAAAGGGGCTGATCCGAACGAGGCGATGCACTCCCATTTCGCATGAGAGCTTGCCGAACGCAAAAGGCCCGGCGACCCGCAGCGTGATCGACCGGATTCCTGCTTCTTCGCCCGGCGTAATGTCAAGCTCCCCGAACTGGTATTTGTTTGCTTCGAAATATCGCGTGTACATCCTCAGCAGCATACTAGCCCAGTCGCAGCTTTCCGTTCCTCCGGCGCCGGCGTGGATGCTGAAGAAGCAGTTCTTCGTGTCTTCGGGCCGCGACAGCAGTCCCGCCAGCTCAATCTGCTCGCACCTCTTGACAAGTGCCGCCAGGTCTTCTTCCAGCTCTTTGAGCTCTTCCTGGTCCGCCTCAGCGGCCGCCAGCTCGAACAGCTCCCGGATGTCGCCCACTTCACGCTGCACTTCTTCCACCGGCTCAATGACCGCTTTCAGGGCGCTCAATTGAGACACGACGGACTGAGCGGAATCGGGATTGTCCCAGAACCCCGCCCTGGACATCCGCGCCTCCAGCTCCTGCAATTGGGATCGTTTGCTCGGCAGGTCAAAGCCAGTCCCGGATTTTCTCAACCCGGGCCGAAAGCTCTGATATTGCTGATTTTAGCTCTGTTGTTTCCATTTTTCACCGGTCTTCTTATATCATACGGCGGTGAAACGTGCAATAGGTTGTTGTTTCGAAGGCAAGGCTACTGCCAAGTTGAAGGTTCGACATGCTTTTGGAAACAAAAAATCTGCTTTCTTGGTTTTTGGTAGTATCTCACGATACTGGTAAGGACTGATAATGCTTTTGGCTGTTGTAACCCGACTTTGAATATCTGTTATGACGAGTTCTCACATAGAAACACAAAAATCATGTGCTAACGTCGCTAATCAGCCGTGCGGTCTTTTGCATCGGCTCCATTGAACTTGTTATACCCACAACTAATGGTCTTTATGTCGCCTTCAATCCAGATTACAAACGATCCCAGTGGCGAAAAAACGTGCCTTTCGGCGTTAAACATCACACGTCGGTTCATCGTTGCAACATTTCCTGGTTCAGCATGAACAACCTCTTTCAAAGGGTCTTCGAAGGTGCCATAGAAACCTGCACGCCGACTGATGGGAAAGAAAACCTCCGTTTCTCGCTTCCCTAAGCCGATCGGACCCTGACGACCGGACTTCCATTCGATAACTACCGGCTGGTCCGAGCAGATGAATTCTGGCCCGTCTTGAGGGGCGATTATTAATGACCAAGTTCGCTCACCGAGAATCTGCAAGATATTATCGAACGCGTTCAGTTCGACCCGAAGATTGCTTTGGGGAGAAAATTCGATTTTGTAGTTTCTCTCTTCTATGAAGCGCTTCATCTCCTCGAATGATATTGAATCCGAGATGTTCTCGCCATTATCCCTCGCTTTTCGGACATGGTGCTCCCATAATTGTTTATCTGATACTAGCAAGTCACCGATTATGTGAATTAGTTGTTCTCGGGCATGGTTGAAGGATTTACGAACGAATGGATTACGTACCGCGATGAGACAAATCAGATTGAGAATGGAGTTGCAATCGTCATCGTTGGGGAATTCTTCTGTGGCGACTGTATTCGCAATTGCTTGGACTGCTTTCTGCCCCAGCGAAGATAATGCGTTTTCGATAGCATCCGGCTGATGGCCCTCGATATCGACGCGATTGAAATCGAGCTCAACTGCAACATTTTTCGGCGATGTTCGAAATGAACGCCCAGATTCGACTTCGAGCACAAAGAACTGCCCTTCCTCCGTGCCCTTGTCCGTAAATCGGGCCAAGTAGGATTGCGGTAGGTAGTGATGACGTCTCGCTGTCGCTTTCTTTTTCATCTCATTAGGTTAACACACGGGCTCATGAGACGCGAGGTTACGAGCGGTCTTAATGAACCCCGATGTTATCAAGAATAATTATCGTCGTACTTAGGGCTTGCTGAACAACCCATATAGAGTCCTTAACAGATTTTGGCCTCAC
>CAYWZW010000012.1:0-84071 GCA_964462945.1 uncultured Pirellulales bacterium
ACAACATAGAGAACTCTCTAATCATGGGTGGTACATAATTCGGGGTCAGGTCAGTAGCCGCGATTCAGGCTGGACAGCCCTGCGAGACCGTTTTGTCCTTTTTCCGGACCGTTTCCTCCACGGCAAACAACTGGCGTATTTCCACCCTCGAATTTGAAAAAACGCCAATACTGTATGATATAGCATTTTACGAAATTACGAAAAAGTCAAGTTGCTTGTTCGTCAAGGTCCTGAATGTTATATAGCGTGCTCAAGTTACATTCTTAAGTCCTATAACAGCATGCCCTTATGGCCGAGTCAGACCTTCACCCTGTCATCTACTGATTCCTGCCATTTGCGAATCTCCTTTGTAAGTCGCAAAATGACGTCTGCGTGCAAGCCCGAGTCGAAAAGGTTGATGGTCTCGCCGGGGTCTTTCCACAGGTTGAAGAGCTGACACTTGTCCACGTCGCTGAGGCACAGCTTCCAGCCATCCGGCGAAATCACAGCCCGGCTGTGCTCGTTCTCGACGCGTTTCAACTCGTCCTTCGAAGCTAAGTCCGTGCCGCCTTGCTTTACTTTCAGGGCGCCACTATTCGGATTCCACTGAATATGCACATGATCTTGAACTGCCCGGCCGCCCTTGATCAGCGGGACCAGACTCTGGCCGGGCAGTTCTCCGCCGCGATGCCAGCCTAACAGTTCGAAGAGGGTAGGCGCCATGTCGATCTGACTGACGGGATTCTCGACCAGTCGATTTCGGCCCTTCATTTGCGGGATGCGCATCAGCCACGGGATCCTGACGGCCTCCTCATACATGACGCTCTTTTCGACCATCTGGTGTGAGCCCATCATATCGCCGTGGTCGCTCGTATAGACAACAATCGTGTTTTCCGTCAATCCCATCTCCTCCAATGTCCGCAAAATCGCACCCACGCTGCGGTCCACCTGCGTCACCAGACCCCAGTAGCGCGCAATCAGCTCCCGGATATCCTTTTCATCCTCACCGTACTTGGCCCGGCAACACTCACGGATGACGCGATAGCGAAGGGGCTCATTCTCTTCCAGGGAGTCTGAGAAGTTGGCGGGCAATTGAACCTGCTTCGGGTCATGCTCATCGTCCATCGGCCCAAAGAAGGGCATGTGCGGCTCCAGAAAATTGACGTACAGAATAAAAGATTCGCTGCGGTGCCGACGCAGGAAATCGCACGCCTTCAGCTCCAGGAACTTGGGCTTGCAATGCTCAATCGGACGTCGTGCCGCGAACGCCCGGCTGAACTCGCCGCCGCTGTCCGGCTGATACCCGTGCTCAATGAGAAAATGATGATAGTCGCTTCTTGCACCACGGTCACGGCCTTGGCTGTAGCCTGAACCATATCCATCCTCCATGGATACCCACTCCTCGAAGCCGTGCTGGGCAAAGATCTCGTCTCCCAAGTGCCACTTACCCATATATATGAGCGGCGCGATAACCCGGATCGCCGAGCAGCTCCGGCAGACACGGAATGTTACTCGGCAACGGGACGTTATTCTTCGTGCAGCCGGTGGTATGGGGCCACAGGCCGGTCATGACGGCCGAGCGGTTGGGCGTGCAAACCGGCTGGGTGACATACGCCTTCTCGAAAACCACACTTTCTGCGGCCAGTTTGTTCAGGCTCGGCGCATGGATTTTCGTATTGCCATAGACGGCCATCGTGTCGGCCCGCTGCTCATCGGTCCAGATAAACAGCACGTTGGGCTTGGTGTTTTCTCGACCGGATACCCTCTGAGAACCGCCGGTGAACGCGCCTGCCGCCAGCCCGGCCGCGCCGGCACTGACGGTCCTGATGAATCCACGCCGGCTCATTCTTGATGTCATAAGAGGACCCTTTCCACGATTCTTCAAGACCACCTCGTTCGTGCTCAAGGTATGGCCTGGACTATATTACACCGTAGAGTCTCGAGAGCAACTGGTTTCCCGGTTCCAATTGCGGACCAGTTACAGGCCGGCTGTTGGGGGAGAAGAACTATCCTACCGCTAATTATCTTGCAGTAATGGCCGATCTTATGTAAGCTGGCCCGAAATCCGCCGGTGGGTGTGTCTCTGCCGGGGCACAGAGAAAATCAGGGCGATTAGCTCAGTTGGCCAGAGCGCCTGCCTTACACGCAGGAAGTCACAGGTTCAAGTCCTGTATCGCCCATTGTCATAAACTCCTACCGCAACTTGTCTTATGATCACTTTGGTTCGCCAATTCTATTTCATCTTTTGATTTTGTGGCAGCGACCTTGTCGTACAATTCCTCTGGGACGTGCAGATAGTGTCTTGCTGAGACCTCTATAGCATGCCCAATCCAAGCTGATACCGCATATTGCGGATATCGCTGAGCTCAGTCCGTTTCACAGTTTCGCCGCATGACCTCGAAGGCATCTTTCCACCGCGGCAGCCCAGCTCGCTTCCTAATCGCCTGGAAATTCCGCTACAAGCAGTGCTTGGAAATGGCACAAACCCTTTCCTCACCGTTTTCTGCGTGGTTGAACGCTGTCTTGGCGTTTCTAACATGGATGCAAACAGACGCTTCTTTGTTCTTTTTACCTTTTCGATTCAAGACGAGTCTTCCGCCAGCCATTGCAGAACGCCAATCTGCTGCCATCGCTCGGGTAATTCGGTCAATTCGGATGCTTCTATTGAAGAACATCAGCAAGTATTCCTTAGTCTGGTCGTACAAATCCTTTGTCGCTGGCTTGAGATCCGTCCTGTTCTTGATATACCGCTCCAGAAACTTCTCCAATGTCGGTGTTCGTTTGCAGTGGACTTTTGTAGAGTGTTATGTGATTGATATCAATGCAAGACGGATAAAATGAACAATCCCTTCCATGGTCTGGTCCTCCAATATCCAAGTTATTCTTATGAGTTCCATAAACAGCAACCGGCCGGCAAAAGCAATAAGCTCGTTGACTATTAGAAGGCGATGGGTAGGTTCCACAACTACAGCCTGGGCGACGCTATTCTGATCGGTTTTCAGAAGCCGGATGCGACGCATGTTGCAAGCTTTCGCAAATGGCAGAAGCTGGGCAGACATGTGAAGCGAAATGAGAAGGGGATTGCCATAATGGCGCCGATTGTCAGACGCAAGAGGGCGACAGGCGTAGACGGTGATGAGGAGAAGAAGCAAGAGCGGGAACCGGAAACGGCCCTGGCGTTCAAGACTGCGTATGTGTTCGATATCAGTCAGACCGATGGTAAGCCGTTGCCTGAATTTGCCCGGGTGAATGGTGATCCAGGAATGTACCCAGAGAGATTGCGAGAGTATGTCGCCAGCAGGGGGGTCAAGTTGGAGTACAGCGAAGCAATAGGTTTGGCTGAGGGCGCGTCTTCCGGCGGACTGATAAGACTCAAGAAGGGACTAACTGCGGCAGAGGAGCTGTCGGTTTTGGCCTATGAGTTGACTCACGAAATTTTGCATAAGGACAGGGACAACATGCCAAAAGAGAAAAGGATCAGAGAGACCGAAGCCGAGGCCGTTGCTTTTGTTGTTTGTCACGGCATCGGTCTGGATACTAACAGTGCCAGCAGCGATTACATTCAACTGTACAACGGCGATAAGGAGACACTCACGCAGTCGCTGGAGCGGATACAGAGAACGGCAGCCGACATCCTGACGGCGGTCATGGATAAGGAATCTGGGTGTGAAACGGTGGGGGGAGAATCCTGTGTGGCTGTTGCTGAGAGGAAACAATTAAGCCCGTACCGATCGGCCGACGAAATGTTTTGGCCGGATGAGAGAGTGAATGTATAATTGAAGCCGTTGATACGGGTAACTTGAGTGTCCATTCGGGCAAGAGGCTCTCTATGACACGCGTTGGCTTATGTGCTGTTATCCACGCAATCCTGGCGACCACAACTTTGGCCCCGGATTTGAAGGAAGATCTGAAGGTTTCGCTCTCTTGGGGTCATCAAGCCGGGCGATCCATGCCGCATTACGTGAGATTTCTGGCCGAGGGAGCCGATATCCAAGACATCAAAGCACACGACCTGGAATCGAACGACACCATAACAGACAACGTACTGACAACGCACACGGAAGGAGGCGACATAGATGGCGTGGAATTTACTCTTCGGTATATGCCAAGGCAAATCAAGACCATTGGGAATCTGCAGAGCATTTGGTCGGATCTAATCGCGCGCAGCGACGTTGAGACGGTTCAGCGACTCAAGCAGGACCCGGCCTATCGGCCTGATTCGCGAAAGCTAACTGTCCAGATGGATGAGGCGGGCACCAAGGGATTCAGCGTTACCGTGGACCAGATGCTTGAGAGTAGGGTGTTTTGGATACCTTCGCTCGGCGTTTACCTAACTGCTGGTGATGCTCCGATTTCATTCACGGATCATCTAAGAGAGCTTGATGCGTACAAAGGTAAACGTATTTTGGAGCAGGTGCGGCGTGAGCCGGAAGCGACTTATGAGCAGTACGCCGCACGCTGGGAGGATATGGGCAGCCCGACGTATCAGAATCGTCATACAATTCAGCCCGGTCATATTGTGGGCGTCACGTGGGACAGCGCTCTGTATAAGTTCGGTATCGACCGCGGTGCGGGTGTCTGGAACGACTACGGCAATCCGGACCGTTTTCGATTCTGGTTTGACTTCGGAGAGCTGGACAAAGGGATTCAGGATTCGTGGAAAGGCCAGCGACTTGCCGATGGGTTGCCTGTCATCACAACAGTCATCGAGCAGGAAGACGTGCGGTACGAGGTGGAACAGTATGCATATCCTCTAAACGGGCCGCCGGACGAAAGGCGAGGCGACATCCCGATGGTACTGCTGCAGAAAGTGAAGGTCACGAACCTGCAAAGCCGGGATGTGACATTGTCTGTGAATATGCACCATCGCAGACAGTTCGATTTGGTCGATAAGGAGGAGATGGCGTGCCGCAGTGAAGGCGACACGTTCATTTTCGAAGAAAAGACCGGCCGGCGAATTCTGTTTGCGGTTGCCGGTTCCGGCCTGGAGATCAGCTCATACGTTACGAAGCAAGACCCGGAGCGGCCGGATGACAAGACCGCAACGCATTGGACGCAATTCGACACGGTCCTGACCTTTAAGCTAAATGCAGATGCAAGCAAGGAGCTCATCGTTAAACTTCCATCGCCGATGGTATTGCCTGGGGACCGGGATAAGCTAATCAAGTTAGACTACGACGCATCTCGTAAGGACACGTTGAAGTTCTGGAGCGACTATGCTGCACAGGGGGCACAATTCCAGGTCCCTGAAAAGGTGGTCAACGACCTGTTCGCTGCAAACCTCTGGCACGCCCTGCGCCTTCCCCGGCGCCACGGCGGCAGCGAGGACGGCGTGAAAATCGACCTGCCGTATTCCAACTTTGCCTACGACCAGCACGGTACGCCCTGGCCGATCAACCAGGCCGTCTATGTAGATTACATAATCTACGGCCTGCGAGGATACGACGATATTGCGACCGAAGAGTTAGTGACGATGTACCGCAACAACCAGCAGGCGGATGGCCGTGTGGCCGGCTATGCGAACTGGGGCGTCTATACGCCGTCGATGATCTACACGGTGGCGAAGAACTATCGACTTTCCGGCAACCGGGACCAGTTCGAGCGACTGCTGCCCTGCACGCTCAACGCACTGGACTGGTGTCTCGGCCAGATACGCAGCGCCCGAGCGAATCAAAGTCAATCCGCCGGCCTGATAGGATCGCCTTTGAACGACCTCACTGGCGAAGGGGTATGGGCCTTCACCCAGGCGTACGTCTATGCGGCACTTGAGACGCTGGGCAAGGCCCTCGAGGAAATCGGACATCCTCGGGCGAAGGAGTGTCTTGAGGCAGCCGCGAGCTTCCGCCAGTCAGTGCAACAGGCCTTTGCCGCTGCATCTGTACGTTCGCCCCTGGTGCAACTGCGGGACCATACCTGGACGCCGTACGTGCCGTGTGAGGCGACGAAGTCGGGCCGGCTGTTTGCGCAGTGGTATCCCACAGACGTGGACACCGGGGCGACTCACCTGTTGCGGCTGGGAGCATTGCCGGCCGATGGCGCGCTGGCCGAATGCCTTTTGAACGACCACGAGGATAATCTGTACCTGCACGGCTGGGGTATGGCCAATGAGCCGGTGTATAATCCGCAAGCAACTGCCTATTTGTTGCGGGATGAGCCTGATGCGGTGATAAGGGCGTTCTACAGCTATATGGCCTGTGCGTTCAGCCATTCGACGCTTGAACCTGTGGAGCACCGCTGGGGCTGGGGACAATACTTTGGCCCGCCGAGCACCGACGGCGCCTGGTTCGAGCTCTATCGGCATATACTGATTCACGAGCTTGACGATGCTTCGACTTCGCTCAGCATGGTGAGCCCGTCGAACCACAACACGCTGCTGCTCTTGCAGGCAACGCCGCGCGAGTGGCTGGAGGATGGAAAGAGAATCGAAGTGGAGCGAGCACCGACTTACTATGGCCTGCTATCCATGAGCGTTGAAAGCAAAGCGGCGTCCGGGCAGTTGACCGCTCAAATAGAAATGCCGCAGCGCAGCACGCCCGCCCGGCTCATTGTTCGATTTCGTCATCCGCAAAAGAAAGCGATGAGCGCGGTCAGCGTCAATGGGCGGAGCTGGGCCGACTATGATATTGCGAAAGAATGGGTCGTGATTCCAGAACCCCGCCAGGAGCGCTATACCGTTATCGCCCGTTATTAAGACAGAGAAGATTCTATGAGACTTACCACTGTGCTTTTTTTGAGTACGCTTGTCCTACCTTTGACCGGGCTTGCACAAGAGCAGGCCGTACAGGTGACCGTATCGTTGGAAGATCGCCTGGGACCAATGGAGATCAACCACATGGCGCTGGGCCAGGGAGGTCTTTCAGCCGAGCCTATGTGGGACAGCCGCATCGCTGAGGTTCGCGCATTGCGGCCGAGCATGATTCGCTTGTTCATCCAGGAGTATTTTGACCTGTTGCCTGAGCCGGACCGCTATCACTTCGAGGTATTGGATCGTTCAGTCGATGCGATCCTCGAGACCGATGCAGAGCCGCTTATGTGCATCTGTTTCAAACCGCGTGTGCTGTTTTCTGAAATCAACCAGGACATAGTAGAGCCGAACGATTACGACCGCTGGGAGAAACTCATATTCAATCTCGTTCGGCACTACAAGGATAAGAATACGCGAATTCGGTATTGGGAGGTCGCCAACGAGCCGGACATTGGCGAAGACGGCGGGTGCCCGTATCGCTTTAAGCCTGAAAGCTATGTGCGCTACTACAAGCACACGGTAGATGCTATCCTGCGAGCGGATCCTGAAGCACGCGTCGGCGGTCCGGCCCTGGCCAATGTCCGCTCGCCCATTCTGCCGGCCCTTCTGGAATTCTGCGAGAAACAGAAAGTGCCGCTGCACTTCGTTTCATGGCATATTTACAGCAGCAGTCCGCAACAGATTCGCGGTACAATCGACTACGTCAACGAGCTGCTGAAGAAGCATCCGGATACGAATGTAGAAACCATGCTTAACGAGTGGAATATGGATCTGTCAAATCCTCCAAAGGACCCGCGCTTCCAGCCCTGTTTTGTTGCAGAGGTGATCTGGCAGATGAAGGAAGCCGGACTTGACTACTCGTGCTATTACCATATCCGGGATTACCACGTGGCATTCGAGCCTTTTGCCAGGTTTATGTCGCCAGGTGGAACGGCTTTCATGTACAAGTGGTGGAATCGCAGACCTCAGTATGACGGCCTGTTCGACTACCAGAACACGGTGCGGCCGACGTATTTTACTTTCAAGCTGCTGTCGCGCCTCACCGGCGAGCGTTTACGCCTGACTTCGAGCAGTGAAACGGTTCGCGGATTGGCAAGCTGGGACCAGAAGCTGCAATTGTACAATGTGCTTGTCTGGAATTTCTCGCCATCGCCCGCCGGAGTGAAACTCAGCTTCACCGGCGCCGCCTCCAGTCTTCTGGCCAGGCCCATTGTGCTGGACGCGGTCTCCAGCAGCTATGACGAGAACTCGCGGCTCACGATAGAGCGTCCCGTGGAGCTGGGGCCTGGCGAGACGAGCGTAGAAGTTCAGTTTGAGCCATACGGAGTCAGGTTCTGGTCTGCCGAACGGCAAAATTGACCTGCAAGCAGCTCCGGCAAATCCGGACCACAAAGGAGGTGCAAGATACTCAACAAGGCAGTGATTTCTCATAAGTTCAAACATCGGACGACGGCATTTTTTTTCGCCGTTCTGTTCATAGCTGGCCTACCCGTGGGCAAGACAAACGCCGCGGCAGCACCTGTCAGCGAAGGTGCTTCGGTCAGGCTTCTGTCCGAGGAGGTGCATGACAAGGGCTGGATTGTGTTCAGCGCCCGCTCTGACAAGGGTGATTGGGACTTATTCCTATGCAGGCCGGACGGAGATGCTCTGCACAACATCACGAGAACTCCCGAGTATAACGAGGCGGCACCCCAGTTCTCGCGCGATGGCCGCAGGCTGCTCTTCCGGCGTCTGCCTCGCGATGAGCAAATCGACGGCAACCGTTACGGCACGCAGGGCGCCCTGGTCATAGCCAACAGCGACGGGACCGGTGCGGAAGTCTTCGGTGAGAATGGTGAGTATCCCTGGGCAAGCTGGAGTCCGGACGGCAAGCAAATCGCCTGCCTGTCCATAGAAGGAGTCTCTTTCGTCGATGTCGCGAGCCGGCAGGTGGTCCGTCGTCTGAATCGGCAAGGTTTCTTCCAGCAGTTGACATGGTCGCCCGACGGTAAATGGCTGTGCGGCGTGGCCAATTCATTCGGCACCGGCTGGTCCGTCGCCAGAATGAACGCTCTTACCGGCCAGACCAATGCGGTCAGCCTGGTGAACTGTTGCACGCCCGATTGGTTTGCGGATGGCAAACACTTGATCTTTTCCAACCGTCCCCCCGGCCAGAAAGCCAACGACGGGTACGGCTGGACACAGTTGTGGATGGCCGATGCTGAAGGGATACGGCGAGAGTTGGTTTACGCCGAAGAAGGCCGGCATGCATACGGCGGGCAGGTCTCGCCCGACGGCAAATACGTCATCTTTACGGGCAATGTGCAGGAGAACGGCGATACCGGCAACGTCGGCGCGCCCATGGCCCTTATGCGGCTCGCGGACAGGCCGATTGTTGGAGGACAGGGCGGCGAAGCTCGCTCGATGTATCCTGGTGCAAAGAGGGGCCCCGTGCTGAAGCTGCCCGCCGGCTGGGAACCTTGCTGGACATTCACTGAGATTGGGACCGATACAGCCCGCCAAAGCAAAGGCGGTGATAGTTCTGGAGCCAACAGCCCACCGCAGAACACAGCTCCGGCGGTAATCGCGCTGGCGGAGGAGTTACACAGCAAAGGCTGGATCGTTTTCAGCGCGGCGACCGATAAGGGCGACTGGGATCTTTTTCTCGTGCGTCCCGACGGCTCGGACCGTCGGCAAATAACCGATACCCGCAACTACAATGAGGCCGGGGCGCGGTTCTCACCGGATGGAACAAGACTGCTCTACTATCGTTTACCCGCCGCCGAGCAGATTGACAACAACACGTACGGCACGTATGAGCTGGTCGTCGCCGATTCCAACGGCGCCAATCCCGTGGTCTATGGGAACCGCTTCAAGTGGGCTTCGTGGGGACCTGACGGCAGGCAAATAGCGTGCCTGGACACAGCAGGCATACAGATCATCGACCTTGCGAGCCGGCGAGTCGTTCAGGAGCTGCCTCGCGAAGGGATTGTTCAGCAACTTGTCTGGTCGCCCGACGGAATGTGGTTTGCGGGCACAGCCAACGGCCTGGGTGTTGCCTGGACCATCGGAAGGCTCAGCGCCGGCACAGGTCAAATTGACGCCGTAAGCGAAACCGACCGCTACAACTGTACGCCGGACTGGCTGGCTGATTCCGAGCGTATCGTTTACTCACGAGGAATCGTGCCGGATTCTGCGGGCTGGGCACAGTTGTGGGTGGCTGCTGGCAGCGGGGACCCGAGGCGAATGCTCTACGGCGAAGATGGCCGCCATATCTACGGCGGCTGCGTGTCTCCCGACGGGGCGTACGTCCTGTTTACGCGCAGCAAAGAAGACCTCGGCAAGGTGGACAATTCGCAAACGACCATGGCCATTGTCCGCTGGAAAGATACACCGATGATCGGCCGAGGCAGTGAATCTCTGCGTGCAAATTATCCCGATGCACGAAGTGGGCCGCTGCTGGATTTGTCGTGGGGCTGGGAGCCGCACTGGACTTACAATCAGACAGCCCCTGCGGCCAAATGAATTTCGATACGAATGTGAACACGAAAGTGAAAGGCGATAAATAATGGGCAAGAGGATCGTGATAAGCCTTATCTGCGCGACGATAGTTTTGCACGGCCTGATCTGTCTATCCTGTAGAAAAGAGTCCGGCCCGGCGGCTGCCGGCGGAGAAGACCCGAACGTCACGTCCATGGGCAGTATTGAGGTAACCGCCCGCCTAACGGAGATACCCGAAGGCGCGATCTTCAAGCGAGAACTGTACGACTATACGACTGTCCTGAAGTACAACGTCCTCAAGGTGCACAGAGGGCAGGTGGGAGCAGAGACTATTTACGTCGGCCACTACAATCCCTTCAAGCCTCGCAGCGAGGCCGCGGATAAGCAAGTCCCAGGCATAGGCGGGAATCTCACGAGCTTCAGAGCGGGCCAGATCCATCGGATGGCACTGGAGGCGCCGATTGATGACTACTTCATGGGGGGAATCATAAACAAGTATTTTGGAAAGTTTGACGGGCCCATTTATTGGGCGGTCTGGACCAACGAAGTTTCGAAATAACACTCCATGAGCTTCACGTCGCACATATTCGTGTTCTATTTCCTGCCGCTTGTTTTGCTGGGCTACGCCCTGATACCACAGAATCTCCGGCTCCTGCGCACGGCCTTTCTCCTGGTGGCCAGTTACGTTTTTTATGGCTGGCTGAGTCTGTGGTTCGTGGCGATTGTGTTTGGGACGACCTGCTTCAATTACATTCTGGCAGGACGAATTGTGCGATCACAAAGCAAGGATGTGCGCCGCGTATTGATCGCGCTCGCCGTGGCAATGAACCTGGTCCTGCTTGCCTTTTTCAAATACGCCGTGTTTTTCCAGGACAATTTCAACGGCATTCTGAGATTCTGCGGTTCCGGCACGATGCCCGTCCTGCACGTGGTCTTGCCCGTGGGAATCTCGTTCTATACGTTTAGAGTTCTCAGCTACGTCATCGATGTCTATCGCGGCCATCGGCCGGCGCGTTCCTTTCTCGACTTCGCCTGCTATGTTGCCTTCTTTCCGCAATTGCTTTCCGGGCCGATACAGCGTTACGGAACAATCGACGACAAATCAGAGACGACGGCCACGTTTGCCGATCAGCTTGCTACGCCAACGAAAAGCCTGTCCAGGTTTTCCTATGGCGCAGCGCTCTTTGTTCTCGGTTTTGCCAAGAAGGTGCTTCTGGCCGATATAGTGGGGCAAGCGGCCGACGCCGTATTTGCGGCTGAGGCGCCGGGAACTCTGGACGTTTGGTTCGGAGCAGCGGCGTACACGTTCCAGTTGTACTTTGACTTCTCCGCCTACTCGGAGATGGCCATCGGCCTGGGAGCCATGCTCGGCTTCGAATGCCCCAGAAACTTCAACGCGCCCTATCGGGCCAACAGCATAACGGATTTTTGGAGGCGCTGGCACATTTCACTCTCGAGCTGGTTTAGAGACTACCTGTACATACCGCTCGGTGGCAATCGCAAAGGCGCCGTCCGATCCTACTTCAATCTTGTGACGGTGTTTCTATTGTGCGGCTTGTGGCATGGTGCGAGCTGGACGTTTATCGTCTGGGGCGCCTATCACGGCGCCTTCCTCGCACTTGAACGCTTGTTGGGCAAAAGGACCGTTTATTCTTTTCTGCCTCGACCGCTGCAAATAAGCGCTACTTTTGTGGTCATCACAGTAGGCTGGGTTCTCTTTCGCTCGCCGGATATGAGCCATGCGTGGAGACTTCTTGAGACCATGTTTACGCTCTCTGAGCCACACGGCGGTTCTATCCTGCTGGGCCCTCTCCTATACACACCGGGCCATTTGTTGACGATTGCTCTCTGCTCGTTCCTCGCGTTCCAGCCGGTGCAAGCCTTTGACTGGGCAATCGGTCCTTCGGCTTCGCTCAGGACGGCTGCGCGCGCAGGCCAGGGGCCGTGTGCTCGCCGCTTGACCTGGTTCAAGGCGGCGACATTGGTCGGGCTATTCTGCTTGTCGCTGATGGTCATGTTCGCACACACCTTCAGCTCGTTCTTGTACTTCCAGTTTTAGGGGCAAAGCGTGCTTTACAATCGAAACGGATACATCTTCCTGACAGCGGCCTTTTTGGCTTTGATTTGCAGTGCTGGCCTTGTTCAGATAGTTGTAGATTTGAGGCAAGGGCGAACTCCACAAGTAACCGAGCTTTTTGTCCGGATGTCTACCAGCGCCAACATAAGGGCATTTGAGACCGATCTCCAGGACAACTGTTGGCTAGCCCAAAGACTCAGGCCGTATGTGCAGTACGCTCAATTCATGGCCTTGCGGGAACTCGGGGACAAAGCAGTTGTTGGCGAAGATAACTGGCTCTTCTATAAGCCGGCAGTGCAGTACTTGGTCGAACCCTGGCCGCTCGGCTCGGTATGTGATCAGGGTAACGTGATCACGGCGGTTGTCTCCTTCAGAGATCAGTTGGCCGAGCGGGGCATACACCTGCTCGTCGTGCCCGTGCCTAACAAGGCAAGCGTTTATCCTGACATGCTGACCAGGCAGGCAAAAGACAAAGATGAGCCCGTCAATGCCAGGACCATCGAGGTCATGCGTCGGCTGCGAGAGGCTGAGGTGGAAGTGGTCGATCTGTTCGCACTATTCAAACAGGCTCGTGCGGACTCGTCTGATGGTGAGGCGACGAAATACTATCTGGTCCAGGACAGCCATTGGTCACCGGATGGTGTTCGGCTTGCAGCAAAAGCCATCGCCCGCAGACTTATTGATTTGGGCTGGGTGGAGAGGGGACAGACCGAATATGCGCTGAAGTCAGTGACGATAGAGCGGCGCGGGGACATTTTGAAGATGATCCAGTCGCCGCAGATTGAAAGGCAATTCAAGCCGGAGCAGATCGACTGTACACAGGTACTCAAGCTCGCGACCAAACAACCTTACCACGACGATCCAAATTCCGAAATCCTTGTGTTAGGGGACAGCTTCCTTCGCATCTACAGTCACGATGAACCCAGCGCTGCAGGCTTTGTGGAGCACCTGGCATACGAGCTTGGATTCGCTCTTACTGCAATCGTGAATGACGGAGGAGCCTCCACGCTTGTCAGGCAACAGCTCGGCCGTAATCCCAGGCTGCTCGCCAACAAGAAAGTGATCGTCTGGGAGTTCGTGGAACGCGATATTCGTTTCGGCGCCGAAGGATGGCAGATAGTCCCCTTGCCCTGACCGATCAGGTTTTTCCCGCGACATCGGCACAAACAACAGGCATACTGGAACCTTCTTCTCCGGCCTGGTCGATGATATCCGCGTCTACAACCGGGCCATGAGCCCGTAGTCACCACTTTTTGCACGAAACGGCTCAAGGGCTGGCAGCTTGAGAGAGTTGTCAGCCCTTCGTTCGTTTGGAATAGTCCATTGAATACTATTATTTTTTTAAAAATGCGTCCTTGGCCTAATAGCTCACATTTTTTAGGACTTGATACGGACAAAATCAGGGCCTGTGGAGACATTTTGGGATCATGAATTTTCGAGGAATTCTGACGTTTTGTAGGTCAAGAAATTGGGGCCGTCTTGGGGTGACATGTCACTCTCCTACAACTTCTGTTTGCGACAGTGTTGCTCGCCACTCTTCGCCGGCTGCGACTCCGCTACGCGGCGCTTCGTCACGCCCGTCACTTTTCCTCTGTTATCATCCAAGTGTCAGATCGAATCTCAGCTATTTCACTTCGAGACGCCCAGCTCAAGATTGGTACGAATTCGACTCTTCTTGCCTCTGTTCAATCGCTCAAGCCTTTTCACAATTGAGAATCTTGCCCACGAATATCATTTTGACTTTCTTGTTCGGACTGGAGAAATTCTTCCGCTTCCCTGCCACCGATTTCGCCTATAAGGTTATGTATACATGTCGTAAAATCGCCAAACTCATTGCACGGTTTATACGGATAGGCTCGTATGAGATGTCTCACTGCCGGCTCACCTATTTCAAGCAGAGCTTTGTTGGCTCTCTCGAAAAGCTGGGCATAACCTGGAAACAAGCAATCTATGATGTACCTGATATCTCTGGGACGCTTTCTGTCACCAGTCATTATTTTGTCGATCTTTCTCATCTTAAGGGCCACCCAGTGGGATGGAAACAGTACCCTGAATAGGAACTCTGGGATAGGGATGACAATGAGCAGTCCTACACACACAAGAACAATCATGCAGATAGCTTCGAGCAAAACGAAAAAGGCTTGTCTTGCCTTTCGCAGGGCGGCATACGTTCCACTTATCGCAGATAGAGCATTGAGACGATTCATGGAGCCCTGCTCAAAACCGACTACATCATCTGAAGTGTCTTGAAGGATTTCCAAGATCTGTTGGTTTTCAAGGGAAGGATCCAGTTGCAGCATTTTCACTATCACCCCCGACACTCTTGGGGCGGCAAACGATGTTCCGTTAAGCATCACCGTGCGGGCACGAGTCTCTATGCCGATGTCCGAAGGAAGGGTAACTGTCTGTGCGGTTTGGTAGCTTCCATCCGCAAAAATATCTATATTGCCATAATTGGAGTAATCCTTGCGCACTCCATTGGCAGAGGCACCCACGCAAATAACTCCATCAAGGCTGGCCGGGTAAATTGAATCCTCTATGCCGTCATTGCCCGCGGCTGCAACGACAATAGCATCCTGCTCAAGAATATCTCTGATGAGCCTTACCTCCTGTGGCTTGGGGGAATATGACCCGAGGCTTATGTTTACTACGACTCGGTCAGCGGGTTTGATTCGGAGATAGCTTCTTATCAGGGCAAGAGCATTGAGATACCTCTCGCTGTCAACCGCGCCTCGCGTGTCGTCCACACCATAAAAGCGGAGCTCATCAGGTTCACCATATCTTCTCAATATGCTACATACTACCTGGCCGTGAGTGAGGTCTTCGAAGAGGCCCAGGATGCTTCGTTCTTCTTTCATCATACTGGAAGCTGAATCGACGACGAATGCTATGACTTCCGGTCCATTCCTGTCTTTTGACAATTGAGCAAGGTTGAGGAACAGAAGGCAAATCGCCGCCACAAGGATAAGCAAAAGCAACCTTCGATATTTGCGTCTGTGAAAAGGCTTCATTTTGTCGGTTCAGAGTGCGGTGGTGGTATCTTCTCAGTTAACGTACTCTACATGCACTTTCCCATCGAGGCATCCGTACTCGATCCAGCCACTACTCTACGCCCACCACAAGATATTTGGATAAAGCTCTTCAAAGGATATTGTCATGGCGTATATCTCATCCACCTGCCAAGCGAACCCAACGATTCTATCAGACGCATCCGCCGGCCGAAAGGACCAAGAGTCGTGGTTTTTTGCTGATCGCCCCCAAACTACTCCCGCAATCAGGGACAACCATCAGGACAATCAGAGCTATCGTTCCCGCTCTCCCCACAAACCACCTCCCGGCTGTCGCGGGGCGGGGTGTGGGTGGTTTGGCATAGTCACTGTGGCCCCGCTGACGGCGGTGGCCGGCGGCATTCTATATAGGCTTGGCACAAAGCAACCTGCTGTTCAGGTTGCTGATGAGCGGCCCGAATGGTCTTGTATAAGCCAAATCGAAAGAGCACTTTAGACTGAATCCCTGTACGTCTTGCAAGGCTGTCAGTACTTCAAATGAAATAGCAGTTTAACAATGCAAATTAACAGAGAATTCACCATTGCTTCATAACCGTCTAACATGGGTGGTATAAATTCCAGTTGAGCATGGAGACAGATCGTTATCCCCATGCAAGAGTATCTATCTGAAAGTTGATATGCTCTGCCCAACGAGTTCGGTTAACGGCTGGATCAATTGCAAGCCCCAAGACTGCGGGCTGCTTGACAACGCTGAAATCGAACTCATCAAGAGGCTGAAAGACACAAGAATTCTACAGTGTGAAAGGAGGTGATTTGCACAAAAGAAGTGTGTACGAACCTTCTGTGTGAAGTAGAGATTTCCTGGACAAGTTAAATAGCATCGAAGACAAGGAAGGTGCTCATCCATATACAGAATGGATGGGACGTTGTGAGCTGTCGTGATGTGAAGAGGGAGCCAATCGCGAAAGACGGCGTTTAGGAACCCTCCAGAAAAGAGGCAGGCCAGCGGTCAACCTGGAAAGCGAGCCGCCGGCCCACCGGCGTCCGGACAAGCATACTCAAGACGCTTATCCGATTCGTCACTATTCTACCATCTTAGGCGGCCCTGATGGAGCAGTTCTCACAAAGATTGTCTCTATTTGGACTACGGCTTGTTGTACCAGACCCGTCCTACGCTTCCTCATCTTCGCCGTAAGTCAAAGCGAGCCTATTCTCTGTTTCCGGCAGCAAGGTTCACGTTGGTCCTCTGTCTTGAATGAAAGACCAGAACGAAGGTGAAACCAAAAGGAAAAGAAATGAAGAAGAAGTATTCTTGCTCAAGGAGAATTACCATGTGTAGAAAGTTGTCTTGTTTTATTTGTCTTGCCCTCGTACTGGCCCTGGGTGGCGCCAACGTCGCCCTTGGCGAGACGTGGGAAGGCAAAATCACTACCAATAATGATTCTGTTGAACAAAGTAACCCGACGCCGACGGGGTCTATGGACTTCGGCAGCAGCGACCTGGAGTTTATGGATGATGGCGGCACGCAGGTGATAGGTCTGCGGTTTAACAACGTTCAAGTTCCCGCCAGCGCCACCATTACCACGGCGTACGTAGTACTCACGACCGAGGAGATCCATGCTGGCTCAGTCAATACAATCATCCAGGCGCATCTGACTCCCAACGCGCCTGAGTTTGCCAGCACGGCCGGGAATATCTCGACCAGACCCTTGACGACGGCGGTGGTCAAGTGGAGTCCGGAGGAGTGGCCTATAGATAATGAACCACACCAGACCTCTGATATCTCCGCTGTCATCGCGGAGATCGTCAACCAGCCCGGTTGGGCTGCGGGTAACAGCATCGCGGTGATATTCAACCAGGACCCGGCCCTTCCCTCTACGGGCCACCGAACTACCCACAAGGCAGCGGCGCCAGGCTATGAACCGCTGCTGCATATAGAATATACATTGGGTGGTGCCACGGGACCCATCCCGCCGGATGAGCAAACAGAGGTCTCGCGAGATGCGAACCTAAGCTGGACGGCCGGAATCTTCGCCGCGCCGACCAATGGGCACAAAGTGTGCTTCAGCAAGAGCTTCAACGATGTCAGCGCCGGCATCGGCGGTATCACCCAGAGTGCCACCAGCTATAATCCCGGACGGCTCGAATACGGCACCACGTACTACTGGCGCGTCGATGAGAACAACGCGCCGCCGAAGGGTGGGGTAACCGCAGGCCATGTCTGGAGTTTTACGACCGAGTTCTATTCTTATCCCATTGCTGGCGCGAACATAATCGCCACGGCCTCCAGCGCGGGCGATGCCACGTTCGGCCCTGAGAATACCATAGACGGCTCGGGACTGGACGAGAATGATCTGCATTCAACACTGCCCGAAGACATGTGGCTCAGCGGCATGGATCCAGCCGGGGCATGGATCCAGTACGAGTTCGACAAGGCGTACAAACTGCACGAGATGTGGGTCTGGAACTCCAATCAGGCATTTGAGGGCCTTTTTGGTTTCGGACTCAAGGATGTTACCGTCGAATACTCGAGCGACGGTGCCAGTTGGACGGCCCTGGCCGGCGTGCCTCAATTCACAAAGGCGCCCGGCACGAACGGGTATGCACATAATACCACCGTTGATTTTGCCGGTGTGCCGGCACGGCATGTCAGGCTCAGCGCCATCAGCAACTGGGGAGGCATTCTGCCACAGTATAGTCTCAGCGAGGTCCGTTTCTTCCAGATACCTGTGAGTGCAACGGAGCCCTCGCCGGATTCCGGGGCCACAGGCGTGGACATGGACGTCGTCCTGGGCTGGCGAGCGGGAAGAGAAGCCGTCACACACGATGTGTACTTGAGCGCCGACGAGCAGGCTGTGATAGACGGCACCGTCGTGGTGGCTACCGTGAGCGACGCGAGCTACAGCCCCGAAGACCTTGGTTTGAGCACAAGTTACTACTGGAAGGTTAACGAGGTCAATGAGGCCCAACTCCCGACGACCTGGGAAAGCAATGTCTGGAGCTTTACGACGAGCGACCATATTATTGTGGACAACTTCGAGGATTACAACGACTGGCCGGGCTATGAGATATACACGACCTGGCTGGATGGGTATGAGAGCCCGACAAACGGCTCCCAGGTCGGCTATCTGACGCCGCCTCTGGCTGAGATTACGATAGTGCACGGCGGCAAGCAGTCCATGCCGCTATTCTACAGCAACACCAGCGGGGCCACGTACTCGGAGGGCGAACGTGCGTTTGACCCGCCGCAGAATTGGACGAAGCATGGCGTCAATACGCTCTTGCTGTGGTTCCACGGCACTGCGGGCAACACGGGACAGATGTACGTGAAGATCAATGGCACCAAGGTTCCATACGATGGCGACGCCGGCAACTTAGCGCTCGAAGCGTGGCAATCCTGGGACATTGACCTGACGGCCTTGGGCGCGAACGTCCAGAATGTCACGAAGCTGGCGATTGGCGTTGAGGGCAACGGCGCCAAGGGTACGTTGTACCTTGACGACATTCAACTGGTTGCGTCGGCCCCTCCGCCTGTCAGCGAATGGAGGATCACCGACGATGCGGATGATGTTGAAGAGGCGGTCGCTACGGGCGGCATGGACATAACCAGCAGCGACCTCGAATTGCCCTATGAAAACGAGAGTCAGGGGAACCTGCAAATAACAGGTTTGCGCTTTACGGGCATCCCCATTCCCAAGGGCGCGACCATTACAGAGGCGTGGGTACGGTTCCAGGTCGATGAGACTAAAGGCGGCACAGAGCCGGTTAATCTTATTATTGAGGGTGAGCTGAGCTCGAACGCCGCTGGGTTTACGTCAGATGCGTTTAGCGTTTCCAGCAGGCCCAAGACGACGGCACGGGTGCAGTGGAGCGTGCCGAATTGGCCTACGGTGGGCGACCAGGGTCCCGACCAGACGACCCCGAGCATCGCCTCTGTCATCCAGGAGATCGTCAACCAGGATGGCTGGGCCGGCGGCGCCATCGTGCTCACGTTTAGAGACGACCCGGTCAATCCATCCCTGGGCGTTCGATGTGCCGAGGCTGGGCCGGGGGACGACGCGGCGCTGCTGCATATAGACTATCAGTAACGTCGCGGGGCAGGCCAACGTGGCGAGACTCGATGCTCGAAGATCGAGCATCCGGAATCTGAGTCCGCTAAACATGGACATGAGTTCGGGGCCTATACCGGGCATCAGAGTATAGGCCCCATTTTGAAAGGTGGAGCTATGACCAATTGCGAAAAAACATCACAAAATCGTACGACAAGAGGGTTCACATTGATAGAGCTGCTTGTGGTGATCGCCATTATTGCCGTGTTGCTGGCGATCATCATGCCGACGATGCGAAAGATCAAAGAGGTGGCGCGCGAAACGGCCTGCAAATCGAATTTGAGGAACGTGGGCCTGGCCGTGGTCATGTATCTGGACGACAACGAGCGAAAAATCCCCGATACGGGCGGCTCCAACGGATTTCTATGGGACAACGCGGACGGCACACCGCGACAACCTGGTTCCGGCGGCGGAACGTATTGGGGCACGTTCTACAGAGACTATTTGAAGGAAACGAAGATCTTTGGCTGTCCGAGCTTACAACGTGTTCCGGAAGGGTTAATCTACTCGTATAGTGATTTCCCCGACCCTGCAGCCGTGATTCAACACGCGGCGTACGGTTTGAATCATCACTCAAGAGCCAGGGGCCGGAATACAAATACGATATACCGTCTCTCAGAATTCCTCTATTGCAGCGACCACGCCGAACCCAGACCGGATGGCGGATCGGGCGATTGTTTTCATAACAATGATACGCCCGGCGCTGTGAACCTCGCCAGCTATCGGCAAGGGGGCAGCCGCTCGTTCACCTATCGGCAGATCTTCAGACACAACACGAGATACCCCGACCCCTACAAGACCGGCGGAAGGGCCAATATTCTGTGGCTGGATGGACACGTCAGCCCGCTGGAAGAAACGACCGGAGACGATGTGCTCCTGCGCTGGTACACCGGCGATCTGCCCAAGCCGGGTGGACGGTAAGCAATTATGGAAGTTTAAAGTCGAAGCTACCTTGAGTAGGTTCCTGGACAATCGTTGGCTCAAAACGAGGGCTTCATATTGGATTTGCGCCTTAATTGCGGTCTTTATTGTCTAAGAGCGTGTGTGAGAAGCGAAGTTAACCGGGTTTAAGTCGATGCAACATCAGATTAATCATCGCCAGGTAGATCATGGTTTCACTACTGGACGGCAACGTCTCGTAGTCTTTGCCCAGCCGACGGTATTTGCCGAGCCAGCCGAAGGTTCGTTCGACAATCCAACGTTTAGGCAAAACAACGAAGCGGTGGATGTCACCGCGTTGGACAACCTGCACGAACCGCCCGAATGTTCGCTGAGCCCAGTGAATGAAAGTGCCGGCGTAACCGCCATCCGCCCAGATTCGTCGAAGCCTTCGCCATCGACAGCCCAACTTCTCCAGAACCAGTCGTGCGCCATCCCGATCCTGGATGTTAGCCGCATGTACAACCACCACCAGAATCAAGCCGAGGGTATCCACGAGAATGTGCCGTTTACGCCCCGAAATCTTCTTTCCTGCGTCGTAGCCTCGGTTCCCCCTTTTTCAGCGGTCTTGACCGTCTGGCTGTCCAGAATGCCGGCGCTGGGGGTCGGCGTGCGCCCGGCCTGGTCAGTAGTACGGGTACATCGGTCGGCGGCCTGGTGGGGGGCAACTACGGCGGTACTGTGACCCACTGCTACAGCACCGGTCCGGTCAGCGGCCGTCAAGATGTCGGTGGGCTGGTCGGGATCAGCGGTGGGGGCATAGGTGGTGGTGTAACTGACTCTTTCTGGGACACACAGACCTCAGGCCAGACCACGAGTGCCGGCGGTACAGGCAAGACGACGGCCGAGATGCAAACGGCTACAACATTCCTCGAAGCCGGCTGGGACTTTGTGGACGAGACGGCCAACGGCACCGAGGATACCTGGCGGATTCTCGAAGGGCAGGACTAC
Organism: uncultured Pirellulales bacterium; assembly: GCA_964462945.1. Taxonomy (GTDB): domain Bacteria; phylum Planctomycetota; class Phycisphaerae; order Sedimentisphaerales; family Anaerobacaceae. The sequence continues at coordinate 21,289 of CAYWZW010000012.1, forward strand.
CCGCGACTGTGGTGGGAGTCAGTGAACACGCGCCCGCCGCAGCCTCCGGCTGAGGGGAACGTCATTGAGCTGACGGAGGCGACTTTTGACCAGGTTGTTCTGAATTCTGACGTGCCGGTGCTGGTGGACTTCTGGGCGCCCTGGTGCGGGCCGTGCCTGACAATGGCTCCGGTGATCGAGGAAATCGCCAACGAATACGCAGGCAGAGCCAAGGTCTGCAAGCTCAACACCGATAATGCTCCGAACATTATCGCCAGGTATAACGTGACCTTAATCCCGACGTTCATCTTATTCAAGAACGGCCAGATCCAGCAAAGATGGATTGGCATTACCCCTAAGCAGGACCTGACCGCCGGCATCGACGCCGTGCTTTGAACAGAAGGAGAATGTGTGCATACAGTGGAAGAAGTCAAACGGCCTGCAGAGGTCTCAAACGCCGAACCGGGGTGCCGGCTGCAACTGCGACCGCCGGCCCGATGCAACCAATTTGCCTCGGTTCGGCTTCCACGGATAATGGGGTCGCCCATTGATAATCCAGAGAATCTCCGTGACGGGACGGCGGCTGATGTGGTACAAGTAAAATTGCCGGGATAGGTGGCTTTTCAGTCGTGCAACAGGAAGAATTTCCAGGGTCTGTTCTATATTCTTGGTTTTCCATTTGAACGCCCGTATCGGGCATGAGACAGAAGGAGGTGTACTATGTACAGAAGATTCATTGTTCCAGTGTTTCTTATGGTTGTTTTAGGGCTGGCTCAGGGACAAGCCGGGGGAGCACATTTTGCTGCCTACTGGGCCGAGGATTATCCCACGCACTGGTCTGACTTGGCCATAACTATAGAGATGCGCGACTATTTCGCGTCGGCCGGCTATGAGATCCTCGACGCGGACCGGCTCAAAACATGGATGGATGCACGGATCCGCGACAGGGCCGCAAGCGTGGTTGCGTTCTGTAAGGACGTCGCGCCGGATACTGTTTTGGAGTCGAATTCGGCCAATTGCACGTTGCGAAGGTATCTCGATGCAGGCGGCAAGATTGTGTGGCATGGGGACGTCCCCTTCTTCAACCAGGGCAACCGCGGCGGCGGCGAGACCAACTGGGCTTGGAGCGGACAGGCCAACATATTGGGAATAGGCAGCGTCGCGTGGTGGGACAGCGGCAGCACAGTGACTATCACTGCCAAGGGAATCGAGTGGGGGCTGACCCGAAGATGGGCATCGTGTAGGCCGCAATACGCCGGGGAAGTGAGCATTGTCCTGGCTACGGATAGCGCTGGCAACGCCGCGGGGTGGGTGAAGCACTTTGTGCCGGGCGATACCTACCGGGGCTTTGTTCGACTGTTCGATTGGGATGACAGTCCCGGCAGCAAGCCCAGCCTTAGCGACATGCGACGGGTGGCAGAGTACGGCATGGGAGGCAATCCTTTTGCTCACAGCCCCAGTCCTGCCGATGGCGCTGTCCATGCGGATGCCTGGGTCACTTTGTCATGGCTCCCTGGAGACTCTGCAGCCTCACATGATGTGTACTTTGGCGATAGTCTTGCGAATGTGGAAGCCGGCACTGGCGGTACATTCCGGGCCAATCGACTCTTGACGTACTTTGACGTCGGCCTGCCTGGACGTCCCTATCCGAATGGTCTTGTTCCAGGGACGACGTACTACTGGCGCATCGACGAGGTCGAGGCCAACGGCTGGACCAAACACAAGGGCAATGTCTGGAGCTTCACGACCGCGTCCCGGACAGCCTCTGATCCGTATCCGCCTGATGGGACCAGGTTCGTGGACCGCAATGTCATCCTAAGCTGGAAGGCAGGCTTCGGCGCTGTGCGCCACGAGGTGTACTTCGGCGACAATCTTGGTGATGTGAACGAGGGTCTGGGCGGCACGTTGCAGGGCAATCAAGAGTCCACATCTTTTGATGTCGGCCTTCTTTATCCCAATGGTCTTACTCCCGGCACGACGTACTACTGGCGTGTTGATGGAGTCAAGGCCGATCGTACAACCGTACACAAAGGCGGTGTCTGGAACTTTACAACTACTTTTCCCGGCTTGGGTACGATCCTGCAGGAGAAGTGGAACAACATCTATGGCGACGACTTGAACGCCCTCAAGAGCCATTGGAAGTACCCGGATAGCCCCGACGAGACCAAGGTGATTACGCAATTCGACACGGGGACCAATTTGGGGGAGAACTATGGCGGCCGGGTCCACGGGTGGCTCTATGCGCCGCTGACGGGCAACTATACGTTCTGGGTTTGCACGGACGATCAGGGTGAATTGTGGCTGAGCACCGATGGTCAGCCGCAGAATGTGCAGTTGATCGCGTATGTCAAGGACTCGCCGACGGCCTCTACCGGCTGGGCGCCCCATAACACGTGGACCAAGTACGCCTCCCAGAAGTCGAATCTTGTTCGGCTGACGGCCGGCGATAAGTACTACATTATGACGCTCTGGAAGGAAGGCCTCGTTGACGACCATTGTCAGGTGGCGTGGGAAGGTCCGGGCATTCCGGAGCGGATGATTATCCCAGGCGACTATCTGTCAATTGAACCGATTGGGACGTACCCTATTCCGGCCGATGGCGCACGAATTGGGGACCGGACTCCCCTTCTTCGCTGGAATCCCCGAGAGGCGGGTGTGCGATATGATGTGTACTTCGGCACCGATTTCAATCGCGTCAACGGCGCCAACCGAGCGGATAAATCCGGGATCTATCGCGGACGGACGACGGAGGCCAGCTATGCCACCGAGGCGCTTGTTGTCGGCCGGACGTATTACTGGCGTATCGACGACGTCGAGGCGGACGGCTGGACGATCCATAAAGGCACTGTCTGGAGCTTCACGGTAGTGGACACCCTAACCATAGAATGCCAGGTTTCCTCAAGCGAAGATGACGGCTACGCCTCCAATAACAACCTTCAGAACCTGGACGGCGCTTATCTGAGGGTGGGTGCTTCATCGTTCGCCGAGCCGCCGTATTATGTGTGCGGTATGGTCTTCAGAAATATGGAAATTCCACAACGTGCCGAGATTATCGGCGCGTATCTGAAGATACGATCCTACAACAGTCGTTTGACTGACGTCGTTCATGGCAAGATTGAAGCAGAAGCTGCTGACAGCGTTGGTCCCTTTGGCAGTTCCCACCAGATGGGCTCTGTGCCCAGGACCAGCGCCTCAGTGAACTGGGATCATTACGAGCCTTGGACCGACGACACCTGGTACAACAGCCCGAATATTGCCAGCGTGATCCAGGAAGTCATCAATCGCAGCGGATGGTCACCGAGGAGCAGCTCGCTGGCAATTCTCTACAGTACGCGGGAGCGTGAGGGCGGCAACCGGAATACCTCTTCGTGCAACCGCGGCGGCGACTACGCACCCAAGCTGGAAATCACATACGCCCCTTAACGACGACGGTTCTTTTCGCTGAGGCGCGACTGCTGTGCGAACTGAGGACTGATGAGCTGTCAGAGAAAAACGGGACAATAACGGTGGACGCGCCAGGCCGGAGGTCGTGGTGCTGTCCGTTTGGAGGATAACATGCTATGAAAGCTCTACTCTCTGCATTAGCCGTGTGTCTCATTGCTCTACCCGCCCACGCCAAATACAGCGGCGGTGCAGGAGAGCCCAACGACCCGTACCAGATCGCCACGGCGGAGGACCTGATGCTGCTGGGCGATAGTCCCGAAGATTACAGCAAGCACTTCATCCTGACCGCCGACATCGACCTGGCCCCCAACCTCCCCGGCCGCAAGGTCTTCGACAAGGCCGTCATTGCGCCGGATGTTAACGATGCAACTTCGGTGTATGAGGGGACTGCTTTCACCGGCGTCTTTGATGGTAACGGCCAGACGATCTCCCATCTGACGATCACAGGGAAGGACTATCTTGGCCTGTTTGGCCAATTGGCATCCCCCGCCCAGGTCAGAGAGTTGGGGGCGGTGGGTGTCAACATACTCGGTTCAGGTTACTCGGTCGGCGGGCTGGTGGGATCCAACAACTTCGGCGAGGTGACCAACTGCTACAGCAGCGGATCGGTCAATGGCTCCAGTATGGCGGGTGGACTGCTGGGGTTCAACATTGGGTATGTGAGCTGTTGTTACAGCGCCGGTGCAGTCAAGGGCATCAATTCTGTCGGTGGGATAGTGGGCTCCGCCGGACACGTGGTGACCGCTTCTCTCTGGGACATCCAGACCTCGGGCCAGACCAAAAGCGATGGCGGCGGCACGGGCAAGACCACAGCCGAGATGCAGACGGTCAAGACGTTCCTTGACGCCGGCTGGGACTTCATGGATGAGACCGCCAACGGCACGCAAGACATCTGGTGGATTCTTGAAGGAAAGGACTATCCGCGCCTGTGGTGGGAGCTGATTCCTGAGAACTGATCTACAAAATTTCTTACAGCGCTGAACATATTAGCCGGACGCTTGTCTTACAGCCAGTCACCAGCCGGTATTAGATCTACTGCTTGGCGCAAGACAGGATCAACATTCGTATAGACCTTGTTGGTCAGATCTGATGAAGAATGTTCCAGCAGTCTCTGTGTGACAGCAGTGGACACACCGTTCTGAGCAAGCACCGTGTTGAACTCTGAGATGGTCCGGTCATATCGGTCCGTCTTAACAGCGATACCCTCCTGATCGGCAGGCTCCGCAGTTCTGTTCCCACATCCGGTGAGAAACAGGCAAAGAACCATGCCCAACCTCACCAGAATGCTCCTGAGCACCTTATTGTCCTCGTCAGGCGTCATAGACAGGCTCGCTTTCGCGATGCTCTCTGGTTTCGACGGGCTGAAACCTGGTCATCGCAGCCCTTGCTGATTTCGGCCCGGACCTTTCAGCTTCCCAAGGAGCTCCATCATTGCGATTCGCTTCTTGCCAAATTTCAAGTAACAATATTACAGAAATGAACCGAATGTGTCCACTACGGCAGCGATTTATCTCCGTACGCCGCATAGGCCGGACCTCCTCTTGAACACCCTGCAAAAGGTTAAAGTTTCCGCCAAAACTGGTAAAGGCTGTTCCAAGCTCTTTGTCTTGGCTATAATACGGCTCAGAACAACCGACGGTACGGCTGATGTCGGGAATCGCTGAAATGCAAATGGACTTGGCGCGGCCTCGGGCTTTGCCCTCGGCCGCAACCAAAAAGTTCGTCTGACGGAAAAGCTTCGTAACATGCTGCATATACAGAAGTTACAAACGGTCAAAACGAAAATCGAGCATAAAAAACAACGTTTTGAAAGATAGTATTACAAAGAGGAGAAAGTATATGAACGAGCGAAAAGCCAATTCCGTTCCCAAGAAGAGGATTACTCGGAGGGATTTGCTGTCTGGCGCCGCGGCGGCCGCCGCTTTTACAGTTCTGCCTCGCCACGTACTCGGCGGCAGCGGCAGCGCCGCACCCAGTGAGAAGGTCAACGTCGCCATCATCGGCACAGGCGGCCAGGGCATCGTAAATATGAAGCAGTTATTCAACGAGCCTGACGTCCGCATCGCCGCCCTCTGTGACATCAATGAGCAGAGCGACTACAGCATGTTTTATTACGGCGGAACCGCCGGATTGAAACCTGCCCTCGATCTGGTCCACAAGCAATACGGCCAGCCGTGCCCAACCTACCGCGACTACAACCAGATGCTCGCGGAGCAGGACATCGACGCGGTCCTGCTGGCCACGCCCGACCATTCTCACGCGATCATTGCTCTGGCGGCCATCGGCAAAGGCAAGCACCTTTACTGCGAAAAGCCCCTCTGCCGCACGGTCTATGAAACGCGCGTTGTCACCGAAGCGGCCCGCAAGGCCGGCGTCGCAACCCAACTGGGCAATTTCGGACACTCCAGCGAGGATATTCGTCTGGCCTGCGAGTGGATTTGGGACGGCGCGATCGGTGACGTGCACGACGTGCACTCATGGACCAGCACGGGCGCTCGCCGCTGGACCAGCTTCACCGACCGACCCAAGGAAACGCCGCCAGTGCCCGCCGGCTTCGACTGGGAGCGATGGCTCGAACCTGTGCCGCCTCGCCCTTATCATCCCGACTACGCACCCGTGCGCTGGCGGGCATGGTGGCAGTTCGGCTCGGGCACCATCGGTGATTTCGCGTGCCATCATCTGGACCCGGCCTTCTGGGCGCTGAAACTGGATCAGAGCAGCAGCTTCAGCGTCGAGGCCAGCTCCATCGGCACGACCGACGAGACCTGTCCGGCGGGATCGCTGATTTACTTCGATTTCCCGGCTCGCGCCGGCATGGGACCGGTGCGCATCACCTGGTACGAAGGCGGACTCATGCCGCCACGCCCGGCAGAGCTGGAAGAGGGCAGAAGCCTCGGCGAGCACGGCATCCTCTTTCTCGGCACAAAGGGCGCTATCTTAGGCGGCGGCTGGTCGGGATCGCCCCGCATCATCCCGGAGACAAAGATGCAGGCCTATCGCAAGCCCCCCAAGACGCTGCCCCGCGTCAAGGGCCATCACCGCGACTGGCTCGACGGCTGCCGAGGCAAAGGACGGCCCAGCACTCATTTCGACTACTCAGGGCCGCTCACCGAATTCACCCTCATGGGCAACGTCGCTATCCGTGCCGGCAGGAAGCTGGAATTCGACTGGAAGAACATGAACGTCACAAACGTCCCCGAGGCCAACAAATTCGTCAAGCCTCAGTACCGCAAGGGTCGGACTATTTAGATGAGAACATGGGGGGTGAGGATCACGCCACGGGCACTGAGGCGAGACGCTGTGAGCAGCACGCCTCAGCCTGGCACCGGCGTTTTGCAGAGGCATGCCTACGCCTTGAGGCTGCAACCGTTCTGTTTTCTGCCGCAAAAAAAGTGTTGTCAATTCCAACATCTTGGAGATAATAGGGCCCATGGAGCCCGCAGGAGATCCGGGCCGGGAGCAAACGGTGAATTCCGGAATAAACGTGGAATTTGAAGTAGATGTGAAATCATTTCATTAGGAGAAGACCAGTCATGAGCAAAGTCACCCCGAAAAGCACGTCGCGCCGCGAATTTCTGAAGAACACGGGCCGGATCGCCGCCACTTCGGCTTTGATAGCAGGGATCGCTCCGCGCATCTATGCGGCAGAGAAGAACACTATCAAGGTGGTCCTGATCGGCTGCGGCGGGCGCGGCACGGGCGCCGCGTCCAACGCGATGTCGGTCAAGAATGGCCCGGTCAAGCTCGTGGCCATGGCCGATGTCTTTGAGAACCGCCTCACCCGCAGTTACGAGAATTTGAAGAAAATGCACGGCGACGAAGTGGACGTGCCCCAGGATCGCAAGTTCGTCGGCTTCGACGGATACAAGAAGGCCATGGATTGTCTGAGTCCGGGCGATGTCGCCATTTTTGCGACGCCTCCGGCATTCCGCTGGGTGCATTTCACCTACGCCATTGCCAAGGGCCTCAATGTCTTTATGGAAAAGCCCGTTACCGTGGATGGCCCGACCACGCGCAAGATGCTGCAATTAGCCGAAGAGTCGGTCAAGAAGAACCTCAAAGTCGGTGTGGGGCTGATGATCCGCCATTGCAGAGGCCGGCAAGAATTGAAACGGCGCATCGACGACGGCGAGATCGGCGATATTGTCGCCCTGCGAGCTTACCGGATGGCGGGGCGTTCCGCCACCGCCGGGCCCAAACCCGAGGGCATGAGCGAGCTGCTGTACCAGATCCAGCGGTTCCACGCCTTCTTATGGGCCAGCGGCGGCATGTACAGCGACTATTACATTCACCAGATCGATGAGTGCTCATGGATGAGGGGGGCTTGGCCCGTGGAGGCCCACGCCATGGGTGGGCGGCACTACCGCGGCGATTCCCTGGATCAGAACTTCGACAATTACTCGATCCAATACGTTTATCCGGACGGCACCAGACTCTTCTATCACGGCCGGGCGATGAACGGCTGTACGGGTGGATTTGACAGCTATGCCCACGGCGCCAAAGGTGTGGCCGTCATCTCGACGAACGGGCACTATCCGGGCAAGGTGCGTACTTACAAGGGGCACAACACGAACAAGGAGAACCTCATTTGGGCGTTTCCGCAGCCCGAGCCGAATCCGTACCAGCTTGAGTGGGACGACCTGATCGACGCCATTCGGCAGGACAAGCCCTACAACGAGGTCAAGCGCGGGGCCGAAGCGAGCCTGGTGAACACCATGGGCCGGATGGCCGCTCACACGGGCCAGGTCATCACCTTCGATCAGGCCCTCAATTGCGAGCATGAGTTCGCTCCGAATGTGGATAAGCTGACCATGGATTCGCCTGCTCCCGTGCGTCTGGACTCCGAGGGCAAGTATCCGGTTCCACAGCCGGGAACTCTCAAGGATCGGGAATACTGAGAGTTTGCGCGGTACAGCCTTATCTTGTTAGATTGATCGCTGGTCTCGGCCCCGTCGAGACCAGCGGCTGCTTTGCAAAAGGAATACTTTCCGACCAAAACACATGGACAAAGGAGATAGCATGACACAGTCAACTAAATCAGGTAAAGGTCCGGGCACCACGCGGCGTGACTTTCTGAAAGCCTCGACCGTGGCAGCCTCGGCCGCTGTTTCGGGTGCGCTGGATATCAGTCACAACGCATTCGCCGCCGGCAGCAATATCCTCCGCGTCGGCATGATTGGCTGCGGCGGACGCAACAGCGGCGCCGCCGCCCAGGCGCTCACGGCGGACTCGGGCGCGCGCCTCGTGGCGATGTGCGACATCTTCATGGATCGCGTCAAGAACGTGCGGCGAGTTCTCAAGGAGCAAAAAGGGGACCAGGTGGCCGTGGACGACGACCATTGCTTTGCCGGCTTCGACGGGTACAAGCATGTGATCGAGTCGTCGGACGTGGTTGTGATTGCCAACGCCGCGAAATTCCACCCGCTCCACGCCTTGACCGCGATCCAGGCCGGCAAGCACGTGTTCGTAGAGAAACCTCACGGGATCGACCCGGCCGGGATCAAGCGGATGCAGCAGGCCGCCGAGCTGGCAAAACAGAAGGGCCTGTGCCTGGTGTCCGGCCTGCAGAGCCGCTACCACACGGGCTATGCCGAGACGATTCAGCGAATCCACGATGGGGCCATTGGTGACGTCGTTGCCATCGAAGAGAATTTCCTTCGCGCGCCATACGTTATCATCGACCGGAAGGCGGGCCTGTCGGAATTGCAGTGGCAGTGCAGCACGCAGTACCATTTTCGCTGGCTCTCGGGCGACGATGTCCCGCAGTCGCTGGTGCATAACCTGGACCGCTCCAGTTGGGTGATGCACAACAAAGCCCCGGTCAAGTGTCACGGTCTGGCCGGCCGGTCCTCGATGACCGAGCCGATCTACGGCGACGTGTTCGACCACCATTCGGTCGTCTATGAATTCGACAACGGCGTGCCCATCTACGCCTTCTGCCGAACGACCACCGGCTGTCACGACAGCACTTCCAGCATCATGCTCGGCAGCAAAGGCAGGGCGTCCGTCTTGCAGTGCCGAATCTGGGGCGAGACGAACTGGCAATGGCAGGACCGGTGCGATCCATACCAGAAAGAGCACGACGTTCTGTTCGCGGCGATTCGCTCCGGCAAACCCGTCAACAACGGCGACTACATGACGCGCAGCACGATGATTACGGTGATGGGACAAATATCCTGCTATACCGGCAAAGAGGTCACCTGGGAACAGATTAACCGGTCGGACTTCTACTATCCGCCGAAGGCGGAGGACTGCCGCGATGACATGGAGCCGCCCAGCAAGCCTGATGCGAACGGCAGCTATCCTGTTCCCAAGCCCGGCTTCACCAAGATGATCTGAGTCCAAAGGTATCCGCTCGACCCACTTTGGGACTTGCTGTTAGGAGATGCACTATGACCATCTGTCGTACCCTTGTGTGTGTTGCCACGATTATGATACGCCTTGGCGTCACGCCAGGCGCCTGTGCCGCGAAGGACAGCCCAGCGAAGAAGTACACCGAAACCGTTACGGCAAGCACCGGTGACAAGATGTCTTTTGACATGGTCCTGGTCCCCGGCGGAAGTTTTCAGATGGGCAGCCCCGCGGATGAGCCCGGCCGCAAAGAGGACGAAGGGCCCCGGCACGAAGTTCGCCTCGATAGCTTCTACCTCTGCACGACCGAGACTACCATTCAGCTCTTTATGGCCTACTACCAGGAGACGGTCAGTGCCAAGCGAGACTTGCTCGGCGTCCAGGAAGAAAAGAAGGACGCAGAGCAGGCGGACAGCGAGGTCGATGCGATCACAGGCCCCACCCCGGTCTATGGCGACATGACAATGGGGTATAACCAGAAGCACCCGGCCATGGGAATGACCTGGCACAATGCCGCGACGTTCTGCCGGTGGCTTTCGAAGAAGACCGGCAAGCCGTACCGTCTGCCGACGGAGGCCGAATGGGAGTATGCCTGCCGGGCCGGCACCACTAACACTTTTGGCGTCACGAGTGACCCGGAGCAGATGAAGGATTTTGCCTGGTATAAAGCGACGGCCGACAGCGAGACCTCGGAAGTCGGCAAGAAAAAGCCCAACACCTGGGGTCTTTATGATATGTCAGGCAACGTTCGCGAGTGGGTCCATGACTTTTACAGTCCCACCGCTTACAAGGACGCCGCCAAACAGGCGCCGGCAGTCAATCCAAAGGGACCGCAGACGGGCCAGGTACACGTCGCCCGCGGCGGGGACTATAACAGTCCCGCGACGGAGCTGCGCTGTGCGGCCAGGGCCTTTGAGGAGCCCTGGTGGCGCGCCGGCGACCCCCAGATCCCCAAGAGCCAGTGGTGGCTGCCTGAAATGGACATCATAGGCTTCCGGGTGGCTCTATCCGTGGACGCCGGCACCAAAAAGTAGTCCGAAAAAGTACCAAGACAACGGGGCCTATACCGAAACGAACGCTCGGTATAGGCCCCGCACTGATGCAAAACACTTCCTTGTTGTGTCCGGCTCCGGCTCGGGCCTTCGCCGAGACGACTGTTCGTCGTTCATTGATGAACGATGAACAATGAACGCTTCTTAAGGAGCACTCCTCGGCCGATTCAGGCGGATGTCGTCGAAGTACATCTTGCCTGAGCCGCCCGGCGTTGTCATGTTACCCCTGGTGCCCAAGCCAAGCGCGATCCGGTCCACGTTCGTCAGGGTGATGCCCTGAGTGGCGAGGGCCTGCAGAGGAATGACCCACTCCGTCCAGGTGGTTATCGTCGCTGCACTCGGATCGGGATGGACGACCACCGCAGGCTGACCTGCGCTGTTGGAGACCGCCGCGTACAGCCGCTCAGCCGCGTTGCTGGCAATCCCGATGTCCTGGTGCGCCCACTGCGGGCTGACCGTGCCGGTAGTCGTGACGTTCGTGAACACGGCCTGGCAGGTAGCATTGGCGTTATGGGCCGTTAGCGCCAGACCGATATAGACCGTCGTGCTCATCGGGATATTCCGCGCCGTAGCGCCTGTGACCGGCTGCCAGGTTGTCCCGTTGGCCGAATGGGAAACCGTAAAGTTGCCTGCCGCGTCACGCTCCAGCTTCAGCCAACGCGGGGCGGTGACCCCGGTCTGATTCGTGTTGAAGCTGGCGGCGCCCGTCGCGTCGCGGCCCTGCGAGCCCACGCCGTTGCTGGGCGTAATCGCCGCAAACGCATGTTTGGAGCCACCATCGAGCGTTTCGCGGATCATCACGCCGGCCTTGGCCCAGCCGTCGGTGTTCTGCACGCTCTGGACCCGCGCCACTATCGAGCCGGCGCCAGTCAGCGTCTTGTAGGCAAAGTGGAACTCATCGTGATAGTTGCCTGCCGTGCCGACGTCCCAGATGTCCGTACCGGAGGCGGTCATCGTGTAGGTGCCGACTGGTGCTTCGACGAAGCTGCCGACGGACCCTGGACGACCTCTGAACCACAGCGACAATTCCCCAATGCCTTCTTCCGTCCAGTCTCGCGTGGCTGTTAGAGTCAGCTCGGCTTCAGAATACTTGGCGAAGCCCTGCTTATTGTTGTCGTAGGCCAGCGGCATGGCTTGGCCGCCTGCGTGAACAATCGTTTCCTCAGTGAACGAGGCCGTGGTCTCATCGCCCACCGCCGCACCGCTGCCATTGCCGGCAAAGTAGGGCGGCGTCCCCGGCGTGCCGTAGCCAAGACCATCGTGCCACGAGTACCAAATTTGATTGGCGCCGGTGTCGTAGTCCTCAAAATCATCCACGACAAAGAAATCACCCGTCGTGAAGCTCCAGATGTTACCCTTCCAGGGACTATCGGGATTGACGCTGTTGACCTCGTCAACCCGCCAGTAGTAAGTCGTCAGTAAGGTAAGTTTACCCGGGTTGTAGCTCTCGTCACCGCGGACCTTGCTCCCCTTGTACTCGGGCGAGGCCTTGGTTGCATTCGTCAGCGCAGTTGCATCCATTCCCAAGTACACCTCATGCGATGCGGCGTAGGCTCCCGAAGTCCAGCTTAGAACCTGCGTCGGCTTCACATTCACAGCGCCGTTAGCCGGATTCGGGCTCCCGATGGCGCCCCGCGTCGTGAAACTCCAGACGTCCCCCTTGTAAGTCGCAGCGCCGTCAAATTCGTCCACACGCCAGTAATAAGTCTTAGCCAGCTTTAGCCCGGTGGGACTGTAGGTCGCAACGCCCTGAGGCAGTCCGCCGACTGCGTTGCTTACGGTGTCAAAATTGGTGCCGAAGTAAACAGTGTGCAATTTGGCCCTGAAGCCCGGCGTCCAGCTAAGCTTGACATTGGCGTCTATAGATTCGGCACCATCGGCCGGAACGGGGTTATAGGCGCTTTGGGATGGAATCGAGAAGCTCCAGAGCTTGCCTTTCCACGGACTGTTCGGGTCGGCATTATTGACCTCGTCGATTCGCCAGTAGTAAGTGGTGCCCGGAACAAGTCCGTCCGGATAAGCATATCCGGGAAAGCCGGCCACATAAAATGTTAAGGCCTGATTGCCCCGAAACGCAGGCGAAGCGTGCGTGCCTTCATTCACATCGCTAAGATTATCACCCAGATACACATCGTGGGAGACGGCGAAAGCTCCCGGACGCCAGCTCAGGGTGACCCACGTGGCCTCGTGCAAGGCGCCGTTGGCAGGACTCGGATTGCTACTGAGTTCCGGTTCGGTTGCAGCGTCGGAGAGAATCATATGCCCAAATCCTAGACTCTGGTCATGAGCTTCACGGCTTGTCCAGGTCATCTGGATTTCCCGGTCACCGTCGTCCGTATCGTCAATAACGGGGTGGAAACCAATGGCATTGCCTGCTGCAAAGTCCAATGAAAGCATTCGTCCGTATTCGATAGAGGCTTCGCAGATGTATCCATCAGCGGTTTTGGTGGAGGCTGCCTGTAAGTAATTAATCGCGCTCTGACCACCACTATCCATGTTGCACCAGTTCCATGTCTGGTTATTGGCATTAAAACCGTACTGGTAATGTTCGGCATGTGGTGGAACGGCATTTGTCGTGGAGAAAAAGATTTCTATACAGTCCGCATTCCAGATATCGCCGCCAGTTTTATTCATGGATAACTTATCGTCTTTCACCACCACTGCCATGTAGATCTTCTCGTCGTCCCACAGCAGATAGAATTCTCCGCTACAGTCCGCAGGGCCGGTCCAACTGGTTTGTCCAAGAAACATTTGCCCTGCCGCATCAAGAACGGCTGGGGTCATAGCGTCAAGATTCCAGTCGCTCAGATCTCCGTCAATGGCATCAGGAGTACCCCTGAAACAGTCTATCACCAGTGGTTTTCCAGTGGTTGGGTGTACTGCAGGTGGGGCTGCAATCGCCAAACTCAAGCTGAACAAAGTGACAATTCCCATGAAAAGACATTTCTTAGCTAACATTTTTGTTCCTCCTAATAATAGTTTTGGTGTAACGCTTCTGCAAAATACACAATTCTATGTTGAATAATGATTTACGATCATTATTTTCCTGCAATCTCCTCTGCTTGACTCCGCCAAATTCAGTCATTTTGCAGGTGTCTTTAGAGTTTGGACAACTGTGCTCCGGCCACACGCCAAAGCAACCGACAGCAGTTTTCCCCCTCACACTTTGTTTGTTCTTCTTGTGTCCGGAAAAGTCTTTGCGATTTGAAACTACCTCCTTCGTTCAAAAGCCCTCAATTCCGCCTCTGTTTGGCGCACAGCTTAGACCCCGCCCGGGAACGAACCATACCATTTATACTTATACTCGATGGACCGGCCCGCCGTCAAGAGAAATTTCCAGAAAAATGCGTGTCGCATATTGAGGGGCTGTAGCATCAATTTTGCCTTTCGCTTGTCAGGCTTGTTTTATCGCGTAGCATGTGGTACTATTGCGGCCAGTCAGATAGCTCTTGAATATGAAGTCTTTTTCGCTTAGTCTGTGGGCGTGGCGAAAGTCGAAATATCCTGCCAGTTTGGCATACAAGAATGAAGGAGATGAGCTATGAATCGTCAAATCAAACGTCGTACATTTCTGAAAAGTAGTGCCGCAGCCGGAGCGGGGCTAGTAATCCTCAAATCGGGCATCCTGAAGGCCGGCGCGTCGCCGAACGAGAAGCTCAATATCGCCGTGATCGGCGTCCGCGGGCGCGGAGGGGACAATCTGAAGAGCGTCAAGGACGAGAACATCGTCGCCTTGTGTGACGTCAACGCGGAGAATCTGGCCGCGGCGGCCAAGGACTTCCCAAAGGCCAAGACATACGAAGATTGGCGTAAGTGCCTGGAGCAAAAGGACATCGATGCCGTCGTTTGCTCGACGACGGACCACACGCACGCCTTCGTCAATGTCTGGGCAATGAACCGCGGAAAGCACGTCTATTGTGAAAAACCGCTGGCTAACGGCGTCCACGAGGCCGACCTCGTGCGCCAGACATATCTGAAGAACAAAAACAAGCTCGCCACGCAGATGGGCACACAGATCCACGCCAGCGATAATTACAGGCGAATGGTGGAGCTGATTCGTAACGGCGCGATCGGCACGCCGAGCGAGGTCCGTGTCTGGTGCAGCCGGACACCCGAAGGCGGAAGCTATTTGCCGGAGGCCACGCCGGTGCCGGGTCACATTAACTGGGACTTGTGGATCGGCCCCTCGCCGGTCCATCCGTACAATCCGGGATACATCAAGGGCGGTTGCCTGGCCTGGAACCCCTTCTGGGACTTCGGCAGCGGGCAGATCGGCGATATGGGCAGTCACATGATGGACATGGCCTACTGGGGACTCGATTTGAAGCTTCCGACGACGTGCCAGGCTGAAGGGACAGAGTTCAATCCGGATACGTGCCCCCAATGGCTGACCGCTGAGTGGGACCACCCGGCCAACGACTGGCGGCCGGCCGTCAAAGTCTATTGGTATGACGGCGGCAAGAAGCCCGGAATGCCGTCGAAGGCGTTCGATAGAGAATGGCTGTTCAAAGGCGCGCTATTCAAGGGAGACCAGGGCTGGCTGCTGGCGGACTACGATCTGCGGATACTAATGCCTAAAATGGATAGTGATATGACGCATTACAAGTCACCCAAGGCCAAAGAGCTGATTCCGCCGTCGCTCGGTCATCATCAGGAATGGATCGTCGCGTGCAAGACGGGTAAGCCGACGACGTGCAACTTCGATTACTCCGGCGCCTTGGTTCAGCACAACCTGCTGGCACTGGTCGCCTACCGCGTGGGCAAGAAACTCGAATGGGACGCCAAAAATCTCAAGGCCACCAACTGCCCCGAGGCCGACCAGTACATTCGCAAGACGTACCGCCCAGGCTGGGTACTCAACGGGTAACCCGCGTTTTCCTGAAAGTGCCGGAACAAGGCAATGACAGCTTCAAAAGAAAGCTTGAAGCAGCTAACAGAATGACACTTAATTCATTTTGTCATGGGTTCTTGACCTTTTCGCATTTGGCGCTTTGCGGGCACCAGCATACTACGATATAGTCACAGGAGAGCACATTATGCTGAAGACTAAAGAGGTAACCAGGCGTCAGTTTCTGAAAGGCTCGATTGGCGCGGCGGCGGCTTTTACTATCGTGCCGCGGCACGTTCTCGGCGGCGCGAACAATACGCCGCCCAGCGAAACCTTCGGCGGCGCGCTGATCGGCTGCGGCGGTCGCGGCAACGGCACGTTCGAAGCGATAGGGCTGGAAGCTAAGAAGCTGGCGATATGTGATGTGAAGTTCGTCGGCAAGGCCGACAACACAACCGTTTACACGGACTTTCGCCGCGTGCTTGAGCGCAAGGACATCGACGTCGTCGCGATTGCCACACCGCCTCATTGGCATGCCCTAATCTCTATCGCCGCGATGGAAGTGGGCAAAGACGTCCTTTGCGAAAAGCCGATGACCCGGTTCATCGCCGAAGGCCGCGCTGTGGCGGAGGCGGAAAAACGCTATAAGCGCATCTTCCAGGTCGGGACCTTTGGAAGGTTCGGCCAAAGCAGGGACCCAAAGAGCATCGAGATCCACAAGATCATGGCCAGCGGCCTGCTGAAAAACTGCAAAGGCGTGCACGTCAAGAGCGGCGGCCTGAAGGTCAAAGAGTGGAGCGGCATGGTCAATGCAAAACCGCAGCCGATACCACAGAGCCTCGACTGGGACATGTACTGCGGGCCGTCGCCGCTGCGGCCCTATCAGCCGCACCGCCATGGCGGGACGCACCGCGGCTACTGGGATTACGAGGGGGGCGGTCTGGCCGACATGGGCCAGCATCATTACGACCCGGTACAGTGGGTCTATGCCAAGGATGACACCAGTCCCGTCGAGATCGAAGCCTATGCGCCGCCAGCCCATCCGGAAGCCTGTGGCATGTGGGGCTGGGTCGAATTGAAATACGCCGACGGCATGACGTTCGTTTTCGACAGCCAGGAATGGCCGGTTCCGGGCCAGCCGGCGTACGACCGCAAAGAGGCCAGGGAAGTCAGCCTCGGCGACCTGAGCGAGCAGGACCAGAAGAGAATCAAGGAGATGCCGGACCCGGAGCCGCTCGTCACTTTCGCCGAGGCCGTCAAGACGCGCAAACGCGCCGGCGGCAGCGCTGATGCGGCCAACCGCAGCGCAACGCTGCTGCACCTGGCGAACATCGCTATCCGTACCGGGCGAAAACTGCGCTACGACCCCGTCAAGGAACAGATCATCGGCGACGAAGAAGCCAATCGGCTCGTCAACCCCCCGATGCGGGCGCCCTGGCACCTGTGAGAACGTCCTCGCAGACTTTGTTTGCAGAAAGGATATTGACCATGGCAAAACAACAATCTGATCTTGCTGAACTTATCAACAGGCTCCCCGATCCGGACGAGCGGGGCCTGCTGAGCAATATCGACAAAGAAACGGTGGATAACGTCACTTCCCGGATACGGGAAGGCGGCCGCAGAAGTCTAAGGGCCCTGGTCGATTTGCTCCTCGAACCGGGCCAGGGAGACGACGTCAAGCCGCGATACGCACTTCACTGCCTGGCGGTCCACGTCTGTAAGCTGGGTGACCGGAAGGGCCGACGCGCCTTTGCCAAGGCTTTGGCCTCGGAGCTTGGCGGCGACCGGCCCAAGGCCGTCCAGGAGTACCTTATCCAGCAGTTGCAGGTGGCCGGCGGCCAGGAGTCCGTTCCCGCCCTCGGACAAATGCTGCTCGATGAGCAGTTGTGTGAGCCGGCAGCGCAGGCACTGGTGGCCATCGGCGACGGTGCTGCCGAGCAGTTGCGAAACGCTCTGCCCAAAGTCAAGGGCAAATCCAGGCTGACCGTCATTCAAAATCTCGGCGTCCTGCGTGATGCGGGGTCCGCCGATGCCATGAAGGAAGCCCTCGGCGACGAAGAGCGCGAGATCAGATTAGCAGCAGGCTGGGCGCTGGCGAACATCGGCGACGCCGGCTGTGTCGATCTTCTGCTCAAGGCTGCGGACGCTCAGCAGACGTACGAGCGAATCAAGGCCACCAAAGCTTGCCTGCTGCTGGCCGAGCAGCTTCTTGCAGCGGGCAAAAAGGAGCTGGCAGCAAAGATATACAAGCATCTGCACGACACGCGGAGCGGCTCAGATCAAGCCTACATCTGCGAACTGGCCAAAGAAGGCATGGCGGCAGCAGAAAGAAAGTAAAACACGTGCAGCCGACACACCTTATTGCGGCATATAAAACAGGAGCGCAGAGTATGACTGACATTTCTTTGACGCGCCGCCGGTTCCTGAAGGCAGGAGGGCTCGGTTCTGTATTCTTGGCATCAGGGCGCCTCCCGACGTTTGCGGGCAACCGGCAGAAGAAACGGCTGAACATCCTTCTGATTACAGCGGACGACATGAGCTGGAATGCACCGGGCTGCTTCGGCGGGCGGACACCGGATGTTACTCCCAACATCGACCGCCTGGCGTCCGAAGGGATGCGATGTGCACAGAATCGCTGGTTCGGCTATATCTTCAATCCGTGGTCGGCCGGCCGGCGCGTTTTCAAGAATGAATCGCAGGCCGGCCTGACGTTCAACGCCATGAAGGCCGCCGCCCAGGCAGACGATTCCGTCGCCGCCCGCGTCAAATTCTTCCAGTATCGAGTCGTCGAAGAGTTCTATGATTTCCAGAAAGACGCCGATGCACTACATAATCTGGTCGACGACCCGGACTACACAGAAGAAATCAACAGTATGCGGAAAGAGCTTCTCGCATGGATGAAGAAAACCGGCGACCGAGCCTTTTGAGAGCCGCACTTCACCTTCAGCATTGCAGAAGTTCATGGCTGAGCAGGACGCCGGAGCCAGTCCCAAGAAGGCGAAGCCGAAGAAGCAGGCCCGTAAAGCCGCCCGTCAAGAGTAGATTCCCGGCAGAATCAACACGATTGGAGATACATGATGAAACAACGAAGGGGACCGGCACTCGCCGGAAAACTGTTTCTCAAAAGTCTTTTGTTAGCTGTCGTGGTGCCGCTGTCGATGTCGCAGGCTCAGGAATGGACGCGGTTCCGCGGCCCCAACGGTCAGGGCATCAGCGACGCCAAAGCGATTCCCGTCAAATGGACGGAAAACGATTACAGCTGGAAGGTCGAATTGCCCGGGGGCGGCCATTCTTCGCCGGTGCTCTGGGGGGGCACGATATTCCTAACCAGCGGCGATGCAAAGGCCGGACACGGCATCCTGCTGGCCTTGCGCGTCTCCGACGGCGCGGTATTATGGCAAAAGGAATACACCCTGACCGCATATCGCATGAACAAGCTCAACAGCTACGCTACCGCAACACCGGCCGTGGACGGCGACTACGTCTATGTGCTCTGGACCACCCCCGAAGAGACGATTCTCACGGCCTTGGACCATGCCGGGACCGAAATCTGGAAACGTACCTTCGAAGGTGTGCGTTGCCAGCATGGGGCGGGCAGCTCCCCAATCGTGTGCGGCGATATGGTGGTCTTTACCCACGAGCACGAGAATAGCAGCAGCAAGGACGCCAAGAGTGCATGGATTGCCGTGGACCGCAAGACGGGACAGACTCGCTGGACATTGCAGCGGCAAACCGGCCCCAAAACCTCTTACTCGACGCCGTGCATTTACTCCCCGCCGACGGAATCGCCCCAGTTGATCTTCACCAGCAACGCCCACGGCATGACCGGCGTCGATCCCAACACGGGCAAGGTGATATGGGAAGTGGCGGGGGCCCTTCCCGCCCGTGTCGTCAGCTCACCTGTCATCGCGGATGGAATGCTAATCGGGGCTTGCGGCGATGCGGGTCTCGGCAAATGTCTGGTTGCGATTCGGCCCGGCACGAACGATGGATCGGTTCAGCCCACAGAAGCCTACAAAATCGACAGCGGTGTCAGGCCGTACGTGCCCACGTCCGTCAGCAAGGACGGCCTGCTGTTCGCGTTTTATGACGGGGGATACGTTTCGTGCCTGCGCGCCGCCACAGGTGAACGGCTGTGGCAGGAGAAACCCGCCGGAAGGTTCTTCAGCTCGCCCGTGTGGGTGGACGGCAGGCTGTACTGTATCACAATGGATGGAGAGGTTGTCGTGGTCAAGGCCGCCGAGACATACGAGTTGCTGGCGATCAATCCTCTGGGCGAGACGAGCCATGCTGCGCCGGCTGTTGCCGGAGGCAGAATGTACCTGCGAACCTATTCACACCTGTTCAGCGTGGGCGGCAAAAAGTAGCCGGTCTCAGAGAGGGTAACCAAAGCACGGGCTACGGCAGCTTGTGGTCTGATGGTTTCAAGCTCTTCTTGTGCTGGCCCAGGCCGATCTTGTTGGGGTTATACTGACCCACAAAATCGACATTGCTCTTTGCCGGAATCTCGTCCTCCATGCCTATCGCCCAGTAGCAGGCGTTCACCATAAGACGGCGAAAACCTTCGTTGTTGAAGTCGAACGAATGTCCCATCGTCGTGGTGAAGACGCGGGCGGTCTTGCCTTTTTCGCCGGCATAGGTTTTGGTCCAGGCCACAGGAACCAGTTCCTTATCCGGGTTTGGTTTGTCTTTCGCATCCATGCCTGAAAGCACCTGTCCCAGGATCAGGGGTTTGCTGTCGCCGGTCAGCGTAGTGAGGGCGTAAACGTCGGATTCGCCCCAGATGTCGTCGATGCCTTTGACGATGGGGTGCTTCTCCATGCCCTTGGCGATGAGCCCGCGCGTGCTTTCCTTTTGATGGACGCCGTAGTGGTTGATCCACGTCTCGCCGAAAACCTGGCGTCCGTATCCGCCGTCAAATTTCTTGTCTTGAAAGCTGTACTTGGCGTAGGGGCTGTCTTGGTGCTTTCTGTAATTGAACGCATGCGTCGAGGTCCTCAGTCCCACAATCGGCTTGCCTGAGTTGGTGTAGTCGATGATATGCTTCATCTGCTCGTCGGGCAGCTCGCGGAACCGCAGGAACATCACCATCAGGTCTGCCGTGTCGAGGGCCTCCAATCCGGGGATGTTGTCGAGGGTCTGCGGGTCGATTTCGCCGGTTTCTTTATTGACGGCGAAAAGCACGGTGCACTTGAAGCCGTGGTGCACCGCGAGAATCTTGGCAAGCTGGGGTATTGAATCTTCCGAGCGATATTCTTCATCGCCGGCGAGCAAGACAATGTGCTTGCCCTTGCCTGGTCCGTCCGTCCCCTCGAAAACGACTCCCGGCTCAGCTTTAGCTCCTCCGCTCAACAGACAAATCAGCCCCGTTAAAACCAACGTCCAAGACTTCAGTGAGTTTTTCGTTTTGTTCACGTTCTTTCCTCCTTATCAAACAGCCGTTGCTTACATGTCTTCAGAATTTCACGTTGATCGTTTTACTCTCTCCGGCCGCGAGCGGCTCGATGCCGGTGAGGGTCTTCATCTTGTCCGTACCCTGCTGGCCGACCTTGACGGTGTACTTTTCTTTCTTGAAAACCTTGGGCGTGTACGACGTCCCGCTGATACACAGAGTATAGGCAATTTCACCGTTCGATTCATCAATGACCTGGACGACGGGATTGGTCATTCCTTCTACTTCGATTGTCGGCAGATAGGCGACAGGTTTGCGACCGTAGTTATCCTGCTGGTTGATGGTTCGGGGCCAGCCGGAGTACTGTTTAGTCTGCGGGTCCGTAATATCTACGTTCCTGGGCCAGCATTCCAGCGTGATTTCTCTGGTCGTTTTATTAAACTTGACGACTCCGAAACCGGCGGCTCTGGTCGTCAGCTTATCGTGGTTCTCTTCGGGGCTGGGATTGGCGACGGCCAGTACGGTGATCTTGTTCGCAAACCCGTCGAGGAATTCCCCCGTGTACTCCGGCGCCGCCGGCTCGCGGTTCTTACCGGGTTCCAGAGGCGCCCACCATCGCAGGTAAAGGTTTGCAATAGACGGCACGCAGAGAGAATAGCCGGAATCGTTCCAGTCGTTGACGCCGTGATGAATGATCGTGCCCAGATGCTGGTCGCCGGCAATCATCAGAGCAAAAGCCTTGCGGATTTCCATCAGAGCTGCGTTTCGTCCTGACTGGGGCCAGCCGTTGGAGTCCAGGTCGGCGTACAGCCGGTTGTTCCTGCTGCCGTGAAGATGCGCGCCGCCGCAAAAGACCGTTTGAGAGAGCACGGCCTTCATGTCGCAGTCGTGCCAGTCGGCGGCCCAGTGTCGCAGGAACTTCAGTTGGCGCTCGCCGAGCAACGTTGCTTCGGGGACATCCAAAGCCCTCGGGTCGTAGCCGGGCACGGAGACATGGTCGGGCCGGTTGGGGCGCCATTCCGTGTCCGGCAGGACGCCTTCGGGACCGGTCTTGAATTTGCGGTCTTCGACGATGGCAAAGCTGATTCGTCCGACCGTCAGGGCGGTGTAATACACGCCGATCCCGCGTTCGATCGGGGTCGGATCGAAAGGATCAGGCAGGTGGCTGGTCTGGGCCCGTTCGACCTCTTTGACGTATTCCAGAGGGGCGACATATCCGCCGTCATGCCCGGCCGGCGTATGCGACGCTCGACCGCCCTGACCCCAGAGATTTGGCTGACCGACGTCGTGGTCATCGGGGATGGTGACAGTCGGGATGCCGCGAATGATCTCGCCGAAATCCCTGCCGAACTTCAGCCAGGCGGCATAATGCCTCGTATGGTCATAGACCTGGTCTCCGGAGAAAAACAGAAGGTCGGGCTTGAGCTTCCGGAGGTTCTCAACAATGTCACTTTTCGGAATGTCGCCGCCGTGCTGCGGATTGATCGAGTTGCCCGTAAACGCGGCCACGACGATCACCTCTTTGTCAAGGGGATCTCTGCGAATCGTACCGCCATAGTATGCGTCCTGGCCGTGAGCCACGCGGTATTCGACATCCTTCGTGGAATCCCAGCGTTCAACCCGGAAGGTCGCGGTCCATCCCTGCTCGACCACGTGCGTTTGAGCGATCTGCTTCCATTGCCCGTTCTGTCTGATCTCGAGCCGGACTGTCCTGTCTTCGCCGGGCTTGAGCGGATACAACTGAGCGGTCAGCTTTAAAATATTGTTCTGCACCGTGTACAAAGCAAAGCAAATGACCTTATCTCTCGAGACTTCCGGGACGCTCAAAGGCTGAGCCGCGGCCGTGCTCAACAGAGCAGCGATCATCAATGCGGGCAGCGCCTTAGCTTTCGTTAAGTTCATCTTCGCTCCCTTTCTATTTCTCCATGAGCGGTGAACGTGTCATCGATCAGAGCTGCTTATACACGTAATGAGCTTCCAGGGCCTTCTTGATTTGCATACCCGCATCCGTCAAATGGGCTCTGGTATATGGATCGAGATTCTCATTAAGAGATGCCGTCTCTAAGAAGCGATCAATCTTGTGCTCCTT
Source organism: uncultured Pirellulales bacterium (assembly GCA_964462945.1). Taxonomy (GTDB): domain Bacteria; phylum Planctomycetota; class Phycisphaerae; order Sedimentisphaerales; family Anaerobacaceae. The sequence goes on from CAYWZW010000012.1 coordinate 44,424, forward strand.
TATGTGGCGGAGTTTCTCCAGGGCCAGATTCGCAATTGGGTTATAAGCGGCTGCGCCCCGATAATCCGAGCGGGTCAGGTCAATCAGAAGCTCCAGATGCTCCCGCTGAAGGTTTCGCCGCAGACTGGAGATCATCGGCTCGCGAGCGGTGTATTTCTTGCCGGGCTCCTGATCCAGCTCGCTCCATACCGCGCCGCTGACCGTATCGAGCAATTCCGGCAACGTCAGCGCATCCTCATCAGCCGGGACCAGGAACTCGTTATCGTAGATCCGGCGAAGTGTCGTTGGATACATCAAGCTGGCCAGCATGTACGCCTGAATGCCCATTATTCGATCATGAATGGGCCACGTCGAGTCACTCAAGACGGAGGGCATATCATCCCACCACTTATCGACGGTCATCCGGCGCAACAGGTCCTCTGTCAGCCCGAAAGATTCGTCTCTAAACGTGTTCTCAATGACGAAATTCAGGGCGTCGCGCTGCTTCTTGGCGGGCACGACCTCTATGGGCAAGCGGCCGTTCTTATCTCCCTTTTTGTCGCGATAGACAAAAGCGCCGCCCAGCCAGTTGGCCATCATGCTGACGGCCCGCATTTGCATGGCCAGCGTCATTTCGTAGGCGCGGCGCGTCTTGGCCCAACTGTCACCATCTTTCACCAGCTTGCCGATAATGCGTTCCCGGTTATGCCGGGCGATGCGCATCTGGTTGTTGGCGTAGTCGAGCGGCTCTTTACTGAGATCATAACGACGGGCCAGCGGATCGGGACCAAACGTGTCTTCGTCCGTTGCGTACTGCAGTTCCGGCTCGGCCACGCGGCCAAGTATGTCCTTGAGGCCTTTCTCCTCCTGCGTGTAACCATACTCGATAGCCCATGTATCATAGGGGCCGACACCGATCATCGTGTAATCGCCCTGAACTTCGCCGTCTTTGAAGTTCATGTTCACCGGCAGATAGTCCATCACCGAAGAAGCATGGGGTTTCTTACCTTTCATCTCTTTGCTGTTAATGGCGTCCATGGTATAGGTGCTGGATGCCTTAAAATTATGTCGCAGCCCCAGCGTGTGGCCGACCTCGTGGCAGGCCAGGTCAGCCAGCACGGCTCCGATAAAGAGCTCCGGCATGCCGTCTATCATGGGCTCCTTTTCCTCTTCCTTTGCCTTTTCATCCTTCTTCTTGTCCTTTTCTTTCTCCTTGTCTTTCTCGTCGTTGGGTTCGCCGGCCTCATCGGCCGCCAGGGCCAGGTGCATTCTGAACATGGCAACATCAAACGCTTTGCCCTGCGATAAAGTGCACAGACCGTTCACCTGACACGTTCTGCCTGCCAGACCGTCATATTCGTTATCCCCGATGAGAACTGAATCGACCTGGGTGATCGGATGGCCCCCGTAGGGCAAATGGCCCTGTTTGGCAAGCTCTTCCTTGAGATGTTCGCGCTGAGCCGGCGGGGCAAGCCGGACCCGAGGATCCCAATTCGGGTGGTCTTGCAGCCAAGCCAGAGTCTCAGGATTGATCCCCTCCATCGCGATCTCCGGCATGATCTCATTAAACTGCGTCCACCAATGGCGAATCCAACCGTCCGTCAGAATGACGTCGGCATCCAGTATCTGTCCCGTCTCGGGATGGACGCGGCTGGGACCGATCGCAGTGCCCCTGTTGTTGCTGAGCCATCGAATGAAGTTGTATCTGACATCCTCCGGGTCCTTTTCCATGTGAGCGCCGGAACGCTCGTCCTGATAATAGACTTCTATCGCGTTTGAGATGCCGACTTTTTCAAAAGCGTTGTTCCAGAACAGGAGCCCTTCTCTGACCCAACGGCGATAGCGCACGGGGGTCGTGTGCTCGATGTAGAAAACGATGGGGTTCTTGGGAGGGCTGACCTTGAGAGAGGGGTCGGCCTTCTCCAGATGCCAGCGATTGATATAGCGCACCGTGGTCTCCGGGTCCTTGAACTGTCCGAAGTCCCGGTAGTGCGTCGTGAAGAAACCGACACGCTCATCCGCCTTGCGAGGCTTATAGCCGGTTTTTTCAGGAATCTCGCTGAGTGAATAGTGCAATGTCTGGAGGCGCCCGTTCTCCGTGGGGATCTCAAAGGCCAGCTCGACATTCATCGGGAACGCCTTCGCCTTCTTAATGTTTATGAGCCTGGGGTTGGAGACTTTGACGCGGGGACCGAAAAACTTGTCGGCTTCACCGACCAGCAAAGCGTCCATATCAATCACCGGGGAGCTTCCGGACATGGTGACAATCGGCACATCCAGAATCACGCGGTCGGTGAATAACCGTTCAACGGAACTTTGAGATTCCTGGTCCCCTGTGGACTTGACGCTGATATTTGGTTCGAGCAGAGCCAGATGCTTATCGTATCGTTTCCAGTACACATACATGTCCCCCGCCTGTAAGCCGGCAAAATCTTCGCCGCTGGCGACGGTCAGCGCGATGAAGAACTTTCTTCCTTCATAGCCGGACGGCAGGGCGGCAAGCATCTGACCATCTTTCTGGCGGGTCCAAATGGTATAGAAGCTTTTTTCGCCATCGGCGGTGGATACGACCTTCTCGTAATCCTTCAGAACCTGGTCCACAGGTGGAAAGTCAGGCTTGGGTTTTGTTTCCGCAGGTTTCTCAGCCGGGGGCGCTTCGGCGCCGGCCGCGACGGACAATAGTCCACCGATGGTCATGGCCAAAATGAGCAAGACGCTCACCATTCTTGACTTTCGATTACTCATCCCGCAATCTCCCAAAAAGTTACACAACAGTTTCCCTTTCAGTTCCGCCCGGAAGCGGGCGCCACGCGAGAACTTCACAGAAAACTGTCATGTTACGCCCTGTTTGACGCGGTGTCAATTGCAGCAAGCGCGTTATCCGGCAAAAGAAAGCGAGAATTCTGCGCGAACACGAGCGAGATACCGCCCTTTGTGAAAGGTGTAACGCTGATGCAAAACCGGCAGAAGATAAGGGGGCAGAAAAACGAAGGCTGCTATTATAGGACTATTCGCAAAACAGATCGAGCATTTGCTGCTTGGTGAGGACGCATTACGCTCTATGTGGGAATATTCCAATTCCGCCCCTGCCGCCAGCCTGGGGTACGCTGACAAAAGCGGGAACTGTACGTACGCGCCGGGCAGCTCCCTTTCAGCTCGGCAGGTTGATGATCAGATGCTTTGATATCGAGAGCAGTCTTTTCCTCTCGCGTCTTGCTCTGGACCGGAATAAATGGCCGGGCGCTTCCCTGAAGACCCTTACCAAAGTTGCAAATCTTGGCTCCTCGGGCCAATGGTCAAGAGCCATTGCTTTGGGATTCACATAGGCAACAGCGGCTGTTGCAGGCGCGGCAAGAGACTGCTGCAAATTGTCTTGCTCCGGATCCCAGACCCCGTCGAAAATGGTTGACACATCCTTGTGCAAACCTGCGTTACGCTTTGTCATTGTTTATCCTTTCGGGCGAATAAGCTCTTTCATAGTTTGCACTGCGTGAGAGCTGGTTTTTCGAGCGAGAAAAACTGGAGATGAGGTACACCACCCTGTTTCATCTCAACACCCTTCTCTCAAGTATAATATAATGGATTAAGCCGACAATGTCAAAAAAATACTTAGGATTTTTCGGAATTTTCGGTTGCCGGACTCGCGGATAGAAGGGGCGGTATTGCCGGTGGTGAAACCGCCGTTTTCGCCCCGAGAACAGAGTTTATCGGTCTAAGCCGGCCTGAAGAAGGGCGAAAACCCAACTTGCATCTGCGACTCACAGGCAGAATTCCGTCAACCCTCACCGCTCTGTCTTGGCCTCCTCCGGCTATTGGTGCTGCCGTTTCTACTTTACATCAGGATTTCCGTATTGGACAAGCCCGGATTCACGCTTGACCGGTTTTTGAGGCATAGGCCAGCCCCATTCAACAACGGTATGGATGCTGTTCACCGAGGTCTTCTTGCGAGACACGTTGTCACTGTTCTGAATCTGGAACTGAAGGGCATTGGCCTTGCCGGGTGTGTCCACGAAACTTGTGACGTCCCAGGAATCTATCGCCTCATTCTGTTTTCCCTTGCGTACGGGCGCATCTATGGAGATCCAGGGCGTCGGGCTATTCGGCCAGCCTGTTCCGATCGCCCACTGCAATTTCCCGGAGGCGAATTGCTCTTCCTCGAAGTGCTCCACGTGCAGCACCACTGATGTTATCGTGGCACCCGGTGGAACCGATACTTCTGAAAAATCGTATGATGTATAGCTGCCCGCGTTGATCTCCTGTCGTTTGTCGTCGCTGGTTTGAACGTCGCTGGTCTTACCATCGGCCGACAAGGTTCTTCTGGTTCTTTGATCGTAGCCGTCCACCACCTTCAAAGTAGCAGTCTTGGGCGGTGTCGGATTTACGCTAACGCTGAATGTTTGAGTATCCGAAACCGGAACGCTATTGCTATCGACGACTTTCACGACAACCTCGTGAACCTCCTTCTGGGTCTCAGTCGGTGTCCACTCGATCAAACCGGTCGACGGGTTAATCCTCATGCCCGCAGGCTGGGCGGTTAAGGAGTAGATCAGCGTGTCCTTTCCATCGGGGTCCTCGGCTTGAACATCATACGTGTACAGCACGCCCACCATCGCCGTAGTTGTGGGTCTTGAAACAATCTTCGGAGGATCGTTCAGCATGCTGACGGCAACGGTCACTGTTGCGGTATCGGTCTGACCTTCCCGGTCGGCGACGGTATATGTGAACTTATCGGTCCCGTAGTAGTTCGGATGAGGAGTGTAGGTCAACGTGCCATCGGCATTGATTTCGACCGATCCGCCGGTCCCCGGCGTCACGGCGCTTATCTTGAGCAGCTCGTTGTCCACCTCGGTATCATTGGCCAGCACGTCAATGGTCGCCGGCGTGTCCTCTTCCGTCGCGACCTTGTCATCTTTGGCCGTCGGCGGGTCGTTCGCGGGTGTCACCGAAATCAGTACGGTCGCCGGGACGCTCTCGGTCTTGCCGTCACTCACTCTGAAGGTAAAGCTGTCCAGCCAACTGAAGTTGGGGTCGGGCGTATAGGTCAGGCTCGGCGCTTTCCCGCTCAGACTTCCATGGGTCGCGGCTCTGACCACGCTGAAGGTCAACGGATCGCCGTCGGGATCGCTGCCTGTCAGGATAATCGAGGCCACAGCATCTTCCTTCGCCGTTATGCTGTCGCCGTTGGCTGTTGGCGGGTCGTCGGCCGGAGTCACCATGACGGATATGCTTGCAGGCAGGCTGTCCGCGGCGCCGTCGTTCGCCTTGAACGTGAAGCCGTCCGGCCCGTTGAAGTTCGGATTGGGCGTGTAAATCAGGTTCGGCTCTGTTCCGCTCAGACTCCCGTGAGCCGGGTTTTTCATGACGCTGTAGGTCAGCGGGTTCCCATCCGGATCAATCGCTGCCAGGACGACCGCCGTGGGCGTGTCCTCCAATGTGGTGACTGTGTCGCTGCTGGCAACGGGGGCATCGTTTGCGGGCGTTACCGTAATGGACACGGTTCCCAATGAGCTGTCCGCCGTCCCATCGTTCACCTTGAACGTAAAGCTGTCCTGTCCGCTGAAATTCCGGTTGGGCACATAGGTCAGGTTGGGCGCCGTCCCGCTCAAGCTGCCATGAGACGGGCTGGTGACCACGCTGTAGATCACCGTATCGGCGTCCGGATCGCTACCCATCAAATTGATAACGGCGGGCGAGTCCTCCGCCGTGGTCAGCACCTGAAGGTCCGCCATGGGTGGATGATTTGGCGTGACATTGATTGACACCGTCGCCGGCGCACTGCCTGCGGCGCCGTCATTCAGCTTGAACGTGAAACTGTCCGTACCCGTGAAGCGTGCTGTAGGTGTGTAGATGAGCTTGCCGTTGGTCGCGAAGTCCGAGCCGAACGTAAGCATCCCATGTGCGGGCTCAGCGGACACGGCAAACTTCAACGTGTCGCTGTCGATGTCGTTTCCTGTCAAGGTAATGGACGCAGACCTGTCCACTTTTGTCATCACAGACTGGTGATTGGCTACCGGTGGATCGTTCGCCGCTTTTATTACAAGCGAAACGGTCACCGTGTTACTGTCCACCGCGCCGTCGTTGACTCTGAAGGTAAAACTGTCCGAGCCGCTGTAATTGGACTCCGGCGTGTACGTCATACCTGGCCCCGGCCCGCTCAACGTCCCGTGGGACGGACCTGTCGTCACATGGTAGGTCAGTGCGTCTTCGTCCGGGTCGGTGCCCGATAGTGTGATCGGCGTCGGTGTGTCCTCCTGCACCGTCACGCTGTCAGGTCTGGCGAGGGGTGGATTGTTGATCATGCTCATAAAGGCCATGAGTGCCGCAGCCGCAATAATCAGAAGAACCGCCGCTATGGAAAGAACAATAAGGCTGGTCTTGATAACTCTACGGCCGGTGCCCGTCCGAACAACCGGCTTCTCTTGCACTACAGCACAAGGCTGGAGAACGCCAGCTTCTTCTGCTTTCTGCACCTCATCAACTATTGCCGAGACGTCCTTCGCAAACGGCCTCTTCCTCCTGTACTCCGGATCAGTCACCTCCTCGGCCAGGGCCATATAGTCGGCGGTGCCGCGGCTTTCCGGAGCGTACGTTGAAATCGACTCGCCGGCGCTGGGTGCTTCGGCCAGACTGATCGTGTTATGAATAACGGTGTCGAACACCAGGTTGCCGAAGAACTGCCTCATCTGCTGCTCCACCTGCTGGCTCAATGCGGCTTTGTTTTCGACAAACGTCAGCAGGATGCCCAGAATCTTCACGGAGCAGGGATAAAAACGTTTCCGGGCCATCTTCACGGTCTCGAGCAACTGCTTGAGACCTTCCAGGGCATAGTAATGGACCTGAACGGGCACGATGACGTCCGTGCTGGCGACGAGGGCGTTGAAGGTCAGCAAGCCCAGCGAAGGTGGGCAATCGATAATGCAGGTGTCGTACTTGCCGTTGACCGTCTTGAGCTGGTCGGCCAAAATGAATTCTTTTCGATCTACATTCGTCAGTTCCTGCTCAGCCTTGGCAAGTAAGACATTACTCGGAGCCAGGTCAAGACCTTTGATTTTCGTGCTTACGATGACTTTGGAGAGGGCGACTTGTTTATTGGCGAGAGAATGATAGAGGGTTCGATCCTGGCTGTCAGGCTCGAAGCCAAGGCCAAGAGTCGCATGGGCCTGCGGGTCAAGGTCCACAATCAGGACTCTCTGACCCTTTTGGGCAAGGGCGGCAGCGAGATTCACCGCCGTGGTTGTCTTGCCGCAACCACCTTTTTGGTTCGTTATGACTATCGTTCTCATAGCACTCCCGTAAACGCGCTTCACGGGCCGACTTAACGAATTCCTCCCTGTATCTCGACGGCGGGTCACCCCATCGCGGGGCAAGCCAGCCCAACACGCAATAGGACTACAGTCCAGGACACATAAGTATCGACTTTTTCGGGGTCCTTCTCCCGCAAAAATATCACCCCGCTGCTGTTCTTATGAATACTCATCGCCTTCAAACTTACGACCCGTGTTTTCAGCCCCGTCGCCTCTTGTCTTATCGGAGAGACTTTGACATGCCGCTTTTGCGGCTTTTCATCACACCATTGACCGATAAGAGCGTACCATACTTCCTTTCAAAAGTCAAGACTTTTTGGGCCAAAGACGGCCCCCATTTGGCCGTTCTTGAAAATTTTGTTTGTGCAGCAACTTGCCGAGCCATAAACACAGCAGTTTTAGGACCTGCCAACTGGCTCAGCGGAGCGTTCAGCTTCGTATTTGCGAAAAGGCAGCAGAACCCCAGCAGATCGCAGAATGTGGACACCAGAGGGACCAGTTTCACCCTCTGAATCACAGGCTTTCCCCTTTCTCTTTCAGGCCCGGGGCACGCACCGCAGCGAAAAAAGAAATAGCCGCGCCGAAGAATCTTGACTGAACTTGCCTCTCGGCTGATAATGGTGCGGGTTGGCAAGACGTACGAAGATATTGTTTCCTGCTATGCCAAAACATGCGAAAGATTCAGTGAGTAGGAGCTTTAATATGACGCAAAAACTCGTGAACAGGATACTGTCGGCAGCGGTGCTGATGTTGGCCGGACTGGCGGTTCTTGGCTGCGTCGCTGTTTCAGTTGAGGACGATGGAATTGACTCTGGGGACAAGGAGCACCGGACGATGAACAACAAGAACAGAATACGTCTCGAACATATCGCCATCAACGTTGGTGACCCTGTCGCCATGGCGCAGTGGTATCGCAAGAATCTGGGAATGAAAATAGTGCGGGAAGGGCCTCCACCGGCCAACGCACGTTTTATTGCCGATGCGGGCAGCAACATCATGCTGGAGATATATCATAATCCGCCCGATGCGGTGCCGGATTACGCGTCGATGGATCCGCTTGTGCTTCATATCGCTTTCATGGTCGATGATGTGAACGGCATCTGCCGGAAGCTGGTCGCGGCCGGGGCCACGGTCGTTCAGGACGTGTACACCACCGACAGCGGCGACGAGATTGCCATGCTGCGCGATCCGTGGGGCGTTCCTATCCAGTTTCTCAAGCGGGCCAAGCCAATGCTCTCGCACGAGTAGAGGTTCTTATGAAAAATATGCTACGAATATCGCTGGTTTTGGTTTGCACGTTTGGATGGACCGGTCAGGCCCAGGCTGCGCAAGACGACCTGCCCGAGCTGATCAAGCGAGTTCTGCCGGCCGTCGTGACGCTCCGGACATACGATGGTCAGGGAAAAGTCTTGAATCAGGGCAGCGGTTTCTTCGTTAGCGAGCAGGGCCACCTGATCACCAGTTACGACATTCTGGAAGGGGCATCCCGCGGCCAAATCAGAACGTCTGATGGTGGAGAGTATTCGGTCAGAGGCGTCCTGGCGGCAGATGTGGAAGCCGGGCTCGTAATGGTCGCAGCCGCTATACAGGGTAAGGCCGTCAAGCCCGTGCGCATGGCCAAGGCAGTGCCGCAAATCACTGAGCCTGTGATCGTCGTCGGCGGTTCCACCGGGTCGGAGCAATCCGCAAGTGAAGGTATCGTGTCTGTCATCCGCGACGTGCCGACAATCGAAAGGATATATCAAGTATCGGCTCCCATCGGGCCGGGCTTAAGGGGCGGCCCTGTGGTCAATATGAGGGGCGAAGTGGTCGGCGTCGCCGCCGTCCGGACGATAGAAGGGCAGAATCTGAATTTCGCCGTTCCCGTAGAGCGGTTCTTGTCCGCCGAATCGGGGAAAAAAGAACAGACCTTGAGAGAGTGGGCTTCTGATCCCCTGCCTTGGCAGGGGCAATCAGAACCCGGCAGGAACTTATGTCAAGAGGGTATGGCCTTTGTATGGGCCGGCAAGTACGACAAGGCTCTCGACTGCTTCAAGAAAGCTATGGAGGCGGACAAACAGTCTGCAGAGCCGTGGTTCTATGCCGGCTATTGTTATGCCGGGTTGGGCCGCCATCTGGAGGCGGTGGAAGCATACGGGCGGGCCATTGGTGCCAAAGCCGACTACGCACAGGCCCACTATTACCTCGCGTTGGCCCAAAGCGAGCTTGGGCGCCATCTGGAAGCAATAGAGACCTGTAAGAAGGCGCTGGGCATCAAACCCAATATGGCCGAAGCGCACTCCGCCTTGGGACTGTCCTATGCCAAGCTGGGCCGGTACAGCGAAGCGATTGAGGCGTTCAGCCAGGCCATCCAGGTCAAGCCGGACTACGCAGAAGCTCACTACGATCTGGGCGTAGTCTATGGCGAGCTTAAACGCCACCAGGAGGCTATGGACGCCTTCAAGCAAGCCATACGGGTCAGGCCGGATTACGTGGATGCTCACTACAACCTCGGTGTAGCCTACAGCGAGCTCGGCCGCTACCAGGAGGCGGTGGAAGCCTTCCAACAGGTCCTCCGCATCGAACCGGACTTCATGGAAGCTCACAGCAAGCTGCGGGCGACATATTCTCTCCTCGGCCGCCATCAAGAAGCGATCGAGGCCTGCAAGGAAGCCATCCGCATCAAACCGGATGACGCGATGGCTCACTATGACCTGGGTGTAGCTTATGACGGTCTGGCGCGCTATCCTGAGGCCGCAGAAGCTTACGAGCAAGCGATTCGCCTCAAACGCGATTACCTGGAGGCTTACCACAACCTGGGGGTCGCCTACGGAGAGCTTGGCCGGCACCAGGAGGCGATAGAGGCCTTCAAGCAGGCGATACAAATCGAACCCGACGACCCAAAGGCTTACTCCGGCCTGGGGTTCTCCTATGGCGAGCTCGGCCGCTATCAAGAAGCGATTGAGGCCTGCAAACAAGCCATCCACATCAGGCCTGATTATGAAACGGCTCACCTTGCGCTGGGGATCGCGTACGAGGGGCTCGGCCGCTACGACGAGGCGATCGACGCCTTCAAGCAGGCCGTCACGGTGAAGCCGGATTTTGCGGATGGCCACCTCAATCTGGGAATCGTGTACGGCCGGCTCGGACGCTACGAAGAGGCAATCGAGGCGTGCAGGCGGGCCGTCCAGGTAAAGCCCGATTATGCCGCGGCTCACTTCGGGCTGGGGATCGCGTTTAACGAGCTCGGCCGCCATGAGGAAGCGGTGGAAGCGTTCAAACAGGCCGTTCGCGCCAGCGCCAATTTCGCCGAGGCCCATTTGAACCTGGGGATCACATACGGCCAGCTCGGGCGCTACCCGGAAGCGATTGAAGCCTTCAAGCGGGCTGTCTCCCTGCTGCCCGACAATGCCAACGCCCACTTCGGATTGGGACTATCCTATCTGTCGGTCGATGACAAGGGTTCAGCCCTTGAGGAATACAAGATATTGAAGACTCTAAACAAAGCGATGGCCAACGAGCTTTTCGACCGCATCTACAAATAGAGGCATTCGACGGTCTGCGGTACCCAGACGGATCTTCGGACAAAAACGTCACACCTTCCCCACAGAGAGAACCGCTGCGCCACATCCCAGCGGTCCCCGCCTTTGCTCTGGCCAGGTGAATCGCGTCTGCGCGTCCGCAAGAAAAACGGCGCGGCTCTACTTATCGAGGCCTTCCACCATCGCGTCTAATCGCTCCCGGATCTTATCGAGTTTTTCCTTCGGACGTTCTATTTCCTGTTTTGCATCGGGAGAGGTCTTGTCGGGCTCATCTATCACGTAAGGTGTAATAAACACGAGCATTTCGTTGTTGGTTGCTTTACTTTCTTGATGGCTGAAGAGAGCTCCCAACAGGGGTATATCACTCAATCCCGGAATTCCTCGCTTGACAAGGCTTTCTTCCTGGAAGAGGATGCCGCCGAGCATGATGGTTTGGCCGTCCCCGGCAATCATGTTGGTTTTAGTCTCCATCTCGGTTCTGACCGGTTGGTTGTTTGCTAAGTCGCTCGTGAGCTGGGAGATGATGATGTTGATAATCATATCCACGTCTTTGTTGGGTGTAATGCTCGGCCGAACGGCCAGATTCATACCGACTCTTTGAAATTCGAAATTCTGCGTCGAGGTACCGGTGCCCGTGGTCGCTGCCGTGTAGAAAGCGACGTTTTGACCCTTGAAGAAACTGGCCTCTTCATTGTCTTGAGTCCACAGCGTCTGTTGGTTGAGAACCTTGGCATTGACTTTCTTGACAAGGAAATCAATCAGCACGGTGACATTCGCTGTAATGGTATTGGTGACTTGAGTTCCCTGGTTGCCGCCCGCGCCCCATACGAGTGACCCGTGTCTGTCGAGCTGGGTCAGCGCGTTCAATGCGGTGATTGAGTTTTCATCCAGAGTACCGAACGCAGCCGGATTCGTGGCCAGTTGCACTCCCAGCGAGGAGAGATTCTTGTGGTCAACTTCCACAATGACTGCCTTTATCATGACCTGTTTGCCGGGTACGTCAAGCTCTTGGATCAGTTGTTCGATATTAGGTATATACTCCGGAGGGGAAAGAACAAGGATCGATTTGGTGCGGGGATCAGGAACAAAACGTATCCTGCCGATGACATTGCTGATCGGCATTTCCGTATCGACGGTGCGGCGCGCCCCCGACCCGGACCACCACGGTGTATATTGGGTTTGGCTGGTGCTGGTTTGAGTACCGCCGCTGCCGCTGCTGCTACTGCTACTGCTGGTGTCTTCCTGCATCGAGTACTGGCTCAGTCCTGTTGCACTGCGCCGCAGGCTTGCCGATGTACCGGCCTCGGCAAACATGGCATTGAGGATTTCACTGAGCACTTCCGGGTCCGCATACTTGAGCGTGACAACTGTCGGCACCTCAGCCATCTCTTCCTTGTCAAGCTCAGACACCAGCTTCTCGATCACGTCGTACGCCTCGGGAATCTTGCTGATTACGATGATCTTCTTGGTCCCCGGCACTTCTTCAAAAGTCAACTGCCCGTACAGCGCCCCGATGATTTTCTCCTGGTCCACCATCTGGCTGCCGAACATGCTCCGCAACATCGAAAGCCCCCTGTTGCCGCTGCTGCTGCTGCCGCCACCCTCGCTGAAAAGCGTGTTCAGCAAATCGGCCATCTGCACGGGGTCCATGTTGCGCAGCTCGATGATTCTGGGCTTGACGGCCTCCACATCCAGCGGAACGTCCCACTCTGTGATCCGCTTCCTGATTTCTTCCAGATTCTCCGGCGAGGCAATCACCGTAAGCTCCTTGAGCGATGGGTACGCGACGACTTTCACCGTGTCGGAAGATTGTGCCGAGCCGCTGCGCCCCCTGGAGGAATAGGGGCTATATCCGCCATAGAAGCCGAAACTGCTGCTGCGGCTGCTCGTGCTGCTTCCCTGGTACAGTTCGTCCAGCTTTTCCTTCACCATGTCCGGGTCGGCATGTTTGAGCTTGATGTGGGCGGTCTCGAACAGCCCCGGAGGAAGGTCCACCTCGGCAATCATTTTCTTGACGATCTCTCGCAAATCCTTTCTGCCAAAAACGATCACCTGCCTTGTCTCGGTCAGCGGCTGAACGAGAATGCTCGGCAGAAACTCCGTCCCCGGAAGGTCCCGGAATCCTTCCCCGATGCTGTTTTCCACCTCCCGCGGGTCGGCATACCTGAGCTGGACCACCTCGTACTCCGATTCCACCGGCTCTTCTTTGTCGAGCTTGCTCACCCATTCTCTGATCTGCTTCAAGTCTTCCGCCGACGCTTTCGCGATGATCCACTTGCGCCGCGGCTCAGGGATAAGAACGATTGGGCCCTTCGTCGTCCCGACCACAACGGACGTCGCCGTCGCTGTCTTCGAGTCCGGTCTCTTGGCGGTGCTGCCGGAGGAGGGCGATTTGGATGAGCTCGACGAATCGCGGCTTGGCTCACGCGATTCAGGCCTTGACCCAAACGGCCCCCCAAAGGAACCCCGGCCAGAATCCCTGCTTAACCTTCGAGTAGTAAGCCCCTGGGTCTCACCCAACAGGATGTTCAACATCTGAACGATTTCCGAAGGATCGCCGTAGCGAACCTCAATCACGTCCGTCACGGCCTGCTCGGCCCCCGGCACGTCAAACTGCTGGATAATCCGCTCCAGGCGCATCAGATTCCCGACCGTATCAATCACCATCAGGGTGCCGCTGGCTTCATCAACACTGACGTAGCCGTGCTCGCCGATCAGCGGCTGAATAATCGTGCCCATCTGCGAGGGGCTGTAGCTTGTCATCTCGAAGAACTTCTGGACAATCTGCTCTTTGTTTTCGATCAGAGCAAGCGGTTCGCCGGCCGCTATCGTGGGAATCCGGCCGAGTTTCGCATCCGCGATCGGCTCCAGGAATATCTCCCCATCTGTTTCCGTCGCAATGTAACCCTTCAGGCGCAGCGCGCTGTAAATCACCGCAATGGCCTTGCTCCTGGGCAGTTTGTCCGGCGCGTAGATGGTCACTCTCTGCTGCATCGCCTGATCGGTTGGAATGATCACCTTGCCGGTCCACGCCGCAAGTTTTTCGATGATACTCTTCATCTCCACGCTCTTGAGGTTCACGAACTCCATCGGCCCGTTTGGCTCAGCCAGTGTGCTGGGCGCAGCAGCGGCAACCGTTTTTTCGGGCTCGTTCGCCTCGGCCGGTTTTTGCGGCTCGTTGACGTCGAAGCTCACCATAGGCTCGTTTGCCTCGGCCGGCGTGCTGGGCTCCGCAGCGACTTCAATTGCACCCGGCTCTTGCAGTTGTTCGGGCAACGGCGGGTAGAAACCAACCCTCCAGACAATCAGAACCGCTGCAAGACCGACTATTATTGACATGACTGATTTTGACCGTTCCATTCTACTCACCTCTATTTAAGCTTAATTATTTTCTTGCTGCCCGGCATCCGGACCACTACCCCGCTGTCTGCCGCCTTCGCCGCCACCAAAGCCCCGGTCGCCGCCGAATCCTCGGGGGGCAAAGCCGTATTTTTCACGCATTTGAGCCTGGGCCTCTTGCCTCTCCTCCTCGGACATTTGGTCCCATCGGGCCCTCAGTGCATCCATTTCCTCTCTCATTTTGGCCCGATCTTCTTCGGAGAGCTGAGGCATACCCTCGCGCTGCCTGCCCTGCCTGCCGCCCACTCTGTCACGCATTTGGGTCATCGCCTGTTGCCTTTCCTCCTCGGACATGTTCTCAAATCGCTGCCTCATCCCCGCCATTTTGTCCCCTGCGGGTCCGGGCCCCTCTCCAGGAGAAGGCATGCCCTGCGGCCCTTCGGAGGCGGGAGCAGGCGGCAGTGCTTTTGCGATGCCTTCCGTTGAGGGTTCGGCGGTGGGCTTCTTGACCTCAGCGGCTGCCTGCGGCTCAACCCCGGCCCGCCGGAACCTGTATTCTCTGACGCAAACACCGACTCCATAAGCAGCCACAAGCACTATGGCACAGACCAAAACGAATACTACTGTTGTTCCTGACCGTTTCATTTTACACCTCATGTCAATTATCTTGTTACCGTCTGCCACCGGGACCCCGGTCCCCGCCACCACCTCGGCCTCGGTCGCCGCCGGGTCCACCTCTGCCACCAAAGCCGAAGCTTTCAGCTCGCTGACGCATCTCATCTCTGAATCTTTCCCGCTCCGCTTCGGACATATTCTCAAATCTTTCTCTCATTGCCATAAAATCCCCTCCCGGCCCCATTCTGCCTCCAAACCCTGGCGGCCCACCCTCGACTCGGACGGTAACTGCCTCGGCGGTTCCTTCTTTGCGCTCGCCGCCCCCTTCCCCTTCACCTGCCTTAGCTTCCCCTGATGCCGGCCCTCGTCCGGGCTTTGGCGCCTCGGCAACAACGGCCTGGATCGGGTAGAAAACTTTCTCCTTGCCTTCCCATTCGGTTGTCACTGAGGTCGGGCCGATGGCCGTAATCTTTGCGTCTGCCACCCTATCCCCGACTTTATACCATTTGTCATTTATGAGCACTTCATCGCCGAATATGGCAAACACGTCCTTCACAGGGTGCTGCTTCGGCGCAGGCGGCGAAAATAGATTGTTCTTTTTCAGGTTGTCTGCAATCGGTTTGGATTTGGCCAACTGGGCTTCGACAACCTTGGAGTCCGACTCACTTTGCGCGATCGCCCGCTTTACGACGCTCTGCGCCCTGGCCGAGGCCACAAAAAAGCCCGTGACCTTAACCAGGATCAAGACACCGCAGAGCACCGCAATCCCAAGCAGTACGGTCGGAATGATCTCTTTCCTGTATTTCAGACGATCTCTTACAGCGTCAAGGTTCATAATCCACGTCTCCTATCTGGCAAACGTCGATACCGTGAAATCCAGCTCCACTTCTTCTCGCTTTTTCGGATCGACCTTGATTTTGAATTCCTCTATCCCGACCAGGTACGGATTCTCGTTCAACCGGGCCAGAAAATCCAGCGCCTGCGAAAACCTGCACGTGGCATTACACTTCACCAGCAGCAGCTTGTAGCCGGCCTGCGACGATTTCTTGGGGGGCTGAAGCTGCAGCGGTTTGTTTCTGATTCCGGCCTTCTGCAATTGCTCGCTGAGCTTGTCTCTGAACAAAAATTTCTGCTGCTCTTCGATTTGCGGCATTTCAAATACGGGCACGATAGCCATCAGGCCCGCCTGCTTGGCCTTATCTACGTCAATCGCATCCAATTTCGCCTCAAGTGCGGCCCCGCGTGCCCTGGCCTGTGCCCATCGCGTCCGCCACTTCGAGCCGAAGAAAAGCACAAGGATGACCGCTGCGCCCACGGCTCCGATCTTCAGCGCTCGTATGTCTTTTTCACTTAATTTCTTGATCATGGTTTCCCCTGATTCTCAGCCCTGAGCTTTTGTCGCTTTTTGTGTGAAATTCTTATACTGAAAAGTCATGGTAAATGTGATTCTCCTGCTCTTGCTGTCCACGCTCGCGGTGGGGGGGTTCACCTTATCTATCCCCTTGCTGTTCTGTAAGCTTTTCTCAAATCGGCTCAAGTCGTCGTTGCTGCCCGCCTGCCCTGTGATACTCACCGGCTGGCCCTTTTTGAAATGCAGGCTGTTCAACGTAATGCCTCTTGCGCCGCTTTCGTTCACCAGGTTCAGAAGCTCCAGCAAATCCGGCCTTTCCCGTGCAACCACTTTGATCAGGTTCTGTTTCTTCAGGAGCAGGTCCATATCTATATTCGAGATAGACGCTTCCAAACGCTTTTCTATTGCATTCGGACTGGTCATATCAACCGCGTAGGATACAATAGCCAGTAAGACCAGCATCACAGCGGCAATGGCACAGGCTACCTTCGGCGAGTACAGCCAATGCTTCTTTTCTTCCTTCGCCACCGGGTTGTACAAGCGTTCAAAAATGTTAAGCTCGTCCCGGCCCGCCTCAAGGGCCAGCAGGGCAAGACCTATCGGCGTACGGTATTCGTAGAGGCCCTCGGCGCCGAGATCGCTGTCTGCGGCCAATGTTTTGACGTCCGGCAAAGCCACTCGTGCGTTCAGCCGCGTCAGCCGCAAAGCCGAAACGATGCTCACATACAGAGCGCCGCCGTCAGAGAGCACGAATACCGGCACTTCCGCCTGCTCGGCACAACCAAACAATTCCAGCACGCTTCTGACGTCCTGGGTGAATCTTTCAATGGTTATGCTTTGTTCGGACGGCCCGTCTGCCGCAAAATCCTCGGCTCCCACATCCAGGACCACGGCATTGCTCAATCGCCCGTTTTCGATCAGACAAAGGTGCGTGTTGCGTTCTGCCGCACTCAGCACGACAGCCTTGCTTTCGCTTCCGGCAAAGACCGTCTTCCACGCCGCGACGATTCCCTCGCAGTCCAACAGTATTTTGGCCGGCTTGAGGGGCCGCACGGTCTCCACGAACGCCCGCAGATGCTCTCTTCGCGCCACCGCCATCGTAACGCCCATCTGGCCGTCCTGCTCCTGATCGGCGCGCCAAGCCAGCTCAATCTGCTCGGCAGACAGCGGCAGCCGGGTCTCAGCCTGCAATGCGACGATCGAGGCGATTTCCTTTTGCCCGACCGCAGGCACTGTTGTACGGTGAAAGACTGTTCCGGCCGAGTTAAACCCCACGACAACCGTTCTGTCGCTGTCGGCATCCGTCTGCACGCCTGGCTCGACCGACAAGCCGCATGCGGCGGCAAACCGCCTCCAATCCACATCGGCGACTTCGCTGCTCCTGGTCCAGAGAAGCTCGAAAGACCCATTCTGCTCTCGCAGCCCCACGCTCTTGAGCTTGTTATCCTCTTTTGCGATGGCAACCACGGACTGCCCTGTCCCCACATCTGTTTTGTTATCAGTCATATCGTTCAATTTTCACTCCACAGGCGATAGCAAGCCTTTGAAATCTTCAAGAACCAATAATCACTGCACTACTTAGTTATTCGTTTCCTCGTACCAGAAAAGTATCTTGCAGGGCGTCGAACTTCTGTCCACGACAGCTTCCGTCTGCAACGTCGCGCCATAAGGCCCGTTCCGGTCCGCCGTTGCAGTACAACGGATGGTGAAAATGTTAGACTGTATGGTCAAGTAATTCTGAATCTGTCCAAGAGTATCGCTGCTTATGGCGCCCGCATCGACAAGCTCCGAGACGTTCTGTATCCCTTCGGTCAGAGTTTCTCGATAGGATATTATGGCCTGGGCGGTACGTTCGGCATCGTCTCCGCCGCCGAGCAAGGCGGCCAGAACAATGTCCGAGGCCGTATTGACGTTGACCTTTGCGGACGTCTGCGTCGTGCTCGTGGCCGTCGTCTGCGCGGAGCCTCCGGATGTCTGCGTGGAGCCGCCCGACGTCTGGCTCGAGCCGCCGGATGTTTGCGCGGAGCCGCCCGACGTCTGGCTCGAGCCGCCGGACCCTTGCCCCGAGGAACCGCCGGACGTCTGATTTGAGCTGCCGGACGTTCGTCCGGAACTTCCGGACGTTTGCCCCGAACTGCCGGATGCTTGCCCGGAGTTCCCGGAGCTCTGCCCCGAACTTCCAGACGTCTGCCCTGACGTTCCGGAGGTTTGCCCGGAGGTCTGCCCCGAGTTGCCGGACGTTTGCCCTGAAGTGCCGGACGTCTGCCCGGAGCTTCCTGAGGTCTGCCCGGAGGTACTTTGGCCGCCGCCAGGAGAATAACAGGTCAGGTAGGCGGCCCACCCCACATCGAGGGTATCATCGCCGTCGTCCGCCGGCGGGCTGAGGTCCCCGTCCTTCTCATTATAGTCCAGCCGCCCGTTCAGGTTCGTGTCCTCCCCGTAGAAGAGCTCCTCCGTAACATCCTTGACCAGGAGCAGCTCGCGAAGCGTCCTAAAAGGCCCGTTGCGCGACAAATAGCCGTACGGCAGACTCTCGTAATACCCGCTCTCGACGCCTGTCCCGCTCGGCGTATCGTCGGTGTCCCGCCAGTCGATAATTGCGTCGGCAATCTCTTCAACCATATAGGGCAATCCAAGAATCTGCTCTTTCGTGGCCGCGTTTATGTTCAATTTGCTCGCCTCGTCAACAACCTGTACGCTAAACCAGCACCTGTTCAGCGGGACGTCGTTGAAGTCCTCGTCGTTGTCACTCCACAAATCCAGCAGACTGTCCGTCGCCTTATCATCCTCGTTGAGCACGGCAATCGCTTTTTCGATCCCCGCTCGCGACGCCCACTTGCAGCGGACCCCTTCCATCCGGGCGAGGCAGACCTTCATATCGAGGCGGCTCTTGCGCCCCAGCACGGCCGCCATCACGGTCAGCACCACGGCCGTCCACAGCACGGCGATAAGAACAAGCCCCTTTTTTCTATCGTCGGTAATCACTTTCATCGCTACACTCGGGCCGCAAGATTCTTTTGCGTTGGTTTTCACTCGCTCGTTGTCCCCGTAGTCACCTGGCCGGTCTCGGTTTGCCCGGTGCTGTCGAGGGCCGTGATATCGCCTCCCTCCGACCGGGCCAAGCTCACAATAAAGGATTCCGTAAGCGGATTGCCTCGGCCCGACGGTTTCCCGGCAATACTCACGGCAATCAGATTCGGCAAGGCCTGCATCTCCTCGGGCCATTCATAGTTCCACGCTTCTCCGTCAAAATACTGCACCTCGAAGACCTCAATATCCTCGGCAATCACCGTCAGGACCCCGCCCGGCTCAACGTCCTTGCTGGGATTCGGCCACAATCGCCTCATCAGCACGGAGGTCTCTTGCTCCTTGGCCAGGAAATATTCCACTTCGTACAGGTCGCCTTCAGGCTGGTCCTCTCGGGCCTTTGTCCGGCCGATCGTGTAAAAAATCAAGTAGCTGGTACTGCTGTCTTGATCTAATTCTTCAAGTGTCCCGATCAGTCTGGTGTTTTCAATGCTCTGGTCCCGGTAAAGATTCAGAAGGTCCCGGCCGATCATGTTTGCGGCGAACCTGACCTCCGCCGCGGCGTTAATGTTCTGGTCAGCCAGCTCGGAGCTGGCCGTCAACGCCCGCAGCGAGCCCGCCGCCACCAGCGCAATGAACACGCTGATCATTGAGGCCACCAGCACTTCCACTAACGTAAATCCCGTTCTTCTCAAATGCATCTTCTCTTAATCACTGTTGAGCCGTTTGTGTAGTCGTACCGGTACTCTCACTCCCAGTCTCAGTTGTGAGAGTTGTCCCGTCGAACATCGTGTCAACCACAAGACTGTAAGGGCGGTTTGCCTCTACCCAACTGACGGTTGCCGTCACCAGATACAGACTGTCGATCTCCTGGTATTCCGTCGCAATTTCCCAGTGATATAAATCGCCGGTCTCTTCAGAGTCCCCGTCCAGTTGCCCCAATTCCACGACCGAATCAATGCCGACGTATTCGATCAGACTAAGCTGCTTGTCGGCCAGCGAAGCCGCCGCTTCATAGCGCCGGTTGAGCCGGGTTCCCACCAGCGACCGCGTTCCTATGGCGCCGGCTATCATGGCGACCCCGCAGAGGATAATGGCTGCGGCGATGACCTCGACGAGGGTGAAACCTTTCGTATTTTTCCGGGTCCGCGTCATGATTATTGTGCGTCCAAGTCGGTCGTGGTGACCTTCACGTTTTCAGCCGTGCCGAAAGACATCTTTGCCCGGCCGGTGGCGGCGATGGTGCTTATCGTATAATGCGTCTTGTCGTTGCCGATCTGGACCACGGCGGCCTGCGCCGTGCCGTTCGGCGAAAACAGAATGGTCCGCTGCTCTGCACCGGCCGACTCCGTTTCCCAGACGCCGGGCATGACCTCAACGGCCTCGAATTTCACGTCGCCTTCAAACTGCACCGGCTTGCAATACAAATCTCTGACGGTCTCCTTAGCCACCTGCTCACCCGCTTCGTCCCATCGCAAGGTCGTCAGCGAAAACGCCTGATTGGCCAGATCCAGCTCCATCGTGTACTGGGTCTGCCGCTCCATCGCCATGATCCTGGCATACTTGGCAGTCAGCAGAAAATCCAGGGCCGCCTTCTTGACCTGCATGCTGCGGAACGTTCCGACGTACAGTCCCGTCCCCGCGCCGGTGATCAGACCGATGATAAGGACCACCAGCAGCACCTCGGGGAGGGTAAAACCCCATTGCTTCATTCCAGCTTTCACTCTTGAGTTTCGCATTGTCAGGCCGTCGCGGGGAATCACGTTACTCATTGACGATGTCCGCGTTGTCGCCCTCGCCGCCTTCCGCACCATCCCCGCCCAGGCTGATCAGGTCAAAACTGCCGGGATTGACTTCGCCTTCGGCGACGTAGATGTACGGATTGCCCCACTGGTCCGCCAGGTCGCTGGCCTTTAGATAGGGGCCGTTCCACTTGCCTTCCTCCATGTCCGCCGGCGGTGTAATCAGCGACTCAAGTCCTTCGGAATCCTCCGGATATCGTCCGCAGTCGATATAGAATCGGGCGAGCGCATTTTCGATAATGGCCATCTTTGCCTTCGACAGGTCGGCTTTTGTCTTGCCGATAACGCTGAACATCCTCGGTGCAGCAAATGCCGCAAGCATCCCTATAATCAACACGACGACAAGCAGCTCTACGAGCGTAAATCCCTTCCTGTTCCTGTTTTTCCGCTTCATTCTGTCACCTCTAAAATAAGTGTCCCGCGAATCGTATCTTATTAATCGTGCGGTGCATCGGCGTCAAAACACCCCGGCGCCAAGCTCCATGACGAAGATGGGCAACAAAGTTGCCGCAACGATAAAACCGATCACCAGCGCTAACACCAATATCAAGATCGCCGGGAAAATCGACATAAACCGGTTTATCACGGCGTCGGCGTCGGCATCGAAGGTGTCGGCCGCATTGAGCAGCAGCTCATCGAGCTTTCCCGTCTGCTCACCCACCGAAACAATTTGCACAAGCAGCGGCGGGAAATATCCCGACGCATCCAAAGGCTCGGCCAGCGGCTCACCCCGCTTGACCTTCTCCGCCACGGAGTCGATCTCGGAGCCCAACAACTCATTTCCAAGCGTGTCACGAACGACCTTCAGGGCCTCCAAAATCGTCACGCCTCCCATCGTTAGTGCCCCGAGGGTCCGGGCGAACCGGCCGACTGCGATTGTCCGCAGGACCGAACCCAGAATCGGGATTCTCAGCTTGAAGGTGTCGTACTTCAGACGGCCCGCGCTCCTGGTCCATTTCCTCAAGTAGTAGAGCCCCACCACAATTGCGGCGAGAATAATCCACCCGAAAAACGTCGTAAACAGGCCTTTCAGAAATGCACTGATACCCAACAGTATCTTCGTCGGCAGCGGCAGTACGGACAGGTCGGTCCCCAGAGCGTGTATGATCCTGGGCAGAATCACGGTCATCACCAGGGTCACCGAGGCAAGTCCTAACAGCAGCACAAAGACGGGATACGCGGAGGCGTTTTTCATACTTGTTTTGATCTTCTCTTCCCGTACCAACATTTCCGCCAACTGCGCCGAGGTCTTTTCGAGCATTCCGCCGGTTTCGCCCACTCTTATCATCGAGATGTGCAAAGGGCTGAAGACCCTCTCATGTTTGGCCATCGCCTCGGACAGTGCCTGCCCGGAGCTGACAGCGTGGACAAGGTCTGCGAGCAGCTCACTTGTCGCAGGCTTGCGCTGCTGCTTGCGGATAAGCTCCAGTCCGCTGAGCAGCGGAAGGCCCGCCCGCAAGGCCGTGCTCAGTTGTGTGGTGATGGCAAGCACCTCTTTGTCGGTGACTCTGCCCGACCCAAACCGCAGCAACTGCCCGATGTCCCTGGCCGCCTTTGCGCTGCCGCTGCGCGGCTGGGCCGCTTCGATCAATTCCGTTACGAAGTGGCCTTGACCGGACAGGGTAGCGACAGCCGTTCTGCGGTCCACGGCCTCGATGGTGCCGGCCACGTGCCCGCCGCCGTTATCTACCGCCTTGTAGGAAAATTGGCCCACTTTTGGTCACTCACCTTTCGCACCTGATCTCTAGATCGAGATTCCGTTTCACGCTTTACTCTTCTTCGCCGATGCTCTTGGCCACTCTGAAGATTTCTTCGGGAGTCGTAATGCCCTGTAAGACCTTGGTGAGACCATCGTGTACCATGCTGACGTGATCCGCCGGAGCGGCTTTAATAATTTGTTCAGTCGTCGGCCTTGTCGCTATCAGCTCCCGCAGCGTGCCGGTTATCCTGAGCAGCTCGTAGATTCCGGTCCGTCCGCTCATCCCGGTCCGGCCGCAGTCGTTGCAGCCGCGGCCGTGATAAAACGTCGTCTCCGGCCGAATATCCATTGAGCCATTCAGGCTCTTGATTAGGTTCTCGTCCGGTTTGTACGGCTCCTTGCAATTTGGACAAATGGTCCGCACGAGCCGTTGAGCCAGCACCGCTTCCAGCGAGCTGGCCAGCAGGAACGCCTCAACGCCCATGTCAATCAATCTCGTGACCGCACCGGCCGCATCGTTTGTATGAAGGGTCGAGAAAACGAGGTGGCCCGTCAGGGCCGCGCGGATGGCAATATCGGCGGTTTCCCGGTCGCGGATTTCACCCACCATAACAATGTCCGGATCGTGGCGAAGGATATGCCGCAGGCCCGTCGCAAACGTCAGCCCGCGTTTGGGATTGACCGGCATCTGGTTAATGCCCTCAAGCTGATACTCCACGGGGTCTTCTATCGTGATCATCTTCACGGCGGGGGAGTATATCTTCATGAGCGATGAGTAAAGCGTCGTTGTCTTGCCGCACCCGGTCGGCCCCGTCACCAGCACGATCCCGTGTGTGGCCCGCAGGCACCGGTCGAAACCCTCCAGGCACTGGTCGTTCATGCCAAGGTCGTGAAGCTGCATCAGCGACGCCGTGCGGTCCAGGATTCTCAGCTCAATCGACTCGCCGTACACCGTCGGAACGGTCGAGACGCGAAGATCGACCCGGCCGTGCTTGCCGGCAAACTCGATATGCCCGTCCTGCGGCACGAATCGTTCCGCGATATTCATGTTGGCCATAATCTTCAGCCGCGAAAGAATCGCCGCCTGCAGCCGCTTCGAGGAGGGAGTCCGCTCGACCAGCATGCCGTCAATCCTGTACTTGATCTTCACCTCATGCTCGAACGGCTCGATGTGAATATCGCTGGCGCGGGCCTCAATCGCTTCGAAGATGATCAAATTCACAAGATTGACCAAAGACGGCTCGCGGGCCATTTCGCTGAGCTTCGCGGGCGAGTACTCTCCGTTCTCCAGCCCTTCCATTTGCACCTTCTGGTCGGCGGGAGCAAGGTCATCCAGCATGCGTGCCACCTTGCTGCCGTAGAACTTCATTATCGCCCGCTCCATCTCCTTCGGATCGGCATAGCATCGGCGGACCGAACAGCCGGTCACCAGCCGTAAGTCCTCCAGAACCTGCGGCTGAAACGGGTTCGTCATCGCAACCATCAATCGGCCGTTTTCCCGCCGCAGCGGCAGAATGTTGTATCGGCTTACCAGTTCGGCGGGCACGAGACCTACGATTTCACCGCTTATCGTAATATCAGCTAAATCGACCTTGTCGATCCCCGCCTGGAGCGCAAGTGCCTCATTTAGCTGCCCTTGCGTGACATAGCCCAGATCGACCAATATGTCGCCCAGGCGCCGATGCTCTACCTTCTGCTCCGCAAGCGCAAATTCAAGACGGGACTGGTCCAGGTACGCCTTTTCGCAAAGCAGCTCGCCCAGCTTCTTTCTTCTGTTCGCGTTCGTCTGCAAATCCATTTCTCCAGTCCAAAGGACGGCTTACGCCGTTGACTATATATAGTCAGAATCGTCCCAAATCGTTCAAGTATATGAAAAAAACTAACTTATATCAACTATCAAGCCGCATCTTTGAGTAAAAGAGCTTAAAGGCACAGGGCAAAAGGCCGTTTACACCTTATGCCCATTCGACCTTACACCTCGGCAGCGATTTCGCACATAACCCACAACTATCCCCCACAGACGCTTGAGAATGCCCTTTTGTTACAAGAAAATGCTTTTTCAGTACAAATCCTGCCGTTAATCCCCCAAAAGCCCCCCGCAAAGCAGGACTTTCACTTTTCTCGGCCCTTGAGCAGGTTTTGCCACAGAGGGCACAGAGGACACAGAGGTATAAATCTCAAATTGAAAATGATAGGGGCCACCGAGAGCACAGACGCCGTCCTGAGCAAAGTCGAAGGAGGGCACAGAGTTATAAATCGAAAATGATTTGGGATTCTCGATGCTGGATTCTCGATGCTCGTGAAAACAAACTGACGGAAAAATCGACAATCGCAAACTTGTCCTGAGCAAGGTCGAATGGATCGGAAATCGCAAATGGACTTGGCTTGCCCCACCTTACAAAACCGTCACCCCGAGCGCCGCCGAGGGGTCTATCAAAACAGATTCCTCCGCCTCATCCACCAATTAGCAGCACGATTCGTTAATCCTGCACGCACCATGGAGAAACTGTAACTCTCCCTGTCGCTTGTTACCAGCCGTTCTGCTTCTTCAACTCTTCAAACTTCTCCAGGATATAGAAAGAAAATGCCCACAGTACATGCATACAGACTCTGGCCGTACTCTGTTCTGAAATACCTGGATGAGAACCTTCCTCGCTAAAATAGCCATAGATCCCATCTACAAGCTTCTGCTTTTCTCCCGCGTCAAAAAAACCGCATTGCTGCAAATACTCTCTAATCTTTACAGGTTTGGCTAAATTAGGAGATTCGTTGTTGCATTTTGCAATTGTCTTTGCGACGTCTTCCAGCAACTGCTCTACGAAATTCCTCGCCTGAGCAATCGAAGAGTCCCACTTTTCTTGTCTAAACAAGTCAATATTTTCAGCTAAGTGGTGGCTCAGAGTATCTATGTCAAAGTATTCAGCGTTTTTGGTAATCAGCATCTCTAAAGCCGAACGATTTTCTTTGGCTACTGGTACATCTTCAGCTATTGAATCATTTTCAACAACAAAACCATCTTTCATTAAAGCGTTCTTGAGCATGGTATGGGAATCACGATTTAATTTCGGAAGGGCCTCTAAGAGGATTTTTAGCAGTAGACCTTCTTGTTCCTTTTCGTCGAGGACTTTGAATAGTCTGTTAAGGATAATTCTTTTGGAAGCACCGTAAATTAGTTCGTCTGGTATTTCAATATTGTATCGAAGAAATGTCTCAATCTCAGGCTGAGACCAGTGCATCAAACACTCTATCGCGATACCAACTGTTTTTCTGCTCAAAGTTGCCATAGTGGAAGACTCGAGACAGCCATGAATGGCTCTATCAAATCCTATCCGTAGTACTGCATACGCCATACAAGTTCATTTTCAGCTTCAACCTCCTTTTTCTAAGCATGTCTAATTGATGATGAGTTAAGCTTAAGATAGCAGATGTCCTTAACTATTCCTGCTCTACACATTGAATATCCCTGACTCACGAGCAGTTGCCCACTGCTCTCGCTCTCTGCCCAACGCATAATCCGCTTGTGCTCGCTCGCGAATCAGCGTTTCTGGTAGCCCAATCCACTTAAGCAGAATGAGCGAGAACATTGTTTGCAACTTCACTGTTGCCCAGTGAAGATCCATACCTTGAAGAACCCGACCCGAATCCATCGAATAGTGTGTCAAATAGTTCCTTGTATCAACGACACCTCCGACAAACGCTTTGGCATCTTTGCAGAACAGCTTAGCGGTCTCTGGTTGAAGCGTTTCGACAAGTCGTCGCAGTCTCGTCCTCAGACTGTATTCATTTGCATACTCGAGCTTCCTGATAATAGCCGACCGAAGTTCTTTGTCAATGTCAGTTGGGATCGCGGATTCAATACGAGGTCGAGTTTCAGCATACTGTTTGGGATCGATGTATGTTTGTTGTTCGTCTGCTCGCGCGTAGACCTCCAAGACTTGTACCATCGGCAGAAATCGCGTCTCTAAGAATGCTCCAGGTTCGCGCAGTGACGAGAAAAACAGATTTACGGCATGTCGGATTGTGTCGCGTTTCGTCAGCCATACGGATAGAATATTGGAGAAGTAGTCTTCAACATCTGGGTAACGAAATAGGAAGTCGATTGGTCCGTAGTCTTCCTTCTGATCGATATTGTGGCGATTATAGTAGAGCAGCGAACCATTAGAATCTTTGTCCGCGTATAACCATTCTCTTTCGGTCTGCATCAGCTTTCCGGCAAGCAACGTGAGCAGTTGTTGTAACACGCCGACAACGTCGGCGTACCACTGATGCGGCTGTGGTGCCGAAGGCTCAACAAAGACGTTAGACTGATGAACTATCTCATAGCGATTCATCGGAGGCATACTGCTCCCGCAAGTTGAAGACTTGATCTGCAGAAGATTGAACGGAGCGGGAAGTTCATATTCTCTTATTTTCGGTCTGACATATTGCGTGTTCCATCCGTCCGCTGTGTGGTCAGAGTGTTTAAAGGGAGAATCAGCCAACCATCCCTCTAAGTTGTGAAGCTGTATCCGGCACTTCGCATACCGTTGGTGTTGCAAGTTCTGTAAGTGCTTTCCAATGAGTACGGCGTGAACACGTAGTGCGGAGGAGTTCATTTCGGCTGGTTTAGTTGACCAGAAATCTCGTTCTGAGGAACGCCATGAAGTATAGAACGCTTTGAATGCTGTGATTGGCTTGAGGGAGAAAGACTCGCCATGAATCACATCAACCTCTAGCTCTTCGGGTCTGTGGTCAAACGGCGTGTTGCCCTCGGTTTTGTGGAACGCACCAAACAGGCGAAGCGTGAGATCGCCGGCGTCGTAGCGCAGTTCTCCTGCTACTCTGTCAGTTTTACCAGGGAGCCACCAATGGCCAGGCACAGTAAAAGAGTCGTATTGAGAATATTCTTTATCAGCCATTCGTCCTGCCTATTTTTGTCATCGCATAGGGATTCAGCGTAGTTTGAATAATTGAATGCCCATCACATTTTCTTCACAAGACTCATTTACCGGCACAAAAAAGCCCAAGCGTTGCTTGCATCTTTCATCGCTCGCTCAAGGTTGTTATTCCATATTATACCCGTTGTCGCAGACCACAACAAACGCAATTCGGCCCTTCTATTTATCAAGGCGTATCTCACCGGGTAAATGTGGATGACTTTCCATGGTTGTCTGCGAATGCTTCTTTATCTCTTTGAGCCGCCTATGCAATAGGCACAATTATCATAGCCGTCGGCGTGAGCTGTCTGGAGAGAATCGTATGGCTTTGCATGTCCAGCCCGGATTATTTCATCGATTTGGCACTGTTTTTCTTCTTTGTCGAGGTCATGGACCTCCTTTTTGCTTGGGTTCGTATTCGCACAATACTTTGCGCCATAAAGTGGATGTCCTTGTCGTCGTGCCATTTTAGAATTCCTTTCAATAAGTGTCCGTAAAATGTCCGCTTTGTTTTTTCCGGAAAACCTATCCACACGGTGAAAACTCACGTCTTTACTTCCGCCTTTTATCGCTTGCTCAAGGTTGCTCTTTCTATTCTACCCGTCGTCCAGCCCTGAGCAAACATATTCGGCCTTTCTACTTTATAGAGCGATTCTCACGGGATTCACCCGGTGAGATAACTTATGCCATTCCAAATCTATATTAGAGGCGTATCTCACCGGATTCACCCCGTGAGATAACTTGCGCCCTATATAAGAAGCGTATCTCACGGGCTAAATGTAGATGCTTTTTTTGAAGTTTTTTGAAGAATTTTTGTCTTTTTTCGTATGTCATTGTCAGAAAACAACTTACGAAGCAAGAAATTGGCATTGGTGGGGCGAGCCGCCACCCTACAAGGCTGTTAATGTAGGAAAGATATACGGACTATGCCGGACCTGTGCCGGCCAGGAGCATTATCTATCCCGCATCTTTTACCAGGAATTTAAGATTCCTTCGTATCTTCGTGGCCCCTTCGACTGTGCTCAGGACAGGCTTCGTGGTGAGATAATTCAAGAATCCGCGTAATCAGCGAAATCCGCGGTTAAATTCTGACAGGATAACAGGATAACAAGCGTTTATTCGTAATACTATCTTTCAAAACGTTGTTTTTTATGCTCGATTTTCGTTTTGACCGTTTGTAACTTCTGTATATGCAGCATGTTACGAAGCTTTTCCGTCAGACGAACTTTTTGGTTGCGGCCGAGGGCAAAGCCCGAGGCCGCGCCAAGTTAATTCGTGGTTAATCTAAAGCTCCAAAGTCGATTTGCCTTTGGGCAGGTCGAAGCAGACCATCAGGTCCTTGCCGTCGTGATGCCATGAGCCGCTTTGTAGTTGAAGCGGGGCGGTCACACGGCGTAGCTCGACGGGCGTTCCGCCTGCCGTCAGTTTCGGCGCGTTGGCGGCCGTGCCTGCCACGCGAACAGTAAAACGCGTCGTGGCGAATGGGGCGTTGAATGTGACCTGCCGGCCTTGTTGCTCGATTCGCGTCAGCTCTTTGGCGGCCCAATAGCGGGCGATCTCGCACTGTTTCATCCAGAGCAGGTTGTCGTACCGGGCGTGCAGCCGCCTGACGACCTCCTTGAAGATATTGAAGCCGACTTCCTGGCCGTTGAAATAGACGCCGGGCCAGTGGCAGACGAGGATTGCCGGCTCGCCCTTGTCGATGACCTCCGGCAGCCGGCCGCCCTTGAGGTCCTCGGTGATATGCTTATCGACCGAGCCGGGGACCAGCCCGTCCCAGCCGCCGAACCAGTCGCCCGTGCAGCCGATGATCGAGACAACGCACTTGGGGTCGTCGCCGTCGAGGCCGGAGGCGTACTGAACAAGCGGGGCGACGCTGTGCTCGTCGGTGAACAGGTCGCGGAAATAGTGCGGAATCTCGGCCTTGAACACGTCGCGGCACGACTGAAGCGTGGCCTTGGCGAGATTCTCGCGGTTCTGGCTGCCGAAGCCGCCGGGCGTCGTGATGCCTTCACATTCGAGGCCGACGTTCTTGAGGATTCGCAGGGCGTAGGCCATGTAGTCGGTCAGCTCATCGGCGGACTTGTCCTGGCTCCAGCCGTCATTTTCTATATAGTAGCCGGTCCGCTCCGGATGGGGCCGACCGGTCTTGGTGTCGATCACCCACGTGTGGCTGATCATCTCCGGATGGATGTCCCAGTCGGGCATCATCAGCTCGCGGACAAGCTTGAGGCTGTCATCCAGCTCCTGCTGCGACCAGCCAGGAAGGCAACGATCCAGCCAACCCACACAAGCCGGATAGGGGACGATAGTGTACTTGCCCTTGACGCCATGCTCGTGGCACCACTCGCCGAACTTGCGGACGAAGGAATCAGGTATCTCACGCGGCAGGCTGCGCCAGTCCTGCTTGTACCTGTCCGGCCAAGCCGTAGCAAAGTGCGGGATACCGAAGTGGGCCATGTTCACCAGGCAGGTCGAATCGTCGATAATCAGGCTGACCGGCACGCGGTTCTGCGGGTTGAGCACCGCGACGCCGCCGGCCTGCTTCGGCCGCTGGCCTTTATCCTGGGCTTTGAGCAGCGTGCTGTTCAGGGCCGAGCCGGCGCCTATCGCGGCCATTGCCGTCAGCTTCATAAGATCACGCCGATTTATTCCTTTTTGCTTTTGCATACTTTGTCCTCCCGTAAATTTAAGAGCGATAGACCATTTTTGACAAGCGCCGCACGGACTTCTTCGCTGCCGGCTTGGCAGTCATTCTCAGAAGATTCTCCACTTTGACGCTGTCCGATCACAGGACCGATTCCAGATCGTCCAAGTTTACTCGCTTTGCCGCGGTCCCGCAACCTTCAAGGCAAGATTTTGCTCCTGACGCAGAACAAATCTCGCAAATAGGAGTAGCTACTATATAACATTCGATATGAAAAAGAATAGCAGAACATTGAGCAACAGCGAGCTTGATAATAAGACCGATTGGTTCATCGGTCGATGCCGGGCCGTCGGCCTGAAGGTCACGCCCCAGCGGATCGCCATATACAGAGAATTGATCGGTGCAAGCGAACATCCGTCCGCAGAGATGCTGCATAAAAAGGTGAAGGGGGTATTTGCGGGCATTTCACTGGATACCGTGAACAGGACGCTAATGACACTCAATGAGATCGGCGCGGCTTCAATCGTGGAAGGTTCGGGCGACGCCAAGCGTTTTGACGGCGGATCTGGGAAGCACCAGCATTTCAGGTGCGTCGAATGCAAAACGATTGTGGATTTCCACCATAAGGCATTTGATAATATCAAGGTACCTGCAAGTATCGGCAAGAGGTTCACCGTGCTGAGGAAGACTGTTTATCTTGAGGGAATATGCGATTTGTGCAAGGCCGCGCGATCTGGTTCGCAGCGCAGCGGATCGACCTGTTAGTTTTGTGGCGCAGAACCCGTAATTTTACCAGTGGCGTGGGCCGTGCAATTGTTCATAATTACAAGGATATGCACGATTTGTTGCGATTCCCCTTGAATGATTGAGAAAGTGAGGAAAAAATGGAATTAAGAGGAAGTCAGACTGAAAAGAATCTGTTGGTGGGGTTCGCGGGTGAATCCCAGGCGAGGAACCGGTACAGCTATTTCGCCAGCCAGGCCCGGAAAGAAGGGTACGAGCAGATAGCGGCAATTTTCGAAGAGACCGCCAACCAGGAGAAGGAGCACGCCAAGCGGGAGTTCAAGTTTCTCCAGGGGGGCGAGGTGGAAATCAGCGCGGCCTTCCCCGCCGGCGTGATCGGCAGCACCGTGGAAAACCTCAAGGCGGCCGCCGCCGGCGAGCATTACGAAACGACCGAGATGTACCCAGGGTTTGCCAAGGTAGCCGAAGAGGAAGGATTCGACGAGATAGCCAAGGTCTTCAGAAGTATCGCGGTGGCGGAAAAACGCCACGAAGAAAGATACGTCGCACTGGCTAAGAACATCACCGACGGAGTCGTCTTCAAAAGCGAAAAGCCAGCGCGATGGGTCTGCAGAAATTGCGGCTACGTGCACAAAGGCACCGAGCCCCCCAAGGTATGCCCGGCGTGCGCGCACCCACAGGCGCACTTTGAGCTGGAAGCAAAAAACTACTAATCGAAGGAAAGGCAAGAACCATGACCAACAGAATAAACAGGAAACTGATAGCGGGCGCCGTCGCGGTCGCGGCGGTTGTCCTGGGCTCTCTGGCGTATTCGCACTGTCAGATCCCGTGCGGGATATACGACGATGAGGCCCGGTTCGGTGCAATAGCCGAGCACATTACGACAATCGAAAAATCCATGAAGGAAATCGAGAGGCTCTCGGCTGAGGCTAAACCGAATATGAACCAGATCGTCCGGTGGGTGAGCAACAAGGACCAGCACGCCGATGAGCTCAGCGAGATAGTCACCTATTATTTCATGGCCCAGCGGGTGAAGCTGCCGGCAGAGGGTGACACGAACGCCTACAATGACTACGTCAAGAAGCTGACCCTGCTGCACCGGATGCTTGTCCATGCGATGCAGAGCAAACAAACCACAGACCTGGCCAATGTTGAGAAACTGAGATCCTCGCTGGACGAATTTCACAAAGTGTATTCCGGTAAAGCCGGCTGAACACCAGAGGCATCAACAGAAACGAGGTACATTATGGCAGATACGAAAAACACCATCACATTCAAGGGAAATCCGCTGACTCTGATGGGCAACCCGCCCAGGGTCGGTCAGCCTGCACCGGATTTTGAAGTGCTCGGCAACGACATGTCGGCGGTAAAGCTCTCGGCTCTCAAAGGCAAAACGCTCGTTATCTGCTCGGTCCCGTCTCTGGACACGCCCGTTTGCGATACTGAGGTGCGCAAGTTTAACCAGGAGGCGACGTCTCTCGGGGATGATGTGGCCGTGCTGGCGATCAGCATGGATTTGCCGTTCGCCCAGAAGCGGTGGTGCGGTGCGGCCGGTGTGAAGAACGTGCAGACGCTTTCCGATCACCGGGACGCAAAATTCGGCAATGCCTATGGCGTGCTGATCAAAGAGCTGCGGCTTCTGGCTCGCGCCGTATTTGTTGTGGACAAGAAGGGCGTGATTCGTTACAAGGAGATTGTGGGCGAGCTGTCGAGCGAGCCTGATTACGAAGCAGCATTGAAAGCGATAAGAGAGACCGGAAAATGAGGCAGTTAAGGCCAGGCATCTATTCAGTCGGGGCAATTGACTGGGACGCAAGACTGTTCGACAGGCTGATTCCACTGCCGGACGGCACGAGCTACAATTCGTACGTGGTACGTGGAAGTCAAAAGACCGCGTTGCTTGATACGGTCGATCCCGCCAAAACGGATGTCCTGTTGAGCAATCTCGTGCATGTCGGCGCCGACAAGATCGACTATGTCGTCGCGCATCATGCGGAACAGGACCATTCGGGGTCTCTGCCGGATGTCCTGCTCATCTATCCGGACGCCAAAGTGGTGACCAATCCCAAGTGCAAACAGATGTTGATGGATTTGCTCGACATAGCGGATGAAAAATTCATCACGGTTGAGGATGGACAGGAACTTTCGTTAGGCGACAAGACGCTGCGGTTCGTCTATACGCCCTGGGTCCACTGGCCGGAGACAATGAGCACGTATCTTCCGGAAGACAGAATACTGTTTTCCTGCGATTTCTTCGGGGCGCATCTTGCCACGAGCAGTCCGTTCGTTGACAATGAGGCTGCCGCCTATGAATCGGCAAAGCGGTATTATGCTGAGATTATGATGCCGTTCAGGAAGCAGATCAACGCCAACCTCGCCAAGATCGGCAAATTGGACATAGAGATCATTGCTCCGAGTCACGGGCCTGCGTACGACAAGCCCGGGTTTATCGTCGATGCTTACAAGGACTGGGCTTCCGACGCCGTCAAGAATGAAGTTGTTGTGGCCTATGTTTCAATGCACGGCAGCACGGCTAAGATGGTGTCATATTTTGTCGAGGCTCTGATTGAAAAAGGCATTCGAGTAAAACAGTTCGAGCTTGCAACGGTCGATATCGGCAAGCTTGCGATGGCAATGGTCGATGCAGCGACCGTCGTCCTTGGCTCGCCTACAGTTCTGACCGGGCCGCATCCGTGTGCAGCGTACGCCGCCTTCCTGGCCAACGCCCTGAGGGCCAAGACCAGATTTGCTTCAATCATAGGCTCCTACGGCTGGGCCGGCAAAACGGTTGAGCAGTTGACGGGGATGATGCCGAATCTCAAAGTTGAGATTCTTGAGCCGGTGCTGGCAAAAGGCGAGCCTAAAGAGGCTGATTTCGTCGCTCTTGACAAGCTCGCTGACGAAATCCTGGCCAAACACAAAGAAGCCGGGATCGTGAATTAGAACCCAGGGATTACGAAAGGGATTGAGTCATGGCTGAAAAACTTCAAATTTACAAATGCGCAGTATGCGGCAACATTGTCGAGGTGCTCCACGGAGGTATCGGTGAGCTGGTTTGTTGCGGCGAGCCGATGGACCTTCTTGCTGAAAAAACGGCTGATGCCGCCAAGGAAAAGCACGTTCCGGTGATCGAAAAGATCGACGGCGGCTACAAAGTAAAGGTCGGCTCTGTTCCGCATCCTATGCAGAAAGAGCATTTCATCGAATGGATTGAGCTGCTGGCCGACGGCAGGGCGTACAGACAATTCCTGGAGCCGGGCATGGCGCCGGAGGCGACTTTCAATGTGGAAGCCTGTTCTGTCAGCGCAAGAGAGCACTGTAATATTCACGGGCTGTGGAAGGGATAGACAATGATTGGCAAAAAGCTGGAAGAAGCTCTGAATGGTCAGGTGAACGCCGAGCTGTATTCGGCTTACCTGTATTTGTCGATGGAGTCCTACTTTAAATCTCTGAATCTGAACGGTTTCGCCAACTGGATGAGGGTGCAGACGCAGGAAGAAATCGTGCACGCGATGAAGATGTATGACTTCATCAACGAACGGAAGGGCAGGGCGATATTAAAGGTGATCGAAGGGCCGCCGACAGAATGGGATTCGCCGCGTGCGGTTTTCGAGGCGGCATACACGCACGAACAGAAGGTCACGGGTCTGATCAACGGCCTGGTCGATTTGGCGATCAAGGAGAAAGACCACGCGACAAGCACCTTCCTGCAATGGTTCGTCAACGAGCAGGTCGAAGAGGAATCCTCCGCCGACCAGATCGTCCAGCAGCTCAAAATGATGGAGAACGCACCGGGCGGATTGTTCATGCTCGACCGTGAGCTGGCTCTGAGGGTCTTTATCCCTCCTCCAGCCCAGGGACAGGGCCAGCCGTGATGTCCCTTACCGAAGATGACACCTTAATTGCTAAAAACGGCCCTGCGCCCAACCGTGAAACGCGACAGAAAACACTTATGCCGCCGACAGATAAGAGAGCACGATAATGGGTATGCCCTTCAACGCTGATGAAGTCTTTGAGATGGCCGAGCAGATAGAACGAAACGGAGGCAGGTTTTACCGTGCCGCAGCAGCAAAGTTCCGCACGTTGCGCAAGTTCCTGCTCGACCTTGCGGCCATGGAGGACGAGCACCAGAAGACTTTTGCGGCTATGCGGGCGGAGCTGTCAGAAGAAGAGGTGGAAGCACCTGTTTTCGACCCGGACGGCGAGGCCCAGATGTACCTTCGCGTGATGGCCAGCGGCCACGTTTTTGACCTCAAGGCCGACCCTGTCAAGAAGCTGGCGGGCATGGAGACACCCGAAGACGTCTTGAAAATGGCAATGGGTGTGGAAAGGGACTCAATCGCCTTTTATGTGGGTCTCAAGGAATCCGTTTCTCGCAGAGCAGGCAAAGACAAGGTCGAGGCCATTATCAAGGAAGAAATGGGCCACATCGCCATTCTGAACCAGAAGCTGGAGACCCTCGGGCAATAGCGGCGTCAACTGCGATGCTGTGCTTTTGCCGGGAGATGCGGATGTTAGAGTTGGAATCCCTATTTAAGCTAAACTATCCGATGTGTATAATGTGCTCAAGGAAGGGGGACAAATTCGACGGCTGCATCGTCAACACCGTATTTCAGATTGTGCCTGAGCCGGCCATGGTGAGTGTCAGCATTAACAAGCAAAGTCTGACGCACGAGTACATTATGGAAAGCTGCGTTTTCACTGTGTCTATCCTGGATGAGAACACACCGTTGCAACTGATCGGCAAGTTTGGCTTCAGGACCGGCAGAGACATAAACAAATTCGAGCACGTAGAATACAGGATCGGTCAGACCGGGGCCCCGATCGTCACGGATCATGCAGCGAGCTTTATCGAGGCCGAAGTGATCGAGGCAATTGACGTTGAAACACATACACTCATCATCGGCAGGATCACAGCTTGTCAGACAATTGATGACGGCAGAATACCGATGACATATACTTATTACCGGGATGTCAAAGGCGGCAGGACACCCCGGAGCGCGGCGACGTATATCGAAAAGAAGAAATCAGAAGAGACTTCAAAGCAGGGAGCCAGGAAAATGAAGAAATACAAGTGTCTCATGTGCGGATACATTTACGACCCGAAGGCGGGGGACCCCGATAACGGCATCGAACCGGGCACGGCTTTTGAAGATTTGCCGGATGACTGGGTCTGCCCGGACTGCGGCGTCGGCAAAGAAGAATTCGAGCCGATCGAAGACTGAGCGGCCGCATGCGTTCCAGAATACGCGACGATATTCAGAGCCCTCGATATGCAGGAAATCAAGCCATCGGTAGAAAAAGAAGAAGGTCTTTGCGCGGAGACGGTTGCCGGCCCTAACGCAGTGGTCGTCTTTGGGGCATCGGGCGACCTGACGCACAGAAAGCTGCTTGTCAGTCTCTTCAGGCTCTTTACGGAGGATTTGCTGAGCGATAGCTTTTACGTTCTGGGATGCGGCCGAAGGAAATTCTCCGATGAGGATTTTCGCACGAACGCCAGGCAGTCGATACGAGACAATTCCGACTTTCTATCAGCGAAGGAGCTGGATGCCTTTGCGAACAAGCTCTATTACCTGGACGGCGATTACGGTGACGCGAGCTTCTACCAGCGCATCAAGACCCGGCTGGCGGAGTTAAACCAAAAGCACGATGTCCATGAGAGCCTGGTGTTTTACCTGGCCGTCCCGCCTTTTCTCTACACCCCGATCATCGAGCATCTCGGCTCGGCAGGGCTGGCCTGCCCGGCTGCACGCGGCGGGGACGACCAGGTTAAGCTGGTTATTGAGAAGCCCTTCGGCAGGGACCTCCAGAGCGCCATTGATCTGAACAACTGCATCAGCGGCTGTTTCAGTGAGTCTCAGACATATCGAATCGATCATTATCTCGGCAAGGAAACGGTTCAGAACATTCTGATGCTGCGATTCGCCAACGCCATCTTCGAGCCGGTCTGGAACCGAAATTATATCGACAACGTCCAGATCACCATCGCCGAGACAGTGGGGGTCGAGCACCGGGCGGGGTATTATGATACGTCCGGCGCTCTGCGGGACATGTTTCAGAATCACATGCTTCAGATGCTTACCCTGGTGGCGATGGAGCCGCCCAGCTCCTTCGAGGCCGACCGCGTCCGGGATGAAAAGGTCCGGCTGCTGCGGTCGATTCGGCCCCTCGATCTCGGCCGCATGGACGAGCTGTGGGTGCGGGGACAGTACGGCCCCGGCTCAATCGACGGTCAGGAAGTCAGGGGGTATCTGGACGAATCCGGAGTAAGTCCAACCTCAAGAACGGAGACTTTTGTCGCCGCGAAACTGTTCATCGACAACTGGAGATGGCAGGGGGTCCCCTTTTATTGCAGGACCGGCAAGAGGCTGGCCGTCAAGGATACGGAGATTGCCATTACTTTCAAGAAAGTTCCCTATTCGATGTTTTCTTCCGCCGGCCTCGATGACCTGCCGTCCAATGTGCTGGCGCTTCAAATCCAGCCGGAAGAAGGGATATCGCTTCATTTTCAGGCCAAACGGCCCGGCTCGAAGCTCTGTATGAGCACGCTCAACATGAAGTTCAGTTACAGGAGCGTTTTCTTCGCTGATGCACCCGACGCATACAGGAGGCTGCTGCTCGATTGTATGGTCGGCGACCAGACGCTTTTCACGCGACAGGATGATGTTGAGGTTTCGTGGCAACTCCTGACACCGATATTGCAGACATGGCAGCAGAATGAGTCGGCGCCGCACACATACCCTGCCGGCAGTGAAAGCTTTGCGCAAGCGGACCGGATTATCGAAGCCGACGGCCGCACGTGGCGCAGATTGTTACAGAGTTAGACGATGGAATCTCAGAACGTATGGATAGCGTTTGGATTGACGTTGCTCGCGGGTTTGTCAACCGGCTTGGGCAGCGCGTTGGCCTTTCTTGCCAAGCGCACAAACACCAAGCTGCTTTCCGTAGCCTTGGGGTTCTCTGCCGGGGTGATGATCTATGTCTCATTCGTGGAGCTATTTCCCAACGCCCAAAAGAGTCTGGTAAGCGAATTGGGCCGGGTCGCAGGGTGTTGGACCACCGTTCTGGCCTTCTTTGGCGGAATCGTTTTTATCGCCATTATAGATAGGCTCGTACCCTCGTTTGAGAATCCTCACGAGGCTCACAGGGCAGAGGAGATGGACAGCCCGGAGCTGGCGGCCAAATTCAGGAAGCTGTACCGAATGGGCTTATTCACAGCCCTGGCAATTGCCATTCATAATTTGCCCGAAGGACTTGCGACGTTTGTCAGCGCCCTCAAAGATACAAAACTCGGAATCGCGATCGCCGTCGCCATAGCCATCCATAATATTCCCGAGGGCGTTGCGGTTTCCATCCCCATATTCTATGCAACGGGCAACAGAAAAAAGGCATTCATATACTCGTTTCTTTCGGGAGTGGCCGAACCGGTCGGCGCCTTGATCGGGTACGCCATTCTCTTTTCATTCCTGAACGACGTCGTATTCGGCGTCCTCTTTGCGTCAGTAGCGGGAATCATGGTATTCATCTCGCTCGATGAGCTGCTGCCCACGGCCGGAGAATACGGACAGCATCACTTGGCGGCTTATGGACTGGCTGCGGGCATGATGGTTATGGCGATAAGCTTACTGTTGTTTCTGTAAGCTGCCGGGTTACTTACGACGTGAGCGGACTGTGAAGGACTTGGGGCAGCGGTAATCAGTGGATAAGCAGACTGTTAAGATAAAGGATGCTTTGGAGAGACTGTATAGAAAGTACAATCATCGTGACCTCATTGCCCCGGACCCCTTACAGTTTGTCTATCGTTATTCCAAGCCGGCCGATATGGAAATTGCGGCGCTCCTGGCGTCTGCACTTGCGTATGGCAGGGTGCAGCAGATAGAAAGAAGCCTGGAGAATCTGTTTGCGCGGATGGGGGCCGGCCCTTTTGAGTTTGTCATCAATTTCAGCCGGGACAAACGGCATACGCTGAGAGATTTCAAGCATCGCTTCACAACCGGCGACGATATATCCGATTTGCTGGAGCTGCTGCGCGAGGTTCTTGAGCGGTTCGCCAGCATCGAGGCGTGTTTTGCCCGGGGCTGCGGCATCGGTGACAAGAACATCATTCCTGCATTATCGAAGTTCTGCGATTCGCTGAGTGCGACGTATGCCGAGAGGCACAGCGGACGGGTCGCTAACGGGCTGAAGTATTTGCTGGCCAGCCCCGCCAGAGGCAGTGCGTGCAAGAGGCTCAATCTCTTCCTGCGATGGATGGTGCGGGATGACGACGTGGATACGGGGCTATGGAAATCCGTCAACAAGACGAAACTCATTGTTCCTGTTGACGTACACATAAGCAGGCTGTGCAAAATCCTGGGCCTTTACAGCCGAAAGACGGTTTCTCTGTCCGCGGCGACGGAAATCACGGAGAGTTTTGCCGACCTTGAACCGGCCGACCCGGTAAAATACGACTTTGCGTTGTCCAGGATCGGCATAATCAGGGGCTGCGACGGCAAGCACGGGACAGCCTGCCAGGGATGTGAGCTTTCCGATCTTTGTTGCAGCGAATACAGAGAAAAGCAATAGTCCATATCCGTCCACCTGCGACTTCCGGTTGTACCTCCTTTGGCATTTTGCGACCCATCATCAGACAAGGGGCCAAGGATCAAGCAAGGGCGGCAAGAGGAACATCTGTTTGTGTAATGCTCCGGCGATTTCTCTTGAC
>CAYWZW010000012.1:84171-91824 GCA_964462945.1 uncultured Pirellulales bacterium
CAAGGGCGGCAAGAGGAACATCTGTTTGTGTAATGCTCCGGCGATTTCTCTTGACGGGAATGTAGGTAATTTGGTATAGATAAGACTAATGATGAAGCTTGTCCGCCAGACGGACGGCGGACTTGTGCCTACACCGTCGGGCATCTGTGACTTTGAGGTTATCCTGTGGGCGCAATTCTTGGAGTTTCTCGAACCGACGAGAGGAGGAACTATTATGCAGGGCACGGATCAGCGGCGAAAACCCTGAGTTTCACGAGTATGCTTTGTTGCGTTTGAACTAACAGCTTGTCTCTACTTTTCGAGGGAGGACTATCATGTTCAAGAAATTGATTCACCCAGTTGTTCTTGTTCTGCTGGTGGGGCAGGTGAGTAACGTTTCGGCAGGGCTGCTGGCGCACTGGAAGTTCGATGAGGGCTCGGGCACAACGGCTCAGGATAGTTCCGGTAAAGGTCATAATGGCACCCTGCGGGGTGACCCACAGTGGGTGGCAGGGAAGATTGGCAGTGGCGCCCTGAGTCTGGATGGTACGGACGGCTTGGTGGAGGTGGGCCACGATGCATCGCTGAATCTGACGGATGCCCTGACGATTACGGCATGGGTGACGGTGCACAATCTGAGTACTTATTACTTTCTCGTCTGCAAACAGCCCAGTGGTACGGCAGGAAACAACTATCCGGGCAACTACGAGTTCAGAACAGAGATAACCAGCGGCGCTCTGCAGTTCGGACACCAGCAAACCGAGGGTGAGCAGTATACTTTCTACACGTCCGGCACGCATATCGCCGCCGAGCAGTGGTACCACATTGCCGTAACATTCACTAAGGGAGGTCTCGTCGAATTCTATATCGACGGGATTGCAGCCGGAAGCTTCTCGCAGTTGACGAATTTCGGAGTGTTGAACACTGAACCCGTTAGAATCGGGGGCAGAAAGGACGGGTATTCCTTTTTCAATGGACTTCTGGACGACGTTCGTATCTACGACAGGGCTTTGTCAGCGGCCCAGATACAGAAACTGTATAAAGGTATCCCTCCAACGTTCACAACCGCCGAGAAGCCCAACCCGGCTGACGGGGCCTTACATGCGGACACATGGGTGACCCTCGGTTGGTCGCCCGGAGATTTCGCCGTCTCACACAACGTGTATCTGGGCGACAATTTCGACGATGTGAACGCCGGCACCGGTGAGACATTCCGAGGCAATCAGGCCTCTACGTTTTTCGTTGCTGGTTTCCCGGGATTTCCCTATCCGGATGGCCTTGTTCCGGGCACGACCTACTATTGGCGAATCGACGAGGTCAACGATGCGGACCCGAACAGTCCGTGGAAAGGCGCAGTCTGGAGCTTCTCGATTCCACCGAAGACGGCGTACAATCCCAATCCGGCTGATGGCGCTGAGTCTGTCGCTGTGGATGTGAAGCTGAGCTGGACCGCAGGTTTCAGGGCGAAATTGCACACGGTATATTTTGGCGACAATTTTGGCACCGTCGCCAATGCCGTCGGCGGGCTGCCCCAGGGCATTGCGACCTATACGCCCAGCGGGCTTAAAATGGCGAAGACTTACTACTGGCGTGTGGATGAGTTTGACGGCGCCGCCACCCACAAAGGCGACGTCTGGAGCTTCACGACGCTGGGCGCCGTCGGGAACCCGAATCCGGCTAACGGCGCTGTGGATGTCAAGCAGACGCCGGTTCTAAGCTGGACTCCGGGAGCCTACGCGGCGTCGCACGAGGCGTACTTCGGCACAGAGGCAGGTGCCGTGAGGAATGCGACCAAGGCATCGCCCGAGTACAAAGGAACCAAAGCGATTGGCGACGAGAGGTACGCCCCTGCTAAACTGGCCTGGGAAACCACTTATTACTGGCGGATTGATGAGGTCAACAGCGTCAATCCCGATAGCCCGTGGGTGGGCAAGGTCTGGAGCTTCACGACGGCTGGTTTTGCCATCGTGGATGACTTCGAGGATTACGATGCCGGCGCCAACCAGATCTGGTACTCGTGGCACGATGGGCTTGGGTACGGCGCGCCTGGTGCTCCGCCTTACTTTGCCGGCAATGGTACCGGTGCAGCGGTGGGCGATGAGACCACGGCTTCCTTTACGGAGCAGACCATCGTTCATGGCGGCCGGCAGTCGATGCCGCTGGCCTACGACAACAATAAGCAAGGCTTTGCCAAGTATTCCCAAGTCGAGTTGACGTTGACTGCTCCGCGGGACTGGACCGAGGAAGGCGTTGTGGAACTGTCGTTGTGGTTGCGTGGCAGTTCGACAAATGCTCCTGAGCGGATATACGTGGCCGTGGCCAACAGCGCCGGCACGCCTGCCGTCATCTACCACGATAACCCCGACGCGGCAAAATTATCCACTTGGGCGGAGTGGGTCATTCCGTTGCAGGCCTTTGCCGACAAGGGCATCAACCTGAAAAATGTTGACAGGATCGCCATTGGTCTTGGCACTCAGGGCAACGTCACGACGCCCGGCGGCGCGGGGAAGATATACATTGACGACATCCGGCTGTACAGGCCGTCGCCTGGTCTTTAGGGGTAGGCACCCCTCTGGTTTGGGTAACATTTAGGATGAACACTCGTTTTGGGGCCAACGGTCAATAGCGAGTCGGGAGATGCCCGTGTGCTGGTTTCGCCTTATGGTCTATTGCTGTTTTTCGACTCCACCCGGGCAGGCACGTGTGGCGGCCGGGATATGTGGTCTCAAATATGCCAAGTGCGTGCAGGAGGTGGAGTCTGCTTTAATCGGCAGGGAAGGCGTCAGCAAGTTCTATACGGAAGGTGAAGACTATGAATCAGAGAGCGTTTCAGGATTTCTACCCGGATGAGTTGAGCCATTGCTACGGCTGCGGCAGGCTCAACGAGCACGGTCTGCAAATAAAGAGCTACTGGGATGGTGACCAGACCGTTGCCATCTTTCAACCAAGAGCGTATCATACGGGTATTCCTGGTTATGTTTATGGAGGTTTGATTGCGTCGATCATTGACTGCCACTGTGTAGGTACGGCGTCGGCTGCAGCGCAAAGATCCGAGAACCGGAATATGGATCAAGGTCCATCACTGCGATTTGTAACGGCGTCATTGCACGTGGACTACTTGCGTCCCACTCCGCTCGGACCACCATTGGAGGTTCGAGCAGGAGTGCGGGAAATAAAAGGCCGTAAGGTTGTGGTAGCTGCGACTCTGTTGGCGGCAGGAGAGGTCTGTGCCCGAGGAGAAGTCATCGCAGTGCAGATGCCGGAGCACATGATGCCTGCCGGCGGGACGGCCCAACCAGATGATGACCAAACATAGGACGATATGAGCTCAAGAAAACCGATTTCTGCAAGATTAGTGACTTTCGCCGCAATCTTATTGTCTAACCCGCAACTGGTATTCTCCCAGCAGACGGATCTTCTGAAGAAGAGTGCCATTGAACAGATAGACTCCATTCAGACCGTGATCGAGGAAATAGCAATCAAACTGTGGGAATACTCGGAGCTGCCGTTACGTGAAGAACGCTCAGCCAATCTTCTGATCGGCAAGCTTGATGAAGCTGGTTTCGACATCGAAACTAATGTGGCGGATATGCCCACAGCCTTTGTGGCAACGTATGGCAAAGGTTCACCGGTAATTGGCATCCTTGCGGAATATGATGCTCTTCCGGGCGTTGGCAATCAACCTGTCCCCGAACGAAAGCCCCGCACCGATGGCGTGACAGCCGGTCACGGGTGTGGACATAATTTATTCGGCGCCGCCAGCGTAGGCGGTGCGATTGCTTTGAAGCAACTGATGGAGAAAGAGAACCTGGGAGGTACTCTCAAGCTTTTTGGCACCCCTGCCGAAGAAACCGTGGTTGGGAAGGTGTATATGGCCAAAGCCGGGCTCTTTAAAGGACTCGATGCGGTGATCGAATGGCATCCGGGCGCTGAGAACGAAGTGCGGAATCAGACCGGCCGGGCGATGAACAGTTTTGAAGTCGAGTTCTTTGGTCAGGCCGCCCACGGCTCCACAGATCCCTGGAACGGTCGCAGTGCCCTGGATGCCGTAGAGCTGATGAACTACGGCGTGAACCTGATGCGTGAGCATATAAAGCCTACGGCACGAATTCATTACGTTATCCCCCGCGGCGGAGAGGCGCCCAATGTCGTGCCGGAATATGCCAAGGTCTGGTACTATGTTCGAGACATCAATCGCACCGAAGTCGCCAAGTATTATGCAAGAGTCCTCAAGATTGTCGAAGGCGCGGCCCTCGCTACAGAAACGACTCACAAAGTTCACCTGATAACAGGCGTGCACGAATATCTCTTGAATCGCCCTTTGCAGGAAGCTCTGCAAAAGAACCTTGAGCTTGTCGGCACACCTGCGTTCACTGAGCAGGAGCAGGAATTTGCGCGCCTGTTGCAGCGTTCCGTGAATAAAGAAGAAAAAGGATTCAACGACAAGATAAAGCCGTTACCCGATAAGCCCGGCGAAGTGGAAGGGGGCTCAACCGATGTAGCGGAGGTGAGCTGGATTGTCCCAACCGCAGGTTTCAGTGTAACAACGGCCGCTAACGATGTTCCCTGGCACAGTTGGGCCACCACCGCGTGTCACGGGACCACGGCCGGCCGAAAAGGAGCCGTCATAGCAGCCAAAGTTATTGCCGCGACGGGCATGGATCTTCTCACTAAACCAACATTGCTGGACGAGGCCGAAGCGTTTTTTCTTAAAGCCACGGATGGCAGGCCTTATCAGTCGCCGATACCAGCGGATCAAGAGCCTCCCATCGCATCAGTGGATTGACCGGTGGTCCGGACAACGGCGCTGAGAGTCCGTTCTCCTCACGTGTCAGGCCAATGCCGAAGCGAACCTTTCATTCGCTCGGCTGTAAAGGCTCCAAAAGCTGCAACGAAAGAAATACGCTCAGTTCGCTCAATCTCGCTGTGACGTAAGGCGCGGCGTCCGCGTTTCCAC
This sequence comes from uncultured Pirellulales bacterium, assembly GCA_964462945.1. GTDB lineage: Bacteria > Planctomycetota > Phycisphaerae > Sedimentisphaerales > Anaerobacaceae. The sequence continues at coordinate 89,108 of CAYWZW010000012.1, forward strand.
CCTTAGCCAATGGGTTAACGTACTTCACGGCTGCGAGCTGCACAGATTCTTCCGGTGAGAAGCCCATATCCGTGCTCAAGATGCTGACGTATTCTGCAAGGGCGGCAAGATATTCCCCGGCTACGGCGTAACGGTTGCCGGATTTAGCATAACGCCCTATGGCGTCAGCGATGGATGCCATCTGTTCCTCAGTGGGTGGCCCAGCGCTTGAGGCGAATTCACGTATCACCTGTGCCAACGCGGCGATATGAGTCCCCTTGGTATCCGACAGAATCGTCGCCGCTTCTCTGAGGCTTGCACAGGCCTCGCACGGCTGAATGTCGCGGCTGGAGGCCAGGCCGTTGACCATCCAAATCGCCATCGTTCTCTCATCGACTCCAAGCTCCTTAGCCGCCCATTTCATCAAGGCCGGGCAGCCCGATGTTTTCACATCCGCCTTATCCAGGTCCGGTCCCGTCGGCATGAAGGATTCCGGCGGCGGCAGCCGTCCTATATTGACCGTGATGATGACCGTGGTCTCAGTGAGCTCGGCGCCGAGCTGGCCGTCGCTGACCGAATAGGTGAAACTATCCTTGCCCAGGAATCCCGCCGGCGGCGTGTAGGTGAAGGTGCCGTTTGCATTCAGCACAACGGTCCCGGCCCCTGTGTAGCTGAACGAGCCCACAGTCAGCGGGTCCTTGTCCGGGTCGGAATCGTTGCGCAGGACGCCGATGACGACCGGGGACACGTACGTGGTTACCGCAGAATCACTTACGCCGTTGGGCTGGGTGTTGGTCACGGTGATTGTCACCGTGGCTGGAATGGGCTCGGCGCCAATCTGCTCGTCCCAGGCCGAAATCGTGAAGCTGTCCGGCCCGACATAGCCGGCCTGCGGCTGATATGTGTAGGTCCCGTTCGGATTCACCGTCAAAGTGCCGTGCGTGGTGGTCGTTTGTAATCCCACCGTGAAGGGATCGTCTTCCGGATCAGAAATGTTGTCCGCTATCGTGCCTACCACGGCAGCGCCCATGTGCGTCGTCAACGTTTCGTCCTTAACGACGGGAAGTGTGTTGGTCACATCGATGGTCACCGTGCCTTGAGCGGGCTCGGCGCCAATCTGATTGTCCACCGCGGAATAGGTGAAGCTATCGGGTCCGACGTAGCCGGCCTCCGGCTGATACATGTAATCCCCGTTCGGATAGAACGTCAAGGTGCCATGCGTGGTGGTTGTAACCAGCGCCATCGTGAATGGATCGCCTTCCGGATCCACAACGAGTATCTTGCCCAGTTCGAAGTCGCCCATGTGTGTCGATTGCGCTTCGCCCTCCGCCAGAGGCTGCGTGTTGGTCATGGTGATGGTCACTAAAACCGGATCACTGGTCGCTCCGCCGGCGGAGGCCGTGTACGTGAAGGTGTCCTGGCCGACATAGCCCGCCTGCGGCGTATAGCTGTAACCGCCGTCCGCATTCAACGTGAACGATTGAGCGTGGGTGGGACCATCGACTAAGGCCGCCGTGAGCGGTTCGCCCTTCGGACTGAAATCGTTGCTGAGCACGTTGCCCTCGACGGCGTCGCCCATGTGGGTCTGGGCGACATCCGGCAGCCCGTCAGGTTCCGGCATATTACCCTCCACCTTGACCATGATCCGCGCGATATCGCCGTCTGCATTGGTGTCTTCGGCAGACTCTTTACTCTGGACATGCACCTGCCCCTCGTCCCCATCCGCCAAAGGTTCGTCTGCCTCCGGCCCCCAGATAAGCTCACCCCATACATCTATTTCTATCGTTGCTTCAGAAGTCCCCTGGCTTGACGATTTTGCCGTGGCTACCAGATCGCCGTTTATTGTCGCGTCCCCAAACGAGGTCGCATCGGTGCCCGCAAAAATCCTTATTTCGGCCTTGGTGACATCACTTAGCGCCAGATCATCGTCGATGCCCTGGGCGTAGGCGCCAACCCCGCCGTTGAGGACCACGTTGTCGCCGGCCTTAAGAATGACAACCGCTTCAGCATTCTGGCCGTTCGGAACATTCTGTATGTCCGAATCGCGTCCGACGATGACGTCCCCGTTGACCGTCAGGTCGCCGGTAGCGTCCACATTGATTTCCGCATGACCCTGCCCGCCCTGGATGGTCAGATTCTCTGTGGTGATGTCACCCCCATCGTGGGTAGAAAGAGCAATTTGACCCGGATTAGAAGAGGCTTCACCGGTCTCCAGGCTGCCGATCGTAAGGCCCCCGGAGCCGGCCGTCATCATAATATCACCTATCGTCGTGCTGATCGTGTTGGTGGTATCCAAGAAGGAAATCGAACTACCCGCACCCGTCGCATAAAGTTCAATGTTCCCATAGCGGCCCTTGAGCTCTCCGTCAAGCATGTCCCCTACGACGATGCTCTCATCTGCATAGACCACGACGCTGGTTCCATTGTCGCCCCAGGTTTCGATATCCTGCTCGTAGAGCGTGTCCATCGCACCGGCGTTTGCACCGTTGGCGATCGTCACGGCTGCAGGATCAATCTCCAGCGTGCCGGGGTTGTAATCCGTATTCGCCGGTGAGGCGTCAATCTGACCGGCAATCGAAAAGTCGTTGCAGGTGATTTTCACGGACCCCCCATCTCCCGATACGCCGCCGCGGGCGGAAACCAAGGTGCCTGCGGTCATCGTAAAGGTCCCTTCGGTTTCCAAGGTGATGCTTCCCCCGTTCCCATTCACCCCGGCGTCTGCCTCGACGGAACCAGGG
>CAYWZW010000013.1:0-52856 GCA_964462945.1 uncultured Pirellulales bacterium
TGCTGAAGCTCTATCCTTTTTGGTTGCGGCTGAGCGAAGCGAAGCCGCGCTGGGTTAATTCGTGGCTAACTTGAAGAAACAAAGCCAATTTCGATTAGCATTGAGTACGAGCCGCGTTTATAATTGCACCGTGGCTCGTATTCACACGGCAAAGAAGGCTCAATGAAAGGGGTTGGAGATGGACGGCAAGAATTTAACAAGGCGGCAATTTATCGCTGCGGCCTCGGCGGGCTCGCTCGCCGGGATTGCTTCAAGAACCATTCCTTCGTATGGAAACATTGCGAAGAAGGCGAGCAAGCTGGCGATCCTCGGCGGCGAGCCGGTCAGAAAGAAAAAAGACTGGCCAAACTGGCCATACTGGGACCAGAACGTCGTGGACTCCGTCGTGGAGACGACCAAGAGCAGGATATGGTGCCGGATCCAGTCCGAGTCGGGGACTGTGCCTACGTTCGAGAAGAAATTCGCAAGCTTGACGGGAGCGAAGTTTTGCGTGGCAACGGGCTCGGGAACGCAGGCGCTGCACACCTGCGTCGAAGCACTTGGAATTGGTCCCGGAGACGAGGTCATCACCTCGCCTTATACCGATCCGGGGACGATTGCCTCCATTCTGTCCGCGCGGGCGCTGCCGGTTTTGGCTGACCTGGACACTGAATCGTATCAGCTCGATCCCGGCGACGTGGAACGCAAGATCACCGAAAACACCAAGGCGATTATGCCGGTTCACATGATGGGCCAGCCGTGCGACATGGGCCGAATCATGGAGATTGCCAAGAAGCACAATCTGAAGGTGATCGAGGACGCTGCTCAGGCGCACTTGGCGGAGTATAAGGGCAAGAAGGTAGGCACCATCGGCGACGTCGGATGCTTTAGTTTTCAGTCGAGTAAGACCATGGCCTGCGGAGAGGGCGGCGCCGTCATAGGGAACGACGAAGAGCTGATGGACAAGTGCTACACCGTTCACAATCACGGCACATCCCGTCGCGGCCTCACAGAGGTGGCGGGGCCGAAGTACCGGATGAATGAGTTCGAGGCGGCCGTTCTGCTCGGCCAATGGTCCGGCGTGCTGGAACGCTTCAAACGCCGCAATGAGAATGCCGCCTATCTGACTGCCGGGCTCAAAGATATTCCAGGCATCAGGCCGCAAAAGCTCTACGAAGGGACCGCCAGCGGCTCTTTCTATCTGTACGCCACGTCGTATCTGAAGGAGCACTTCAACGATGTGCCGCGCAGCACCTTCCTCAAGGCCCTTGCCGCTGAAGGTGTGAGTCTCAGCTCCTATATAGCCCAGGGATTGCATCGAGAACCCTGGATCGAGCACATCCTAAGCCAGCCGGTCTATACCAAAATGTTCTCGGAAAAAAGGCTGAAGCAATACCGCGAGCAAGTTGGCTGTCCCAACTGCGACAAGGTGTGCCAGGAGATGGCCATGATCTGGGCGTCCGGCCCTCTGCTCGGAACTAGGCAGGACATGGACGATATCGTCAATGCGATTGCGAAAGTCTATGAGAACAGAGACAAATTGAGCCAGGTATAATTGGAACGGCCGGTGGGGCACGCACAGCATACCCCACCAGCGGATTCTTCAGGTCTCTTATCTCCCGGCGCCTTTTCTGGCCTTTGTCAGCGTTTGCCTTGCGCTGCGGATGACGTTCTTGTTCTCCGTGGCCTTGAGCACCTTCTGCAGGGCCTCGGTGACTTCCTGGGGCTTTTGCTCGACGATCTTTTCGCTGATCGCCACGGCCGCGAAACATGCCTCGTCTTTGGTTGCCTCATCGTCCAGGTACGTCATGGCCATCGACAGCGCCTCAGCCGTCGGCACCGTGCCCAGCACGCCGAGCAGAAGCTTCTTGTCTTCGTTGCGGGCAATCAGTCCGGCGGCCTGCTTGCACATCGCCAGTTTCTGCTCGCTCGAAAGGCTCTCATCTCGAACCAGATTGATATAACCGCGCAGAGCCGCGGTCTTGCGGGACGCCTCCGGGGAGGTCCTGGCCATCGTCAGCAGGTCCGGAGCCGCGTCGGCGGTTTTCCATGAGCACAGCGCGCGGAAGGCGGCGTCGCGGACCTGACCATCGGCGTCATCAACCGCCGCACGTACGGCCTCCAGAGCGTTCGGTCCCCCGACGACGCCCAGGACGCGGAGCAGGACGGCCTTCTGTGCAGGCTGGGCTTTGGCCAGCAGGCTGGTGAGCTTCCCGGCGTGAGACTGCGGGTTGTCGGTCTTTACACAGACGGCGCTCAAGGCCCGTTCGGCGGCGTCCAGGTCCTGCGACTCCTTCAACCGCATGAGCACATCGAGCAGCGCCGGCAGTTCCTCGGGACCGCCCAGCTCGCCTATTTTCCTGATGGCAGCCGGACGGATTTTCGCGTCGGCGTCGCCGGCGGCTTTCAGCAGCGTGGGAATGCTTTTGGTCATTCGTCGCCGTCCAATCAGCTCGAGCGCGACCAGCCGCTGGCTGGTCTGGCTGCTGCCGAGCATGGCCATAATGGCGGCGTCTGCCTCCTGACCCGGCAGGGCGGCCAGACCTTCCTGAGCGGCTTGGCTGATCTGAGTATCGGCGTCGCCCATCAGCTCGGCCAGTACGGGTACGGCCGAGGCGTCAGGGATTTGCGGTAAAGCCCGGATCGCTTCGAGACGCACGCTTTTCTCGCCCTTCTTCGCCAGAGCAAACAGAGCAGGCAGAGCGCTCGCGTCGGCGCGCTTGCCGAGCGTCCAGATCACCAGGATTTTGTTATCGGCGGGCAGTTGGTTCAGCTCAGCGGTCAGCGCCTGGGTCACTTCGGCGCCCGGCAGTTCCAGGGCCGTCTGGGCGGCTGCGGAGAACAGAATATAATCATCGCTTCGCAAGTGCTCCTGCAGCAGTGCGACGCCGTCCTTGCCGCGTGTCAGGATTGCGCCTCGCAGCGCCCCGGCACGGACTTGATGCGACGCATCTCTGGCGCGCAGCGTGTCATAGATCTCGACGGCCGCACCGCGATTGCCTTCGCCCGCGAGCCTTTCGGCGCAGCGGAACAAACCCTCATACACCTCGGGCAGGCCCTCCGGCGGCGCGTGGTCCAGGCTTGCCTTCAGGGCATCGGCGGCGCCCACGGTTCCGATCTGGCCCAGCGAGCGCAGGGCTGCGCTCAACGCATACGGTCCCGCCTGGTTCTGAATGAGTATTTGCTGCAGAGGCTGGACCGCCTCAGCATCGCGGCGGACGCCAAGACTGGTGATGACGCCGACCAGCGGCTTGCCTTTGACCTTGCCCAGCGCATCACGCAGCGCCGCATCCACGGATGGATCAGGGATCGGCTCCAGCGCGTAGCGGGCCATGTGCGAGAGCTGCTCGTCGCCCAGAAGCGCCGCTAACGGCGCGACGGCGTTCTTGGTGCCGACGATAGCCAATTGACGGCACGCATCGACCTTGTCCTTTTGCGAGGCGTTGGGATTCTGGATGACGGCAATCAGTTTCGGCTCGTCCTGTTTGGCGGCGACCGTCTGCGCGAACGCACCGGTAGAGATGACAAGAAGCAATGCGACGATCGTGATGACGCGTATTCTTGACTTGAACATGGCTTGACTTCCTTTCTTTGTAGGGTGGGCTTTTAGCCCACCGATTCAACTCGTCCTCAGATGGTCCACGGCTCACGCATCGCACGGCTGCGGAACCGGTTGGCTTCGGGGTCGTTGACGAACTCTTCTTTGACCGGGTCATAGCGCAGGTCTCGCTTGAGCCACATACAGATGTTGGCCGCGTGCACCGTGGTCATCGTACGATGCATCACTACTGGGTTGGCCACGGGTTGCCGGCGCGACTTGACGCAATCGAGAAGGTCGCGCACGTGGCTCATCGGCCGCTGCGTGCGGGCCTGGTAGTCATAGACGATCTTTCTGAAGTCATCGAGCATGGCCGGCGTGGAAACATCGGGCTTGGAGTACCCGTCCGCCGCCGCGACCCAGCCCTCGGTGCCTTCGTAACGCACACCGCACGAGCCGTGCCAGTATTCGTTATCCATGTCGCGTTCCAAAACCATCTTGATGCCGTTGGCGAAGGTCGTAACCATGCCGTCGCCGCTCTCGTTGTTGATGTACTTGTACTCAATAGCCGAGGTGTCGGCGGCGTCGATCGCCACCTGGCACTGGGCGAACGTATGAGCGCCCCATTCGCCGATGCAACTGGTGTGGAAATCGTAGAAGCCGCTCCAGTCGCCGCGGGTGTACGCGGAGTTATACGGCCGCCAGGGGCAGGGGCCGAGCCAGGCGTCCCAGTCCACTTCGTCATTGGGGGGCAATGGCTCGGCGGGCAGCCAGTCGTGCCTCATTTCCGCTGCGTGCCACGGGGCGATGTGGGCGCGAACCGTGTGCACCTTGCCGAGCCGGCCCAGGCGCAGCATTTCGTTACAGAAGACGAAGTTGCCTTCGCTGAGCCGCTGTGTGCCGGTTTGATAGATGCGGCGGTAACGCTTCGCCGTTTCCACCACGCCCTGGCCTTCGGCGATGGTCATGGACGAGGGCTTTTCGGAATACACGTCCTTGCCCGCCCGCATGGCCAAAATGGAGGCCAGCGCGTGCCAGCGGTCGCCGGTGGTGACCAGCAGCGCGTCGATGTCCGTGCGCACGGCCAGGAACTCGAGCGTGTTGCTGTACAATTTGAAGTCTGTATTGCCGTAATGCGTATCCACGATTTGCTTGACGGCTTCCCGGCGCTGCTTCTGGGGGTCGCAGTCGGCGACGAACTGCACGTCCGCCTCCGGCAGCATCCAGTTCAGGTCGTGGGTGCCGCGTCGGCCGATGCCGATGCCGCCCAAGATGATGCGCTCGCTGGGAGCGACCCGTCCGTCGCGGCCCAGGGCCGAGGCTGGAATAATGCACGGCACTGCTGCCAAGACGGCCGCATGTTTCAGGAATGCACGGCGGGTGAGATTCAAGCCTGCGGCGAGCTTGGTCGAACTGTTCATCTTTGACATGAGAAGTCTCCTAATCCATCAATTTACGATTTACGATTGCTGATTTCTGATTGCCGATTGTAAATCGAAAACCGAAAATCGCAAGTCCAAAATCAAGAATTGCCAATTCTAAATCGGAAATCGTAAATCGCAAATCGAAAATCAGCCCGCGGCCGTTGCAGGAGCACCAATTGGTGCGTATGATGGAGCGCGAAACCTGTCTGCCGACAGGCAAGATTCAATCAAACTGATGCTTAGTTAGGGGTTATTGCGATGAAACATCAAAAACGAATGTTTGCCGCCGTTCCTGCGATAGTTGTGGTGTATGGGCTATGCACGACCTTGTGCCCGGCCCAGCAGCAGAAAGTGGGTCCCTCGGCTGCGCCGCTGGTGCTCGGCGATTACAACGTCAAGCCTGTGCCGTTCAATGAGGTTCGCGTCAGCGACGATTTCTGGACGCCCCGGCTTGAAATTAGCCGAGAGGTAACGCTTCCCTATACCTTCTGGCAATGTGAGCAGACCCCGAGGGTCAGGAACTTCGAGAGGGCCGCCGGTCTGAGCGAAGGAAGACACGAGGGGATTTACTTCGACGATTCGGACGTCTATAAAGTCATGGAAGGGGCCGCGTACTCATTGCAGGTCTATCCCGATACGATGATACGGCTGTACCTGGACCGGCTCATCAGGCTCATCGCGGCCGCCCAGTGGGAGGATGGGTATCTATATACGTTTTACTCGCTGCCCGAAAGGCAACCCGAAAAACGCTGGACCGACATTCGGCGGATGCACGAGCAATACTGTGCGGGGCACATGTACGAAGCGGCGGCGGCCCACTACCAGGTGACCGGCGATAAGTCGTTCCTGAATATCGCCACGAAAAACGCGGATTTGATCTGCAGCACCTTCGCCCCCGGTAAACGGACCGACCCGTCGGGACATGAGGAAATCGAAATCGGACTCTGCAAGCTGTATCGCGTCACCGGCGACCAGAAGTACCTGAACCAGGCGAAGTTCCTGCTGGATCAGCGCGGCCGAAAAGGCAACCGAGGGCCGAACGGCGACGGCGGGCTTTACGGCGCCTACGCCCAGGACCACATACCCGTCACCGAGCAGACCGAGGCCGTGGGCCATTCGGTGCGGGCCGCGTATCTCTATACGGGCATGGCCGACGTCGCGGCGCTGACCGGCAGCATGGAGTACATCAAGGCCATCGACGCGATCTGGCAGGACGTTGTCGGCACCAAGCTCTACGTCACGGGCGGCATCGGGGCGGCGGGCGGCAGCGAAGGCTTCGGCGGGCCTTACGAGCTGCCGAACATGACGGCCTACTGCGAGACCTGCGCCTCGATTGCCAACATCCTCTGGAACCACCGCATGTTCCTGATGCACGACGACGCCAAGTACGTCGACGTCTTGGAGCGCGTGCTGTACAACGCGGCTCTGTCGGGAATCTCAATGGAGGGCGACCGGTTCTTCTACCCGAACCCGCTGGAGTCCACCGGCCAACATGCCCGAAGTGCGTGGTTCGGCTGTGCGTGCTGCCCTTCGAACGTCGCCCGGTTTGTGCCTTCGGTGCCGGGCTACACCTACGCCCATAAGGACGATGATGTGTACGTCAACTTGTTCATCAGCGGCGAGGCAACGATTGAAACGGCTCATAACAAGGTGAAACTGACCCAGCAGACGAAGTACCCGTGGGAAGGCAAAGTGACAATCAACGTCGAGCCGGAGAAAAGTGACACGTTTGCGATATGTGTTCGCATCCCCGGCTGGGCCCGGAACGAGTGCGTGCCAAGCGACCTTTACACGTTCCAGAAGGCCGTGGACGAACAGGCGACACTGAAGGTCAACGGCGAGCGGGTTTCGCCGGACGTGCGGAACGGTTTTGCCCATATCGATCGCCAGTGGCAAAAAGGCGACACAATAGAGCTCGATTTGCCGATGCCAATCCGGCGGATTGTCGCGCACGAAAACGTTCGGGCCGACCGGGACCGCGTGGCCCTTCAGCGGGGGCCGATTGTTTTCTGCCTTGAGTGGCCCGACAACGACGGCAAGGTGTTGAACGTGGTGATTCCGGACAATGCAGAATTGCGGACCGAATACAGGCCGGACCTGTTAAATGGCGTCATGGTGATTGAGGGGACGGGCCAGGTGGTCAAACGCACGATGGAAGGTGAGATTGTCTCGTCCAGAGAGAAGCCATTCACCGCCATCCCGTATTACACCTGGGCCCATCGCGGGCGGGGCGAAATGACGGTCTGGCCCGCTCGAAAGGCGGATGCGGCCCGGCCGGAGCCGGCGGATACACTGACCTACAGGAGCAAGGCCACGGCGTCGTTCGTGCACGTGTCTTTGGATGCGATCAAGGACCAGATCGTGCCGGAAAGCTCATCCGACTCATCGGCGCTGCAACTGGACTTCTGGCCGCATAAGGGCACAACGGAGTGGATTCAGTTCGAGTGGGGCGAAAGGCAGGAAATTTCTGACGTGAGGGTCTATTGGTTCGATGACACCGGCAGGGGCGAGTGCAAGGTCCCCGAATTCTGGAAAGTATTCTATCGGGACGGCGAAGGCAGCTTCAAGCCGGTAGAGAGCAAAACGCCTTGCCGTACGGAAAAAGACGCCTTCAACAAGGTCGATTTCGACCCCGTCAAGACCGACGCCATCAAACTCGAAATCGCCCTCCAGCAAAACTGGTCCGCTGGCGTCCAGGAAGTGGTCATCGAATAACAGAGCGGTAACGGGAATATTCCCGAAATGAGATGGGGATTCCAGTTCTGTGCTTATTCTCAGCCGACGGCTTGCCCGCCAGTCCGGCATCCCTCACGGATGATGGAGCGGGCGTGCGGCTGGGCACAGCTTATCGGGGCTACCCGTAGAAGCCGCTGGTTAGCTAACGCTGTCGTCATTTGGGTCTTTTGTATCATCGTTCTCCGTGTTTGAAGACCCGGGCCTGATACTGGCAAGGATTTCCAGTATTCTATCTCTGAATTCGGATGGGGCTTCAACATGTCCCCACCCTTTAGAGAACTGGTAAACGCCATCGAAGGCGCCATCATAGTAGCTCTTTATCAAATGAGGGATATCACCCTCGGCCAGTTCGGCATCTAACAGCCGCGCCTCAACTTCATTCCTCAAAACGGCTATGCGTTCTATTTTGTCCATAATGGTTCGACGGGCTCACCATCCTGAGCAACGTCGAAGGATCGCAAATCGTCCATGAGGGTGCTCTATCCCGTCTAGGCACAGCTACTCTTGGCCCCACGTCGCGTACACAATAACGTCATTGGCATCGGTATATACGTCAACAGTCCTGCATGGAGGTGAAACAGCATGAAAGCGGAACAATTTCTTGCCGCTGCAAAATGATTCATCTTTCACATTCCCCCATGCCAATATCTCTTTGACGTTACTGAATTCACGCATCGGCGGCCCAAGCTGGCCGGCGATTTGCGATATACGGACGCCCGGCTTGGCCAGTGCAAGCTTCTGAAGAAGCCGATTGCTCGCTCGAAGCTCCAGCAGCCAAAAGCCCGCTGCGGCGGAGACGACGCATAGCAACAGACCCAAGACAATCGTCACCGAGCTTAATTTGTATTTGTCCATCGCAAATCCTCACAGAAAATTGGTGCGATATTTCGCACCACTTCAAGCCTATTAGTCATCGTCGGCTTTCAGAATTTCGGGCCGGGCAGATAGACCTGGGTGGTTGGCCAGGGCGTATCGTAGAGTTGCCTGATCATCGCGGGTTCCGGAGCCTTGTATTTTTCGCCCGATGGCGTCACTTCGTCATGTACGAGGTTGCTCACCTCGACATAACCGCTGGATTGATAGATATAAAGCTCACCGAACAGCACGGCGAAGTCGAACTCGTGCCGGATGAGCCAATCGTGGATGCACGCGAGCATGGCCTTGACGAACCCCCGGCCTCGAAATTCAGGATGCACGCAGACCTCCGCGAGGCCGCCGATTCGCAAGCGGCGCCCGTCCGCCTCCACGGCCTTCTCATGCACGCCGGCGTGGGCGACAATACAACGCCGCGCATCCCGTATGACCCAGCGATGCGCGTACGGCTCGCAAAAATAGCGCCGGTCTTTGAACACCACGTCCTGCGGCTTTGTGAAGCACGTCGTCAGAAGCATTCTAAGCTCTGCATCCAACGACGCATCCACCGATGAATCGGGCAGATATTCGACTTGTGGTTCGTTTTTCATGCTTTGCCGGGTACGACGTTCGAATTAGCCGGGCGGGGAGTTTTCCCCCTGGTCCGGTTCAGTTTCAGGTTGGCAGTGTTTCTTTTCTGGTTTCTGCCCAGACCTAAAGAACAACCCTATCAACATAACCGGGACATTCCAGACGACCATGAATAGCCGAAAGGCACGACCCGCGAGCGAAACGTCGCGGGACCATACTTGCCGCCAAACCTGACCCCAGACGCGGGTCTGCCAGGGGATATTAACAAAAGGGATATAATGCGTGAGCTGCCCTGTGGCCTCTCCGCAATGCGGGCAGTAGTGCACCAATGGATCGATTGGACGGAAACATCGAAGACAAACGGGTGTTCCGTCGCCGGCGTCCTTCGGTCCCTCACGTTCAATTTGATTTGATTCCATTTGTCACTATTCTGCGCTGCTGAATTTGGTAATGGGGGTCAATTGCAGCGTCTTGAATTCGACTTCGGAGCCTTCGGCCTGGATGGCAATTTGACCTTTCGTGGCAGTGCAGTCGTAGCCGTGATTGACAAGATCGCCATTGACCCAGACCATGATGGCGTCCTTGAGACATTCGATGACCATCGTGTTCCATTCGCCCACGGGCTTTTCGGAGCCGTCGGTCAGATTGACGATTCGACGGGCCTTGTCTTCCGTCACTCCCCATTTCTCCTTAGGCCCGCGCCGTTTCTCCATATCGGGCACGCTGATATCCTCGACGATGCACCAGAAATCGCCGGCGTTCTCGTGGTGCATTTGGACTTCAATCGACTTGGGAAACATGCGGTAGAGCGCGCGCGGCGTCGAGGCGTGAACGAGGACGCCGCAGTTGCCGGGCTTGCCGGCGAAGCGGTATTGAGCCTCGAGCCGGTAGTCCTGATAGACCGCATCGCTGATGAGGTGTCCGTTGGGCGTGCCCAGGCTGACGAGCAAGCCATCACGAACGATGAACGGGCTTTTGACGTTCGGATCATTATCCATCTTGGGAACATCGACATGCCAGCCGGCTAAATCCTTGCCGTTGAAGAGGCTCGCGGACCGCTTCCCAGATAGGGTTATACAGGATAGAGTAGCCGCTGCGGCGATAGATACGATAATGAGCTTCTTCATAATGTCGTCCCTTTCTGTGTTAGAAATTCTCAAGGTTTTCTATGTTACACGGCGTTCGCTGTTCGCTTCACCGACACGTTGCCGTCGCGACCGAGTGCAAGCGATTCTCCTGCGATGAGGTCGGGCCGTTCGGGCTGCTACTTCTTAATCTGGACGGTCTGTTCTGCGGTGACCTTGCCTAAATAGGGTCCCATATCGAGATCGACCCGAGCGGTGTATGTGCCGTCCGCCAACATGACGGGCGTATCGCATACGCCGCTTCACCCGAACTTCATTTTCTCCTCAGCCTTGACTTGGCCGTCTTGGATGAGGGTCAAGGTGGGCGATATGGTTTCGCCCGCCCGTCTGACGATTCGCAGGGTGCAGCCGTTTTCGTCCTTCAGTCCTGCGGAAATCATCGGCTTGCCGTCCTGGGTGCGAGAACTGATCTCCCACTTGCACCGGCCGCCGAGGCGGACCGGCGGGCCCTTCAGGGCATCGGCAGCATTCGAGAAGAGCTTCATCTTTCCGTTTATGAAAAAGTAGTTCCACTCTTTGATATCCAGAAACCAGAAGAAGTAGTAGTCATTTCCCTGTATGGCCTTGCGATTCTTATAAGCGAGTGAGTAGATGTCGAGTGTGTACTTGGCCCTTTCCTCGCCCTTAAACGGTCCCATGAATTCAAATCGAGGGTCCAGCTCACCCGCCCGGCTCCCTTGCTCGCGTCGGGAGAACTTCTTTGGTGCTTCATCGGTCAGGTCGCCGTTCATATTTTCATCGATATAGGCGATGTCGTATCCAGCGCTTGTGCCGCCGGATTCGTCGATGACGCCTAGCATCGAGTCGCCGCCTTCGGCTCGAAACGCCACGCAGAAGTAGAGCGGGTTTTGCGAGCGATATCGGCGCTGCGTCAGTCGCTCCTGCCTCAAATCGGCCGTATGAGACGGTCGAAATACCGCCTCCGGCGACTGAGTTGATGGGGCCGGCTCGGTCTTGTTCGACTGCGTCTGTGCTTCTTGTGATTGGCCCCGCTCCGGAGACGTTACAGCCTCCTGCCTAAAGGCGGGTACAGGGATATGGAAACCTATTCGATAGACGGCGATGGCCGAAAGAACAGCGATCAACGCGACCAGCCACAGAACGCGATTCTTGTCTTCAAGAGCTTTCATACACTATTCTCCTATATCGCTATCCTTAGCAATCTCAAATGTCTCATGATAGCCTCCCTGGCTCAACCGTGTCTATATGGTTCCGTATAAGAATCTAAACAACGTTTGAAAAAAACCGGGGATGCCGAACCATCCGTCAACCTTGAGACTTAATCGCGGCCTGGATCGCGGAGACGAGCTTCTCGGCCTGCGTTATACCGACAAACTGCTGCACGGGCTTGCCATCCTTGAAGACAATGAGGGTCGGAATGCTGCTGATACCGAATCTCTGCGCGACCTTCGGAGCGGCATCGACGTCGAGCTTGGCGACCCTGGCGCCCCGGATTTGCTGAGCCACTTGCTCGACGATGGGGCCTTGAATCCTGCATGGCCCGCACCAGGCCGCCCAGAAGTCCACAAGCACGACACCCTGTCCGACCTGCGAATCGAAGTTGGCCTCATTGAGCGCCATGACTTCTGCCGAAGCCGAAGATTGGCGGTTTTCAGAAGACTCGCGGTTTTCCGCTGGGGGCGTTTTCTTGGAGCATCCGGCCAGAAACGCCGCACCACACAACACTGCAACAGCAATTGTTATCACGTATTTCATAAGTCTGTCTCCTATTAAACGTTTACGCTCCCCGGTGGCCTTGCCAGGGCCGCGCCAATATTGCATACTGCAATTTTCTTCCTGCAGTTCGCATATAAGCCGGAGGCTTCAAAGCGATGAATCCTGGACACAGAGTGCGTGATTCTGTCAACTTCTTGGGAGTTGATCCTTGGTTTTTTATTCACTGTTCACCAATTTTTTTGGAGTTGGATTTTTGTTCTAATAGATTTGAGAGTTCATCCGGCGTCGGGAGTCGATGTTCAGGCCCCCACGCAAGATAACCTTCTCGATCAATCATGAAATAGGATGGATTTCCTCTGACGGCGTAATCAAGGAACATTTGATGCGAAAGCATTCCCGCTGGAAGATGATATCCATGTTTATCCAAAAACTCCTTCGTTTTCCTGGTGTCTCCGCCCGCACAGGCAATCACCGTCAGCCCTCGGTCCTTGTAAGTGTCGTGAATCTCTTGCAGTTCGGGCAGCGATGCGATACAGGGGGCGCACTGGATGTTCCAGAAATCCAGCAGTATCACCTTATCCTTGAGATCTTCGTTTGTCAGAGATGGGCCAAGCCACGATTTCATCTTTATAGCCGGCGCAGGGGCCCGTTGGCCGCTCCGATAGGTCTGCTCGAATTTTTTTATCGCCAGTTGCATATCCGACCATGGCACTTGGGCCAGTTTCCTGCGGACACGAGGAATGGCACCGCCATGGTAGGAAGGTTCTTCAACCTTATACGTGTCGTAATATTCTTTAGCTTCCTGCCACACCCACAATGTATCCGGATCCAGCTCTGCCATCTTTTCGTCGGGAACATCATAAGCTGTTAGATACAACGTGCCGGCCAGGAACTCATCCAGGCGGGCAATAGTCTCCTGAGTGTCACCTTCACGCAGAATTTTGGTCATTTCGAGCAGCTTACGGGCTTTGTCCGAGTATAGCCATCGTTCTCTATAGTGTCTTACGGTGTGCGATATGAACAATCCCAGAAGACAGAATGCGATCATGCACCAAATATGGCTGTAGATCAGACATGTCCGGAATCTTCTGCGCTTATACAGCAACAAACACAGCAATGGAATTAGAAGAATCGCAGATATTATAAGCCAAGGGATAAGGTATAGTATTTGTTGCAGCATAAGAGAACTCCTCATTTTGGACCAACGAAATTGCAATTCTTCGCATCATTCATACTCTTGATTTGTATAACAAAAGGCTCAGTGGCGCTCCACTCCCGGCGGGCGAGCCACTTTTTGTCTGGCTGGCGGCTGGGAACACTTCGTCCCCGTCGGTTGCGCGCCGAGACGCCCCGAGTGTGACCGCGTCACCGCGAAGTTGAGAATCCCAGGTGAACCCGCTGTACGACAAAACGAGTATATAACACGACCAGGGGATTTTCAAGAGGAAATTGTGGCAAAATGTGCCGTGTCGAGTCGGGGGGCCGGTCACAACCAGGTCTGTTACCTGTGCCCCGAGCGAGGGGCGACGATTTTGGCAGGCGTGAACCTTTGTCTGCTATTACGGTATTATCTATTGGCATCGAAATATGCAGTGTTCTTGAACAGGTGACGAAATGGATGGTTCTGGCGGCCGGCGGGTCGTGGGTATAATTCTGCTGGGCTTGGCGAGTTGTGCTTATGCAGACGAGCTTCGAGTCGATTACGGTTCAATCCGCCCAACGTACGGCGGATCAAGTGAAATCACCTCGCAGAAGCCAAAATGGAGCGAGCGGGAAATCATCGTCAAATTCGGCAGTGACGTCACCGAGGATTATATAAATGCGGTTCTCCAGCAGTACGGCTGTTCGGCGGCGGATAGCTGCTCGTTTGCCGGGCTGCGGCTGGTTCAGGTCCCCGAATCCACGACGGCAGGTGAAATGGTTGAGGTCTTTGCGAATGAGCCAACGGTTGAATACGCCGAGCTGAACTACTACGCGAGGATTATGTTTGTCCCTGATGATACCTACTTCCGTTACCAGTGGCATTTGAACGATGCGGTCTCAGGCGGGATCGGTACGGAAGCGGCGTGGGACGCCCAAACGGGCGACCCGAACGTCATCGTGGCGGTGGTGGACACGGGTGTCGCATACGAAGACTTCGGGACCTTCAGGCCGGCCCCGGATCTGGCAGGGACGTCGTTTGTGCCCGGCTATGATTTTGTCAACGACGACTCTCATCCCAACGACGACCACGGCCACGGGACTCATGTCACCGGCACCATCGCTCAGAGCACGAATAACGGCATGGGAGTCGCCGGCGTGGCTTTCGGCTGTTCCATTATGCCGGTGAAGGTATTAAACGATCAGGGAGACGGGGGTCATTTTGACATCGCGGACGGCATATACTTCGCCGTGAATCACGGCGCCAAGGTGATCAATATGAGCCTGGGCGGCGATGAAGAGTCAATTACGGTCAGAGACGCCGTGGCCTACGCCTATCGGCAGGGCGTGACGGTGGTGTCTGCCGCCGGGAACGAGTTTCTCGAAGGCAACGCCGTCAACTATCCGGCCGCTTACGACCGCTATTGCATCGCCGTCGGGGCGACCCGCTATGATGAAACCCGATCGTACTATTCCAACACCGGCAGCTATGTCGATGTCGTCGCGCCGGGAGGGGACCTGCTCGCCGATCAAAACCGGGACGGTTACCGCGATGGAGTCCTCCAGCAGACGTTCAGGGTGGATCCGAACGACTTGCGATACTGGTTCTTCCAGGGGACTTCCATGGCCGCGGCTCATGTGAGCGGGGCGGCTGCTCTGCTGGTATCGAACGGCGTGACCAAGCCGGACCAGGTCAGAGCGGCCATCGAGAAGACGGCTAAGGACCTCGGACCTGCCGGCTGGGACGAAGAATACGGATGGGGGCTAATCAATGTCGGGGCGGCTCTGAGATACCGCGTGAACGGCGATCTGAGCGGCGATTTGTCTGTGGGTCTTGCGGACCTTGACCTCTTGGCGGGCCGGTGGTTGCGGTACGCGGATCGGTTCCCTGCGGCGGACCTCAACGGCGACGGCGTCGTGAACTTCGTTGAATTTGCCATTCTGGCGCAAAGCTGGTCGCCGTAGAGTCTTCTCTACGCCTGTCTCAAATGTTTGTGGGGCCGGAGCGAAACGGCGCTAAGCGCCGCAAATTTCGAGGTAGAAAACGGCGGCCGGGCCGGGTATGATATGTGTTGGGTGGCAGCCTCAAAGGCGAAGCCTTTGGGGATGATAAGGACGGGAGTCACCATCCCCAAGCTGCGCTTGAGGATGCCACCCACAGGATACCGGAAACGAGAATGGATAACAGACAACTGCTATATGATATCGGTGAGCTGAATAACCTTTTCCGGGACAGCGCCAGCATCCAGACGCTGCTGGACAAAACCGTGGAAATGGTCGCCTCTCACACGAAGTCTGACGTCTGCTCGGTTTATCTCTATAATAATGAAAATCGCGAGCTGGTCTTGAGTGCGACGAGGGGCCTGAATCCGGACTCCGTCGGAAAAGTCAGGCTCAAATTGGGTCAGGGGCTCACGGGCCTTGCGTTGAAAGAGCTGCGGCCCGTCTGCGAGAAGGATGCCGCCCGTAGCCCCAATTTCAAGTTCTTCCCCGGCCTCTATGAAGAACGGTATCAGTGTTTCCTGGCCGTGCCCATCGTGCGAGGAATCTCGAAGATCGGCGTGTTAGTCCTTCAGCGCACGGAGGGCCGATACTTCGATGATTGCGATATCGCGGCTCTGGAGGCGGCGGCGTCGCAGCTTGCCAATATCATCGAAAATGCCCGGTTCCTGATGGCGATGCATGAGCCGCATGAGCGAGAGGAACGAGCGACGACGGCCTTGCCGGCGGAGTTCAAATTCGTACGGGGCAAAGTGGCGTCGGAGGGTTTTGCCTACGGCCCCGCCACCGTGGCCGATAAGAAGAAAAACATTGCCATGCTCCTGCACAGACAGTACGAGCACACCTATTCGCTGGATGATTTTCACCAGGCCATTGCCAAGACGGCGGAGCAGCTTGAAAAATTGCAGGAGCAGGTCGGGCAGAGACTCTCGGACGCGGCGTCGCTTATTTTTTCGGCGCATCTGGTGATTCTCAAGGACAGGCACTTCGTGGGCGGCGTGGTCAAGCTGATAGAAAGCGGAGTCAATCCGCCGCTGGCCGTCATGCAGGTGGCCAGAGAGTACATGGAGAGCTTCGCCACCAGCGGCAATTCGTACATGCAGGAGAAGACCCAGGACATCGAGGACTTGGTTGTCCGGCTGATAAGCAACCTTCTGAGCGAAGTGGACGAGCTGGGCAAATTGAAGCACCGGATCGTCGTCGTCCGAGAGCTTTTTCCCTCCGAGCTGCTCATCCTTTCCTCGGAAGAGGCGGCCGGCATCGTTCTGGTGGGGGGGACCGTGACATCGCATCTGTCCATCCTGGCCCGATCGCTGCGTATCCCGATGGTGGTCACCGATACATACGAGCTTCTCGATCTTCCGGACAATACGCCCATCCTGGTCGATGCCGAGATAGGCAATGTCTATGTGGACCCTTCCGATGAGGTGCTGGGGCGGTTTGAATCGCAGCAGAAAGCCCGGCGCACGTTAGCCGAGCAGGAGCGCTCGATGAAGCCGGTCACGACGACGCGCGACGGCACACAAGTGCATCTTTTCGCAAACATCAACCTATTGGCGGACGTGAAGGTGGCCTGCGAGCTGCAGTGCGAGGGCGTGGGGCTGTACCGGACGGAGTTTCCGTTTATGATCAGAAGCAACTTTCCGAGCGAAGCCGAGCAGCTTATGATTTACGGCAAGCTCGTCGAGCTGATGCCGGGCAAGCCCGTCACGTTTCGAACGCTCGATATCGGGGGCGACAAGACCTTGTCCTATTACCACGACGTCAAGGAGCAGAACCCGGCCCTCGGCCTAAGATCGATCCGTTTCTCGCTTCAGAACAAGCCGGTTTTCGCCGAGCAGATTCGGGCCATGCTGCGTGCGGGTACGGGTGCGGATCTGCGGATCATGTTCCCTATGGTTTCGTCCATCGATGAGTTCTGCCAGGCCCGTGAGATCGTCTTTGAGTGTCTGGACGAGCTTGAGAAACGCGGCGTCGAGCACAATCGCAAACCCAAACTTGGGATTATGGTCGAGCTGCCGTGCATCGTGGACCTGATAGACGATTTCGCGAAGGAGGCCGAGTTTTTCTCGATAGGGACCAATGACTTCATCCAGTTCATGTTAGGTGTGGACAGGACAAACGAAAATGTCGCCGGTTCGTATTTGCCGCACCACCCCGCGGTGCTGCGCGCCTTGAAGAAGGTGGTGACTTCGGCCAACCGCGGCGGCAGGGAAATCTCGGTCTGCGGTGACATGGCCCACCAGGAGCAGTATCTGCCTTTCCTGCTGGGGATAGGGGTGCGGGCTTTGAGTATGGACCCGGCCTCTCTGCCGCGCGTGCAGGATGCCATCGCCGGTATTGACATCCACGAAGCACAGGCGGCCGCCGAGAATATGCTGTCTCAAAGCAAAGTCGGCGACCTGGCACAAGCCCTGAATCTCGTGACGCGTGAAGCGTGAAGCGTCGTGCGAGCCGCCGGACGCAATACGAGATACGAGGGACGGACTTTGGCGGTCGTTGTTTGATGGGAGAAGCTATGAAACCGTCTTACTTATCTCGTCGTTCATTTGTGAAATCCCTCAGTCTGGCTGCGGCGGCGGCCGTTGTTCCCGTCGAGCTGAAGGCCGCCGATGCGAAACGTCCCAACATCATAATCATCTATGCCGACGATCTCGGCTACGGCGACGTCAGTTGCTACGGTGCGAACAAAATCGAGACGCCGAACATTGACAGGATCGCCTCCGAAGGCGTGCGGTTCACCAATGCCCATTCGCCGTCGGCGACGTGCACGCCTTCCCGCTACGCGATGCTGAGCGGGCAATACGCCTGGCGCAAGAAAGGCACGGGTGTCCTGCCGGGTGACGCCCGCCTGATTATCCAGCCCGGGCGCACGACGCTGCCCTTGCTCATGCAGCGCGCCGGCTACGCCACCGGCGTTGTCGGCAAGTGGCATCTCGGGCTGGGAGACCAGGACCTCAATTGGAACGGCGAGATTACACCCGGTCCGCTCGATATCGGCTTCGATTACTGCTTCCTCATTCCCGCCACGGGCGACCGCGTGCCGTGCGTGTTCGTGGAAAATCGCCGGGTGGTCGGGCTGGACCCGAAGGACCCCATCCAGGTCAGCTTCAGCGAGCCGATTGGCAGCGAGCCGACGGGCAAAGACCATCCCGAGCTGCTCACGATGCACCCCAGTCACGGGCACGACCAGACGATCATCAACGGCATCAGCCGGATCGGTTACATGAGCGGCGGAAAGGCGGCACGGTGGGTGGATGAGGACATCGCCGATGTGATTACCGGCAAGGCCAAAGACTTCATCGAGAAGAACAAGGACAAGCCATTTTTCCTCTATTTCTCGACCCACGATATTCACGTGCCGCGCGTGCCTCATGCTCGGTTCGCCGGCAAGAGCGGCCTCGGCCCTCGGGGCGATGTGATCTTGCAGCTTGACTGGTGTGTCGGCGAAATCCTCACGACGCTGGAGCGTCTGAACCTTGCTGATGATACGCTGGTCATCTTCACCAGTGACAACGGTCCCGTCGTGGACGATGGTTACAAGGACCAGGCGGTCGAGAAACTGGACGGGCATAAACCGGCCGGTCCGCTGCGTGGCGGCAAGTACAGCGCATTCGACGCCGGGACGCGCGTGCCCTTCATTGTTCGCTGGACCGGGCGGGTGAAGACAGGTCTTTCCGATGCACTCGTTTGTCAGATTGATTTCATGGCGTCGCTTGCGTCGCTGACCGGCCAGGAGCTCGCCCGTGACGACGCCCCGGACAGCTTCGATGTCCTTTCAGCGATGCTGGGGGAATCGGCCGCCGGCCGGGACCACCTGGTGGAGCACGCCGGCACTCTTTCCTTGATCAAAAGCAACTTCAAGTATATCGAGCCGAGTAAGGGGCAAAAGATAAACCGCAGCGTCAACATCGAGCTTGGCAACGACACCAGCCCGCAGCTCTATGATCTGAAGAGCGATCTGGGCGAAAAGCATAACGTCGCCGCCGAGCATCCGGAAGTCGTCAAAGAGTTGACCGCTCTGCTTGCGAAGATCAAAGATGCCAGCCGCACCCGGCCCGCGGAGTAATCGCAAGACGCCGGTCTCTTACCGGTCAATCAAATCGGCCGGTCTGGGCGTAGTGGTAGAGGAGGCCCCAGGCTTTGGCGGCGATCTTCTTGTTCGAGGCCAGCAGGTCGCGGATGCCCTGAACGTCCAGGAAGAGGACCTCGATATCTTCGGTATGATCGAGCCACTTATTGGATACCTGCCCTTTTGCCTCGACTAACACCATGTGGCAGGATTCGTCGGTCAGCCCGGCCGACGAAAACACCGGCGCGCTGACGTGCTTGATTTTCGCAAGCTCCAAGCCGGTCTCTTCTTTGAGCTCTCGCGCGACGGTCTGCTCCATATTCTCGCCGTCATCAATCAGCCCGGCGGGAAAACCATATTCAAAATCCCAAATCGGCACACGGAATTCCTTCGTCACGACGAGCCTTATCCCCTCGTCCGTTTCGATTGTGGGAACAATAACGACGGCGTCCGCTTTCGCAGCATCTTCGATGGGCTTTTCTTTGCGGGAGCACATCACCCATGATTTTTCAGCTTGCCCGCCAGACGCCGGGCGGGCGTGTGTCTTGCGTTTGAAACGAACTTCAAACAGATTCACCCACTTGCAGTCTGTCAGTTTGTTGAGCTTGTAGGAATCATTCATATACACTTTCTTCCGGTCAGTATCTGCCGAGCTGGGTCGCTAACTCCGCTAATCTCTTGAGCCTGTCGGGCCTGACGTGGGGGGCGACGCTGCACGCCGAAGAGAGGATGTATCCGCTGCCGGGCTTGCCGATCCTGATTCTCTCTTCCACAGCCCGCTCGAAGGTTGCATCATCGGCGTTCAACATCTCATTGACGGCGTCGAGATTGCCTTTAAAAAAGAATCGCTCGCCATATCTCGATTTGGCATCCTGCAAATCCACCGTGCCAAGCGGCGGCGGGTCCAGCGTGTCGATTCCATCGACGCTGGTTTGACTCATCAGGTCCAGGCGGTCGCCGATGGCGCCGCAGGTATGAACGTAGGATTTCGAGCCGCTCCGCTTTATCGCCCGGAAAATCTCATCCTCGTATGGGGCCACGAATTCTTCGTACATGGTCCGGCTGATAAAGCCCGCGCCGGCAAACGCCGAGCTGACGAGAATAGCGTCTGGCCGGCAGGCGGCGTACAGCTTGACCTGGGCCAGAACGTTACGCGTCAGAACAGCAAGCACCTGGTGACACTTGTCAGGCTCATCGACCAGCGCGAGAAGGCCCTGTTCGTAGCCAAACAGCTCCATCAGGTGCGTGAAGGGTGAGAACACTTCCGCGTGGATTGAGACACTCGGCGCAAGGTGCTGAACGGTCTTGAGCGTGCTCCTGAACCAGGCAGGATAAGCGGCTGGGTCGGCAAGGTCGGCTTGAGGGTCGATCCCCCAGAGTTCGGGCGCGTGCCATGTGTTCCACACATAGCCGCTCAGCCTGTATGTTGCCGGATCGTCAACGTCAACTGATCTATAATTTGCCCGTTCCAACGGCACATGTCCCGGCCGGTACGTCTGCGGATTATCATCGGGCGGGAAGATGGTTTCCAAGCCGGATTTCCAGCAGAGGTGCTCGCGATCATCGACTTGTGTATGCGACTTGAGATAGTCCTTCCAGTCGGGCGGCCTGCCCGGGAGGTTCACTAAGATGCCGTCGAACTTGTATTTCTGCTGTAGTTCGACCAGCGCCTTGGCGAACGTCTCGCCGTCGAACCATATCTGCGAAGGGCTGTCGGCGCAGTTCAGGAAGTAGTGCCCCAGGGCAAGCTGGCACATCACCGGGACCCGGTCGGGCTGCCGATGGTTCATCGCCGCTGCCATCCGTTCTTTTGAAGTCATGCTTGGATTGAACCTCTATTTGGGCACGAAGGCCAGCGAGGTCTGCAAAGGGAAACCGCACGTGCAGCCGGAGCTGCTTTCGGGAATAAGGACAAGCCCGCCGGCGGGAATGATATTGATCCAGCAGCCCGGCCGGGTGACCTTGGTGAGCCGCTGCGGGCCGCCGCTCGGCCCAAGATCATACATCCAGGGATTTCCGCCCCGCCAGAACAGGCACTGGGCCGAGGCGGTGACGCCGCCGCAGCCGTGCCCGCGCCGGTCGAATTTCCACTCGTCGATTTGCCTGCCCGTTTTCAAATTGTACGCGTAGGGCCAGGCGTAAACCGTCTCATCCACAATCGTCGGGGTACGATTATACTCCCCATGAGCACCATTTGGGGGTAGATCGGTGTCATGGGCGGCGTCCCAAATGACGTTGCCGGTGCGGGCGTCGAAGGCGCGATAGTAATAACGCACGGAATCCTCGGCGCCCGCCTGAGTCACTCGCGCCTCAGGTACGAGCCGCGAGCCGCTCATTAGAAGCGTCTCTTTGGCATAATTGAGATACACGGGCTCTTCGAAGTTGGTGACATCGAGCTTCGTTTTGAAGAGGGTTTTGCCGCTCTGGGTATCAAGAGCAACAAGGTATTGTTCGCCCCCGTCGAAGAGCGTCTTGACGGGCATGCGCCCGAGCTTGTCGGCAAGGGCCTTCGGGCTATACGTCTCAATGAAATACATTCGTCCGGCCCCAATCGCCAGCGTCGTGTTGAGCACAAGCCCACCCTGGTATTTCCAGAGCACCCGCCCGCCACCCTTCTCAACGGCAAACAGATAGTCGCTCGTCACCACCTTCATATCTCTATACCACAGCGATTCGTCGGCGTCGTAGCTGGTCTCGGCGTAGGAGGCCCCTTTTCTGCGGCCGCTGCCGAACAGAACGTCTCCTGCGTAGGCGATGTAGCCCCAATGATGTGGCTCGGATTCGACGGTCTGCGGCATTTCATACGTAACCGAGCGCTGGCCGGTCCGCACGTCAAAGCCGTAGCATTTATCTTCGGCCACGACGTACAGGAATTTATCATCCACGGCCATGCTGCCGGCGTCCAGGAACGCCCCAAGCCGGCGCGAATTGGGAACCTCGATCTTCCACTCGATTGTCCCATTGTACGCATCGACGGCGAAAACGACGCAATCGCCGGGGGCAAAGAGACGGCCATCCTTGAACAGCGGCGGCACGTTGCGGTGGTGACGGTCGATCATGTCCTTCGGTCCCGGCTCGCCGAACCACTGGATCGTCATCTCGCCTTTAACGAGCTTGTCGGCGCTGCATGCGCTGTTGCCCGGCTCGGCGTACGCATGGGTCCACTGCCCGGCCCCGTCCAGCGCCGGGCGTTCGGCCCAAGCCAGAGCCATGTCAACCGTCTTATGCAATTTCCAATCGACCAGCGACGGCTTCCCCCATTTCTTCAAGTCCTGCTGCCTGAGATTATTGCTGAGAGCGAATAAGGCAACAGTCCCGCCGTATGGTCTGAGCACCCTGAAGATCTCGTCTGCTGAGTCGGGGAGCTTGCCGCCCGTGCGAAGAGTCTCATCTGAAACGACGAGGTTCGCGAAGTATGGCGTATAGGGCAGCGTCGTTGAATCTCCAAGATGAATGGCGACTCTGCCGGACAGGCCCGCTTCATCGAGGGCCTGACGTGCAGCAGCCGCCTCGCCAGCGTCAGCTTCGACGCCGATGATCGTCAAATCGCTCCTGCGGGCCAGCTCATACGCCAACCGTCCCCGTCCGCAGCCCAGCACGAGGCAGTAGCCTTTTGTGACCCCAGTCTTTTCGATGATAAGCTGTGCGGCTTCGATATAACGGTTCATCAAGCGGTCGAACGGATAGGGATAGGGTACCACCTGAGCTGATATAACTCTAGCGCTGTCTTTTATGCCTTTTCTGAAACAGTGTATCCGCCCCTCGTCCGTACTGACAAAAAGCCCGCCATTGACGACGCTCAGGCCGTATGCCCTGCCGCTGACGGGGCCGGTCCAGACGATGTTGCCGCTCCTAACTTCAATCGCGGCGACCTTATCCCGGCCTCCGACGAAAAGAACGTCGCCCGCCATGATCATCGAGTATGGGTATTCACACGCGACCGTCCAGAGGTAGCAGCCTTTCAATTTCTCTCCCAGCTCGTTGATCTGCGCCGTCAGAGTGTCCGTCTGCTGCTGAATCTCCTGGGCCTGCGGGCTGCTTTTGTCTATCTTTTTGAGCTGCTCTTTGAGCTTGTCGCGCTGTGCGGCCAGGGCGAATTGCTGCCTCGATAGCTTGAGGTACGAGCCGCGGTCGAAGGCCGAAAGCTGGTCCTCCGATTGCATGTACGCCGTCGGCCCATCCACCAGCATTCGCAGGCCGCCGAACATGGCGACTTTGCTTTTAGTCTCCAGGTCGCCGGCGTTCAGCTCTTTGGAGCCCCGGCCTGGCCCGGCGACGAGGACGTCCTCCGTCAGCAGTGCGAACGTCCCGCCGGCGCTGGGCAGCTCGCCCACCAAGCCGCCGTCCGCTCGCGCGAAAATAAACGGATTGGCTCGGCCCGTGGGGACGTACAGCCGCTCATCGGAGGCCAGCATGTAGCCCTGGGGCGAAATGTCCACTTGCTGCTTCCACGTCACGGCCCCGTCTTTGGCGCCAAGTGCGAATAGGAATGTACCTTGATTAGGGAACAGCCCGGCGGCAAAGTAGAGCGTGCCGCCATCGACGAGCACGCCCGTTCGTATCGGCCATACGGATATCATGCGCCCGTTGCCTGGAATCATTCGATCCTGCCCGGCGGCTTTGTATTTCCACAAGAGCGCCCCGTCGCCGGCTGAGAGGCAGTAGGCGCATCCATCGTCCGAACCTACGTACACTTTGTCATCTGCGATGGAAGGGGCCAGTCGGACAGGGCCTTCCGTGAAAAACGCCCAGCGCTGCCGCCCGGTCGCGGCGTCCAGGGCATAGACTTTGTCATCCGCCGAGGAGCCGAAGAATATCGTCCGGCCGGCGCCGACCACGTGAAAGGCCCGGTCGTATGCGACGGTCTCCCGCAGGTCGTAGAGTTTGTGGAAGAAGTCCTGCTTTGCCGGCGGCGGCCAAGCGGGCTGCGGCTGCTGGGGGGCCTTGAATACCCAAGATTCGCTCAGAGGCAATTGGAGTTGCTCGCCGGTCACGCCGCTTCTGTGGCTGTCGTGCATGAACGTGGGCCAGTCCTCTGCTTTGGCCAATTCGCAGTTGACAAGAATTGCAAGACAAAGAGCGAACAAGGATGCGTGCTTGTACATCGGATACCTTTCAGATACAGCATGGGCAAACGAGTTGCCGATCCTACCTAATAATCTATAGCAGTATAGCAAATCAGGCCCGAAGACGCCACCCTGTTGCTCGATTGTCCAATAAGAACTTTTGACCGCCTTGGAGCCGCAGGATAGAATCTCCTGCCGTGCTGATGAAACCGACCCAAACGCAAGGAGTTTCGACCGATGGAGATCCAAACGAAGGTAGGGGCGGCCCCATGTGGCCGCCCTATGAATCGGGCAACCACACAGGGTTGCCCCTACGATACCCTGTTGCTTATGGCGGCTGGAATGATGGGCTTGTTTGCGGCAACGGTCGCTGTGGCCAAGCCGCCGGCCATTCTGTCCGTTCGGGCGGAATCGGGCCAGGTCGGTCTCTACGAGAAGTTTGAGCTGCGGATCGACCTTGAGGCCGCCTATGCAAATCCTTTCGATCCGCAGGAGATTGACTTGAGGGCGGAATTCACCGCCCCCTCGGGCAAAAAATGGAACATCTGGGGCTTCTACAACCCCTCCAGTTGGGCCTCACTCTGGATGGTGCGTTTTTCCCCGACTGAGGAAGGCACGTGGCGATACGTGGTGACAGTCACCGACGGCGGAGGCACGGCAAGCAGCCGGCCCGGTACGTTCACCGCGACAAGCTCGGCGCATCACGGCTTTGTCAAAATCGCGACAAACCAGCGGTATCTCAAGTATGACGACGGCGCCTCATACTACGGCGTCGGCTTGTGGTACAACGACGCCTACGAGCTTTTCAACGAGGGCCAGATTACCGAAGAAGGTCTCGACAATCTCAAAAAACGCGGAGCGAATTTCATCAGCTTCTTCCCGGACCCGCTGGAGACCATGGGCACCGGCTTAGGACGCTACGACCAGAACCGTTGCGGGCGGATGGACCAGCTTTTCGAATGGTGCGAGCTGCGAGACATCCACATAAGCTGGAACAGCTGGTTTCATTCCTATATCTCGATGGCCGTCTGGGGCGGCGGAAACGCGCGCTACAGAAACAATCCTTACAGCCTCGTCAGCAGCGCGAAAGATTTTTTCGGCAGTGAGCAGGCGTGGAAATACCAGGAGAAGCTCTACCGCTACATCATCGCGCGCTGGGGATACAGCCGGGCGCTGTTCCTGTGGTTCGTCGTCGATGAGATCAACGGCACCGAGGGCTGGACCGAGGGCGACCACGCCGTCGCCGAGCAGTGGTGCCGCAAAGTCGATGCGTTTTTCAATGAGCACGACCCGTACGGCCGGCCCACAACCGGCACACAGAGCGGCGGTCTGAGTCAGTGGTGGCCGGAAGGGTACAAAATCTTCGACATCGCCGCACGCGAAATCTACGAGGCCCAGGGCCATCCGATGCCGAAAAGCGGCAAGCTCGGCCCGAACGATGAAAATCCGCTTCAATTCAGCTACCGCAACTACGCGACCCAAACGCAGGCCCTCTGGAATGGCTTCGGCAAACCTGCGATCATCGGCGAGTGCGGCTGGGACCATACGTATTACGAGCCGGGAATGCCGGGCTACTTAGCCATGTATCACAACGCCCTCTGGGTAAGCCTGGCCAACGGCCTGTGCGCGACGCCGTTCTGGTGGGCACACTCCGACTGGCTCAACGACAGCGTCGTGACGAACCAGATGCTCTATTTTTCGCAGTTCGTCTCGGACATTGATTTTGCCAATCTCAATCTGGTGCCCGCCGAGATTACCGCCGGCGATCCTTCGACTTCGCTCCCCTCGGCAGGCTCGGGGCCTGAGCTTGTCGAAGGCAGGATGGTGAGCCCGTCGAACCAGTGCGACGCCTGGGCGATGAAGAGCGATAAACTCATCTTCGGCTGGGTGGTTAATCCGCGTACCAGCGTGGCGAACGAATCGTTCACCATCTCCGGCCTGCCCGACGGCCCGTACGAGGTCCGATTGTACCGAACCTGGCGGGGTCGGTACATGGACGCGCAGACCGTCGAGTGCCGCAGCGGCAAGCTCAGCTTCACGATCCCGGAACTGAAAACCACCGGCGGCCACGCCCTGCACATCGGCAACGACGTCGCCTTCAAGATCGTCCCGAAAAACTAATATAAGTCATCGCCACGAATTAACACGAATGCACTTGGCGCGGCCTCGGGCTTTGCCCTCGGCCGCAACCAAAAAGTTCGTCTGACGGAAAAGCTTCGTAACATGCTGCATATACAGAAGTTACAAACGGTCAAAACGAAAATCGAGCATAAAAAACAACGTTTTGAAAGATAGTATTACGAATAACGGCGGCCACAGATTTCACAGATTACGCGGATTCTTCAACTTGGATACCTGTCCGGCACTCCTCACGACGGATTGGATACTCATTATTCGATATTCGATATTCACTGCGTTCGATACTGGATGCTCCATTGCCTGATCCCCTGATTTCCCGATGGCCTTGTACCCTTTGGCTGCCAATTAACAGATTCTCTAATTCACCGATTTACTGGCCTCGGCTGTGCCGCCGTAGGCGCCCATATTGATTCTGCCGCCGTTGGGCTGCGGCTCATCCCCGACAGGACTACTCGGATCGCCGGCGTCAATACACGGGCTTGTTATCCCGTCAATGACCCAAGTTTCGCTGGCTGGGTTCCACCTGCCGCCGTGGGATTTTAGATGGTAATCGCCGTTCGCGGCGTCAGCGAACAACGGGTCTGCAGCAATGTTACCTTCGCCTGTGAAACCGCGCTTGATGTTGCAGTAGGTCGCGGATATCGTGCCGGCGCCAATGTGTACTTCCGCCGGAGTGTTATTCCAGAGGATGCAATTGGTCAAAGTAAGGGCGCCGCCTTGGTTGTGTATCCCGCCGCCAGAAGTCGTCGAGTTATTTGTGAAGGTGCAATTGACCACCAGGGTGTTGGATGAGTCGTATAGACCGCCGCCACTTTCCGCCGAGTTGCCGCTGAATATGCAGTTGGTCACCTTCGGACTGCCGCCTTGGTTTGAAAATCCGCCGCCGCCTTTGACTGCATTGTTGCCTTTCAAGACGCACTTGCTGATGTTCGGGCTGCTGTTGTTAGTGCAGCTTATCCCGCCGCCGTAGTAGCCGTACGCGTTCGTGATTGTCAGACCAGCCAAAACTGATTGAGCCGACTCGGCTCTGTAAAACACGAATCCTTGATGTCGCTCGGCTTGAGTCCCCTGACAATCAATTACCGTTGCGGCCACAACCTGAGAGTCGCTCGGATCAATGCTGCGTGCCGTGATGCGTTTGCCTCTGAAGCTTATGTCGCGGTTCCCATCGCCGGTATAGGTGCCGGGGAGGACAACCACGCTATCCGTTTCGGATGCCGCATCGATGGCCTGCTGTATGCTGTCAAAAGGATGCTCGGCGGAGCCGTCCTCCAATGGATCACTTGTTAAAGGGTCGCCGGGGCCAGCATCGTTGGGTGCGTCCTCATCGACAAATATGCGCAGGTCTGTGAACAGGTATTCGCTCAGAACGATCAGGTCCTGAACGTCTACGATACCATTGCCTAATGGCGACGGACCAATATCGCACAACGGGTAGTTCTCGCCCCAGTGGTCAACCATGAGGCATACGTCGGCGGCATCGACAACGCCGTCGCCATTGAAGTCACAGATCGGTATGAGCGATGCCTGCCAGTTATCCCAGGTGCCGGTGGTTAAGGTTGTGAAGTACAGCGTCGAACCATCTATCGAGATGCGCGGTATTATTTCATGTGCGGACCCATTAACCTGGGATCCAAGATTCACCGGCGCTTCCCAAGGGGCAGAAATACTCGCGCGCCTTGTCATCCACATGTCCGCGCCGCCATGCCCACCCGGCCGGGGCGTCCCATCCAGCAGGTCGGAGAATAGGAGCACCCGCCCATCGGGCGAAAGGGAGGCGCTCACCTCATTGTATGCGCTGTTCACCACGGGTCCAAAATTGACCGGCTCGCCCCAGGGATCGTTTTTTGTGGACCGTCTCGTCACGTAGATGTCGCCAGCGCCATATCCGCCGGTGCGCCAGGAGCTAAAATAGAGCTCCAGGCCGTCCGCCGATATCCAGGGGACACCGTCAGAAGCAGAGCTGTTAATACCCAGACCCATATTCAGCGCCTGGCCCCACGGGTCGGAGACGGTTGCCCTCCTCGTCACCCATATATCGTGGGGACCCGACGAATTGCTGCCGGGACCAGAATAAAAGAAAAGCAACAGGCCGTCAGCCGAGATGGCCGGCCATTCCTCAAAGTTCGAGCTGTTGACCGTCGAGCCGAGATTCACCGGTGCACCCCAGGGGTCGGAGAGGGTTGCCCGCGTCGTCACCCATAGGTCCTGACTGCCGCTCCCTCCGGCCCGATTGGAAACGAAGTAGAGCGATAGGCCGTCGGCTGAGATGCTCGGATGATCGTCCCCAGTTGCACTGTTGACCGTCGGCCCAAGATTCACGGGGATACCCCACACTCCACCTTTTGTTGCCCGTGTCGTAACCCATGTGTCATAACTACCGAACCCACCGGCCCGGTTGGAAGCGAAGTAGAGCGACAGGCCATCGGCCGAAATAGACCCGGGGCCATCGTCGCTCGGGGTGTTCACGGTCGGCCCGAGATTCTCCGGGGGACCCCAGTCGGCGTCTGTTGTGAGACGTGTCGCTACCCATAAGTCCCAGCCGCCCCGCCCGCCGGGCCGATTGGAACTGAAATAGAGGGTACAACCGTCGGCCGAGATATTCGTCCCAGCATCGATAGACGAACTGTTGATGTTCGGCCCGAGATTCTGCGGCTGGCCGAAGGTGAAATCCGCCCTGGCATTTCGGACGCCGCCAGTCAGAACGACCGCGAGAAACCCGACCCATACCAACGTCCTCTTGAAATCACCAAAGCGTCCCATTTTCCACCTTCCTTTCTGTTTGTCAGCAACCTATTGGGCCATCGCCTTGACTTTGTCGGTGCTCAGGGCTGCGTCGTAGATACGGACGTCGTCGATCAGGCCGGAGAAGAAGGTTGACGCGCCAAGGGCCTTGTCGGCGCCGAAATACAAGCCGCCATCTGAAGAAGGCAGCTTAACGGTCTGGGTATCACAAGCCACTCTCATTCCATCGGCATATAGCTCTCTGGCTTGGTACTCCGACACGACGAGGCCGACATGGTGCCACTCGCCATTGGTGATGACGGCATCCGAAACCATCGGCGGCGTGGGTCCCCGTTGCCCCGGAGACCGTAATCCGGTCATCAGCTTTCCTTCCAGCGTATCGGCGCCAAGCCAGGTTTCTCCAGTCCCATTCGGGCCGTCTGTTTGAGATATAATCGCCTGTCCGGGCGCACCGCCTTTGATCCAGGCCAAGACGCTGAACGGCCCGGCTGCCGGGTCCAACACGAACGCGGTGCTGACGTAGTCATCGATACCGTCGAACGCCAGCGCTCCGGCTTTCTTGCCTCCAGCCGGCTGCCATTGCGGCTCGCCATAAACCGTGCCGTGATTGTCTCCGGCTCTGTCTTCGGCAACACTGCCTTCGGTCTCGTCGAATTTCCAACATGCGCGAATGTCAAAGGGCAGGAATTCAAATTCTTGTCCCCAGTAGTTCATCAGGACCTCTAAGTCCGCCCTATCTACCACACCATCGCCCCACGGCATGGGGCCGATATCGCACAGCGGGTAGTTCTGGTCCCAATGCTCGATGAGTATCAGGAGGTCTTTGATATCCGCCTTTCCGTCGTAGTTGAAGTCAACGATGCGGATGATTGGTGCCCACAACAGGTCGCCCGAGCCAGACCGAAGGGAAACGAAGTAGAGAGTAGAACCATGGGCCGACACGCTCGGGCCAAAGTCCATAGACGGACTATTGATAGCCGGCCCAAGATTTATGGGGGGGCTCCATGGGTCCTTTGTGGTTGCCCGCCTCGCCACATATAGGTCCGAACTACCATACCCGCCGGGCCGCTGGGAGGGAAAGAAGAGTGCCAAGCCGTCAGGCGAAATGCTGGGGTCACCCTCACTATCCGAGGTGTTTACAGTTGGCCCAAGGTTCACAGGCGTGGTCCAGGGGTCATTTTTCGTTGCCCGGCTTGTAAACCATAGATCGTTACCGCCCAACCCGCCAGCCCGATCGGACATCAAGAAAAGAACCAGGCCGTCGGCTGAGATGTTTGGGTACGCGTCATAAGACGAGGCGTTCACAATCGGGCCAAGATTCACCGGCATGCCCCACGGATCGGAGTCGGTTGCTCGCGTCGTTACCCATATGTCCGAGTCACCTGAGCCACCTGGACGGTCAGAGTCGAAAAACAGCGTCAGGGCGTCGGCCGAGATGGCCGGTCCGGAGTCTCGATATGAAGTGTTCACTGGTGGCCCAACATTCTCCAGCGTGGTCCAGTCCTCGTCTGTCGTTGCCCGTGTTGCGACCCATATGTCGCGATTACCATACCCGCCCGATCGCTCAGAATAGAAGAAGAGCGACAACCCGTCGGCAGAGATGCTCGGATGAGCGTCTAGGGCCGGACTGTTGATCGTCGGGCCGAGATTGACGGGCTGGCCGAAGGTAAAATCACCGTAGACTTTTCCACCACCGCCAGCCAAGATTGCGGCCACAAATCCAAATAACACTAACCTGATTCTGTAACCATTTAACCATTTCATTTTACACCTTCCTTCTTTCTGCTCTTTGAGCAAGACTGTTGCACTATGGAATGATCTCGACTTTCTTGGATTTGATGCGTCCGCCATTTTTTGATCCTCCTTCCCCCGCGTTTTTGGCAACCCCTCGACAGGCTCGGGGTGGTGAGCCTGTCGAACCCACTGCTCAAGACCCCGCGTCGCACACGTACGTCTTGCCAAGAAGGTGTTAGATAAGAAAGCCTCGCGCGGTTCTTATGAGAGTATATGGCACATAGACAATCTTGTCAATTGCGGTAACTACGTATTTTTGCAGGCAGGCGGATGTTTGGGCGGGTAAAATCGGCGATTTTGCTGCGGAATCGAGGCTGGCGAAATGGGCTCTACAATACCGGGATTTTTCTTGAAAAGGGCCTGGTGATTTTGGCCGAATGTGTTTAAGTATGGAAGATATTCTTGCCACACATAAACAGGTTGAACACACGCTGCGATACTTGGCGGCGATCGCTGAGCAGGCAGACGAGGGTGTTGCCGTGTTCGATCCGGCGGGGGTCGTTCTGTTCGTCAACCTCGCGTGGGCCGGGATGCACGGGTATCGGACGACCAACGAGCTGGTCGGCCGGCCGATGAGTGTGTTTCATGCCGAAGGACAAATGCAAGCCCGCCTAACGTCTGGCAGGCAAGCTGATGTGATTGCCTTCATTGAAGAAGCCAAACGCACAGGCCAGATGATCGGCCTGGTCGAACACGTCAAGAGCGACGGAACGCCGTTCTCAACGCAGACGAAAGTAATCGTCGTCAAGGACGAGGCCGGCAGAGCGACCGGACTTATCGCCTTTGCCACAGATATCACCCAACGCCTGCAGGTAGAAGAGATGTTAAGGGAGAACACCAGACGAGCGGCACAGTTGCGGGAGCAGACGGCCCGGCTCCAAAAGCTGTTGGCCGGGTGTCGAGACGTGGAAGAATCCCTGGCAAAGCAAGCCGCCGAGCTTGAAGCCGACAGCCAGGAGCTTCGACAGAGGATCGCTGAGTGGGCGCAGCCGCAGCAGATGCCCCGGCAATGCGCCGATCCGCTTTCACAACAGACCTGCCCGACAGACGGCAGGCGGGAGCCCAAGTCAGCGGCTCCGTGTGTGCCGCCCAGCCGCGAGAAGACCGAGCACAAGCAGGCCAAAGAAGTGCTCAAAAACGGCCCCGAGCGGACGCCGAGGTCGCAAGCCCGCCGGTGCCCGCTTGACACCGAAGAGCTCCGGAAGATCGCTGAGCTGGGCCGGCGTTTAGCGGGCCTGTGCTGACGAAGGTCCAATTCATCGAGAATCACCTCTGCGGCAATTCCCCTGGCGTTTCAGGCTGATGATTATCAACGGGGTCTGCCGATATACAGCAAATAGGGGCGTGCACTGCTCTGCAAAGCACGAGCTACGGCTCTAAAAGGAAGATTTTAGACGGGATTTACAGGATTATCCTGTTATCCTGTCAAGAAAATGGTTTTCTCGAGGAGTCCGAGAGATGGTTAGAAGAATGTTTCTGGTAATTGCTTTGACGCTTGTGATGTTTTCGCTGATGGGCTGCCAGACTGTCCAGGGTATAGGCCGGGACATTACCACGGCCGGTGAAGCGGGCGAAAGGGCCCTGGAAAAACCATAGCGCTCCGTCCTCACAGCTTTGGAGCGTTGGCGCCTGCGCCGCCGAGTGCCGCGTCCTGCAAACCTCACCGGGAAAGATAAAACACATGGAACCCGCCTGGCTCAAATGGGCAAAACAACTGGCGGCCATCTCGCAAAACGGCCTGACCTACGCCGAGAACCCTTACGATATCGAACGGTATGAAAAAGTGCGGGAAATCGCCGCCCAGATGATGTCAGCCCGGTCGGACCTCGACACCCAGGACCTGCTGGCGATTTTCGCCAGAGAAGACGGCTATGCCACGCCGAAAGTCGATGTCCGAGGTGTCGTCTTCCGCGACGGAAAAATCCTGCTGGTTAAGGAGAGAATGGACGACCGCTGGACCCTTCCGGGGGGCTGGGCCGATCCCGGCCAGTCGCCTTCCGAGAGCGTCGTCCGGGAAGTCCTCGAAGAGTCCGGCTACGAAACGCGGGCGCGCCGGCTTCTGGCAGTGTACGACCGCAGCAAGCATCCCCACGAGCCGCTGGTTCTGTTCCACATTTACAAACTCTTTTTCCTGTGCGAAATCATCGGCGGCTCGCCGAAAACGAGCTACGAAACGACGGCCGTCGATTTCTTTGCCGAGGACGAAATTCCGGAGCTATCCATCTCCCGCACTTTGCCTTCCCAAATCGCCCGGATGTTCGAGCACTATCGTAATCCGGATGTGCCCACCGATTTTGACTGACTGGCGTGTTTCTCTTGAATTCAGCCCGCAAAAACTGTATCCTCTTTATGGTTGGTGCTGATCACTCTGAAAATGGTTTGAACACGAATATGGCCAAAGCTTCCCGGGCATTTCAGGTTTTTGTCAAGCCGGCTGGCCCGGTCTGCAATCTGGATTGTCACTATTGTTACTACCTGAAGAAGGAGCACCTCTATCCCAAGGGCGAGTCGTTTCGCATGGCTGACGACGTCCTGGAGCAGTACATCGTTCAGCACATCGAGGCATGTCCCGATGAGGTGATCCGCTTTTCCTGGCATGGCGGGGAACCCACCGTGTTGGGGCTGGATTACTTTCGCAAGATAGTAGCCCTGCAGCGCAAGTGTCAGCCCTCAGGCCGGCGGATCGCCAACGGGATGCAGACCAATGGGACTCTGCTCGATGAGGAATGGTGCCGCTTCTTGGCGGCGGAGGGCTTTGCCGTCGGGCTTAGTCTGGACGGCCCTGCGGAATTCCATGACCGATACCGCGTCACCAAGGACCACAGGCCCACTTACGAGAAAACGATGCGCGCGTATGAACTTTTGCGGGGGCATCAAGTCAACTGCGATATCCTGTGTGTGGTAAACGCACATAATGTGCGGCGGCCCGCCGAGGTCTATCGGCTCTTCAAGCAGATCGAAGCGCCGTACGTGAGCTTCCTGCCTCTGGTCGAACCGCAGCGGGGCGCCGAAGGCGGCGTCAGCAGTCTCACCGTGCCGGCTGAGGCCTGGGGCGCTTTTCTGTGCACCATCTTCGATGAATGGGTAAGCCGGGATATTGGGCGGATGAAGGTGCAGATCTTCGAGGAAGCCGCCCGAACGGCCTTTGGGCAAGAACATTCGCTGTGCATCTTTCGGCCGACCTGCGGCGATATTCCCGTCGTCGAGCACAACGGGGATTTCTTCTCATGCGACCACTTCGTCGATGCTGAACACCGTCTGGGAAACATCCGACAGACTCCGCTGGTCGATCTGCTCGATAGCCCGGCGCAGAGGGCGTTCGGGCAAGCGAAACTGGAGACTTTACCCCGCTACTGCCGAGTTTGTGAGGTCAGGGCGATGTGTAACGGCGAGTGCCCGAAGAACCGCTTCCGCCGGACGCCGGATGGGCAGGCGGGATTGAACTACCTGTGCGCGGGCTACAAGCGGTTTTTCACCCACTGCCGGCCTTTCGTTTCAGAGGTCGCTGCTCAGTGGCGCCGCCAGCGGCTGGAAGAACAAAGGCCAACACCTCCGGTGGCGAACACCCGGACGAGCAATGCACCGGGTCGCAACGATCCGTGCCCGTGCGGCAGCGGCTTGAAGTACAAAAAGTGCTGCATGGGCAAGTCCGCCGTGCGTCTGGCGGACAAGTAATTGAAAGGCCGTCGCCAGGCTGGGGTCAGGTCTTGAGCTTTGCGTTAAAGAATTCGATGGTGCGCTTCCAGGCAAGCTCAGCCGCCTCCTTGTGATACCGGGACTCGTTCGTATCGTTGAAGAACGCATGACCGGCCCCCTCATACATGTAGATTTTGTACTCCACGGATGCCTTCTTCAGAGCGGCTTCGAACGCCTCGATGCCCGCGTTGATGCGTGTATCCAGGCCGGCATAATGGATGAGCATGGCGGCCTGGATCTTGGGGACGTCTTCAGACGCAGGCTGGCTGCCGTAGAAGGGAACCGCCGCTTTCAAGTCCGGAGAGTGGACGGCAACCTGGTTCGTCATTCCTCCTCCCCAGCAGAAGCCCATACAGCCGACCTTTCCTGTCGATTGAGGGTGCGTCTTTAGGTACTTGACGGCGGCGACGAAATTCTTCACCGTCGCCTCACTGTTGAGCTCTCGTATTTTCGATCCGGCCTCGTTGACGTCTTTCGGAGTCCCGCCGAGGGGCGACAGGGCGTCCGGAGCGATGGCTAAGAAGCCCTTCAAAGCGACGCGCCGCGCGACGTCTTCGATGTGAGGATTAAGACCTCTGTTCTCGTGAATCACGATCACGCCGGGCAGTTTCGCGTCTCCTTTGGGCCTAGCCAGGCTTGCACGAACCTCGCCCGTTTCGCCGGGATATTTGATATATTCGGTTTGGAGGCGGGGATCGTCCTTCGCAACGACCTCAGCCAGGGCGCAGTTCCGCTCAAGCTCAGGCAGCAGGGCGTACGCGGCAGCGGCACCGCCTCCCCAATGAGCTAAGCGCCTGAGGAATTCACGGCGATCCACGCGTCCATTTGCGTAATCTTCATATATGTCGATAATTCTCTGGTTCATGAATCTGTTCCCCT
The DNA here is from genome assembly GCA_964462945.1 of uncultured Pirellulales bacterium. GTDB lineage: Bacteria > Planctomycetota > Phycisphaerae > Sedimentisphaerales > Anaerobacaceae. The sequence goes on from CAYWZW010000013.1 coordinate 35,475, forward strand.
TTCTTGCGAAGATTATGTCTGCGACACAACTATTTCCACCGTGGCTGGTTCCCTGTGCCAGCCCTTTGAACATTCCGGACGTTTTGTTTTTCTCTGGCACACTCTAACGAGCCAGCTTCTCGATTTCCTCTATGCCTAGCGCTTGGTTGTAGATGCGAAGATCATCCATCAGGCCGGACCAGAAACTGCCCGCTTCAAGGTTTTTCCCGGCACCAATATGCAAGCCGCCATCCGAAGGTTTGAGCGGGGCCAGAGTGCTGGCATCCTTAGCGACTTCTGTACCATCCACATATAGGTATCTGCGCGAGCCGTCCCAGACCAAACCAACATGCCGCCACTGGCCGTCTGTGATGACGAATTCGGATTGCAGAGCTGACGGGGGATTTCGCCCCCCGGCAGGAGGCACTAACCCGGTCACGAGTCTGCCCTGCGATGGGTCCGTGCCAATCCAAGTCTCACCGGCGCCGGGGCCGTCTGCCTGAGATACAATGACTTGACCTGGAGCACCGCCTTTGATCCAGGCAAAAGCGCTAAACGCCCCGTCCGCCGGGTCCAACACGGCCGGCGTCTCGACGTAATCATCGACGCCGTCGAACTGCAGTGCCCCATCAATCTTGCCGCTCCCGTATTGCCACACTGGGCCGCCATGGAGCGTGCCATGATTATGGCCGGTACTGTCGCGGGCAATGCCGCCTTCTGTCTCGTCCAGCTTATAGTGCGCAACGATGCGGAAATCCTTAAGCGTCTCCTGAAAGAACGCAATGGTCAGCCTCCAGGCAAGCTCGGCCGCTTTCTTGTGATATCGATCCGCCCTTGTATCGTTAAAAAAGGCATGGTCGGCCCCCTTATGCACGTAGATCCCGTAATCGACTGAGGCTGCCCTTAGAGCGGCTTCGAATGCTTCGATGCCTGCATTGATGCGTTCGTCGAGACCGGCATAGTGGCAAAGTAAAGACGCCTTGATCTTCGGGACCTCTTGCGATGCCAGCTGACTGCCATAGAAGGGGACCGCGGCTGTTAAATCCGGCGAGTTGACTGCGACCTGGTTTGTCATTCCCCCGCCCCAGCAGAAACCCATGCAGCCTATCTTTCCCGTTGTTTGAGGATGCGTCTTTAAGTATTGAACCGCAGCACCATAATTCCTGATCGTAGCCTGGTTGTCAAGTTTCTGAATAAGTGATTGAGCCTGATTGACATCACCGGGCGTACCTCCGAACGGTGATAAAGCGTCCGGAGCAATAGCCAAAAATCCTTCCAAAGCGACGCGCCTGGTCACGTCTTCGATGTGGGGCTGAAGACCTGTGTTTTCGTGGATGACAATGACGCCAGGCAGTTCTGCCCCGCTCTTCGGCTGAGCGGCATACGCGACAATCTCGCCCGTTTCGCCCGGATACTTGATATATTCCGTGTGAAGACGGGAATCATCGTTCGCAACGACTTCGGCCGCGGCCGGCTTTTCCGCCAGTTGAGGCAGCAGCGCGTAAGCCGCCGCCGTGCCGCCTGCGAGAATAGCTAATTCTTTGAGAAACCGGCGGCGATTCATGTGTCCACGCGTGTATTCTTCGTATGCGTCGATAATTCGCTGATTCATAATCACTCCTCTTTCTTTCTAATCCGGCCCAGGCGGATCCAAATAGGTCGGTCATGCGGGTCGGCGATTTGCCATTCCGGCCAAAGCGCCAGACGGCGCAGCAATTTGGCCTTCTTCAATGGTAAATTGTCCTGCGCTGGCTTCTCCCAATCGTGAGTATTATCTCAACTTGGCACGTCGCTGCGCGCGGGGCGATGAAGAACCATAGGACCTCCATACGCTGATGAAGTAGAAACTTAAACCTGACAAGATGACCGCAGGCACAGAGATCGCTGCTACAACCTCGGCAAACGAGTAATGATTTTTTAGGGACAGATACACGACCCCGCAGTACACCAACGACAGCACCAGTGTCGGTGCCATGACAGCGCGGAAGTTCAGCCGGCCCCTATCCAACATGACCAGAACGTAAGGAAGTCCGAAGCACAACGCGCCGAAATAGGCCAGGCCAAATCCGACGTTCAATACAAAAAGCCCGAGCACAACCATCCCAACATCATTGACCTGCACGGCGGGGCTGGACGTGAGGTGCCAAGTGACAATATCGAGAGAAAGGCACAAGCAAAGCGGCACAACGGTCGGCGCCAGGAGAAATCCCAAGAACAATCGGACACCCTTGAGCCACTTTTGAGAATACATTTTGGCACCTTCATATCGACAAAACTATAATACTGGAATCTTGTTCCTGTTTCAACAGTTTTGGTGCAAAATGCGCGGGCGATTGAGGATGTATAGTGTTCTACGGATTCGCCGGGATGAGCTGAATGGTTCCCAGTTTGTATCGGCGGTGGCCGTCATCGTTCTCGTGCGGCAGGGCGATGACGGGTGCGCCGTCCCGCGTTCCGACTGAGGCGTACAGGTCGTATGTGCCGGGCTGGGTGTTCGGTGCGAAACCGTACGTTTTCAAGGCCACGGCCAGAGTCGAACGGAGGGTTTTTGCCGGCGCTTCGCCGGGCGGGCCGACGGCTAAGTCGCGAACGTCAAATGATTCATCGCAAAAAGCCGCGACGATCCCACCTTGCTCATTCTTGAGGGCGAATGCAATGAAGCTTCCCGGATAGCAGGGCGCGACTCCCGCATTGGCCCACGTGCTTGTGATGGTGAAAGGTTCGCCCAATTTGATCTGCGTGGGGAAAATCGCCCTCCTCAGTTGGATCCGATATCCCATTCGGCGATTGATCTTCTCGATGATGTCACGGTTCTCGTCCAGCAGGATCCGCGGCCACCAGTGGATGGACATGTAACTGGCGTGGTATTCCTCAACGGCCTTCAGCAGAAGCGAGCCGTCGCCCCAGGCGTTTCTCTTCTTGCTCGGCCCGTAGTGTTCGTGCTCAAGGATAACGGGGAGCTTCGGCCAGAATTCCTGGGCCATCTCGGCATGAAACCACGAGTTTGGCGGAGGCTGCACGCAGATGCTGTCGTCGCGAAGCGTCACGCCTTTGGAGAGGGCATAATCGGTGATCGGAAAATGCCTTCCCGGCTCGCCCGGCCCGGCGAAGTCGTCGCTGATGGCCAGCAGGGTCTTCTTGAAGTGTTTGCAGTACAGGTCCACGTGGATTTTCCGGGTCTGATCGTCAAAGGGCAGCTTCGAGCTGGCCCACGTGTGGCCTTCGCCCCAGACGCCAAAAGAGCCGACGTCGATGAAGGCGACGTTGGGGTTGCCGTCGTATCGTCTGGCCATGGCCCCCAGGAAGTTGTCGAGCTTTTCGAGAAAGACCGGGTCTTTGTAGTCCGGCTCCCAGAAGGGTCCGTTTTCATCGACGCCTTTGCCGACCGTGAAATTGTATCCCTTCGCGCCGGCGGCGTGCACCCATTCGGGCGTCGCCCAGCGCATCCAGGATTCGGTGCTGCTGATGCGAAGGGCGATTTGCTTGCCCTTGTCGATCCAGCGCTGGGCCGGCGTATCCAGCAGCGACCAGTTGAATTTGCCTTCTTGCGGCTCGAGAAAGGACCAGGGTACGCGCAAGTAAACGCAGGAAAGGCCCGGGAAGTCGTCCAGTGTGTCCTGGGGTTCCAGCTTCGAGCCGTAGTTGCTGATAATGTTCGAGTAAAAGTGCATCGTCCAGCCCATCTGCGGATTGACCAGCGCCCGGCCGTGATCGGGCGGTTCGATAGTCTGCAAACTCGATTCTTGGCCTGCCGGGGCCATGCCGGCCAGAACGCCGATCACCAGGAGAAAACACGAAAACGTGTTCATGTTACTATCCCTTTACTATCCGTACATTTCTTGTTGTTCTTGATTGTCTTTGGCTTGGTTTATTATACTGTGCTGCGGCTGTTTGTATCGTTTTTTTTGACCTGGAGGTATCGATCATGAAATGTGGGCTTACTTTTTCTGCGTGTGTTGTGGCGGTGGCGGCACAAATTAGTCTTGCGGGCCAGTGGTATGTGTCGCCCGATGGCAAATCCTCAAATCCCGGCACGGCAGAGGCTCCCTGGGACATCGCTTCGGCCCTGGACGGCCGGCAGAAAGTGGCGGCAGGCGATACGATAGTCTTGCTCGAAGGCACGTACCGGCGCCGTCCCAAAGAGCTTTACGAAATCCGTCTGGTGGGGACCGAGGAATCGCCCATCCATATTCGGCCCGAAGCCGGCAAGCGCGTCCGGATTGACGGAGGGCTGTCGATGCAAAGTCCTTCCGCCCACGTGTGGGTCCGGGACGTGGAGATATTCGTTTCCGAACCAAGGCCGCAGGAGCCGGTCAGCGCCGGCTCACATCCGGAGGACCTGAATCGTCCCTGGGGCGGGCTTCATACGTTCGGCGGCAAGAGCTGCAAGTATATCAACTTCGTGATTCACAACTGCAATCAGGGCATCAGTTGCTGGAAGGACGAGATCGACCCGGAGATATACGGCTGCATCATCTACGGCAACGGCTGGCTCGGGACCGACCGCGGTCACGGGCACTGCATCTACACGCAAAATGACGAAGGCGTCAAGACGATCTCAAATTGCATTATGACCTGCCCGTACGACGGCACGTACACGGTGCATGCGTATGGCTCGGAGCAGGCGTACGTGAACAACTTCCTTCTTGAAGAGAACATCTGCTATAACCGGGGGCCATTCTTGATTGGCGGCGGAAGACCAAGCCGGAACATCCGCGTCTTGGAAAACTACCTGTACGGCATCGACATGAGAATCGGCTACGCCGCCCCCTACAATGAAAGCTGTGAGGTCTGCGACAACGTCATCGTCAACGGCGGGCTGAATATCAGCCGATACAGGCAGGTCACACAGCAAGGCAATCTGGTCATCGAAAAAGGCCACCAGCGTCCCACAGGCACGAAAAGCGTTCTCTTGGCTAACCGATACGACGAAAATCGCGCGCACTTGGTGGTCTATAATTGGGACAAAGCGGAAACGATAGAAGTCAGGGCTGTGCCTTTTCTGAGAGACGGCGATTCGTACCGCTTGATGGATCCGCAGGATTTTTTTGGCCGTCCCGTCGCCGAAAGCAGGTGCAGGGGCGAGACCATCCGCGTACCTGTGAAAGGCGAGTTCGCGGTCTTTGTCATCCTCAAGGGGTAAGATGGGCAACTCGTTTGCCCATGCTGTGTCTCCGGGCGGACCTTCTATTGTCCCGAGGCCGCACGGAGGCTCTCGAGAAATTCCGCAGGGACAGACAGGCCGAGGTCCTGTATTCGGTGTACGTCCTGCCATGCTTTGTCGTATTGGCCCTTTGCGAAGAAGGCGAGACTCCGGCTCAGGTACATTTCGGCGCGGGCCGGCTCAAGCTCGAGGACCTTCGTGAAATCGCCAATGGCCTGGTCGTATTGGCTCATCGCGACGTGGAGAATCCCGCGGCTCGTGTAGCCTTCCGTGAATCCCGGCTTTATCTCAACGACTTTGGTAAAGTCTGAGATCGCCTGGCCCAACTGGCCTATAGCGAGGGAGACAAGCCCCCGATTGTAGTAGGCTTCGGCAAATACCGGGTTTCTTCGAAAGGCTCTGGTGAACTCCGCGATGGCTGTTTCATATTGGCCTTCCCTGGCCGAGGCAATTCCCCGATTGTTGCAGGCGTTAGGGTCCTCCGGGCTGGTCTGGAGGGCGTGGGTTTGTCCTTGCAACTGGTCCTGCCACTGTTGCTGCGGCCTACCAAGCGATTGCTCGAATTCCGCCTGCCATTTTCTCATGTCCGTCTGCAGGTGACGTGTCATCCTCGTCTCGAAAACCGTGCCGGACTCCATATAATCTTCCTTTTGGAGCACTTTGCAGCCAAGCGGATACCTGATCCTTGCAGCTAAGTAGGGAAGGGCGTTGATTTTCTCCGCATCGACGAACGTTTCACGATAGCCGAAGGAGTCTTTGAGAACGATGTCAAAAGGCAGGCCGTAAGGTGACACCACGCCCGTGATAATATGTATAAACCCGAAGGTCACGACGATTAGTGCCGCCGCTATGCACAAGGTGACCGACGTTCTCTCATGCCACTTTTTCTGCTTCTTGCCTGTGGGGCCTGTGACCGGCGCCCCGCAATGAGGACAACGTTCCGCCTTGTCCGAAACTTGCTTTTTACATTCGCTGCGTTTTGCCGGAGCCATTTCTTATCCTTGCATCAAGTTCGCCATAACGTCTGAGGTCAGCCTTCACATGGTTGCTCGCTATAGAATACTGCCATTTTTCAGCAGGAGCAAGTCCACAAACTTCTCCCACAGTCCCTGGGATGATTATACCCGGGTAAGAACTTTGCCATCACAGCCGAATGTAGCTATAATGTGGACTCATAAAGAGTAACATTTGTTTCTGACGGGATTTTGCCGTGTCGGATTTTGGAGAACACTAATATGAAAAGTCATGATACAACTGCTACCTCGAAAAACACAAAGATGTCCCGGCGCGAATTTGCCGGTAAGGCTGTTGCCGCTACGGCTGTGTTTGCCGTTGTTCCCCGCTACGTGCTGGGGCGCAGCGGCTACACGCCGCCGAGCGAAAAGCTCAACGTCGCAATCATCGGTACCGGCGGCCAGGGGACGCAAAATATCAAGGCGCTGCTTGGGCACTCGGATGTCCAGGTAATGGCGATTTGCGATGTCAACGGGCAGTCCGATTACAGCCGCTTCTATTACGGGGGCACAGCGGGAAGAAAGCCGGCCCAGGAACTCATTGAGAAACATTACGCCGGTCAGAAGTCAACCGCCCAGTACAAGGGTTGTGCCTGCTACGTTGATTTCCGCGAAATGCTCGAAAAAGAGAAAGGCATTGATGCCGTGCTCGTGGCCACGCCGGACCACGTCCATGCCGCAGCGACAATGGCGGCGATCAAGCACGGCAAGCACGTCTATTGCGAAAAGCCTCTGACGCACTCGATCTACGAAGCCCGCAAAATCACCGAAGCGGCGCGCCAAGCTAAAGTTGCCACTCAGATGGGCAACCAGGGGCATAGCGGCGAAGAGATTCGGCTTACCGTCGAATGGATACGGGACGGAGCCATCGGCGACGTTCGTGAGGTACATTCCTGGAGCCACACGGGGGTTGACTGGGGAGGGTATCGAACATCCCGGCCCGAAGACACGCCGCCGGTGCCGCCCGGATTGAACTGGGATTTGTGGCTTGGTCCGGCGCCGTACAGGCCGTACCACCCGGCGTACGCGCCGTACAACTGGCGCGGCTGGTGGGATTTTGGAACGGGGGCGATAGGCGATATGGCCTGCCATAACATGGACCCTGCTTTCTGGGCATTGGACCTGGGGCATCCCACGAGTGTTGAGGCCAGCTCCACGGGAATCAATCCTGAGACGACGCCGTTTGGGTCTATCGTCCATTATCAGTTTCCCGCCCGCGGAAGTATGCCGCCGGTCAAAGTGACCTGGTATGGAGGCGGGCTGATGCCGCCACGTCCGGAGGAGCTGGAGCCGGGCCGGGAATTGACCGGCAGCGGTAACGGCATTCTCTTTGTGGGTGATAAAGGCAAAATCATGTGTCCCGGCTGGGGCGGGAGCCCCCGGATCATACCCGAGTCCAAGATGAAAACCTACGAGCTGCCGCCGAAGACAATTCCCAGATCCCAGGGCCACCACAGGGATTGGATTGAGGCCTGCAAGGGCGGCAAGCCGGCAAGCTCAAACTTCGATTACGCAGGCCCGATGACCGAAGTGATTCTGTTAGGCAATGTGGCTCTGCGCACCGGCAAGGAGCTGTCCTGGGACGGTCCCAATATGAAGGCAACCAACGCCCCCGAAGCCGACAAGTACATCCGCCCCGAGTATCGCAGTGGGTGGACCTTGTAGTATCCGGCAGAGGGCAAAAAGGAGAGTGTCAATGAGAACGATCTGCGTTTGTCTGATTCTTGCGTGTTGCTTTGTCGTTGCTGTCTCTACAGGCTGCTCGCCAGCTCGTTTGCAGGACAAAGAGCGGCCCACCCCGCAAGCACGGGAGGATTTTCGCTGGCCGCAGGGAAAACGTGCCGCCATCAGTCTGACGTTTGACGATGCGCGATTCAGTCAGATTGACCGCGGCTTGCCGATCCTGGACGAATACGGCGTCAAGGCGACTTTCTATGTCTCGCTTACCTCTTTGGAGAAGCGGCTGGATGACTGGAAGAAAGCGGCAGCCAGCGGCCATGAAATCGGAAATCATACGCTCACGCATCCCTGCTCCGGCAATTTCCCGTTTTCGCGCGAAAGGGCCTTGGAAAACTACACGCTCGCTAAGATGCACGCCGAGCTGCGCGATGCAAGCGATAATATCGAGCGCCTGCTTGGCGTCAGGCCCGTTTCCTTTGCCTATCCCTGCGGACAGAAATTCGTGGGACGCGGACGCAACCTCAAGAGCTATGTGCCGTTAGTGGCGGAGGAGTTTCTAACGGGCCGCGGCTGGATGGACGAGTGGGCGAACGACCCGGCCTTCTGCGATATGGCACAACTGATGGCCATGGAGCTGGACGGCAAGGACTTCGAGCAGGTCAAGCAGGTGATAGATAGAACGCTGGCGAACGGCGGATGGCTGATTTTCTGCGGCCACGACATCGGCGACGATGGCCGCCAGACGACTCGCTCGACAACGCTCAAGGCCCTTTGCGAATACGCCCGGGACCCCGCCAACGGCGTGTGGCTCGATAGCGTCGAAGCGATCACTCGCCATATTCTCAAGCAGCGCTCCGGCGAGGGGCGTTGATGACTGCGATCCTGGTCCCTCTTAACGTCCTTTTTCGCGGCCTTCTTCACGTGCCGCAGCTAAATCCTCCAATTAAGCGTGGCCATAGCCTTCGAACATCGTGCGAAAATGGAAGCCGCAGATGGCCAGCGTGAGAGCCAAATGGAGATGTTGCGGCCTTCTGAGCGACCAGAAGATGAGTTTCCAATAGTGGAGCCGGCCTTCGCCTATCATTCCCAGGTGCCATATAGATTTCAGGAATGCTTTGATATCACAAAAGCGAAATCTCACTTTGTTATTCTCTCCAGGCTTGTAGTGCCGCAGAAACGTCAGGACTCGTTCATAATAGTTCCTGGGCGAATAAATCGTGCTTACTACTTTTCTATACCCTTCGAGAAGATCCTCAATCCCCATCTTGGGGATGAAGTTTATTGAGAAATCCGTGTTATCACCCGTGGCGGCTTTCAACAGCCTGTTCTCGGTCATGAGCCTGCGGTAGAGCTTCGTTCCCCTGGGAGCATTGAGCAGTCCCACCATAGCCGTCACGACTCCGCTTTCTTGAATGAATTGAATCAGACCGTCGAAAACGGATGTCTTATCGCTGTCGAAGCCCAGAATAAACCCCGCCTGGACCTGCATGCCGGACCGCTGGATCTTCTTGACACAGGCCACTAAATCACGGCCTTTGTTCTGGACTTTATTGCATTCGCTCAGGCTGTCCTCATTCGGCGTTTCAATCCCCACGAACACACAGTCGAAACCGGCTTTAACCATCAACTGCATCAATTCTTCGTCGTCTGCCAGATTGATGGATGCCTGCGTATTGAACGAAAACGGGTATTGCCTGTTTTCCATCCAGCCTATGATAGCGGGAAGCAATTCTGTCTTTAGACGCGCCTTATTTCCAATGAAGTTATCATCCACAAAGAACACTTCGCCCCGCCAGCCAAGAGAGTACAGACTCTCCAATTCCTCCAGAACCTGATCTGTAGTCTTCGTACGAATCTGATGTCCGAAAAGCGTCGTAACATCACAGAAATCGCAATCGAAAGGACACCCCCGTGAATACTGGATGCACATCAATGCGTATTTCTTCGGGTTGACCAGGTTCCAAAGGGGGATCGGGGTCTGGCGCAAATCCGCCTTCTCGTGTGTGTTGTACAATTTCCTGGGAGAACCTTCCTGGAGGTCTTTTATGAACAGCGGTAAAGTCAGCTCGGCCTCTTTGAGCACTAAGTGATCCACATGTACGTACTGTTCCGGAACGCTGGTAAAAAGAGGGCCGCCCGCCACGACTTTGGTTCCGATTTTCCTGCACCGATCAATCACCTGGTCGGCGGATTTTTGCTGGATGACCATAGCCGTAACGAACACATAATCAGCCCACTCAATGTCTCGATTTCGCAATTTTGTTGTGGTCATATCGACCAACTTTGTTTCCCAGTTTCGGGGTAGCATGGCAGCCACCGTCATTAGTCCCAGAGGCGGCAGAAACGACTTTTTCGAGATGAACTTCAAGGCGTTTTTGAAACTCCAGAAAGTCAGTGGGATGTCCGGATTGACCAGAAGTATCTTCATAATCGCGCTCCTATGTCTAAAGGCGCATCACGAGTAGAGGTGGGTAATCGGGAGGTTCGTTGCGATTTATCTGAATCAGCAGGAGGCGAAAGATGCGATCAGGCCACTTGTCAGGATGGGTCGATAGGTATCAGAATCTCACTGGTTGTAAGTGTGATGTCGCAATCGACAAATCTTCGCATCTAGCTTTTTTTTCAAATTCGCTTAAACCGGCCTTATACTGCCTTACTCAGGCTTCTAATAATAGAATAGCCAACTAACTGTTATTTCTATCGGCTTTCGTGCCAAGTATTATATACGAAACATCCGAGATTTGAAGCAAAAAGCCGAGTTTTGCTGGGATTTCCACTGGTACATTCTCTGGTTTTAGAGTGAGGGCATACGTTCAAAGGCTGGCCGCAGAGATATGCGAATCGGTCCACCTGCAGCGTACCACTTGACAGAATGGTCAAACGACGAGGCCCGAGATACTACCACTTCGGTATCGGTGGCCCGCTCGGCCAGCTCAAGATAAACGTATTGCCGGCCGGATACGCCGAGACGACCTCGACGTGCGAATCGACAAACACGGCATTGGCCGTGCCCTTTTCCAGGTCTCCGCCGGGGGGATTGTGGTACGTCGCGAAGCAATCCGTGTTGTTCGGGGGCGTGGAACGCAAGTTGTTATCATTGATTCCCGCGCCGCTAAGACCCGGAATCGCTCGCGTATTCTCCTCAGAGAAAAAGAATACGCGCGACGGGTTCACGACCTGCGATTCCTTCCGGATTTTCTCCATGTTCGTGCGATATTGTGAAGGCACTGCGCCCCACGCGTCGCCGTTGAGGTATGAATTCATGCAGTAGCTATATTGAGGTTCGAGCGGAATGGTTACACCATTACAACGAGGGCAGCCCATTATTTTGGCCACAACGTTGAACGTAGGACACAGGTGGATATCTTTGTCCTTCAGATAAGGCCACATGGGGCCGGCAAGATCCGGGTTCTGGTTGAGATTCTTGCTCTTATCGTGCCATCGGCACCCTGTGCCCCCGTCTTTGTAGAGCCAGGAGAATGAATACGGGAAGCTGCCGTCATTTTCGTCTAAGTACATCCTGCCCGCTATGCCGTAGTTCTTCATGTTGTTGCGGCAGACAATTGTCTGGGCCTGCTTCTTCACCCGCTGCAAAGCAGGCATCAAGATAGCCATCAGCAGCGCTATGATGGCAATAACGACTAACAGTTCAATGAGGGTAAATGCTCTTCTTCTTTTCATGATAATACTCCCACAAGATCTTACCAGTCCGGTATGGGCGGGCCGCTCGGCCAGCTTAATATAAAAGTATTGGGCCTCGGACGTGCTGAGACCTGTTCGACGTGCGAATCAACAAAAACCGCATTGGCAAAACCCATGTTCAGGTCCCCGCCCGGAGCATTATGGTAGGTAGCAAAGCAATCTGTGTTGCCGGGAGGTGTGGAACGTAAATTGTTGTCATTGACCGCAGCTCCGCTAAGGCCCGGAATGGCCCACGTGTTCTCCTCCGAGAAGAAGAATACGCGCGACGGATTCTTTACCTGGCCTTCCTTGCGGATTTTCTCCATGTTGGTGCGAAACTGCGCGGGTACGGCACCCCATGCGTCGCCGTTGAGGTAGGAATTCATCTCGTAACTATATTGAGGTTCGAAGGGAATTGACTCATTGGAATGGCCTCCCACCATTCTGGCAACGACGTCGAATTCCGGACACAAGTGAATGTCCTGGTCCTTCAGATAAGGCCAAAGTTCGCCACCAAGCTCCGGGTGCGCGTCGAGATTCTTGCTTGAATCGTGCCATCGGTGCCCTCTGCCGCCGTCTTTGTAGAGCCAGGTGAATGAATAAGGAAAAGAATACTCATTATCGTCTAAGTACAACCTCGCCGCCAATCCGTACTGATTCAAATTGGTCCTACAAATCATGTTCTTTGCCTGCTTTTTCACCCGCTGCAGCGCCGGCATCAAAATGGCCAGCAGGATGGCAATGACGGCGATGACGACCAACAGCTCGATCAGGGTGAATGCTCTTCTCTTTTCCATGATAGGACACTCCACTATTTGTTCAGAAAACTCCCGAACAAATATCAAGGCTACACTCTTGAGGCCTGGCAGTCAAGAGAAAAATCGGCGATTTTTCCACATTCAGGAACGAAAAATCGCTTGCCAGGAAATTTGGTCGCGCCCCCACGCAGTGCGCCAGGGGTGTTGAGAAGGTAGAAGTCCTGTTACTTGATTCCATTTTCTCCTGCCGAATGATTTTTTTAGCGGGCGGGATTGTAGCCGCGGCGCATGAATTCCAGGTCGTCGGTACCGTCGGTGACGGGCCATCGGATGCAATCAGGATAGTCCACGTATGTCATTTCCAGAGTACTCTTCTGCTTCCACTTGTGCTTGACGGCGTGGCCGTCGGAGAAGGCCAGCACGCTGAGTTGCCCGTGCCGTACGACAATCGGGTCCCACCATCGATTCCCTTGCTTCTCCAGGTTCCAGGACCCCCAGTTCCAGCCGCCCACGTCGGTTTTCTCCTCAAGGAATACGTACTTGATGCCTGGATTCTTGATCTCCGTGAGCTTCTTGTAGGAGGGGTATCCCCACTGTTGCGTCAGCCAACTATTAGCCCCGGTGCCGACGTCACCGTTCATGCCGCCAGGAATGCCGTAGCTGCGATGCGTCAACTCGGTGCGGTGCCTGCGGTCGCCTGGGCAGTGATAGAGATCGACATCCAGCACGTAGGGGAACAGGGCCCCGCGTTCGCAGCCGCGTTTGTCATCTTCCAGAGTGGCCGCATCCCCCGCGACCACGGTACCGCCCTCGGTCTGCGGCAACTGGATCCAGTCATAGCCCCGGCTGGGCGAGGAGGAATGCCCATCGTGGCCTCCGACGAGCTTATCGTCGTTGTCCTGGGCGTACATGATCCAGGCCAGCACGAGCTGGTGCTGATTAGAGAGGCACACACTGCCCGCCGCCTGTCTCCTGATTCTCTGCAAGGCGGGCATCATAATACCCATCAGCAGCGCGATGATGGCAATAACGACCAACAGCTCAATGAGGGTGAATGCTTTCCGTCTTTCCGTGATGTGACACTCCACTTCATAACTTCAGGAACCCGCCGAACTGACGTTTAGACTACAGTCCTGGAGCTTGGAAGTCAAGAGAAAGATCGGCGTTTATCCCGGCCTCCCGGCCTGGCCGCCGCCAGAAATCCTCAATCACCCCAGAATTCGGCGGCCTGGCGGGCGATATCCTGGTATTTCTGCCTTGCCTGCTGGTAGAGGGCCTGGACTTGCGAGCGTTCTGTGTCGGTTTTGTAGCGGCCCGGCTTATCGGCTACCTGCAGCAGGCGGTCGATCCAGCGGATCATGTATTCGGCGTTGGCTTTTGACGCGGTAGGTTTGCCGTCCACCGTGATATAGACCGGGCTGGTATGCGCCTGGCGAAGATGCCCGTCGGGGCCGGTAAATATCGCTCGGGCGGCGACCCAGCCGCTGCGCTGAGGCTCGAAGGCCGACACGATCAACTCCTCAAGGACCGGTGAAGGCGAACGGCTTTTCAAGTCGAGCTTCTTAATTACCTTCGCATTGGCGATAAGTTCCAGCGAATCGACCGGCTGGATGCTCCGCAGCTCGGCTCTTACCGAGATGGGCTTGCCCGCCACACGGTCGGCGGGTTTGCCGGCATTCATCGAATAGCGGATTTGCGACCCGCAGCCCAGGCCGTCGGCGGTCAGCGTGAGGATGGGACCGCTGGTTGCGAATGTGCGGCCGGCATGAATCGCGTCGAGATAGTTAGCTTCGGTCAGGGGGCCGTCCAGCTTGGCATACGTCCTGCTATAGCCCAGCGGCACCGGCATCACCCCCATCGCCGAGCCGCCGGTCGCGGCCAGCTTAAATCCACAGTTCAGAAATCGGTAGTAGGTCGAATTTGTCCGGTGGAAAAGTTCATCCTGCCCCCAATCGTTCTGCCCATCTTCAATGTCAGCGCCGGCCATTCCCCAACCGATGGGTATAGTCGCCTCCCTGTGGTAGTGGTTGTGACAGACCTGGACCGAATCGAATAATCCCAACGCCGCGCCGACCACGTTCTCGCCCCATATCGGCTTGTCGGTATCGATAACGCAGTGCGGCGAGTGTCTTTTTGCTTCCCGGCCTAAAACGGCGTCGCAGGGATAGCGGTTGTTGCCCAACGGCATCTTGACAGGTTTGGTCAGCCCGAACATCAGCAGGGCGCCCGTCGATTCGAATACCTCTCCGCCGATCCGCTCGATCTCCTGGTTGCGAAACGTCACCACGTGAGTTGCATCGGCATGGATACTGGAATCGCCCGGCCAATCGGGCCAGGCGCCACCCGGCGGGTTTGCTTTCTGGTGGTTCCACAGAGTCGAGATCGGCTCAAAGTTGATATCGTCGGCCAGGGCCAGTTGCTTGAGGACCCGCAAATCACCCAGGCCGAAGTGACAGTGCATGTCCGCAGAGTACCAGCCCTCCGCGCATAAGTTGACCCGTCGCTCTAAGGTGATAGCGACGTTAGTCGTCTGAGCAGGCTGTACGACGATCTCTTTGTCAACGGGCCGGTACTCTTTGCCTCGCTCAGCATGGATCGTGGCCTTGCCAGCGGGAGCTTCGATGACAAAAAAACCGTCGCATGAGAAACTGCGGTCCCTCGCATACGGCGTGCAAGATTCAGTGACCGGCTGAAAAAGACGCTTGTCTGCAATACTCACCCAGGCCCGGCAGGGCAGCGGAGCTTCCGAGCCGCTTTCGTGTATGGTTACTGAGATACTGCCTGTATCAGCGGCCAAGGCCGGCTGACAAGCGAGTAGCGTCCCCAGAAAAACGATCAAAGTTAGTCTTTGTCTGAACTTTGTGTTTTCCATGTTCCCATTGTAACCGATGGGATGCTCGGAGCAACACGTTCTTGTCGCCAGAAATATTCAACCGCGGACGCCGTCCCGAGCGCTCCCGAGGGATCTATGACTCAACAGCTACATTTCTTCGATTTTGTGGTTGACGTGAACGTAAATCATCTGTTACAATGAACATGAGCAACTACGGAGTTGCTGTCTTTTCGCTTCAATTCGTGTCGTTCATTAGAGCAATTGCAAGGCGAGCCGTTTGTTCTATGGCCCTTAAGGTGGGCACAGGAGGTCGGGAAAACATGACGACGGCGAGAAGTTCAGGAATTTGGCGGGCAATCCCTTGCCCCATCGCATCGCGTAGCTTGTTATCAGCGTTTATCTGCGTTCATCAGCGGTTTCATAAGTGATTGCGGTTTACCTCAGCATTGGAGGATATGGACCATGAGAACTCTATTTCTAACCTTGATCACGTGTCTGTTTGTAGTGCCTGCATACGCCAAATACAGCGGCGGTGCAGGTGAGCCTAACGACCCGTACCAGATCGCTACGGCCGCCGATCTGATCGCCCTCGGCGAAGATCCCAATGATTACGACAAGCACTTCATCCTGACCGCCGACATCGACCTGGACCCGAACCTCCCCGGCCGAAAGGTTTTCGACAAGGCTGTCATCGCTCCGGATATCAACGAAACGAACGAGCGGCGGCGCTTTGATGGAACTCCTTTCACCGGCGTCTTTGACGGCAACGGCCACACGATCTCGCATCTGACAATCATCGGCAAGGACTATCTGGGCCTGTTTGGCGAATTGGCATCCGAGGCCGATGTCATAGACTTGGGTGTGGTGGATGTCAATATAGCCGGTTCACATGATCTTGTCGGCGGGCTGGTGGGCTATAACAGCACGGGAGATGTAACACACTGCTACAGCACCGGTGTGGTCTGTGGGAGCCGCGACGTCGGCGGATTGGTCGGTGCAAGTTCTCATGTTGTTGGATGGGGCCGTAGCCCGGCACCTCAACAAGGTTACATAGCCGAAAGCTACTCAACCGCCAGCGTCAGCGGAAGAAGTAATGTCGGGGGGCTCGTGGGCAACAACGGGATGATAGATGGCTGGTACGCGGGCAATAGTGTGGTCCAGTGCTACAGCACAGGTTCAGTCAATGGCACTGAAAGAGTCGGCGGCCTTGTGGGCTACAATTCCCCTGGCGGTACAATTATCACCAGCTACAGCACAGGTTCAGTCAATGGCACTGAAAGAGTCGGCGGCCTTGTGGGCGACAACTTTTATGGTGGTACCATCACCACAAGCTACAGCGGTGGTTCGGTCAGCGGCGATTCGTCTGTCGGCGGGCTGGTAGGCAGTGGTTTCCATACGTCGGTTACACATAGCGTCTGGGATATGGAGACCTCCGGCCTGTCGGCAAGTGCCGGCGGAGTGGGCTTGACGTCAGTTGAGATGATGGACCCCTACGTACTGGGCCTAAACGGCTTTGGCGGCGATCCGAACTGGGTCCTGGATCCCGGACACGACTACCCCAAACTCGCCTGGGAGGGGACGCCGGGAGGAACCATTCCCGAGCCGAATATTGACTGGCTGGAAGGACAGGGAACGCCAGAAGAGCCCTATCGCATTGACATAGCCGACCAACTGATCCTTCTGGGCAAGGCGAGTGTCCTTTGGGATAAGCATTTTGTCCTCACTACGGATATCGATCTGGATCCGAACCTGCCGAACAGGCAGGTGTTTCGACAGGCGCCAATTCCAGTTTTCGGGGGAGTCTTTGACGGCAATGGGCACACAATATCGAATCTAACGATCACAGGTGGAAGCGATCTGGGCCTGTTTGGCCAACTGGCTTCTGTCGCCGAGGTCAAAGACTTATGGGTAGTCGATGTCAACATAACCAGCTCAGGCTATTGTGTCGGCGGGTTGGTGGGCAACAACGGGGGCAGCATCACCACGAGCTACAGCACCGGTTCGGTCACAGGAGGTGGTTATGTCGGCGGGCTGGTGGGCCTCAACGGGGGCAGCATCACCACGAGCTACAGTGCGAGTGCGGTCAGCGGTGGCGACAGGGTCGGCGGGCTTGTGGGGGGGAACGAATATGCGGAGGTGACCCACTGCTATAGCACCGGTGCGGTCACAGGAGGTGGTTATGTCGGCGGGCTGGTGGGCCACAACGGGGGCAGCATCAGCACGAGCTACAGTGCGAGTGCGGTCAGCGGTGGCGACAGGGTCGGCGGGCTTGTG
>CAYWZW010000013.1:52956-80900 GCA_964462945.1 uncultured Pirellulales bacterium
GGGGGGAACAACCGGCCTTTGGGAGTCGGCTGCTTCTGGGACATACAGACCTCAGGTCAATCTGGAAGTGCAGGCGGCATAGGTTGTACGACCGCCGAGATGATGGACCCCTACATGTTCGCCCTCAACGGCTGGGCGAACGATCCGAACTGGATTTTGGACGTAGGGCGCGACTATCCCCGTCTGGCCTGGGAGGGAACGCCCGGACAGATCATCCCGGAGCCCGTCATTGACTGGCTTGACGGACAGGGAACCGAGCAAGAGCCCTATCGCATTGACACAGCCGACCAGTTGATACTCCTGGGGCGGGCCAGTGTGCTATGGGATAAGCACTTTGTCCTGCGTGCCGATATCGATCTGGATCCCAACCTTCCAAGACGGAAAGTCTTCCACCAAGCCGTGATCGCACCTTTTGAGGCTGGCGCTCTTTTCACGGGAGTCTTTGACGGGGGAGGTCACATTATCTCCAATCTGACGATTGACGGCGGCGAGATCCTGGGCTTGTTTGGCCGTTTGACACAGGAGGCCGAGGTTAGGAATATCGGGGTAGTCGATGCTAACATCATTGGCTCCGGCGCCTGTGCCGCCGGCCTCGTGGGCGAGAATGGCGGGCGCATCCTGGCGAGCTACAGCAGCGGCTCGGTCAGCGGGCATTGGCGTGTCGGCGGCCTCGTGGGCCTCAACTGGGGCAGTGTCATTTCGAGTTACAGCAGCGGCCCAGTCAGCGGCACTTCGAGCGATGTCGGCGGTCTCGTGGGCCACAACTCCGGGAGCATCACCGCAAGCCACAGCACCGGTGCGGTCAGCGGAAGTGGGGGGTATGTCGGCGGCCTCGTGGGCTACAGCGGGGGCAGTGTCATTTCGAGCTACGCCGCCGGCTCAGTCAATGGTAATGAGGATGTCGGCGGTCTCGTGGGCAGAAATAGCGGGGAGGTTACCAACTGCTACAGCACCGGTGCAGTCAGAGGCGACTCAAATGTCGGTGGCCTGGTGGGTCACAACGGTTTTAGCCGTGTAACCCGGTGCTACAGCACCGGTGCAGTCAATGGCAGTTCCAATGTCGGCGGGCTGGTCGGGCACACCTACGGTGGCGTGACTCAATGCTACAGCACCGGCGCGGTCAGCGGTAATATGTATGTCGGCGGGCTGGTGGGCTTGAACAACCACGGTGATGTCAGCCGGTGCTACAGCAGCGGCTCGGTCAGCGGGCATTGGCGTGTCGGCGGGCTGGTGGGGTACAATTGGGAGGGCTGGATCGAAAACTGTTTCTGGGACACCCAGACCTCAGGCCAAGCCAGCAGCAGAGGCGGCACAGGCAAGACCACAGTCGAGATGCAGACGGCCAGCACCTTTCTCAACGCTGGCTGGGACTTCGTCGGCGAGACGGCCAATGGCGTCGAAGATGTCTGGTGGATCTTAGAAGGGAAGGACTATCCGCGCCTGTGGTGGGAAGCCGCAGAGCAGTGAAACGGAACCGCAGATTAACGCTGATGGACGCAGAAAAAAGAAGTATCGGTGTTTATCCGTGTTCATCAGCGGTTAATGAAAAATCGAGAAAGCGACGCCGGGTCTCACTGTGATTATGCAAAACAAAGCCAATTTACTTCATTTTTCAGTTCGTGGCTATTCGGGCTCATTCGTGGCTAATTTGAAAAAACAAACCCAATTTTCCGAGCGCTGAGATGGATGCAAGTATTTGTTCTAAAAAGGATTATGAAAATAAATCGGCCTTACGAAGTCGAGAAAACAAAGCCAAATCAAAGCCAATCTTCATCCCCCATCAGTCCGGCAATTCCATACAACCATCGACAGACCTGACGGAAAGGGGTAAGACAGAAGTCTGAGAGGAGAAGTTCTATGTTGTTAAATCGCGCTGTCAGGACTATCGTACTGGTATCCATGATATTGACAGAACCGACAATCAGTCGCGGGCAGTCGCCGACATACGCCGAGCGTTTAGGCTGGCCGGCGGGTACGAAAGCCGTGATTTTCCACGTGGACGACGCCGGCATGTCGCATAATTCGAACGCGGGGGCGGTCAAGGCCGTCGAGGATGGCGTCGCCACGTCGCTAAGCCTCATGATGCCGTGCTCGTGGGTGCCGGAGCTGGCCGCTTATTTGAAGGCGCACCCGCAGGTTGACGCCGGGGTGCATCTGACGCTGACTTCGGAGTGGAAGAATTATCGGTGGGGGCCGGTCGCGGGCAAACCTGCCGTGCCGGGACTCGTGGACGGCGACGGTTACTTATGGCACGGCGTAGCCGACGTTGTCGCGCACGCCACCGCGGACGAGTTCGAAGCGGAGATTCGCGCCCAGATTGACAGGGCCTTGTCGATGGGGATCGAGCCGACTCACCTGGATTCGCACATGGGTACGTGCTTTGTCCCGCAGTACATCGACCGCTATGTGAAAGTGGGGATTGAAAAGAAGATACCCATCCTCATTTTTGGAGGGCACATGCAACATATCGGCGCCGAGGCCGAGCCTTTCAAGCCGCTGGTCCTTTCTATCGCCGAGAGGGTATGGAACGCCGGGCTTCCAGTCATTGACGATCTCGTCACCAAGCCAACCCAGGCCGAGGACTACGAACAGAGAAAGGCGGAGCTGATCAAATTACTTCGTGAGATGAAACCCGGCATCACAGAAATTATCGTCCACTGCACCGTTCAGACGGAGGAGTTCTCGCACATTTCCGGCTCGGGCCCGGCTCGTGAGGCGGAGCTGCGCCTAATGGCCGACCCGGACATTAAAGCGTTCATCAAGAGCGAAGGAATCGTCCTGACAACCTGGCGCGAGCTGAAGCAGCGGCGGCAGCGTGTGGAGAATTGAATCACCTTATGCGGTATGCTTACTCGCCTGCCGGTGTTTGAGAAAGGCAGCCTTGGTCCATTGAGAGCTGCGCCAGTGCGCCCGAATGAGAACCAGCACAACCAAGGCCCACGCGCCCGTGAATCGCAGATAAAAAAGCCCCGTCTCCATCAAGCTGTCGGCATTGGTCGTGCATGAGTCCGCCAGCTCGCGCGGGGTGTATATGGCTCCCAAACCAGTATGGCCGAAAATAGTCTGCCAGGGCAGGAGCAAAATGAGCGCGACCAGCGAAAGGTAGAATGCTCGAGCTATACGGCTCAGTCCTCCGAGTCCGCCTCCGATGGAGACCGTCAGGGCAAAGAATGTCGTCAAACCGTAAAGCAAGCAGGCGAACACGAGAATCGCGTTTGCAGGATGCACGACGGAGGCGATGTGCTCGAATGTCAAGTCAAAGGGAAGCAGGCGAAGCGGCCGTTGCTCTGGCCTTTGTGCCTCAACTCGCGCACTGGCGGGTGGCAGCCTCAAGCGCAGCTTGGGGATGGCTTCTCCTGCATTTACCATCCCCAAAGCCTTCGGCTTTGAGGCTGCCACGCCATTAGGCTGGCCCATTTCAACCTGTCCCGTATTGGCCAGCCAGAAGATTGTCTGAAGCAGTACAAGACACAGCACCGCAATCACAAACAGGAAGTTTTTCCACGCGCGAAATACGCCGACCGCTTCGAGGCCGTCTCTTGTGAACGCCAGGCTTTTTGTGCGGAAATCGCCTTGGTTTAGTGCCAGATCTTCTGCCTTGTTGTACGGATCAGCACGTCCTTTTCTTCCTGACCGGGTCAAGATGAGCGCCAGCGAGCCCGCCGCAAGGACGGGAATGATCCACGTAATCTGTGACGTGCCCGTCATTTGCGGCAGCGTGACCTGGCCGTAGTTGAGGATTCTCTCCAGCGGGACGACGATGGAAGGGTAAATCAGGATATAGACGTGGGCCCCGAAGAACATGCCGATAACAGCGGCCAGGGCATCCATGCGGCCCGAGGCGGCAGAGGCTATGCCGATGCCGGGACAGAACCCGGTGAGCCCCAGGCCAATTCCGACCAAAGCTCCGCCCATGAGCAACGGGAGAACGGCGGCGGCTTTTATATCCACGTTGGCCACCCCACCCAGCCCCAGGAGCCACGTCCCGATCATTCCGACGAGCACGGCGACGACGACGGTGCGCAGGGCGTGAAGGTCTTTCAGCCTGAGCGAGCCGATGATCTTGTCCGGGTCTGTGAGTCCGGCCAGGACCAAAGCAGCCCCGAAGATTGCACCCATGATAAGACCAATAACAGGAGCCGCCATGTCAAAGTCCTCGCCTGTCTTTGTTCGGTGCGTTGCGATACACAAGGTATGCGACGAGCGCACCGAAGCCAAATACGGTGATGGTGAATGGCACCGCCGAGAGCGATAGCTGGGCCCAGCCGCTAACAAATTGTCCGGTTACGCCCCCGTGGGCCAATCCGGCACCAAGCAGCGCACAGAGTCCCCCACAGAATCCGGCGATCAGGTGGAGTAGCACGGGGCCCTGGTGATTTCTCCGCCACCAGGCGGAGGTGGCCCGGACTTTCCACGTTCGCAGGTGCAGGGCAGCGAAGAGAGCGCCGATGACAAGACCAATGCCAAACCACCCGCCGGAGCCGAACTTGTTGTAGTCCTTGTTGCTCCCCTCGACTTCGCTCAGGCCCTGGATGAGTGGATGGTTCTGTGCATATTCGGGCGCCGCGCGTTCGAGCGTTTTGGCATCGACGACGACGAATTGGCTGGAAACATCCAGCGGCTGCGCCAGGGCGATGGCCAAGA
Organism: uncultured Pirellulales bacterium; assembly: GCA_964462945.1. Taxonomy (GTDB): domain Bacteria; phylum Planctomycetota; class Phycisphaerae; order Sedimentisphaerales; family Anaerobacaceae. Next base: position 57,601 of record CAYWZW010000013.1, read on the forward strand.
CCTGCACGAGTCCCAACAGAATGCCTGCGGTCCACCACGGCACGGGAGGTGTCTGGGCTTTAAGTTCGTTCATGATTGGTACTTTCCTATTTCTCACCACTCTTCCATGAGGTTCGACACGAGCGGGATTGTAGTGGATGCCGCCGGAGGTGTCAAACAAAAAACTCCTCACCCGATCCGTCAGACCGCTCGTTGCCGCCGTGGAATTACCGGACTGAAAGGCATCCCCCCGATCCCGGATTGCCGATGGCCGATTGCCGATTGACAATCGAAAATCGCAAATCGAAAATCAGTTGGTCTCTATGATTTGACGTCGATGTACTCAGCGGCGATCCTGTCGCCGGTCCTTTCAACCCAGCCTCGCAAAAGCCGGCGATGCGTATCCAGGACGTCTTTGTAGTCTCCGGCTTCTGCGAGGTTCTTCATCTCACCCGGATCATTTTTCAAATCTATGAGCTGCTCGCGGTGGCCCCCTGAGTCGTAAATGCAGTACTTGAATCGGCCTGTTCGCAGCATCCTTCCATTCTCGGTCTCCGAGACAACGAAATCGCGCCACTCTTTAATGTCTTTCCCATCTGCCAAAGGCCGCAAGCTCCTGCCCAGGAGTCCTTCGGGGGGTTCTACGCCCGCGTAGTCACAAAGCGTCGGAAGAAGGTCGAGACCGTTGGAAACCAGATGCGCATCGTCAACCAGCCCCGCGGGAATCTTCCCCTTGTAGCTCATCATAAATGGAACGCGGACGGATTCGCCATAAAGCACCGACTTGTGCTCCATTTTATGCGCCGAATCCATGTCACCGTGGTCGCTGGTGAACACGATCAGGGTGTTGTCCTCCATCCCGGCTTCTCGCAGGGCATCGAGCACTATCGCGATTTCCTCATCAACCATTTCGGTGAGCCGGCAGTATGCCCAGCGGTGCAGGCGCCATTGATCGTCCGTCCACTTCTCGCGGATGTATGCGCGGAAAGGTCTTATATTCAAGTACTTCTGCGTGATGCACTCCGGCTCAGCCTCCGGCACGGCGTGATTGGGCGGCAGGGGAGGGCAATTGGCCTGCACAAAGGCGCTGATGTCGCCGCTCTTTCGCGCACGATCCAGCACGGCCTCGCAGGTCTTGGAATCTATGTTGCCGGCGGGGGCTTCTGCCCTTGAGCGGCTGAAATCATTGATCGCCATGTAGCAGATATCGTGCGGATTGATGAACGAGGCAAATAGCAGGAACGGTTTTGTGTGCCGACCTTTGATGAATTCCGCGCAGGCCTCGGCCAATCCCCGGCGTGAGTCGCCGGTCAGATTTCGATATCCAAGGTTCTGCACGTTGTTCATCATTTTAGGCAGGTGCACCTTGCCGCCGTAGGCCGTCTCATAGCCCGCCTTCTGGAAGAGCCGGCCGAGCGACTGTTCCACCATCGTGTCGGTCACGGCCGCCTGCCCGGAGTCCTCATTCTGGCCCATTCCTATGGCGCTGGGCATCAGGCCCGTCTGCAGGCTGAACCGGCTCGGCACGCAAACGGGGTTGCAGGAGTATGCTCTTTCAAACCGGATCCCGGAAGCAGCCAGCCGGTCCATGGCGGGCGTCTTGAGCCATTTGTTTCCCATGCAGCTCATCATGCCGGCGTGCTGCTGGTCGGTCATGATGAAAAGGATATTCGGCCTGTCTTCTTTCTTTGGGCTATCCTTGGCTGATGCTATCCGCCTCGGCATCAGTCCGATGGCAGCGGCGGCCGTCGCCGCGATAAATTCTCGTCTTCTCATTCTTCTCTCCACATCTTAATAGTCACCTCACCCGAGTGGATTGGCACGGCAAAATGGCCCTCGCGTGCACCGCACTGCTATACTTTCTGCTTAAAGCTATATATTATAGCGTTATGTTTGCAGCCATCCACGCACGTGCCGCTGATTTGCTCTATGCACGTGCACGGTTCCTGATGGTCGCCAGCACAACTTGGAGCATGCGCTCATTTCCGAGCCGGCGGCGATAGTTTTTCTCCTGGTCGCCGGTCAGGATGTGCTCGCCGTGTTTGGGGCAATCGAAAACAAACAGCAGGGCGGCTCTCTGCATCCCGAAGTACTCCGCTACGGCAAACGTTGCTGCCGTCTCCATATCGACGCCGGAAAAGCCCTGAGCACCCCATTTCTCGATGTCATCGTTGCTTTCCGCAAACAGGGCGGACGTCGTATAGACGCGTCCGTGGTGAGTTTTGAGCCCTTCTGCGCTGGCGGGGTCAACAGCATCTTCGAACCGGACCGTAGCCGAGATTTCTTTTCCATCCTGCTTGTAGTACTGGGATGCTCCTTCGCCGCCGTATGCACTCGACACGGCAAGAAGATCGCCGGCCAACAGGTGTTCCGAGAGCGCTCCACAGCAGCCGATTTGGATAACGAGCCGAGTGCCCAGCACGCCGAAAACGTGCACGATTTCAGACGCCATCGGCGCGCCGTAAACCGAGGCGTATGCGACGCGGACCCCGTCAATATCCCCGATGAAGACATCGTCAATCACCACATTGGGGTCGCGAATATCAAGAACGTTGGAAAAGAGCTGCCGCATCTGAGTATAATGATACCTCAGAGCCCTGGTCCCGCGAATGATGAGGGCGGCGGGTATCCGGTCGTCCGGGATGTTCAGCAGGGTTTGCCAATCGGATCTTGTCAGGTCGTGAAGCATATAATCTTCTTGGAGCGAACAGCCGAGTACAGCAGCCGTCGCAAGGCAAATTCGTCCACTCATTTAGGGACGTCACGGCCTGGCCGTAGAAAGCGGATACAAACGGGCTTTCCGACAGTGATTCTTTGCCCCGTCGGCTCGAGCGCACCAGTTTGCCCGTCGATGCGAAAGACCACGACGCTGTCGCTGCCCTGGTTGGCGACCAGGCAGAACGTGCCCGTCGGGTCGATGTTGAAGTTTCGAGGGGTTCTGATGTCGGCGGTCTCGTGCTCGACGAAAGTCAGCATCCCTTTAGCCGGGTCGATACGGTAAACCGCGATGCTGTCGTGCCCCCGGTTGGAGCCGTAGAGAAACTTTCCGCTCGGGTGCACGCGCACCTCAGCGCACCCGTTGGAGCCATCAAACCCGGTCGGAAGTGTTGTGATGTTCTGGATCTCCGTTAGAGCGCCCGAAGCCGGCTCGTAGGAAAAAGCCGTGACCGTGCAATCAAGCTCGTTGATTACGTAAGCGTACTTGCCGTTCGGGTGGAAGGCGAAGTGCCGCGGCCCGGCGCCTGGCTTGAGCTTTACAGACGGAGGATCATTAGCAACGATCGTTCCCTTTTCAGCGTTCAGCTTGTAGATCATCACCTTGTCCATTCCGAGGTCGGCGACGAACGCAAAGCGGTTGTCCGGGCTGATATTGATCGAATGGGCATGGGGGCCCGCTTGGCGTTTGGGGTTTACGCTGGAACCCTCATGCTGCACGAAGCCGGTCGGCTCCGCGAGTCCGCCGTCCGGCTGGATCGGGATCACCGAGACACTGCCGCTGCCGTAGTTGGCGACCAGCACGTTTCTTCCGGCATGGTCGATGTTGACGTGGCAGGGCCCCTCGCCGCCCGAGGGCTTCTGGTTGAGGAGCTTGAGATTGCCTGTTTCCCCGTCGATTGCATACGCGCTGACGGTACCGGCTCCGCCGGACTCGCTGACGGCGTACAGGAACTTGCCGTTGGGATGAATCTCCAGAAACGATGGATTCCTGGCCTCGGCGGCAAGGGCAGGCTCCGAGAGCGTCCCCGTCTCAAGGTCCAGCACGCTTCGGTATATCCCTTTGCTGGAATTCTCTCCTCCCGTGTACGTGCCAAAATAGACGGGGAGCGATTCCGCGGATACCGTCGATAACGCCGCAAACGAAAACGCCGCTGCAACAAGAGCTTTCATACTCATACGCAAATACCTCCTTTGCCCAGTATGTAATAATGAATATCGGTTCTGTTCCTGCCAGTCAACGTTTTTCTTGCACTGTCCAAGCCATTAACAGGTGGCTGACGCAAGTCTCAAGCGTCTTTGACAGCTACTCTCGTCCCGGCCGAAGCGCCAAGCCGTAGCCGGACCGGGTGCTGCACCGTAAGGCGTCCCATAGGGATAGCTATCGACTGGATTCGACGGGCTCACCACAAGCTTCTTTTTAACACGCCGGCCGGTTACGTCGAAATTGGTGAACGTCCTCGATAAAATCCCCGCGGTCTCCCCAGATTTGGATGGATTTGAGATCTGGTCAAACGGCTGTTCAATGAGGGGCCGTCGATTCGATTTTCTCAATCCCGGGTTTGAGTTTTCTGCCGGCATATTCCAGGGACCTGACGAGCATGAAGAAAAACACAATCAAAGCCAAGACCAGGACCAGGCCCGTCAGCCAATGCCGGGGTTGCAGCCTTCTGAATGATGGGGCAAAAGCGATAAGGGCAAACAGGCCGGCCACGACGGTCACCGCGTCCCAGCTCGCGCGCTGCCAGTAGCTGCCCCCCAGATGTATCCACATTCCGAATTCATCAAAGGTCAGGGCCATTGCAATCCCATAAAGCGCCGCCGCAACATCCAGCCTTCGGCCCACAGGCCGTCGCAAGAGAAGATACCCGCCGAGCACGGAAAGCAGAAATATCCCATAGTTGAGATGATGGACGTGTGTGCCTCTGACGTGCACGTAGATATCCGGGACAGTGCGAGACATGATCAGAAAGACCAGGATTCGCGCGCAGATGAATGTCAAGATAAACGTCGTCAGGGTCACTCTGGCAATATGTCTTGGACTTTCAGCCGCCATTCGTGGCTGTCCTTAGTATTTGTCCTGCTATTTGTATTTCCGCATGTCAATCCGCCTTTATTATTACTTAAGGGTCAGATTTTCAAGCGAAAAGTTGGGTTGTAAATGTGCCATGCCGAACTATTGGCGTGTGTTGAAGCGCGGATGCCCGATGCGCATCACGTATTGAGGATCAAGAATCTTGCAGGCGGCGTCGAACTCAAGTATCTTGGTGCAAGTCGGCACTTGTGTACGCCGTCAGGCAGGTTAAGTCGTTATTAGGAGCGATCAGTCATGAGTTTGTCCAGCTATTTTGAAAAGGTGCAAGGTCTCGGCATTCTGGCTACCGCCGATTCGGATGGAATGGTCGATCTTGCCATTTATGCCAAGCCCTACGTGATTGATGAGACGACCATCGCGTTTGTCATGAGGGAGCGTCTGACCCACGAGAACCTTAAATCCAATCCGCACGCGGCTTACATGTTCGTTGAGAAGGGCGAAGGATATGCGGGCAAGAGATTGTATCTGACGAAGCTGCGAGAGGAAACGAACACATCGGTCGTGGAAATGCTGCGAAAGAAACAGCCGGAGATCTATGCCTCCTCTGACGATTCAAACAAGTACCTCGTCCATTTCCATGTAGAAAACGTTTGGCCGCTTGTGGGCGATAAGGCATAGAAGACAGGAGACCGAAGACAACAGCCCGCCGTCCTCGGTCCTGCGACCGTCGGTGCCCGACGTTATAAGACGTTGGCCGGATGAGCATACCCGTACATGAATAGATGCGATGGCGGATCAACGCCTCAACACATTCACACATTCACTTGCTTCGCCGATTTGCTTAGCCGGCTTGCATTTGCTATATTTTAGATATTGGGGGTGTCAATATCATGAAGCAAAAATCCGGACTGCGTGGACTTAGGTTTTTTCTGGCGACGTGTGCAAGCGTCGCCTGTGCGTGCGTTTGCGTTCTGCTGATAGCAGGGGAATATCACTCGGCACGCTTCAAACTGGACACTCACGAGCGGGAGTACCAGGGTTGGGAAGCCTTCGGCAAGACGAATCCAGCCTATTTTGAAGCCAACCAAGAGGCGGTAAGCTCCTGCCTGAAGAACTTGGGCGAAGCGCAAGGTAGTTTCTGGGTGAAGCTTTCGAAAACGCACTTGGTAGGCTTGTTTGTTGCAGCCGGTTTGGGTAGTGCCGCCGGCGCATACCTGACGACATGGGCCGTCGTATGGCTTGGCGGTACGGGTATCTGTCGATTCGCCCGATGGCTGGCCCTATGTTTTCGGGGTAAACCGACCCGCCAGCCGTCTGTCGGGCAGGAAAGGTGGGCAAGACCTAATATCATCTCCGCCCGCGCTGCATGGCGGACCAGCCCGCCGGACGTAAGGCGGACCAGTAGCTGAATCCGCATTGACCAATCTCGAATATCCAAATCCTCCACAGTCCTATGGACTCCTTGCGGAGAACCCCTCACGGGGGAAACGAGCACAGATGACTTGGCGCGGCCTCGGGCTTTGCCCTCGGCCGCAACCAAAAAGTTCGTCTGACGGAAAAGCTTCGTAACATGCTGCATATACAGAAGTTACAAACGGTCAAAACGAAAATCGAGCATAAAAAACAACGTTTTGAAAGATAGTATTATAAATGGCCCTTCGGGGCCATTCCTTCGGCAAGCCCGCCTCCGCGTGGCGGGCAAGCTCTGGACGCTGGCTGAGCATTGTCAAGACAGATCAGGTTGTAAGCCGGCGGTCTATGATTTCTTCCGCGCACCCAGGGAGAACGCCAAGAACCCAGGCCAAGTCGATAATCGTGGGGCGTTTGCGGATTTCGTGCATGTGCAGGAGTGCAGCGAGCAGACGCTCGCGAGAGCACCCAATATCTGCAAAGGTGTGAGCGGCCCCGGCGGATCGAAGGCAGTTCTTGATCTGCTCCGGGGGCCGAACCTGGCGGTGGCAAGCGGCGAGAAAGGTCCGCCACGTTTGGCCGTCGGTTAGCTTCTCGCGCATGCTTTCGAGCATGGGTCTCTTTTGCTCGTATTGCCAGCGGACATTCTCGGCTAAGCGGCCCCAGAACGTGCTATCGACGTCGGATGGCAAATGGCGGCAGTTGGGGGTTTCGATCCGGAAGATGCGGTCATAGATGGCCGAGGCGAATAGCGTGCCGAGGCCGACCTGCCGGCCATGAAGATCGTGAGCGACGCCGTCAATGCTGGACATCATGTCAAGCGTATGGCTGAGAAGATGTTCGCCGCCGGACGCCGGCGCCGAGGTCCCCACGATGGTCATGGCGATGCCGGAGTACAAAAGGGCATGGAACAAGGCTTCAATGGCGGCAGGCTGACGGCTCCTGATGTCCTGCGGCCGGTCGAAGTAGTACGGTTCCAGAACGTTGATTATCTCGCTGCAGTACCGGCAGAAATACTCGCCGAAGAAAATGTGATTAAGGAGCCAATCGGCGGTACTGACCGGCTTGGCGATGGCGTCGCCGAGGCCGGCGGTCGTTAGTTCAAAGGGAGCATCGACGATGACCGAGGGGACGGCAAGAACCGCCAACGGCGGCTGGGCCAGGATTAGAGTCTTAACACCCCTCAGGGCGGGTGCAACATTAGCGGCGGTGAAACCATTCATGGTTGCGGCGGTTGCCATGACGGCGTAAGGCAGGCCATGGTCGAAGGCGGACCATTTGGTCAGATCGTTGATGACGCCGCAGCCGACTGCCAGGGCAATGTCGGCAGGCGGCAGCCGGCCATTGAGCCAGTCATGGGTGGCGTCGTCGCAAACGGGGCTTCCGCGGCCGGTATCGGGGACAATGACACGGCGTATAGACCAACCCGTCTGTTGGAGGGTCTCTTGGGCGCGGCGGCCCGCGATGTCCCAGGTCCGCTGGTCGGCAACCAGAACGATGTGGCGTCCCTCTGCCAAAGGATTCAGCACATCAGGCAACCGCTCGATGGCATCTTCGGCATAGATGAGCTTTCGGATGGGAACACTGTGACTGTGCCCACATTCGCAGTCAAAGGTTGTATCGAGCAATTCCTTCGGATTCATTATCTCAGATCTTGCTGACAGTCACGACCAAGTCGTCGGTAAAGCCCGGCAGCGGAATTCGGTCGGTCTGGTTTAGCCCGCCGGACTGATGGTCCTGTGTTCGTATAACGCCGAGGTCGCAGGGCCGCTGGAAGCTGATGCGGTAGGTTCCGGTTGGGAGTCGAACCTGTGCGGATGCTGTTCTTACGACCTGGCCGCTGGTTCGGGTGCACAAATACATGACAACGACGGAACGATCCCGGCGGGCCAGCGTGGCCGAGACGATATCGGGCTGGCCCGCCAGACTGACGGCGGGCTGGTCGATAGTCAGCGCGGTGTAGTTGGGACTCAGTTGCCAGAAAGGCAGGGCGCGGAAAAAGTCGGCCATGGGTTTGAGGAATTCCTGCCCCGGCGCCGTGTAGCCCGCCTCGTCGATTCCTTCACAGCCGTCCCACGAGTGCCAGGTCCAAAAGCAGCCCGCCGAGCACCACAGCCAGCCTTGTTTGCGGCGGTGGACGCCGTCGTTGTTGCCGTGCCGGTTCTCTCTGCCCGACTCGTTGCAGAAGGCAGGCTTGCCGTGAGAGCGTGTATTGCGCGCCAGGGCCAGATACCAGTCCTTCAAGTCGTGACGCTCGCTCGATGAGGTGCACGTATGATTGATCGCTAAGTCCAGCCAGGGCCGGTCGGGCCAAGCCGCGTCGTCGGTCGTGCCGTCGGAGGTGCATATCGGGCGGTCGTAGGGATCGTTCTGGCGAAAGAACGCGGCGACCGCCTTTTGGAAGTCCTCGTTCCCGATGTATTCGTTGGCGATTTCCCACGTGAGGATATTGGCGTATTTTCCAAGCCGCTGCAGGGCGTAGGCCCAATAGGACCGTTGGGCCTCGATCTCCGCGGCGGAAGGTTTGAGAGTGCAATAGAGCACGATGTCCAAGCCGATGCCTTTTTCGCCGGCCATGCGAATTCGCCGTTCTACCTCGTCCCAGTATGCCGGGCTGAATTCGCCCCAGACCGGATTGTCTCTCGTGCCGCCCCAGGGCCAAAGCTCGATGCCGACGGTTTCGTAGTAGTATTGACCCTCCAGGCTCGCGCGGAGCACGTTGACGCCCTGTTTGACGGCCCGGTCGAGCACGGCCTCCGGCTGCTTGCAGCCAAAATACAGCCACGCCGTCTTGTTCAGGATGAACAGGTGCCGCCCTTCGGCGTTGACCACGTGGAACGGATAGTTCGGATCCACGTGATAGGGTGACGTCCACGGTTTGGGAAAGCCGACCATGGGAGCATCCGTCAGGCCGCTCGACGCCGGCGAGGAATTGCCGGACTGATCGGCGGGCGTCGTTGGGGCAGTCGCCCAACATCCCGCCGTGCAAAGCAAGACAAGAACAAGGCTTGTGAACGATAACTGCGGTTCCCTCATCATGGCTGGACTCCTTTCTATACTCGACTCAGCATCCAGGAACTAACGGCTCTTTTGTGGCTTTGTGTCAGGCGGCTGGTAGCCCAGCTCATCCCTTACGGTAGCGATAAAGCACGCTGCCGGATTCTCGGCTCCGGCGGCCTTCCTGGCGGCCTGCTCGACCTTGGAAGCCAGCGCCTCGGTCGCCTGGCCGGAATCGATGCACTCCACCACCCACTGCGCCACGTCGGCAAAGCGGATCCGGTCGCCCAGCGTGCGGACGCGGATGTGCCGACGAATGTGCCCGGCCATGACCAAGACGCGGTCCTCAAGCGTGCCCGGAGCGAGTCGGATACAGCCCTTCCCGCCGGGTGTGCTCTGCTCGGAATGCATCTCGGTTTGATTCTTCGCATCTTCCTTTCCCTGAACCTCGTTTAGCTGCACCTGAGCGTTAGATGAGCTATCGCTGGGCCGGTGCTTAGCTGTCGCCTCTGGACTACTTAACCTTTTTGCCCACTGAGCTTTACGTGCGTGGCTTATCGCCCTGGTGACCCAGGCGTTACGCAGGCGGTAGTTCTTTATCACGAAGTTTTCTTTGACAGTTTGCCACAGGGACAGGAATTCCTCCCGATTGGTGCAGTTGCACACCGCCGTCAGCGCTATCGGGTCGAAGGGCACGCTGCCCCTGTGCGCGAGGATATAAAGCACCACGCTGACATATACCCCTCGTTCCGCGGGACCCATAGAGCTAAACGCCGGGTCCATCAGGCATAGGGCACCATCAAGTGACACGTACCGAATGAGCGCCTTTTTTCGCTTAGCCATCACTTTTCTCCGTCACCTGCCCGACAGGCGGCTGGCGGGGACGAATTGTCCCTTAGGAACCGCCATTCTCCATATTATAATCGCAAGTGTTTACAATCAAATAGTCCTTACATTAGAATAATGCTGATCACCAGGAGGCAACGAATATGACGGGTCACGACAAAATGCGACGGCCCTGCTGCGGCAGGCGTGATTTCCTTGGGACGGTCGGCTGTGGTACGGCCGCATGGCTTTTCCTGGGTGCTGCCGGGCGCGCTCTGCAAGCCCGCCGTCAGTCTGGCGGGCAAGCCGCGCCGAACGATAAGCCGGCACGGCGGAACATCATCCTGGTGCTCAGCGACGATCACCGCTATGACTTCATGGGGTTCATGGAGAACGCGCCGGCGTTTTTGGAGACGCCGAACGTGGACCGCATGGCGCGGCAGGGGGCGCACTTGGCCAACGCGTTCGTCAGCACCTCGCTGTGCTCGCCGAGCCGGGCCTCGATTCTCACCGGACAATATATGCACCATCATCGCATTGTCGATAACCAGCGGCCCGAGCCGGAGGGAACGGTGTTCTTCCCGCAGTACCTCCAGAAGGCCGGCTATCAAACGGCTTTTGTCGGCAAGTGGCACATGGGTCACGAAGACGACGCCCCCAGACCCGGCTTCGACCATTGGGTCAGCTTCAAGGGCCAGGGCGTGTATTTCGACCCGGCGCTCAATACCAACAACGAGCACCGAACGATCCAGGGATACACGGGCGACATCCTGACGGACCAGGCGCTGGCGTGGCTCAAGGATGGTCGAGACACGAGCCGGCCATTCTTTCTATATTTATCGTTCAAAGCCGTCCACTACCCCTTTCAGCCCGCCAAACGGCACGAAGGCCGGTACGAAAAAGCCCCGGTCAAGCGTCCTGAGACGATGGCCAACACCGAGAGCAACTATCAGACGCAGCCGCATTGGGTCCGCGAGCGGCGATACAGCATCCACGGCGTGGACCACATGGAAACTGGACCGTACGACAATGACCCCGTGCCCTCGTTCGAGGAGCTGTACCGACGGTACTGCGAAACCGTGCACGGGTTGGACGAGAACCTCGGGCGGATGCTGCAGTACCTCGACGAGACGGGCCTGAGCAAATCGACGCTGGTAATCTACATGAGCGATAACGGCTTTGCGCTCGGAGAGCACGGTTTCTACGACAAGCGCGATGCGTTCGAAGAGTCGATTCGCGTGCCGATGCTCGCGTACGCGCCGGGCTTGATCGAGCCGGGCACGAAAGTCACACAAATGGTACAGAACATCGACGTCGCCCCGACGCTGCTGGCTGCGGCCGGCGTGCAGCCGCCGAAGGCGGCGAGCATGGATGGGCAATCGTTCCTGCCGCTGCTGCGAGGCAAAGCGATCCCCTGGCGCGACCACATCCTTTATGAGTACTACTGGGAGTGGAACTTCCCCGCGACACCCACGGTGTTCGCCGTCCGCACGGAGCGGCACAAGTACGTCTTCTATCACGGCGTGTGGGACTACGATGGGTTCTACGACCTCCAGACCGATCCGCACGAGCGGCACAACCTGATAAACGTCCCGGCGTACGGCCAGCAGATTGAGGCGATGAAGAAGCAGCTTTTTGACGAGCTTGAGACCGGCGGCGGGCTGGACATCCCCGTGCAGCGCCCCTTGGGCGAACGCCTCGATGAACGCAAGAACAAACGATGATGCGTAGATGCGTAAATGAGTAGATGAGTGCATGGGCCGCCTGCACGCATTCACAGGAGAAATGCTATGAGAATGTTGTTGCTGTGTTTTGCCTTACTATCATCTCTTATTGCCAATGGCTCCGTCACTGCTGCGGCATCCTCTATCGGGCACCGTTCAGGTGAGTTTATCGACATGCCTGCCGAGACGCTCGAAGATAAAATCCGAGGCGGACTGCTCGCCCAACTGCTCGGCAATCTCAACGGATTGGCCCACGAGAATAAGTACTATGAGGAACCGGGGGCCGTTGCGCAGTACACGCCGGGTCTGCCCGAAGGGGCTCGAACGGATGACGACACGGACATCGAATGGGTTTATATCGTCGCGATGCAGTCCGGCATCTCTGCCCGGCGGGCAGGCATGACGGAGACCGTCATGCTCGGCCCGGAGCAAATTACCCTGCTGTGGAAAAAGCATATCAACGACCACATCTGGTGCTCCAACCTCTACGTCCGGCAGCTCATGGACATCGGCATCGATCCGCCGCTGACCGGCAGCCTGGCGTTGAATCCCTGGGCCGGTTTCAACATATCGGGCCAGTTTGTCTGTGAAATGTTCGGCCTGATCGCTCCCGCCATGCCCCAGACCGCCGGGCGGATCGGCTTGAATTACACGCACGTCAGTATCGACGGCGAGCCCGCCCAAACCACGCAACTGTTCACCGCCATGATCGCCACGGCCTTCACCACCGACAATATCGACAACATCCTCGATGCCGGCCTGGCTTCCATCGATCCCAACAGCCGTATCGTGCCCATCATCAGGGACGTTCGGCGCTGGCGTGGCGAATACCCCAGTGATTGGCGCAGGGCACGCCGGCTCATCAGGGACAAATACACGCTCTATGAAAGCCGAACCCGCAACCAGAACGGCTACGAACTATGCACCGCGGCGACCGTTGCCGCCTTGCTCTACGGCGAAGGTCATCTGGTTAATACCCTCATCCACGCTTTCAATTTCGGGTGGGACGCCGACAACAATGCCGCTACGGCTGCTACCATCGTCGGCGTGATCAAGGGGCGCCGCTGGATGCAGCAGCAGGGCTGGACAATCCAGGATCGCTATCGCAACACTACTCGCCCATCCATGCCGCAGGACGAAACAATCACCCGCTTCGGGGATCGCATTATCGAAGTCGCCGACCGTGTGATTACCGAGAACGGCGGCGCAAAAACACGCCGGGACGGCAGAAATTTTTATCGAATCCTCGTCCAGAGACCGGCCAATATCGAGAGACTCACCGATATGGACCAGCAGCGAGCCGATCTGCGCTCGAAAATGAAGCCGCAGATAGAAGCCGGGTTTGCCGAGGGCGCCACTGTTCAGGAGCAGGCCCGAGCCGCTTATCTGGCCGTTTGCCTGGATCTGGCCGATTCTCTTCGTTCCAGGGACCCGGACAAATGGAAGCAGATGCTCGCTGCTTTGGAGCAGTACCCGCAGCTGCTGGATGTCCTGTTCCACAACTCTCCGGGACCGGCCGGCGACAGACTGCGGGCCGCTGCTGTTGCCGCGGGACTCAAGGAACCCGGCCGAGCAAACACCGATTGACGACCTGCGATTTTCGATTTGCGATTCAGCCACGAAGGCACAAATCAGAACTACATCAGAGCCTTTGTGTCCTGGTGTCTTTGTGGCAGGAAGATCGGCAATCAGCAATCAGCAATCGGAAATCGCAAATCACTTACGTGTCATTTTGCACTTTGCACTTTGATTCTTGGTCTTCTTGGCAGGAAGCGATTGCTCGGGAAAGTCCGCCGGTTATGGCGGAAATCCTCTCTACGGCGTCGGCGTTCAGCTTGTTTTCCAGCGAGTGGTAAAGAAGCATGAAACCCAGCGACGAGCCGGGCAGCCCCAGCGGAATAGTCACCGCCGAGATATTGTTGAGTCCCATCAGATTCGCCTGCAGCCCCAGGGCAAACATATCATCGAGAGTGCACACCTTGTTCGACCGGCAAATACCGTCCATCAGTTCATGGGTGAAACAGGCCTCGAGATGCTGCTTCTCGACGGCTATCGGCCGGCTGCTCTCGAACACGTGCAGCCCAAAGCGGTTCGGCCCTGAGCTCACCGCCGAAGGGTCGCCGCCTTCCTTCAAAAAGAAGGTGACATGGGCGTCGTTGTTTTCGGCTTGGATGATTCCGGCGGCCGTGTAAAGGAGGTTGTTCAGGTCGGTTGCTCCGATGATCGACTCGCAAAAGTTCGCGATGAAACTGATGGTATTCAGTCTCTTGATGAAGTTCCTCTGTGCTCCAATGAGGTCGTTGCAGAGTATGTCGATTTTCTGCGCCTGTTTTTTGCGCTCTTTGTTGAGCTGCTTTGTCAGCAGGCGCAGTCTTCGATGTCGTTGTTTATCGTCCACGATTATCCGTCTTTCCTGATACTTCGCCGGAATTTGCCACTCGTCCAGACTCGTAGGATGGGCAGGGCCTGGCCCCAGGGGCTTCTCCTGCCCATGCCGTTCCGACACAGCATGGGCAAACGAGTTGCCCATCCTACCAGTTCGGCTTGATAAGCGTTGGCCTTTAGGGGCAAATGGCGATTCGCAAAACCTCTTGCCGGTAGCCCTATAAACCACCGATTATCAGCGTGATATCCCTTGCGAACGCCGGATGCGTTCGGCTGAGATTCTTCTTGACGCAAAGGCGAGACTCTGGTATAAGTAGAATTGTCCGGGTTAGCGGACTATTGGTCTTTCAACAGAGGAGCTTTGTGTTGTCAACCGTAAATTCTCAATCTCTTTGGTGAACCGTCCATATCGGGCAGCGGAAAGAAGGAGGTGGAATGAAGCAAAAAGAATTGCACATTGTCGAGGTAGATAGCACGGGGTGAAAGCAAAGACCCCTCATTAACCATTTTTTATTTACGGAGGGTTATATTATGTGCAGGAAATTGACCTATTGCATTTGTTTCGTTTTGGTGCCCGGTGCGTTTCTGACCAGCGCGGCGAAGGCTGCCGACCCTGATCTTATTGGGTGGTGGAAGCTGGACGAAGGCTCCGGGGATAGTGCTCTTGATTCCTCCCGCTCCGCCACCAACGGGACCATAGCCAACGCCGCCAGTGGCGGCCTGGGCCCCGGTGGTTCAGTCTGGTTTGATGACCCGGAGCGAGGCATCGTCCTGAGCTTCAACGGAAACGACCCCGGCAGCGCGCACGTGGTCGCCGGCCGGATTCCGCCCATGACCCTCACCAATGATTTCACGTGGGCATTTTGGGCCAAGCAGCATCCCAATCAAGCTACAGACAACGACGTGATCTTAGGCAACCGCTATGGGGGCACGGCGTCCCCGCTTCAGTTCATCAAGTTCACGCCGACGAGGTTTGAGTTCTACAATGATGACGGCAGCTACCTCCAGGGGATCAATTACGTTGCTGTCCCGGGCGGCGTTTGGGTCCACCATGTGATCGTCAAGGATGGAACAAGCCTGACCTATTATCGCAATGGGGTAGAGTCAGGAACCAACACAATCACCAAGACCATCGACGGGAACCCCTTCTACATGGGCGGCGATGCATCGCCCGCGGAGCATTGGCAAGGCTACATGAGCGACGTGCGCATCTACACCAAGCCGTTGACGTACGCCGAGGTTCTGGGTGCGATGCAGGGGTCGGGTGAGGCCTGGCCGTACGCGTCCTCGCCAAGTCCGGCGGATGGGGCCTTGCATAAAGACACCTGGGTAAACCTTTCCTGGAAGCCGGGGGCTCGCGCGGTCTCGCACGATGTCTATTTGGGTGACAAGTTCGACGACGTGAACAGCGGCACAGGCGAGACGTTCCGAGGCAACCAAACCGGCACATATTATGTTGCCGGCTTTCCCGGATTTGCCTATCCGGATGGGCTGGTTCCGGGTACGACTTACTACTGGCGAATCGATGAGGTCAATACTGCGGACCCGAATAGTCCGTGGAAAGGCGATGTTTGGAGCTTCTTGATTCCGCCCAAGAAGGCCTACTACCCCGTCCCGGCTGATAGCGCTGAGTCGGTCGCCGTGGATGTGAAGCTTACCTGGACAGCAGGCTTCGGCGCAAGACTGCACACCGTCTATTTCGGCGACAATTTTGACACGGTTGCCAGCGCCTCCGGCGGACTGCCCCAGGGCACTACGACCTATACGCCCAGCGGGCTTAAACGGGCTAAGACCTATTACTGGCGTGTGGATGAGTTTGACGGTGTCGCCACGTATAAAGGTGACGTCTGGAGCTTCACGACGCAGGGCGCCGTGGCCAATCCGCAGCCGGCTAACGGTGCTGTGGACGTAGAGCAGACACCGATTCTGAGCTGGACTCCGGGAGCCTATGCGGCCTCGCACGAGGTGTACTCCGGCGCTGATGCAGAGGCGGTGAGGAATGCCACCAAGACGTCACCTGAGTTCAAGGCCACCAAGGCCCTCGGCGACGAGAGCTATGCGCCGGGCAAGCTGGCCTGGGAGACGACCTACTACTGGCGGATTGACGAAGTCAACAGTACCCATCCGGACAGTCCGTGGGTCGGCAAGGTCTGGAGCTTCACGACGGCTGGTTTTGCTATCGTGGATGATTTCGAGGACTACGATGCCGCCGATAACCAGATTTGGTACTCGTGGCACGATGGGCTTGGCTACGGCGCGCCAGGCAGTCCACCGTACTTTGCCGGTAACGGCACGGGTGCGGCGGTGGGCGATGAGACAACGGCTTCCTTCGCTGAGCAAACCATCATTCACGGAGGCGGTCAGGCAATGCCACTGGCCTACGACAATAATAAGCAGGGCTTCGCCAAGTATTCCGAAGCCGAGCTGACGTTGACTTCGCCTCGGGACTGGACTGAAGAAGGCGCTGGTGAATTGTCGCTGTGGTTCCGAGGTCGTCCGGCGTCCGTCGGCAGCTTCGTGGAAGCCCCGGTCGGTACATACACGATCACCGCCTCGGGCGCCGATATCTGGAACCTGGCTGACCAGTTCCATTACGGCTTCAAGATGCTCACCGGCGTTGGTTCGATTGAGGCCCAGGTGCTCAGCGTCGATAACACCGACCCGTGGGCGAAGGCCGGTGTAATGATCCGCGAGACGCTGGATGCCGGCTCGAAGTTCGCGGCGGTCTATATCACGCCCGGCAACGGCTGCCGATTCCAGGCGCGAATGGATACGGGCATTGCCGCCACGAGCGACACCGCGGTTGTGACGACTCAGCAGACGGCCATCAAGGCCCCCTACTGGGTAAAATTGGAGCGTGACGTCGCGGGCAACTTCAGAGGCCATTACTCTGCCAATGGAACCACGTGGACAGCGATGTCCTGGAATCCGCAAAACATCACGATGAGCTCGAACGTCTATGTCGGCCTGGCGCTGACCAGTCATAACAACGCCGCCACGTGTACGGCCAAGTTCTCAAACGTCAGGACGACCGGCACGGTGGGCGCGCAGTGGGCGCATCAGGACATCGGCATCGCTAGCAACGGGGTTGAGCTGCTGTACGTGGCCGTTTCCAACAGCGCGGGCCAGCCAGCCGTCGTGGTTCACAGTGACCCGAGCGCAGCGACAACAACTACCTGGACAGAGTGGGTGATTCCGTTGCAGACGTTTGCCGACAAGGGCATCAACCTGACGAATGTGGACCGGATCGCCGTCGGCCTGGGCACCAGAGGCAACATGACAGCGCCCGGCGGCTCAGGAAAGATGTACTTCGACGACATCCGCCTGAATCGGCCAAGGACGGCTCCTTAGAGCAAAGCCGCGTCGGCGGCAGCGACATTTAAACTCGTGTCATTTCGGGGCCTATGCCAATTGGTTCGGTATAGGCCCCGGTTGTTTTTCGGGGCAATTGGCCCGCTTATATCGGCAATAGAAAGTGATTACACTTGCCCATCAATCCTTCGACTCCGCTCAGGATGGTGAGCCTGTCGAACCATTCAACTCGATTACGGCGACGTCCTGGCCGTCGAGAGTGAGGTTGGTTTGCTGATCTCGCCACTCGATGGTCCGGCCATGAATTAATTCGCGGGTGGCCTCCGGGTTGTTCCGCTCCAGCTTGATAGTCACGGTGCGGCGTTCATTACTATCGTTGAATACGGTCAGGAACTTCTCGCCGAACCGTTCCACATAGACACGACTGTCACTTGTATGAGCCAGCGTGATCGGCTCCCAACCGGCCTCGGCGACCAGCTTGCACACGGGAGCATATTTCTTGAAGAGACTCCGATCTCGTTCGTAAAGCTCGGGTCGAGTGAAGTAATGGCCCTGCGAAGCATTGTGGCTGAAGAAGCCCGGAAACATGCCGTATGCGAGCGATCGCTTCATATACTTCTCACCGAGCTCGTGAGAAAACTCCTCGAAACGAGTGTTCATCAGGAAACAGTAGGGTTTGCCCTTGCACAATGAACGGCGGTAAAGCAAGTCGCTGTCAGACATCGGCTGCCATGTCCCATTCGGATTCCAATCGGTTTCAGTACCCATGACATCCAGCAGGGGCGACAGCCAGCATAAGCGATCAGGAGTGGAATTGGCCATCATGAGCTTGCCCGCCTTACGTCCGGCGGGCTTGTCCATAGAATGAACATCCTGAGCGATGGCGCGGACATACTCAAAGGCAATTAGTCCGCGAAAAATGGCTACCTTTCGGCTGTCGAGCGAAAAGGTCAAAGGAGTTTCCGCCGCGGCGAAATGTTCGCGTCGAAAATCCAGCTCGTCCGTTACATATCCTTCGCTTGAGTCAATATACTCCCCATCCAAATCGGCATTGGCCTGCGGACCGTAGAGTCGCTCACGCAGTTCAGGATTCCACTTGTTTTTGAAATCTGTGACGTCGCCTTCAATCTTTGGCATGGAGTTTATGCTCCAAACGGCCCCATTGCACCAGGGTGTATCCTGCAGACGGGCGGGAAACTGCCCCTGTTGGTCGTGGAAGCCGCTGGCCAGAAGGGCTTTGGCCCGCAGGTCCGCCTTTTCACCCGCAAGACGTCGGGCCTCAGCCAGGGCGGCCTGGAGCGTGCGAGGCATTTCCTTGGGCATGGACATCCACCAGGTCATCGGCTCGGTGTAGCGGAAGGTAATGATATCGTGCTGGTCGTCCCATCCGGTTTCGTTGGTGCCCTCCTTGAATTTGAAACCGAAGTCCTGCCAGTCGTTAACGTCGCTGATCTTGGCGAAGGGCATCCAAAGTCCCTGTTCAGGGGTGCGGCGGCGGAAACAGTCCGGGAAAAGCTCGTAGTATCGGGCGAGGGCGGCGCGAAAGCCCCATTTCGGGTCAAAATTGAATTTCACCAAACGCACGTGAGCTGTAGATTTCTCAGGCGTCAGACCGATGTCATACGCGAGGAACAATTCTTCGGTTCCGGCGTTGTAGCCCACGCGGAAGAACGCCGGCTGGGCCACGTCAATGCCGAGCCCAATGCCCTGGTCGGCGGCAGCCACCGCAGCAAACGGATAGTGCGATAGCCGGCCGTTAGCTCCGGCGGAGAACCGGCCCGCATTTACATATTCCTGCCCCCGCTGGACAGCGACGACATGGCGGGGGTCTTGAAGCCAGCGGCCCGTCTGGGCAGGCAGTGGAACGGCATAAACCAGGGTAACGGCTCGATCTTTGCCGGTCGTGTCGGAGATAGTGACGTCAAAGAAAGTGGCGCCGTCGATTTGCTCTCCAGGAGGGGAGGCCTCACGGTGCTTGCGATACGTCAGGTCCAGCCCCATGGCACGGCGTTCAAATCGCACGAAGTCAGAATTGGCGGCTACGTCACGAACCTGGAAACCTTCCTCTGTCAGGTCTGGAAGTGCAACAGGCACGCCGTCGAACAGGCACGCGCCCGCCGGCGGCGTTATGACGCGCAGCTCCGCATCACGGAACCAGGCCTTGCCCGGATGGTGCCGCAAAAGTATATGGAAAGACACCGATTTCACGGGCTTTTCCGGAAACACGAGGACCTCCGCTTTTTCCCAATCGTGAGTCCCGACGTTGAAGGGGGCAACCTGACCCCAGAGCGGACTGCCATCGGAATAGACAAGGTCGAGATAAAGGGAATAATCACTATCTCGACTGCCGCCGACTCCTTCAGCTTTGCTCCAGGCTACCGCCACAATCGGCTCCGGCCTGGTTTGGTTCAGGGCAACCGTCTGTGAAACCCCGCGCTGGACCTGGGCGTCGGATGCGTTGTTGCAGACGAAGATACCATCCTTTCGTTCGAAACCCTTCTGCCAGGGCCTCCAGGCATTTGGGTCGATCAGGTTTTCACCGGCGTAGCGGGCAGCCAAAACTTTCTTCACCGGCGTGCCATCAGAAACGGCGTTTTGGTCCGTGTGCTTCTGGACAGCCGCAGCATGTGTGGCGCCCGCCGGCACCAGAAACAAACTGACTGAAAACACCAGACAGACGTTCGTTACAACACGGTTGCCCATTGCACTTGGCCCTTTCCGCCGTCAGGCGTCCCGTACGGGGCTGCCGCCGTGAGGTCATCGGCTGTGCTGCACTTGCTTCTCCCAGTCGGCAAGCAGCGCCTTGAGCCGGCGGACTTCGTTCCGGCGTGTCTCCAGCAGATTGTGCCTTTCGCCGATGTCCTCATTCAAGTCAAAGAGGTATTCGTCCGCCGTGCCCTTGTCTTTACATCGTATGTACTTCAGGTCCCCGTCTCGGACCGCCCACCATGTCTGGCCGCCCCGGCGTGCCCTCCAGAACAAGGTCCTCTTCCGGGGTGGTTGGCCGGTTTCCACCAGCCGCAGGATGTCGAGTCCGTCGAGTTGACGGCCGGGAGGCACTGTGGCTCCGGCGATACGCACGATAGAGGCTGAAAAATCCATCGTGATGCACACCTGGTTACTGACCACTCCTCTGGGAATTACCCCGGGCCAGCGTGCCATGGCCGGCACGCGAATACCCCCTTCGAAGGTGCTGCCCTTGGTCCTGGACAGCGGCGCGTTCCGGGCACTGCCGGTGCCGCCGTTGTCGCTGCAGAAGATCACCACGGTGTTCCCGGTCAGCCCCTTTTCATCGAGCACCTTCAGGATGCGCCCGATACACTTGTCTATATGCTCGATCATGGCAACGTACACGTGGGGCGGCGCTTTGCCTTGTTCCCACAGAGGTGAGTCCAACGGCAAAGGATCGGGCCGGTAGTCGTCAGGGCCCTGGAACGGCGAGTGAGGGGCAGTGTAGGGCACGTACAGGAAGAAAGGCTCGTTTGCGTGTTTCTCGATGAATTTGGCCGCTTCGTCTGTAGCCAGATCGGTGAAGTAGCCTTCACGGCGCACGGGGTTGCCGTTGAGAAAGAGGTTGTAGCCCGCCAGGTTGTCGAGGTAGTGGAAATAGTCCATTCCGCCGCCGATGCAGTAAAAGGCGTGGTCGAAGCCGTGAAGATGGGGGGCGAACTTGGGCTCGTATCCCAGATGCCATTTGCCGGTGATCGCCGTTGCGTACCCGGCGTTCTTTAACATGCGTGCGATCGATGTTTCTTCGACGGGCAGCCCCAGATCGTTGCTCTCGCGGAGCCGGATGGCATCATCATATCGGCCTATGTTGCCAGTCCCAATCGCGCATTCGAGGCCTCCGACCCGGTGCTGGTACCGGCCGGTCAAGAAGGCCGTCCTTGTCGGACTGCATTCCGGCCCATTGGCGTAGTAGTTTGTGAAGCGCACCCCCTCAGAGGCTATGCCGTCGATCACCGGCGTCTTGATGTCTTGACGGCCATAACACGCCAGGTCCCCGTAGCCGAGGTCGTCTGCCAAAATAAAGACAATGTTGGGCTTCTTGTTG
Organism: uncultured Pirellulales bacterium; assembly: GCA_964462945.1. Taxonomy (GTDB): domain Bacteria; phylum Planctomycetota; class Phycisphaerae; order Sedimentisphaerales; family Anaerobacaceae. The sequence continues at coordinate 79,037 of CAYWZW010000013.1, forward strand.
CTGGACACAGGCTCCGCCATGGCGACGGGGCTTGAAAGTAACAACGGCACTACCGTCGAAGCGCTTGCGAGACCTGCTGCCTTGAGAAACTCTCTTCGTGTTTGCTTATTCATAAGTCACTCCGTACGGTATCAAGCATCCATAGGCACCGGCCAAGCGCATGGCGCACGCCATCCCAAGGGGATAATACCGTACGCGAGGTTTCGCATCAAGTGGCGCACGCCATCCCCAGGCGGATATTCTCGCCGGACAGATGAAGCCCAAACAGATGCGATTACGGTCAATTAGACTAACGCCGGGAACGCTGCTGCCGGATTTTTGCCCTCTTGGACAGCGAAAGGATTGACAGCCTGAGTCAGAAGCTGCTATATTTCAGAGACTTGCTAAGTCGGGCGCCCGTAGCTCAGTTGGATAGAGCAACGGATTTCTAATCCGTAGGTCGCAGGTCCGAATCCTGCCGGGCGCGCTGTTTGAACTTGTCTTGCAAAGATGATTTAACAGGTCAGCCGAAACGAAGATTTGGAGGTCAACAGTGCCGATGATTACGAAAACTAACTTGCCCAAGTCGTTCAAGAACCTTAGGAACAATAGACAGAGCATGGATCGTCGCGACATGCTTCGAGCAACCGGTGCGGCGTTGGTTACGGCTTCGGCCTTCCCGCTGAATTGGGTGGCCGCCGGCGAAAAGAAGAAGCAGAAGGTCCTTTACTTCACGCGCTCCGCCGGCTTTGAGCACGACGCCGTCAAGCTCAAGGATGGCAAGCCCAGTATTTCCGACAGAATCCTGACCGAATTAGGCCAGAAACACGGCTTCGAGGTGGTCTGCACCAAGGATGGCCGGGTTTTCGACGGCGATCTCGACCAGTACGATGCCATCGCTTTCTACACATCCGGCGATTTGACCAAGCCCGACAAAGCACAGACGCCGCCGATGACCCCCGAAGGCAAAGAGAAGCTTCTGCGGACAATCGCCGCCGGCAAAGGCTTCGTCGGCCTCCACGCGGCAACGGATTCTTTTCATTCCAAAGGCCCTGCAAACGAAAACCAGACCGAAGTCGATCCCTACATCGCGATGATCGGGGGTGAATTCATCGTGCACGGCGCCCAGCAGGAAGCGACGATCCGTGCCGTCTCGCCTGACTTTCCCGGCGTAAAAAAGTTTGGCGAGGTTCAAAAGCTCAATGAAGAGTGGTACACCCTCAAGAACTTCGCCAAAGACCTGCACGTGATCCTCGTCGAGGACAACGAAGGGATGAAGGGCGATTGTTACCAGCGCCCGCCGTTCCCTGCCACCTGGGCTCGTATGCACCAGAAAGGTCGCGTTTTCTATACCTCGTTCGGCCACCGCGACGACATCTGGACCAATCCTGACGTCCAGGGCATCATCGCCGGCGGCCTGGCCTGGGCCATGCGCAACGTCACGGTCGATGTAACGCCTAATATCGATAAGGTCACGCCCAAGGCCAGCCAGTTGAGATATTGACACCGCCTGCTCTTAGGGGAACGAGAAGTTGGATGGTCAAGAAAAAGTCGGGCAGACATTCCGTACGAAAAGGGTTCTGATTGCCGTTGGCATCGCAATCGGGGTTGCCGCGATATGCTTCATTCTCGTGGCGATCTTGCCCCGGCCTAAAGGGCCTTTCTTCGATGCCCCCCTGAAAAGCCTCTTGACGGGACTTGGTTTGCTGGGCGTGGCCTGTCCACCGCTGATTGTCGGGCTGCTTCTTAAGAAGCGAGCCGAAACCTCGCCGTATTTTGAAGAGGGGTTTATAAGGGCAGGATTCAACATCTTTGGGTTCGTATGTCTTGTCCTAGGAGCCTGTCTGAGTAATACTTGAACGACCTTCAGGCGATATTATAATCG
>CAYWZW010000014.1:0-80070 GCA_964462945.1 uncultured Pirellulales bacterium
TTGGCTACTTTTCTCCAACAAATCACCTCGCAATTCTTGTGCCGAACAGGATTGGAGGCACAGGCAATTATGAGAACTGGTTTTTGGGCCTGCCTCCCTGTAGCGATGTGCCTGTGTGCGCGTTACCGCGGGTTGCGCCGTGGCGAAACCGCCGATCTGCACTCGCAACATACCTAATTATAGAAAAAAATCGGGCTATCTGTCAAGTGAATAGTCGCCGGAATGTTTACTTTGCCGTCAATTTGCCGACGCTCAAGAAGCTTAAGAAGGAACAGGTGTGCCGCCTGCCAGACGACAGCGCGTAAATCCGAAGCACGCCGTTGCGGAGTTGCACTTTTACTGGGAAGTCGCTGAGACAGCCTGCTTTTTATGAAGGCACCACGACGCAGACTTGCGCCGTGGTGCTGTATTCTCGTGCCATCGCGGCTACTCGTACAGATGGGTGGACTCTGTTTCTTCGACGGGGCGAGTGAGCTGTTCGGCAGTCATAATGACTTTGAATCGTACGTCTCCGGGCCTCACAGCCTCGACGACCACGCGCCAAGCCGCTTTGGCCTGTGGGGCGAGACTGCCCAGCGGGAAGAATCTCACCGTCTGGCCGTCTTTCGAGCTGGCGGTTGCACCGGCAGAGGAAATGTACCGAACGTTGTCTTCCAGCACGGCGGTGATACTGACGTTTGTGGCGGTCGCCGAGCCCTGATTCTCCACGCGTATCACATAAGTTGCGTAGGACCCTATTCGGACAGGGTCTTCGACATCGACGACTTCCAGCAGCAGTGCAGAAATGCCGGTCACCGACGTCCTCATCGAGGCCGTAACAGCCTCTGCACAGTAGGCGGTGGCCGTTGCGCTATTTATCAGGATGCCCGCTTTCGTCGGGGTATAAGATACGCGTACATCCTTGGATGCGCCCGGTTCAAGAGTGCCGAACTCCCAGATCAATTTCGATCCTGCAAGTTTTGCACCGGCGGTCGCCTTGACTGACGTTACACCTTCGGGGACAATCTCTTCCAGGACGGCGTTTTTCGCGGATACATCCGACTTGTTGGTGATCTTGATATCATAGGCTATCGGACGGCCGATATACTGCTGCTCAGGGCCGGTCTTGCTGATTCCCAGCACGGGCAGGCCCACCGTGGTTGTCGTCGGGGCCGATTCGATGCTCAGGCCGGTCGTTGAGCTCGCCACGGCCTTGCTGACATACTTGCCTGTCTGAGTGGCCCGCAGCTCAATCGAGAATTGCCGGGACTGACCCGCCATCAAGGTGCCTGCGTCAAATACAAGCTCACTCTTGCCGTCGGCTGCTCGCAGCCCTGCAGGCAGGGTCTCGGTGATCTTGACATTTTGTACGGACCCAGTTCCGGCGTTTGTCACTACGAACCTCACCGGGATCAGGTCACACAGCAGAACCTCGGCGGGGGCCGTCATGGTCAACTTCAGCTCGGGCTGGATTACCTGGACACTCGCACAGGCCGGGATGACCGGCGTGATGACCGTCGTGCAGTGCTGGAGAGAATCAACGTAGGTGGCCATCCCTGTGACTGTAAACTGCCTGCTGCCTTTTGGTCCGAGCGACGCTACTTCCCAAATAAGCTTGTTGCCTTCCTCTTTCGCTGTTGGAACGGCGCTCATAAACTTGAAATGGCTCGGGAGTTCTTCAGTGACTATGATATTGGTCAGCGTGGTCTCCGTCAGATTTGAGAGATTGATAGAGTACTTGAACGATCTGTTCAGGCCGACTTCATTCGGCATGGACTTGTCCAACCGTACGACCCCGCACTCCGGCCACGGATATGCCCTTGAGACTACCGATGACCCGGATTCACTTACCGCCACCATGCCCGGCTCGACACCGGCCGGCTCTCTGCTTATGGGGGCAGGCACCGCGTCCGCCGGGGGGATGGCCACAGCCTGGCGGGTCTGCTCCTTGAAGAAATCGCTGGCGCTGAGCCCGGGTTCCGCCCTCTGCGTCTTCTGATGGCCAAGCCAGCTCTTGCAACTGAGCGAGCCGGATAAACCGAAAACCAGTAAAAGAACCGAGATATTCAGAAATCTTCTCATTGCATATCTCCTTTAGCACATTCAGGCAGCAGAAAGGAAGAAGATCACCCGGTAGATGGTCGACCTTCCCCCTGGCTACTCCGTTGAACCAAATACAATTTCCGTGTGATTCAAGTGTTATATCGGTACACGTTTTATCTAAGTTAACAAAAAAGCCAAACAGTCTCTTACCCATATTATAGCATTATCTCGCCAAAAAAGGAAGCTCTGTTTTCATGCGAATATTCCTTTGGCGTTCGGCGCCACGGGACTTCCCCGTTGGACCTATAAAAACGTGCAAATGAGAGGTGGCGAGCCATGATTGGTCCATCGACATTGGCCGACGGTTTGGAGATAAGGGCTGAAATCCAAATCCTGTGAGCCGGAGTCTGTCAGGTTGGCAGAGCAAGTGGTCCACCGGTAAGATTTTGGCAGGCGTGATTGAAATTGTCAAAGAAGCATAAATATTTTTGAAATATGGACTTATGTTGGCTTGGGTGGGCTTTGAATTGTTTGGCACGATATTTGCTCAGCCGGAGATAGGGAATGTACGGATATGGTCTCGAATCTGTCAAAACTTGAAGAAATTAATGTCTTGGCCAGCGATGCCGACTGGGCGTGGCCCGAGGCGCTTCGCTGCATATTTCGGCCGAGAGGCGTGAATTTGCTTGTAGCTGAGAATGCGACGCAGTTCGTCCATATTATCGAGAAGAAACGGATCCATACGACCATAGTGGATATGGACTCTGAACAGTCCAATGGGCTGGCGACGATAAGAATCATTCGCATGGATTATCCTTTGCTGCCGTGCATTTTGCTGGCCAGCACCGCAGGCAAATCTCTGCTCGGAAAAGCGCTTCGTCTTGACGTTTTCAGCGTGATCGACAAGCCGGTTGACATGCACATTTTGCGGCAGCAACTGAACAGGCTGTTCATAAAGAAGTATGACAGCAACATATTTCAGTGAGGAACCGGCAGGTACGGGGAATATTGGAATCCGAAGTCTTGGACACGTTTGGTGTACGAATAATGAAGATTTTCAAAAATATAGCAAGAGAAGTTTTCTGAAAGGAGTAATGACAAAATGAAGATTCGACCATTGGCCGATAAGGTGCTTGTTCAGCGTCTTGAGGCGGAAAACAAGACAGCGGGGGGAATCGTCCTGCCGGACAGCGCCAAAGAAAAACCCCAAAGAGGCAAAATCGTCAGCGTCGGCGAGGGCAAGATGCTCGACGATGGAACAGTGAGAAAACTACAGGTGAAAAAGGGCGACACGGTGCTTTTCACCAGCTATGCCGGGACAGAGATAAAGATAGACGGCAAGGAATATTTGATTATGAGTGAGTCGGATATTATGGCCGTCGTTGAAAAGTGAGAAGGGCAAAGAGAGTTAGCCACAGATTAGGAGAAAGACAGATATGGCAGCTAAAAAAATAGCTTTTGGTACTGACGCACGCGCCGCAATTCAGAAGGGTGTCAAGAAACTGGCGAAAGCGGTGAAGATCACACTTGGGCCGTGCGGCAGAAACGTAATTTTGGAAAAATCGTTCGGTTCGCCGACTGTAACTAAAGACGGCGTTACTGTGGCCAAAGAGATTGAGCTGGAAGATTCATACGAGAACATGGGCGCGCAGATGGTCAAGGAAGTCGCTTCCAAGACATCGACGGTGGCCGGTGATGGGACAACGACCGCCACCATCCTGGCCGAGAGTATCTTTGACGAGGGCCTCAAGAACATCACCGCCGGCGCCAATGCAATGCAGGTGAAGCGGGGCATCGAAAAGGCCGTCGAGCAAATTGTCAAAGAGCTGCAGAGGATGAGCACGTCCATTGAGTCGAGCAAACAAATCGAGCAGGTTGCGACCTGCTCGGCCAATCAGGACGTTGAGATCGGCCGGAAACTGGCTGAAGCGATGGACAAGGTCGGCAAAGACGGCGTCATGACCGTCGAAGAAGGCCAATCCCTGGAGACCACGGTCGAATTAGTCGAGGGTATGCAGTTCGACAAAGGATACCTGAGCCCGCACTTCATCAACAATATGAAGAATATGACAGTCGTGCTGGAAAAGCCGTATATTCTGGTCCATGAGAAGAAGATAAGCTCCGTTAAATCGCTTGTTCCTCTGCTTGAGAAGGTCGCCAAGCAGGGCAGCCCGCTGTTAGTGATCGCCGAAGACGTTGAGGGCGAGGCGCTGGCTACGCTGGTTGTCAATAAGCTGCGGGGCGTGCTGCAGGCGGCGGCCGTCAAGGCGCCCGGCTTTGGCGACAGGCGAAAAGCGCTGCTCAGCGACATTGCGACCCTGACCGGCGGGGACGCCATTTTCGAGGACCTGGGGCTTCAGTTGGAAAACATTGAGCTGCGGCAGCTCGGCAGAGCCAAACGCGTGACCGTTGACAAGGACACGACCACGATTATCGAAGGCGGCGGCAGCACGGAGGCCATCAAGGGCAGGATCGAACAGATCAAGAACGAGATTGAGACCACCACCAGCGATTATGATAAGGAAAAGCTGCAGGAGCGATTGGCAAAATTGGCCGGCGGTGTGGCCCAGATCAACGTCGGGGCTGCAACGGAGGCAGAGATGAAGGAGAAGAAAGCCCGCGTGGAGGATGCCCTTCATGCCTGCCGGGCCGCGGTGGAAGAAGGTATCCTGCCCGGCGGCGGCGTAGCAATGCTCAGAGCGCTGCCGGCCCTGGATAAGGTCAAAGCGACCGGCGATGAAAAGATCGGCGTTGATATCATCCGAAGAGCCGTGGTGGCCCCCATTAAGCAAATCGCGGAGAACGCGGGGCTGGAGGGGTCAATCGTGGCTCAAAGAGTCATGGAGAGCAAGGAGAAGAACTTCGGCTACGATGCGCTGCGCAAAGAATACGGCGATATGATCGAGTTCGGTGTCATTGTGCCGACGAAGGTCGAGAGGGCGGCCCTGCAGAACGGCGCCTCCATTGCGTCGCTGCTGCTGACGACGGATGCGATTGTCAGCGAGATTCCTGAGAAGAAAGAGACGCCCCCTGCGATGCCGCAGGGCGGTGGAATGTATTAACAGAGGACCGAATGGCAAGCGGGCTCCATTCCGGGGCCCGCTTTTTTGCTTGATTAACAGGCGCGTTACATGAATTTCCGCTTTTACACGAACGCCATTTCACAGGCGTCCAGAAGTGTTGCCGCAGGGATATTCGTCGTGGGCCTTCTGCTGATTGGCTTCGGCGTTATCATCGCGGCGTTGCCTGAGATCTTTGCGTATCTGGCTGCCGCAATGTTTTTTATTGCGGGGATCGGTTGTGCGCTTACCGCCGTCAAAATCTTTTGGGCGCAGCGGAAATTAGACAAGATCACTTCCGACGATTCGCCGGACTATCGGGAAAATGTCCGCATCCATATCGAAGAGCACTACGACAGATAGTTGTCTCTCGACGCTTGTTTCACAAACTTGGGGCGCTCAGCCTTGATTCAACGGATTTTCAGCGTGGCCAGCGCCAGGGCGGCGAAGGCGGCTCCTATGAGCCAGAAACGCACGACCACCTGGGGCTCGCTCCAGCCGATCAAATGGAAGTGGTGATGGATTGGGGCGCATCTGAAGAGCCGTTTGCCGCCGGTATATTTGAAATAGCCGACCTGCAGCACCACGCTGAGCAACTCGATGACGAACACGCCGCCAATCACTAAGAGTAGTATTTCATTTCTCGTGACCAGGGCCCCGTAGCCCATTGCAGCACCTAACGGAAGCGAGCCTACGTCGCCCATGAAGGTCTGTGCGGGATGGCAGTTGAACCAGAGGAAGCCCAGCACGGCCCCCAAGATCGCTGAAAAGAAGATGCTCAGCTCGCCGGCCTGCGGTATCGCGGGCAGCAAGAGATAACTCGCCCAGGTCACAGGCGTCGCCCGCGCCATCGTTTCTGAGGCAACATAGCAAAGCAATGCCAGCACAAGAGCGACCATACCTACGCACCCGGCCGCCAGTCCGTCCATCCCATCGGCCAGGTTCACCGCGTTGCTGGTCGCGGATAAATAGAAAATAGCGATCAATATGAACATCCAGTTGGCTAACGGCAGGCCGTGCTTGTAGAACGGCAGCCAGAATAGCTTGGCGTCGTCTATGTTGATGAAGTCGGCGTATAAAAACGATGCTATCAGCACTGCTCCGCCGATCTGAAAGATGAGCTTCTCCCATGGTTTGAGTCCGTTTCTGCTTCGCTGGCGAGACCCGGCGGTGAGCTTCAGCCAGTCGTCGGCCGCCCCCAAAGCAGCGAACCATATCACTAATACGATCCCCTTCTGAACGAAGGGGTTGTTCAGTTTGGACCACAGCAAGGTCGTCGCGATGGCCGAGATAATGATTATCAGCCCCCCCATCGTGGGGGTATTGGCCTTTTCTTTGGTCAATTCGTTCAGGGTGGCATGATGAAACTCCGGGCGGTCGCCGATTTTCTTTCGCATGAGCCAGCGAATAATCTTGGGTCCGACAACAAGAGCTATCAATAAGCTGGTCAGTATTGCCGCTACTGAACGAAAAGCCACGTTCTGATAGGCATAAAAGCCGATCCGATGAGTGAAAACGTCTCGCAAATGCCATAACAAGTGGTATATCATCTCGCCTCTTGCATCTGCCGTCTCGGTTCACGAGGTACACTTCACGGAGAGAAGCTCCTTCAGCTTCTCGACGACCGTTTCCAGTTTGACCGTCCGCGAACCCTTAATTAATACTATATCGTAATCTTTTATCAATTCGTGCAGATTATTACAGGCTGAAATCGTATCTGGGAAACATTTTGTCTGCAAGTCGTATTTGGCGCTTGCCCTTGCGCTGAGAGCGGCAATTTCAGCAAGCTTGCCAATGGCCAGCACCAGTTGCACTCCGGCCTGTACGATTGACGTTCCCAGTTCGGCATGTAGCTGTTCGGCCTGCTGTCCCAATTCGGCCATATCGCCGCAGATAAAAACGAGTCTGCGTTTTCCGGTTGGATCCAGACCGGCCAATATCTCGAGCGCATTTCTCATGGAGGCCGGGTTGGCGTTGTAGCAGTCGCTCAAGATGGTCAGATTCCCAATCGCCAGCAGTTCCGCACGCATGGAGACGGGCCGCAGAGTCTTGAGAGCCGATGCAAAATCGTCACTCGTCAGGCCGAATTGACGGCAAACGGCCCAGGCGGCCAGCGCGTTCTCGACGTTGCCAGGACCCGCTAACGGCAAATGGAGCTCTGTGCCGTTAATGGTGAACCAGCTGGCGGAGCCGTGCGAGCGGATATTTTCACCCCGGCAGTCGCAGCCGTCTGATCTGCCGAAAGTGACAAATATGACCTTCTTGGTCCGGCAGGCATTGACCAACTGCTCGAAATCACCGTTTATTATCAAGGTACCGCCGGGTTTGAGTCCTTCGGATATCGACAGCTTCTCCTGCACAATCGTCTGAAGATCGCCAAATCCTTCCAGGTGGGCGGGATGAATGTTGGTGACGATGGCGATGTCGGGTGCGGCGACGCGAGTCAGAGAGGATATTTCGCCGGGATGGTTGCTGCCAAGCTCTGTGATGACTATCTGGTCGTGAGCGTCTGCGCCCAGCAAGGTCAGGGGCACCCCGATGTTATTGTTGAAGCTGCCCGGTGACTGGTGGACCTGGAAATGCCGGCTCAAGACGTGGTAAATGATCTGCCTTGTTGTTGTTTTACCTGCCGAGCCTGTTATTGCAACGACCTTGAAGCGGGCTTGCCGCCGGTATTCTGCCGCCAGAGCGCCGAGAGCCTCTATCGTATCCTCCACCCGAAGCAGACGTTTGTCTGCAAATTCCTCTCCATCGAGCTGCTTGCTGACAACCGCACACACGGCCCCTTTGGCAAAAGCGTCGCGGACATAATCGTGGCCGTCGAAATTCTCTCCCGGTATCGCAAAAAAGCAGTCACCTGCTTTGACGGTGCGCGAATCCGTGCTGACGCCGGTGAACGAAGACGTACATCCTGGACCACTTGATGCCTGAAGCGTGCCTCCTGTTATCTTGGCCAGATGTGTTACTGCAAATTCCTTCATCTTGGTTTTACCAGGCACTGTTGGGCGATTTCTTTGTCGCTGAAGTGGAATTTCTGTTTTCCAATGATCTGATAGTCTTCATGGCCTTTGCCTGCTATAAGGACGATGTCGTTTTTGCGGGCGGCCCTCAAAGCCGCCTCAATAGCCTTTCGTCTGTCCGGCTCAACTGTAAGCGTTTGCGAATTCGGGTTTTCAAAACCGCTGACTATCTCGTTGATTATATCGGAGGGGTTTTCGGTTCGCGGGTTGTCGCTGGTGACGATGACGAAATCGGCCAACTGCTCGGCGACTCTGGCCATCCGGGGGCGCTTGGTTCTGTCTCTATCACCGCCGCAGCCGAAGACCACTCGCAGCTTGCCTTTGCACAAAGGCTTCAGTGTCGAAAGGACATTCTTCAGGGCATCGTCGGTGTGCGCGAAATCAATAATTACGGAAAAGTCGCCGCCTTCGATTTTCTCCAGTCGGCCGGGGATGGTTTTCAAAGCGGACAGGCCGGCGGCGATGGTATCCAGATCGAAACCGGCCGCCAGGCACAATCCTGCTGCGGCCAGGCAATTACTGACGTTATACAAACCCAGCAAAGGAGTTCTGACGGTTGATGATTGGCCGGCATGTTCCAGGCTAAAGACTGTTCCGCTGGTATCCATCGACTCGATATGGGCGGTGAGGTCGGCTTTCTCCTCGATAGCATACCAGAGAAGCCGGGCCCCGGTTTTGGCGGCGATTTCTGCGGCTTCCGGCGATTGTCGGTTCAACACCGCTGTGGCATCCGGTGCAAGAGCCGAGAACAGCCTGATCTTGGCGGCTAAATAATCCTCTTTGGTCTTGTGATAATCCATGTGGTCGCCAGCAAGATTGGTAAAAGCAGCGGCCTTAAAGTTGACCTGTGCCAGCCGGTTTTGAGAAAGGGCGTGGCTGCTGGCCTCGGTCACCATATATTTGGCGCTGTTTGCTACCATTTCCTGTTGTTTGGCGGCGATCTCCAGACAGTCCGGCGTTGTCAGGGGAGCCTGGCAACTGTGCCCCGAGCAGGTATCGTAGATGACGGTGCCGATCAGGCCGCACTTTTGACCGGCCGCTTGAACGCACGAGCGAACAAGGAAGGCGACGGTCGTCTTGCCATTCGTGCCGGTAACCGCCAGGTTCGTCAGTTGTGAAGCCGGATTTCCGTGGGCTGCCTGTGCCAGGATTGCCGCCGCTTCCACGGAGTCGCCAACCGTTATCAATTCATTTTGGGTATCGCCTTTCGGGCGATGGGCGTGTCGTTGACAAACGACGTACTTGGCGCCGTTGGCAAGGGCCTGGTCAATAAAATCATGGCCGTCGCAGGCCGTACCCGCAACGGCTACAAAAATATCTCCGTCTTCCACAAACCGCGAATCAGTGCGTACCCGCAGCGTATTTCTCGACCGGACCAGGGCCACCAACTCTTCGAAAGTCATAATGTTGTGCTGTCCTTTTGATATTGACTGTCCACTGCTCACAAAGGAGCTGCTCATTGCTGCCCACTCGGACGCCCGCTATCTTAGGCCAAAAGGCAGAACAATGCAACCGATGCGCCCGTAGTCCGGTGAAAATCCGGAGCTTTTGGCAGGAACAATAAGTCGAGCGGAGATAGTTTGCGCCTGATCGAGAATATTGTAGCGAAAGATTGCGATTTGGTCTTATAATTATCGGCGACAACGGTCAATTGAGATAAGGAGATAGATCATGAAGATTCGGCGTGTTCTGAGCATTTGTTTAGTGTTTGTAGTAATTGTCTGCCTGGCTCATTCCAGCCCAGCCGGCTCACAGGCTGTTTCGGAAGAAACGGAATATTTTGCCGTGTTTATGGAAGGCAAAAAGGTTGGCCATAGTGTCCAGAGTCGAGTCATTTCTGAGGGGAAAGTGATCAGCTCCGAGGAGGTCAGTATCACTGTGAGTCGAATGGGTATTTCCATGACGGTGGAGGTGAAGGAGACCAGTATCGAGACAACGGCCGGCGAGCCGCTTGGCTTTGAAGTGGAGCAGAAGTTGGGTGCGATGGTGATGAAAATGGTGGGGGCGGTGGATAAACAAGGACAAGTGAGCCTGACAACGACTTCAATGGGAACCGAGCAGAAAAGCACCCTGCAATGGCCGCAAGGGGCGGTGATGACCGAAGGCTTGCGATTGCTGACTCTGAAAAAGGGTCTGGAGGAGGGGACGCTGTATTTTGCCAAAATATTTAGCCCGGGGATTCTGCAGGCTGTCCACGCTCAGGTGCGCATCGGCCCAAAGCAAGACATCGATTTGCTCGGGCGAGTGGTGGCTCTGAGAGAAGTCACGACGACTCTCAACATACCGGAGGCCGGCGAAATTGTCGGCACAAGTTACGTGGATGACGACCTTCGAGTTCAAAAGAACATCATGCCGATAGCAGGGATACAGGTCGAGATGATTGCCTGCGCCAAGGAATTCGCGATGGGCCGGAACGATGTGCTGGAATTGATCGACAAGATGTTCCTGGCGAGTCCGGAGCCGTTGGATAACCTCGCCGCGGCAAAGTCCATCACCTATCATTTGGCTCCGACAGGGGACGTGCCTGATCTGACCATACCCTCCGGCGACAATCAAAAAGTGCAGCAGTTCAAAGACGGCAGGGTGATCGTGACGGTTGAGCCTGTGGCTGCGCCGGCAGGAGTGAAATTTCCCTACGAAGGCCCGGACAAGGCTATTCGCGACGCCGCCAAACCCACGAGATTTCTCCAAAGTGACCGCGAGCAGGTGATAGAGCTGGCCCGTCGCGCGGTTGGCGACACCAAAGATGCCGCCGAGGCTGTTAAAAAGATTGAAGCGTTTGTGGCTGAGTACATTGAGAATAGAAGCCTCTCGGTCGGCTACGCATCGGCGGCGGAAGTCGCAGCCAGCAAGCAGGGCGATTGCTCCGAATTTGCCGTCCTTACCGCTGCGATGTGCCGTGCTGTCGGGATACCGGCCCAGGTGGTGGTCGGCGTGGCGTACGTGAGTGATTTTGCCGGCCATCAGGGCTTCGGGGGACATGCCTGGGCACAGGCGTATGTAGGCGGCAAGTGGATCGGGCTTGACGCGGCTTTCAGGGGCGCCGGGCGGGGCGGCTACGACGCCGGCCACATCGCTCTGGCCGTCGGCGACGGCGAGCCCGGAGAATTCTTCAACTTGGCCGCCACATTAGGCCAGTTCAAAATCGAAAAGGTAATTCTAAAAGAATAGATGTTCTGCATTCTTCTCGTAAACAATGTAGAAGCGCGATAGCGGTTTGATTCCTATGAATATTATCTCACTAAAACAAAGTGGTGTTTGCAGTTTCCCTCTTTGAAGCTCCTTGAGAAGTAATTTCATGCTCCATGTCTTTGATCTTTTCTGTACCACCGATGACTGCAATCCTATTGTTATCAAGGCGGTACGTTCCCGGCTCACTATTCACGAGAGACTTTAGAACTCGGCTCCACCCCTCGTTTTCGTCCGGCTCAAGGGCACTTCTCAGCCTGTCAATCCACCGGGCAACACAGTGAAAGCGCATCGCACTACTATATACCTTGTGCAGCTTATATGCTTGCCCATAGGCGCGGTCGACAAGAGACATTAGACCAGCGGGGTCCGCGCTCCTTTCGCACGAATCATCCAGAGGCAGCATCTCTTCCAAGACCTTCCAGAGAGCTATCTTGTCGGACTTCTTGACGATGTCCTCGCGTCCGTTACACAGGGCATCCAAATAGGGTCTCGCGATTATATTCTCGTATGGCTTCAAGGATAATGGGTATAGAACTGCGGTCAATTTCTCGACAATTGTGCTTTGTTTCTTGGTCTCTCCAGCAGCGCATACGTGCTCTTTGACAATCTCTGAAAGAACGCTCAGTAGCTCACCTGTGGCCTGAAAAGACACACGACGGACTGATTCAGCGTGATAGTAAGGACTGATTTCAAAACCTAAGAAATGTCGTCCACGCGACTTCGCTACTTTGCAGACGGTGCCGCTGCCGGAAAAAGGATCGAGTACCAGATCGTTTTCATCAGTTGTGGCCAAGACGATTCTGTCCGATATTTCTTCCGGAAAGACCGCGATGTGCGATGTTTGGTCATTACTTCCAAATGCTACGCGATCTACATCCCAGACATTGCCGGGATTGCGTCCAAAGAGATTGTTACGACGGTCATAGAATTTTGTTGCCTCACGCACAGGGAAAACGTTGAATTTCGACTTGCTCGTGCCGTGAGGGCGTTTAACCCACCAAAGAATTGTTTCGTGTTTGTTTGTGAATTTGGACTTGAAGGCCATTCCTCCCCAATAGCGCCAAATGATGCGATCTTTCAGACGAAAACCCAGATTCTGAAATAGGTGGAGCGTAAGGTGGTCCAAAGGTGTTATGTACTCGCCGCGTTCGGTAGTGTAGCCCGTTTGCCAAAAAAGAGCCCCTCCTGGAACCAGGGTTCTTCTGCACTCACGAAGAACTCTTTCTATAAAATCCAAGTAATCTTTCCGGGTAAGTTTGTCGTCGTAGCCATTATAGTTCCTGGCTATGTTGTAAGGAGGACTTGTGTGTATAGTCTGAACAGAGTCGTCAGGAACCTTGGGGAGAAGGTCTAAGCAATCACCCAAAATAATCTGGTCGAGGAAATCTCCGTTGGTCATTTGTTCTTCCCTGATACTTTGAGCATTCTGGCAACAACCGGTAATACTCGCTTGAGAGTTGGGCTTGCACCCCCGCCGCCGGCACGAGTACCGCCCGCGCTTGGAGGAAGGCAGTTTATTAAAGTCTGGAAGTAGAACGTTCTTTGCTCGTCAGTTTCATTCTCGTGCTTTCGCAAGAAATCCCTCCATTTAGTACGGATCACATCTGTGAACTCGTATAATGACTCATGCGGAGTTTGAGCTATCTCAGCAACAAACTCTGGAAACTCGGAGAAGAATCGAACCGCCCCATAAAAGCATTGTTTCACGTGCCCCTGGAGATTGTCTAAACCTTCTATTCGCTTAATAATCTCATTGCTTATATAGGAATTTTCTTTACGGCAGTAATCCTTGAAATTTTGCATTTCCAGATGAGAGGGAATCAAAATAGCATGAGCAGGTGTGTGTGCCGGAGATTTCCCGAGGGTTTCTTCCGCAAGGTTAATTGCGGCAATTATCTCGTCGTTCTCGTCCTCGATACCATCAAAAGGTTTGGATATAACGTCGCGCACGATGTCAACATAAGCTGAGAAAATATCTACCGACACTTGCTTTAGCCGAGGTTTAACGTTAGACAGAAACGATAAAAAGGTTTCTGCGTTGTCATCAGTCAATTCACAGAATGTCTCTATATTGGTGGTCATAGCTGGTAAAGTCAGATTCGCAGACCCTATTATGGCCTTGTTGTTGGAAAACGAGAAGACTTTCGCATGCAGGTCATTCGAAACGTAAATTGCAAATTTTTTCTGTCGCCCCACTACAGATTGAACTCGGCTTTTCAATGCCTCCATATCAGCAACGCCATCTCGCCAATCGAGAGGATTCAATCGTGTCCAGAACTCCACTTCCTCAGCAGTGTCAAAGAACGGATCCAGCAGTGCCAAGCCCCGTTCACTATAGTAAGGTGTGCAGATGAGGCCCGCGGTTGCCCCCTCAGCCGCCTTTTTGATAACATCTATGCCCTTCTCGTGGAAAGATATCATGACTTTCTTCCTGACCTCAAGAAATCTTCGTCTCATTTTACCTTAAATCCGACGGGCGATATAGTCAATCTTGGATTGGGGCCGTGTAAAATTTTGCAGTTGGTGCGAAACTATCAAGTACTCGCGCTTATGATTCACTCAAACTGGATGTCGGTCAGAACAAATTCGACGGTGCTGTTTCCGTTGTAGGTATTTATCTGCGGCTGATATGCCACATCGAAGAACTCATGTTCCAGCAGCTTCTTTTCCAGTTTTCCGAACCGAAAACCGATGCAGCGGACCGCCGCCGTGTTGTCGGTGATTGCAAGCTGCAGATGCTCGCGGCCTGAGCCGACCCTTTTGGGCGGGCTGGCCAGACGCACGCCTTTCGTGGCGAACGTAGGTTCGGGGTTGCCCTGGCCAAAGGGGCCGAGCAGTTGAAGCTCGTTGACCGTTTCTTTTCGAAACTCGCCTAATGGAGCTAATGCGTCGATGTGCAGTTTGGCGGCTGCGTCGTCTCCGTTGATGTTTTGTTTGGCGTACGCTTCGAATTCGGCCGCAAACTGCTCTATTCTGTCGGGATCGATTGTTATGCCAGCAGCCATTTTGTGCCCCCCGAAGCTGGCCAGGTGATGTGAGCAGGCTTTAATGGCGCTCAGCAGGCAAAAGCCGGGAATTGAGCGGCCCGAACCCTGGGCGATGCCGGCTTCACAGGAACCCGCGTTGATCATAATCGTCGGACGATAGAATTTGTCCACGATTCTCGATGCAACGATACCTATCACGCCCGTGTGCCAGTTTTCACATGCCAGAACGATGCTCTTGCGGTCGGGATGGTTCAGGTCACCCTCGACGATCATCTCGCAAGCCTGCTTGAAAATCTTGCGTTCGCACTGCTGGCGCTGGCTGTTCTGCTCTTTGAGGTATTCGGCTATTTGCATCGAACGAATGGAACTGTCCGATGTGAGCAGCTCGACGGCCAATCGCGCATGTCCCATTCGGCCGGCGGCGTTGAGCATCGGCGCGAGCCGAAAGCCGATGTGGAAACTGTCGAGTTTGTGCCCCGTCAATCCGGCCGACTCAATCAGGGCTTGTATGCCGGAGAGCCTGCAATCGGGCAGCGCTTTGAGTCCGTAGCTTGTCAGGACCCTGTTTTCACCTCGCAGATCGACGATGTCGGCAACGGTTCCCATCGCTGCCAGGCTTGTTGCACTTATCATAAATTCTCGCAGTTTCGGTTCAAGTTTTCGGCCTGAGCTGAATTCATTGGCAAGAGCCCAGGCTAACTTGAAGGCGACCATCGCCCCTGCCGAATCTTGATTCGGGTAGGACTCTTCCAGGGCGGGATGCACGATGGCGATCGCTTTAGGCAGTTCGGGGTCGGGCTGGTGATGGTCGGTGATGATCAGGTCCAGATCCAACTGGGCGGCCAGTTCCGCCGACTTAAACGCCGTCATGCCGCAATCGACGGTCACCAAAAGTCTGCTGCCGGATTTTACTAATGCCTGTACGGCCTCGGCGTTCAGGCCGTAACCTTCATCGACGCGATGAGGAATGTAATAGTCAACGTCGGCACCAAGCAGCGTCAGAACCTGCCAGAGAATTGCCACACCGGTGATGCCGTCCACGTCGTAGTCGCCATAGACGGTAATTTTTTCCCTCTCTGCAATAGCCTGCTTTAACCTGTGGACCGCTGATCCGATTCCGGGCATTTGCCCGGGGTCGATAAGGTCGGTCAATTTAGGTCTCAGGAAAACAGAGGCGGCTGCGGCGTCTGTGACTCCCCGATTAATCAGGAGCTGAGCCAAAAGAGGCGTGACCTTGAGCGATCTGGCAAGCTCCGCAGAGCGACCGTCCGAAGGTTGGATGACCCATTGTTTTCTTTGCATCCGTGCGGAAAGAAGCATCTTGGCTCAGTCCTCTTCTTCTTATCTCCAGGTAAGCCTCGTCAGGCGACCATCCGTATCCCCGTTCCCGCCGGCAACGTGCAGCGTAAAATCGCCGCCGTTCGCGGTCAAGCGGGCTTGCACCCAGCCGACAGGGTCGGTATCGTTGAAATTATATCCTACCGCCGGAAGATTGATCAGGTGGATTCCCTCAAACTGGGAGAATCCGTAAACGTGAGAATGGCCGTACACGATAGCCTTAACCTTCTGTATCGGTTCAATCATGCGAAACAGATGCAGCACGTCCAGCAGGTCATCGTCGCCATCTTCCAAGGTATGATGAAAACAGAGAATTGTGGGGCTGTCGTCACATTCTTTCAGATAGTTTTCCAGCCACTGCCTTTGTTCTTTTCCCAACAGCCCCGGCACTTTATCGGCGTAAAGAAGCGAATCCAAGATAATCAATCGAACAGGACCCTTGTTTAAGACGACTACGTGCTTACCTGAGACGGCTTGTTTCTCTCCGGCGGTCCTGTCGAAGGTCTTGAGGAAGTTTTCACGATTGTCGTGGTTGCCGAGCGCCATGACAACCGGCGTTTTTTCAACCAGCGGACTCAGCAACTTTTTCAGATTGGCATAATCACCCAATTCGCCCGTGAGCCTGGCCAAATCGCCGGCAATGACCACGCCGTCCGGCGAAAAGGAGACAATATCCGGAACGACTTTCTGTAAATTCCGGTACGGATAGAACCCTCGGTAATTGTTGTCAACGTCCGCAGGGATATGCGTGTCAGCCAGAAAGGCCCATCGAATTGCCTCTTTTTCACCTCCGTCCGAGCCAAAGCTCTCGCCCGGGCCCACAGCAAACAGGGTTCCCGCGGCGGCCAAACCAGTTCTAATGAAGCTGCGTCTATTCATCGGTCTGTACAAAAACTCCTTCATCGTGCCCTACCTTGCCTAAACACCTACTTTGCCGCATGACCATGTGCTTATATACCAGATAGGGGCCGTGAGCTGCAAGGATTGTTTTTCGCATTCTCGATGCCCGGCGAGTATCGAATATCCAGAAAGGTTCTTAATCAACCAGCTCGCGTTCAATTTCTTCCAGCGACTTGCCTTTGGTTTCAGGAAGTTTGGCGAGGATCACAAAGAATCCGATCACACAGATGATACCATAGAGCCAGAAAGCTCCGTGAGCACCGAGGCCCGTTTTCAAAAAGGGAAACGTCAATGTCAGGGCCGTGCAGCCGACCCACAGGCTAAAGACGGCCACGGACATCGCCGCACCGCGTATGCGATTCGGGAATATCTCTGAGATCACCACCCATGTAATCGGCGCCAGCGACATCGCATAGCAGCCGATCGCTGAGACCACCAGGACCAGCATGTGAATTCCGGTGCTGTGGAAGTAGTAGCCCGCCCCCAGGACTGCATAGACGCCTGCCAGGCCGCCGGCGCCGATCAGCATGAGGATGCGCCGGCCAAATCGGTCAACCGTATAGATCGCCACGAAGGTAAACAACAGGTTGACCACGCCCGTGATGACGATGTTGAACATGATACCGCTGACGCCGTAGCCTGCGGCGGCGAAAACCTCCTGGGCATAATTGAAAATCACGTTGATGCCGCACCACTGCTGGAGAACCGCTAAGAAAACGCCCAACGCGACGATCCTCAACAGCTTCGGCTCGGCCAGGTCCCGGAAGTTGACATGGGCAATCTCCTCGCTCGCAAGTGTTTTCTTGACGTCCCCGATTTCAAAAGCAGCGTATTGGGCGCCGCCGACCCGCTCCAGAATCCTTGCCGCCTGTTTATCTTTGCCGTACTTGAGAAGCCAGCGCGGACTCTCCGGTACAAAAAACATCAGCAGAAAGAATAGAATTGCAGGGATTGTCTCGGCCCCGAACATCCAGCGCCAGCCGTATTGCCCGTTCCATGAGGCCAGGATATATTCTGCGCCTGCTCCTTCCGGCACGGGCTGGGCGATCAGCCAGTTGACAAGCTGGGCGGCGAGAATCCCGATCACAATCGTAAGCTGGTTTATGGAGACAAACCGCCCCCGCATCCGCGCCGGGGAAATCTCGGCGATATACATTGGGGAAAGATTTGAGGCCAGCCCGATTCCTATGCCTCCGATAATGCGAAACACATTATAGGAAGGAAAGCTCCAGGCAAAAGCCGTGCCGACGGCGGATACGGTGAAAAGCAAACCCGATAGAACAAGCAGGCGCTTGCGGCCGGATTTGTCGCTGATGATTCCTGACAGAATGGCGCCGACAAGGCATCCGACCAGGGCGCTGCTTTGCCCCCAGCCTCGCAGCAGCGGCGTTTTGTCCGTGATCCCAAAGTAAGGCTCGTAGAACGGCTTGGCTCCGCCGACCACGACCCAATCGTAGCCGAACAACAGGCCCCCCATTGCCGCCACCACGCAAACCAGCCAAATGAACGCCATGTTGTAGCGGACCTCCTGGTTCGCCAAGTTTTTGTCCTGCTCTGTCATACCTACTCGGTGATAAGGGACGGTTTCTTCAGCAAGCCGTGGATAAGTTCAGCGTCAATGGCGTGCTTCGGGTCAAAAGCGCTGCTCGTCATGTAGCTCAGGAGGCTACGAAGCATCTGCCGTGCGACGGGCCGTTCGCTAAGGTCGCTGCGAAGGTCCATGCTGCATACAAGCAGCTTGCCCTCGCCTACTCTTGCTTCAAAAACGAGGCCGAGTTTGCGATTGGTATTCCAGTCGTCAATCACCTGGACGATAGGGTGCAGCTCCGGCCCGAATCCGTCAAGGACCATAAACCTGGACTTAGTCACCAGGTCCCACCATTGCCAGTTGCTGTGAAACTCGGTGGGGAATTCCGCCAGAGCGGGATGTTTCGGATCGCATAGAATCCCCAGAGTATGCGGGGGCTGCTGTCTGGTCCATTGGGTATTCCAGAAAATCGAGGAGAAGCCGGCCGGGATGTCGCTGTCAATAGAATTCAGCGGCGGCATCAGCAGCACCTTCCCGCCGCGTGCGAGAGCCGCTCGAACCTGCTCGTCGAGCTGCTCGGCAATGAGTACGTTAGTCCGGGGCTGAATGTCCAGCTTGGCCGGATAAGCCCAGATGTCCCAGTTGTTCGTAAAAGGAGTCCTCTTCAGCGAGACGATCAGTGAGAGCTTGGCTGGTGCGGCTACGTTTGCAAGCGGAACGTCAATCCTTCCCAGTTGTATGCCGTTGCCCAACGGGATGGTCATCGCCGGTAGCTGTCCGGCAGTCACCTTGCGGCCGTCGGCGTCGCTGATAGACCAGATAGGAGCGGCATTGCGGATTGGATCAGGGCCGAAGTGGGCCACTTCAACGTCGGCGGCGAACACTTCATCGGTGGTCCAGGTGCGTTTTTTCATCCGCACCAGAGGGACAGTCTCGCAGCAGTAGCGATGATGCTCGTGCGGCTCGATGTAGCCTTTGGAGTCCCAGAAGGCATCGAGGATTCCGACCAGCGCTGTTCCCTGGCCGGGAAAGTCGTGAATATCGAGCAGTTGAAAGCCGCCGAAGCCGGGAGTCCGCAGAGCGGATTCGATCTCCTCTTTATAGAGCAAAGCCTGCAATTTGCCGGAGGCCATCAGGAAATCCTCCGCCTGATCGAGCATCTGGTGGGCGGCAAGCGAGTCGCGAAAGATTTCGAAATTCCGCGCCCGCAGAACGCCCGTGTATTTTCCGATCTCCTTGAAATTGGGATACACGCACCACTGTCCGATTTCGTGGCTTACGACAGGGACGTCGTAGTTCCCAATCAAGTCGCGGTAGTCTGTGACCGTTTCGGGCGGATTGGCGTTGAAGCGGCTCTTGAGGCCCGCTCCCCATTGGTGACCGCGAGGAGCGGGTGTGCTATGATACTGGCTTTCGGGGATGATGGGCCAGCCGGCCGCACTGGTGTAGAGTCTGCGAGGGTCTTTTTCCTTCCAATAGTTGACCAGATCTCCGAGGAATCTCTTCTGATTGGGACCGCCGGGTTCATTGCCGCAGGCAAGCATGCAAAACGATGGGTGATTGCCGTAAGCATTTAGAATCCGGTCGCCCTCGGCATAAATGAATTTGTCAACGGGCGCACCGTTGCCCACTGTCGCCCATGCCGCACATTCGATATGGAAGAGAAATCCCAGCCGGTCGGCGGCCTCGAATGCCGCTTCCGGCGGGCACCAGGAATGGAAGCGGATATGATTGAGGCCGTGGGCCTTGGCAATTCGCAGGATCCGCAGCCATGCCTCGACATCCATGGATGGATATCCCGTGAGCGGAAAAATGCAGCACTCCAACGTCCCTCGCAGGAAAGTCAGGCGGTCGTTAATCGTAAATTGCGTCCCTCGCGTGCCGACCCGGTGCATGCCGAACGTGACCGTCTTCTCGTCCCGGAACGGCGGGGTGGCAGCCTCAAGCGCAGCTTGGGGATGGCCACCCTTAGAGGAAACATCCCCAAAGGCTTCGCCTTTGAGGCTGCCACCCGCAGCGGCCCTCAGTGAAACCGTCAGGTCATACAGTGCCGCAGAGAACTCGTCCCACAGTTGCACATCGTTGCCCATCACATAGTCAACTTCGACAATGGTCTGTGGTTCTGACGTCGTGAATTCCACGCTTTTTTCGGCAGGAATGTGGCGCCGCTTTGTGTTCCAGCTCTTGGCTCGGATCTTGAGCGTTCCGCCGGCAGGCCGGTTCGCGGCATTGCCGATAGTGACAAGCAGCTTCGCCGATTGGTTCTGCACGTCGGGATAAACCTGTATATCGCTGACCCATACCCGGTCAGTCGCTTGCAGCTTGATCCTGCCGACTACGCCGTTCCAGTTTGTCTGGGTATGGTCGCTGACGGAGTGGGCGTTGGTTCCAACGTCATATTTCATCGAATTGTCCACGCGAACAGTCAGCAGGTGTTTGCCGGGTGTCATCAGATCGTTCAGGTCATACAGTTGAGGCGTACACAGACTGTCCTGCACGCCGACACCGGTCCCGTCCACCCAGACCTTTGTTTCCCAGTGGCAACGCTCCAGAAACAGGACGATTCGCTTGCCCCTCCAGTTTTTCGGTATATCAACCTGTCTCTGATACCAGGCGGGCCCGACGTAGTGTTTTACGGGCGTCAGCCAGAAGGGAATTTTCACGGAGTCCGGCTGCCCGTATTTCTCGTACCTGGCTTCGGTGAACCAGGACTGGTCCACAATCTGGCCGGTCCACTTCGTATCGACGCAGACATCGTCGCCATAGCCGTTCTCGACCGTTGAGCCCGGCAGCTTGATGCGGTCGGTCGGCTTGCCGTTGTACCATTTCTGCTGTTCACCGACGTTGTCGTGATCCAATCTGAGGAGCCACTGACCCGCCAAAGAAATCGTCTCTTGTTCTATGCCCAGCCCCGCAGTCATGGCGACTCTTGAATCTGCCGTCTTCTGACAACAGAGACATGCAGCCATAGCGACACCCGTGGCTATTGTCAGTATTGGTTTGATAATTTCACACTTCAATTTCGGTTACCTCCGTCGAAAGGCCGACAAGAGCATTTACAGCGTTTCCTTTTTGAATTTGTGGCGGCCGTATCAGCTCGTCGGGGTCAATAATTCAGGCTCTCATGTACAAGCCGCCGTTGACGGCGATGTATTCGCCGGTGATAAAACTCGCCGCCTCGCTTGCTAAGAACAATACAGCCTTGGCCACATCTTCGGCGGTGCCGTTCCTGCCGCTGAGGTCTTCGCAGATCATTTGGGCCTTCCTCTGCTTACGGCGTGTACCTCTCAATGACCGAATTTGGAATTCAGACTTTTGAACTTTGAATTCTCAATTCTCCATTCCGCTCAAAGTAACTCATCGATGGCTTCAGCGAGGTTCTTCTTGCTGGTCAGCCCCACCCATTTTTTCTGGACCTGGCCATCTTTGAACAGGATGAGGGTGGGTATCGCACTGATGCCGAACTCCATCGCGCTGTCGCGCGCATCATCGGTATTGAGCTTGCAGATTTTGGCCTTGCCTTTGTATTCGTCGGCAATTTCCTGGACGACGGGAGCGATCATCTTGCACGGTCCGCACCAGGGCGCCCAGAAATCGACGAGCACAGGCACATCGGAATTGTGAACCGTTTTATCAAAAGTAGCGTCGTTCAGCTCAATCACACTACCAGCCATTATTCTTATCCTTTCAACCACGAATTAGCGAATTAGTTGATTAGTGAATTGGTGAATTAGTTCAATAGTTAATTGGGGCGCTGCACTCTGTCGCCATAGCTTTGGAGCGTCGGCGACTGGTCCTAATCTCTAATTCTCTCATTCACTAATTCATTCCTTTGCTGTCGGCCATCCTAAGTTGTCAATCGTCAATTGTCAATTGCCAATTTATTCGGGCGTCGTTCTCATCATCCCCCCGGGCAGGCAGGTTGCTGACCGGCCCCGCCACGGCAACGGCCTACGCCGTGACGAGCTCGTTCCACCAGTGGGGGTCTCTGAAATACTGCTTGAGCATCATCGCCGCGACGACGCCGTCGCCGACGGCTGTGGCTAATTGCATGGCCGCTCCTATTCTGCAATCGCCCGCCACAAAGACGCCGGGGACGCTCGTGCGAAGATAAGCGCAGTCGCACTTGATAAATCCCCTATCCGTCAGTCCCACAAAACCTTTCAGAAAGCCGGTATTCGGCTCCATGCCGACGAATACGAACACACCGTCGCATGGATAATCCTCTTCTTGGCCGGCTTTGACGTTTTTCAGCTTGATCGATTGGACCTTGCCTTGACCCCGGATGGCGGTGGCGACGGTGCTGTATTTGATGGTCAGGTTTGAATTCGGCTCGTTGGCCTTTTCCAGAAGCTCCTCGACGAGAATCTTGGATGCTCGAAATTCGTCCCTGCGGTGTATCATCGTAACATTCTGGGCGAATTTGGTCAGATGGAGTGTTTCTTCGACGGCCGTATTGCCCCCGCCGACGGCGACGACGTGCTTTCCCTTGAAAAACGGAGCATCGCAGGTTCCGCAATAGCTGACCCCTGAGCCGCGGAACTGGTCTTCGCCGGGGATGCCGAGCTTTCGATAGTCGCTGCCGGGGGCCAAAATGACGGTTCTTGCAGTGAATTTGTCCTTGTCGCAGTACACGGCGATATTGCTATCCTTGAGCTTCTCCAGGCTGGTTACTTCGCAGCCGGTCTTTATCTCGGCGCCGAAGTTTTCGACCTGCTTTTGCATTCGTTCAATCAGGCCCGGCCCGTCGATGCGCTCGATGCCGGGATAATTCTCTATCCTGTCTGTGGTGCTAATCTGCCCGCCCGGCATGAATTTCTCGAGAATCAGCGTCTTGAGCCTGTCGCGGGCGGTATAAAGAGCCGCCCCCAGCCCCGCCGGCCCTGCACCAACGATAATGCAATCATAAATTTCAGACATGACAAGTATCCTTCATCAAATCCTTGGTATCCAAGAGGAAGAAAGCTTTGGTATCACTCAGGGGATGGTGGCTTGCCCCCATTTTTCACATCCGCTGCACTCTCTTCGGCCTCTGGTGCCTGAATCATCCTTGTTGTCTTCTCTACGGGCTCCAACGTGTCAATCTCATTTCCCGATGCTGCACCAAGCTCCCGAAATTTGCGGGCAGTTACCAGCACTCGTTTTTCCAGTGAGCCGATAGCTTTATTATATGCCTCGGTAGCTCGATCTAAGTTTGTCCCGACAGCGCTAAAATACTCCGTTAGCGTACAGATTCGATCGTATAGCTCCTTCCCTGTATTGCTGATTTCCTGCGCATTTTTGGCGATCTGTTCCTGCTGCCACCCATACGCTACCGCGTGCAGCAGCGCTATCAAAGTGGTTGGCGTCGCCAATATCACACGATTATCGACGCCGAGTTCAATCAAACTGGGATCTTGTTCGAGGGCGGCGCTGAAAAACATCTCGCCGGGCAAGAACATGACAACAAATTCCGGAGCCGGCTGGAATTGCTCCCAGTAGCCCTTAGCTCCCAGGTTTCGAATGTGTGTTCGGACCAGACCGGCATGTTTACTTAATTTCTCCGCGCGCAATTGCTCATCCGGGATCTCCAGTGATTCCAGATAACTCTCGAGAGGCGCCTTCGAATCCACGACCACGGTTCTGTTACCGGGCAATCTAATAATCATATCCGGCCGAGTGCGCCCGGTATCGGACTGGGCGCTCTCCTGCTCGAAGAAGTCACAGTGTTTTACCATGCCTGCAATTTCAACCACTCGGCGCAACTGCATTTCACCCCACCGGCCCCGGACCGTAGGTTTCTTCAGGGCACTCACCAGATTGGCGGTTTCCTTCTTGAGTTGTGTCTCCGAGGAGAGCAGTGATTGGATTCTCTCACTTACTCCAGAGTGGTCTTTTCCGATCTGCCGCAGTGCCTCGTCAACGTTCTTGAGAGACTCTTTGAGCGGTTTAACCAGCTCATCAACCGCCTGCCTGCGTTTTTCGAGGTCTCCTTTGGCCCCTTCCTGGAATTTCTCGAGGTTAGTCCTGGCCAACTCCAGGAATTGCGCATTGTTACTTTTCAACGCATCCGCGGACAAAGCCTTGAATTCATTGGACAGTTTCTCCCGGGCTTCGGTCCACGAGGCGATTTTCTCTTCGGCGGTCTTCTGCTGCTCGTTGAGCCTGGCAAGTTCGACCGTCAATTTGGTGCATTCCTCCCGGAGTTGGGAGGTTTGTTCGTCCTTTTGGCGTATGGCTATCTCCAGCCGTTTAGTCTCGCTCTGCCTCAGGAAGAATATGAGAGCACCGCCACAAATCAGGCCAATTGCAAAGGCCAAGACAAATTCCATAATTTCAACCTCAAGGTTTCGCGTTCCAGAAGAATCGCTGTGATTATAGACTGGGGCAGCCCATTCGTCAAAGACCAAAGCCGGCTGGTGCTGCAAATGGATGATTGACAATGTGACGAACGGGTGGCATCCTCAAGCGTAGCTTGGGGATGGTTGCTGGGGTATTTGCCATCGCCAAAACCTACGGCTTTGAGGCTGCCGCCCAAAGATGAAAAAAATAGAATCTGTCATATTCGACTGGGGAGGGGTGCTGATAAATGACCCAAGGCCGGGGCTTTTGCGATACTGCGCCGATGCCTTCGGCGTACCGCTGGAGCAATATACGCCGGTGCATGATTCATTTCTGGACGGGTTCGGAAAAGGCCTGATCAGCGAGGAGGAGTTCTGGCAAGGAATAAGCCGAAAGCTCGGCAAGCCCGCCAGGTGTAAGGCGGGCAAGCCGGCCCCGAAGGTGCCGTCGCTGTGGTCGCGGGCCTTCCGGTCTGCGTATATGCCGCGACCTGAAGTGTTCTGTCTGGCTTCCTGGCTGCATGACAAAGGTTACAAAACAGCGCTCTTGTCCAACACAGAACTTCCGGCGGTAGAGTTCTTTCACGAGCTGGATTATGATATGTTTGACGTGCTTGTTTTCTCGTGCGAAGAGGGTGTGGCGAAGCCTGAACGAAGGATTTATGAGATTACACTTGAGAGGCTTGGTTCGAAGGCCCCGCGGTCCGTATTCATTGATGACAGGCAGGATTACATCCGGGGAGCAAGAGAAGGGGGGCTCAATACGATTCTTTTCAAGGACATCGACCAGATGAAGCGCGAATTGGCCGGGCTCGGAGTGGAGCAAGGTAAAGCGAATGGGTGACTTATGAGGTTAGTGGAGGCATTGAAGAATCGAGATGTTATCCTGCTCGACGGCGCTATGGGCACCGAATTGGACAAGCGCGGCCTGATGTCCCGCGGCCGGACCAATCTTGATGCCCCGGAGGCTGTGCTGGCGATACATGAACAATACATCCAATGCGGGTGCCACGCTTTGACCGCAAATACCCTGACGATGAACCGCATCTACATCGAGACGCACAACGTCGGCGTTTCGGTGCGCGATGTGAACAAGGCCGGGGCGGAGCTCGCAAGGCAGGCCGCCGGCGCCGACCGATACGTGCTCGGCGACATAAGCTCGACCGGCCAACTGCTCGAACCTTACGGAACGTATAAAGAATCACAGTTCTACGACGCGTTCAGGGAGCAGGCTGAAATTTTGGCGGCCTCCGGCGTCGATGGATTTATTATCGAAACCATGTTCGACCTGCGTGAGGTCGTGTGTGCCGTGCGGGCGTGTAAGGATAACGTCTCGCTTCCCGTGTTGGTCTCGATGGCGTTCACCACCGAGGAAAAAGGCGGCAGGACGATGATGGGCAACTCCGCGGAACAATGCGCCGGCGGCCTTACGGAGGCCGGGGCGGACGCGGTCGGCGCCAATTGCGGCGACCTTGACCCGGCTCAAATGGCGGTGGTCGTTTCTCTGCTCAGGTCGGCAACGTCACTGCCTGTCTTAGCGCAGCCCAACGCGGGTAAGCCCAAGTTGGTTGGAGATAAAACCGTATTTGAAATGACCCCGGCGTCTTTTGCGGCGGGGATTGGCGAGTGCCTGCGTGCCGGCGCACGATTCGTAGGCGGCTGCTGCGGAACAACTCCCGAGCACATTCGTGCTGTGGCCGAAATACTGAAGAAGAAATAGAGAACCCTGGATGCTGCCACTGTAATTATGGCAAACGCCCATTTCTGCCTCTTACTGAACTTTTGCAAAATTGAAGTTAGGCATACTTTTGGAAAGAAAAAATCTTCTCTTTCGATTTTTTCTTTCTAAAACACGCCGCCATAGAGAAACTCGGTACGTAACTGTTTTTCTGCATTTTTGCCGCGTTTTCCTGAAAGCTGCAATAAATCCTTCTCTTGAACCCGTCTATTTCTCCCAAAGAACAAGCATCAGGGAAATAGTTTCTGATTTCGAAAGGAGCACAAAATGTTAAAGAAAGTTGCGTTCGTGATTCTGGCGGCAGTTTTATCGTTGGCAGTAGTTGAGAGCTTAACAGCCCAGCCACCCGACCGAGGTTCCGGCGGCAGGCGAGGCAGGGACTTATCGCCTGCTCGGCAGCAGGCACCGCTGCCGGCTAATGAAGAAGAGAAGAAAATCTTGAGCGTCCTCGATGACATGAACCAGAATCAGAGCAGAGGGATGATGAACGTGCCACAGGAAGACGGCAGGATTCTGCGATTACTCACGGAGGCTGCCAACGCCAAGCACGTTGTCGAGATCGGCACATCCAATGGGTACTCGGGCATCTGGTTCTGCCTTGCCCTGCGGACTACGGGGGGAAAGCTGACCACTCACGATATTGATGAAGGGCGGGCTTCATTGGCCCGTGAGAACTTCAAGCGGGCCGGCGTCGATAAGCTCGTTACGCTTGTCATGGGGGATGCCCACGAGACAGTCACAAAAATCAAAGAGCCCATCGATATCCTGTTTATTGACGCGGACAAGGAAGGCTACACGGACTACCTGAAAAAACTCCTGCCGTTAGTGCGTCCGGGCGGCCTGATCCTTGCTCACAATATTGAGATGGTAGGGCAGGACTTCATCAAGGCTATCGCCGCCGACCCCAACCTGGAGACGGTCTTTCAAGGCCAGGGCCAGGGCCTGAGCGTGACTCTCAAGAAGCGCCAGGGGCAATAGCCGCTTCGCGGTGAATACTGTGCGTGGGGCCTCTTGATGCAAAAAAGCCGCTGGTTCCTGAGAGGTAGTCTGAATGAGCTCTCACAGCGCTTTGCTCATATTTTTGTGGACATTTCCTGCAAACCGCAATAGAGTTCGCCCTTGAATCTGTCCGTATCCGGGCGCGTTCGGCACCGTGGAGCGATGAGAAATCGGAGTTTTCGAAGGGATTGGCAAATGCGAAAGAGGACGATCTCGGCGATTGCAGCGGTGATTGTGCTGGCAGGGATCGGGGGCCTGGAAGCCCAGAAGAGGGATACCAGCCCCGACGTAACGCCGACGCAGGGACAGCAGAGACCCGTGGACAATTCAGACGGCGGGACGTTGGAAGGTCAGGATCGGCCACCGATACCGAGCGATGAGCAGGAGAAGAAAATCCTGGACGTGCTGGACGCGATGTGCCATGACCAGTACAGCGGGATATTAAGCGTACCGCCGGAAGACGGTCGAGTGCTGCGGCTGCTTGCCGAAACGACCGGAGCCAAACACGTCGTCGAAGTCGGGACCTCCAGCGGATATGCGGCCATCTGGTTCTGCTTGGCTCTGCGGACCACCGGCGGCAAGCTGACCACGCACGAGATCGACGCCGACCGGGCTTCACTCGCCCGTGAGAACTTCAAACGAGCCGGCGTCGATCAGCTCGTGGCACTCGTCGAGGGCGATGCCCATGAGACAGTCACAAGACTCAAAGGGCCGATCGACATCGTTTTCATTGATGCGGACAAGGATGGTTATCTGGACTACCTTAACAAGCTTCTGCCTCTGGTTCGTCCGGGCGGGCTGATCCTGGCCCACAATACGACGGATGTGGCATCGCGGATGCAGGACTACCTTGAGGCGATCACCACCAATCCGGAGCTGGAAACGATCTTCCTGCACGAGCAGGGAAGTGGCATCGGCGTGACCCTTAAGAAACGCCGGAGCAAGTAGTTGAACGGATGTTGATATCAAGAGAGGATTGGAAATTATGCCTTCGGAACGAAAAGGAATTTCACGTCGTGGCTTCCTGGCACGTGGTCTCTGTGTCAGCGCCGGCACCGTTGCGGCCGCAGCTTTGCCTTCGTGCAATGTTATGGGGACAAAAGGCGGAGCGAAACACGCGAAGACCCGTTTTGGATTCACGACCTACCAGTGGGGCAAAGATTGGGACGTACCTACTTTGATCGCCAACTGCCGCAAGGCCGAGGTATTTGGCGTCGAGCTGCGAACCAGCGACTCCTATGCTCATGGCGTCGAGTTGGATATCAACGCGCAGCAGCGCCGTGAAGTGAAGAAACGTTTTGAAGACAGCCCCGTTACGCTTGTGGGCCTTGCCACAAGTGAGCGCTTTGACTCCCCTAAAACCGCCGAGCTCGAAAAGGCGATTGAGAATACCAAGGCGTACATTGTGCTCAGCAAGGACGTAGGCGGCAGCGGGGTGAGGGTGTTCCCGAACAGCTTTCACGAGGGCGTCGAGAGGGAGAAAACCATCGAGCAGATCGGCAAGGCATTGAACATCGTGGGTGCGTTCGCCGCCGGCTATGGCCAGCAGGTTCGCCTCGAAGCACATGGCAATGCCGGCGAACTGCCGACGATCAGGGCAATCATGGACCATGTTGTCCAGCCGAGTGTCCGCGTGAAACTCAACAGTGATAAAAGCGACGCCCAAGGTGAAGGGTTCGAGCACAATTTCAATCTGGTCAAGGATTTGCTGGGCGATACGCTTCATCTGCACAATCTCAAAGACGCGGGATTTCCGTACCAGCTTCAAATGGACCTGCTGGTAAGAATGGGCTGGGGCGGGTGGCAGTTGCTGGAAGCGAGCGATAAGGTCCAAGACCGTGTTCAGGCACTTATTGAACAGCGCCGGATCTGGGACCGGATGCTGGCTAACTCCCTAAACGCCTGATAGAGCAGGCTGATCAACGTTAGAAAAACGGAGGTACCGGATTTGGCAACACCTGTTACGGGCGCATTGCCCAGGAGAGAACTGTCGCTTTTCGACTCAACCTGTATTATTGTCGGCATTATCATCGGGGCGGGGATATACCAGATGGCCCCGGATATCGCCAAAGGCGCTGGCTCCTGGTGGGGCGTGCTGGCGCTTTGGGCCGTCGGAGGGCTGTTGTCGCTGTTCGGTGCGCTCGGTTATGCCGAGCTGGCTACGGCCTATCCCAAGGAAGGGGGCGACTACGTTTATCTTAGCCGTGCGTATGGCAAGTGGGCCGGCTTCTTGTTCGGCTGGGCCCAGCTTACGATTGTTCGTCCCGGTGATATTGCCGTGATGGCCTTTGCATTCGCGACATACGCGCGGACCATTTGGGACCCTCTGGCAAGCAGCCCGGCATACAGCCAGCGGCTCTATGCGGCCGGGGCGACAATCATTTTGACCGCCATAAACATCCTGGGCGTCAAAGAGGGTAAATGGACACAGAATTTGCTAACCGTCGTTAAGGCGTTGGGGCTGCTGGCCATCGTGGGTGTCGCAGTTATCGCCCCTCAGCAAACGGCAGCCGAAGCGACGTTTGGCGCTCTGCCTGTGAGCCTTGCCTTGATCTTTGTGCTTTTCACGTATGGGGGATGGAATGAGATGGCTTACGTGGCCGCAGAAGTGAAGGAACCCCGGCGCAATATCGTTCGCGCGCTGGTCCTGGGCACGGGCGCCGTCATTTTGCTGTATTTGCTGGTCAACGGGGCGTTTCTATACACGTTAGGCTATGCGGGTCTGGCTGCATCCAAAGCGGTCGCCAATGACGCCATCTCGACGGCCTTTCCTAGGATCGGCGGCGGACTCATCAGTGCCCTGGTCTGCATCTCCGCATTGGGAGCCGTGAACGGCCTCGTCTTTACCGGGGCACGTATATCATACGCCATGGGCGCTGAGCACAGAAGCTTCAGAGTCTTCGGGAGGTGGCACGAGCGAACGGGAACCCCCGCCTGGGCGCTGCTGGTACAAGGTGTGATTGCCGTCAGTCTGATCATGGTCTTCGGTTCCTTCGTGGATACGCTCTTGTACACCGCCGCCGCGGTCTATGCCTTCTACCTGGGTACCAGTCTGGCGGTTATCGTGCTGCGTTTCAAAGAACCCCATGTTGAACGTGCATACCGTGTGACTGGCTATCCGGTCACCACGCTTATTTTTTGTGCAGTCTGTGGCTTTCTGATCTATAGCTGTGTCACATACGCCTGGGCGTTCAAGCGCATCAGCCTGGTGGTTCTGCTGAGTGTTCTGGTTGCCGGCGTTGTCGTCTATTGGCTGACCGATGTTCGCGGTTCGGCGGGGAGAGGCGCCGGTTCTAAGATCGAGGCCTGATCCCGGCTATCTCACGTCCTGGTGCAAGGCGTCAGCCGCGAGATGGAATTCTGCCTCCCGTCGCCGCTGCGGGAACTGAAAAAAAGCCTTTGCTCGCCAAGAAACGCACGGGGCAAAGGCGGGCATTGCTGCCGCCACCCAATTCATTTGTGGCATGAAATGCTTCCAAGAACAGGCGAAATTCAGCAAAAATTGCATGTTTTCTGTGATTTTCTGTTTTTTTCTCAAATTCTGCAATAAATTCGCTCTTTGAGTCCGTCTCAATATCGGAAAAACGAACTGGATACAATGGGTTCCAAAAAGTTGAATCGGTTGTTTTTGGCGTTAGGATAGCCGAGGGGCTGTTTCGCACATAACCGCCCTCCTTAAAGCGACTGGGTGTGCGTCTTTTGGATGCACATCCGGTCTTTTTCATGTGTACAGAAAGCCCGGATGGGGGCAGTCAGACGGGATTCGGGGTGATTGAGCGTTTCCCTCAACGCCAATCGCTTGGATAGTCGATGGCCGAAAGCTCGATTTGGAACCTTTTGCAGAGCGCTTCCACAAGGACCTGTAACCTCTTTATCTGACAATCGGTGGGGTAGGTGATTCTGCCGTCAGCTATGATGCAAATACGGATGGTCCGGCCGGCGCCATACCAGCTCTGGCCGGGGATGGCGGACAATTGTTTTTGCCATTTTCCTGTCGGCAGTATTTCGCCGTCGCGCCCGCCGAGGCCGTTGCATAGACAGAAGTGGCAGTTGAGATCTTCGGGGTTCGCCACGTTGTTGAGGGAGGCCAACTGCTCTATGTTGCCGCTCTTGGTGCCGCTGTAGTGAATCTCGATGCGGTTCCACCGTCCGGCTGACTGGGTGGCTTGTGAAGAAATGGCGTCTTTGACGGGATCGAGGCGCTGGTAGGTCCAGAGAGAAAAGGGACCGGCGGAGGGAGGATTGTGGCCCAGAGCCATCAAAACTATCGCTCCAGTCGTCATTGAAGCCAGCAGCGTTGCTAAAACTTTTGCCACCCTTGCCTGATTTGGCATAGCCTCGTCCCTGAGAGTGCGTGTCTTACCATCTTTCTGCAAAACATCATCCCTGAACACGAAAGCCCTACAGATGATTGGGTATTCGTCCTGTACCTATTGAACTCAAGCTCCCGTCACGCTTCCAATCGTTCACCCTCTTTCGGGGGCTTAATAGACGCGGGACAAAGCCCTTTTCTGGGGACACTACAGTCCCTTATATATACTAAACATCGGCACCCGCCAATGGATTACTCCAAATTTTGCCGAGAATTTCGTGACACTTGCAGCAAAATCCTTTGCGAGAGGATTCTTCCGGCTTGGCGATACTACGTGTTGGCTTTGGTTTGGCTCTTGGCGAACGCTTTTTTGCCGGGAAAGACACTTGTGTTTGTTTCACGCGGCTCTTGCCTGACCGGAATGACTATACACACCGGGCTGCATGCCGACGACAGCTTGGACTGCGTCCGATGTTCTTACCTAAACAGTTCGCTTGTTACAAATGTGTTGATTTATCAGATTGTGGTCTGTAGTATTTGCTCGGTTGAATTCGGGGTGAGCGCCGGCGGTGAAACCGCACACTAAGTAGCAGAAGGTCTTCATCGCGAAGAAGAAGGCCAATGTATTGTGAGCCGGGAAGAAGAGAAAATGGCGTCGGAATCTAATTGGCATCAAGATGGGTTTGGTCCTCTGTCCGCCGACCAGATCGACCAGTTGACTCGCCAGAGGTGTAGCTGCGATGACTGGTCAAAGGTCGGGGTGGCCGAGCGCTTCAACGCAGACGCGGTAAGATCGACACACTTCTCCGGCGTCGTGAATCTTGGAGTATTCCAGAAGCAGGTGTCGTTCTTTGGCGGCGTGGCCAAACCGTCGGGGATCAGTCACGCAACGATTCATAACTGCACTATCGGCAACGACGTATATATAAGCCGGGTAAGAAATTACATCGCGAACTATGCGATTGGCGACGATGCGGTGATAGACAATATCGAGCTTCTTGCGGTAGAAGGCCGGAGCAGCTTCGGCAATGGGGTGGAAGTGGCTGTTGTCAATGAGGCCGGCGGCAGAGAAATACCGATTTACGACCATCTGTCCGCTCATGCGGCGTATGTGCTGGCGTTTTATCGGCACAGGCCGAAGGTCATTGAAAAGCTGCGGAAAATGATAGCCGACTATACCGCTTCTGTGACCTGCTCGATGGGCCTTGTCGGCAGAGGAGCCAGACTGATCAACTGCCGAATCATCAAGAACGTCAAAGTGGGTCCGGGCAGTTTGATAGAGGGAGTCAACAAGTTGGAAAACGGCTCGGTCAATAGCTGTCCGGAGGACCCGGTTCATATCGGACCGGGCGTTTTCGCAGAGGATTTTATCGCATGTAGCGGCTCAAAGATTACAGACGGCACAATTATGTACAAATGCTTCGTCGGCCAGGGCACCGTGCTGTCCAGGCAGTATTCGGCGGAAAACTCCGTCTTCTTCGCAAACTGCGGCGGCTTTCACGGTGAAGCATGTGCCGTGTTCGCCGGGCCTTATACCGTCACGCACCACAAGTCCACATTGCTGATTGCCGGTCTGTTTTCCTTCCTGAACGCCGGCAGCGGAACGAACCAGAGCAACCACATGTACAAGCTCGGACCCGTCCATCAGGGCGTCGTGGAGCGCGGCTCCAAGACCGCCAGCGATTCCTACGTGCTCTGGCCGGCAAAGGTCGGGGCATTTACCGTCGTGATGGGCCGGCATTACAGAAACTCGGACACCTCAGATTTGCCTTTCTCCTACCTCATCGAGCACGAGGACGAGAGCGTTCTGGTCCCCGGCGTGAATCTACGCAGCGTCGGCACGGTTCGGGACGCTCGAAAATGGCCCAGACGCGACAGGCGAAAAGCGCCTGAGAAGCTGGACCACATAAACTTCAAGCTCTTGAGCCCGTACACGATTCAAAAGATGCTCAACGGCTGCCAGTTGCTGGCGAACCTCAAGGCGACCTCGGGCGAAACGTCCGAGTACTTCACCTACCACAGCGTCAAGATCGAGAATTCGTCGTTGGATCGGGGCCTCAGATTGTACCAGATTGGGATCGACAAGTTCCTGGGCAACTGTCTGATCAAGCGGCTGGAAGGCAGGCCATTCGGCGGCGTTGACGATCTCAGGGCGGCGATGAGGCCCCAAACGAGCGTCGGGCCGGGCCAATGGGTGGACCTGGCCGGCCTTTTGGCTCCGGACGAAGCCGTTCAAAAACTCCTCTGTGATATTGAAGACGGCCAAGTGAGCAGCCTTGAGCAGATTGCGGAAGGTTTCAGGTCCATGCACGCGGATTATACGGAGTATGAGTGGGCATGGGCGGCAAACATTTTGCAGCAACGTCTGGGCAAGGCGCTCGAGAACGTAACGGCGGACGATATTATCGACCTGGTGACGAAGTGGAAGACCGCCGTCGTAGAGCTTGACCGCATGCTCCATGCGGACGCCAAGAAAGAATTCGCGGCTACGGCCCAAATCGGATATGGACTCGATGGCAGGCAGGACGCCAAGCAGGCTGATTTCGAGCAGGTCAGGGGAACGTTCGAAGAAAATGATTTCGTCCTGGAAATCGAGAAACACATCACCGTAAAAACGGCGATTGCGGAGGAGATGGTTAGTCGAATGAAACAGTTGTGCTAGCGGGAGCCCCATTGAGGGTTTCTGCGAAATGGGACCCGGAGAAAGGGTATTCTGTGACCGAGGTTTAGGAGTAGAGAATTTATGAGAGTAATTATTCAACCCGATTATGAATTGGCGGCTCAGTGGACTGCCAATCATATAGTCAAGAGGATCAACGGGTTCGGCGCGGACAAGGCCAAGCCTTTTGTGTTGGGTCTTCCCACGGGCTCTTCACCGCTGGGCGTGTACAAAGAATTGATACGGCTGAACAAGAATGGAACCGTCTCTTTCAAAAATGTTGTCACCTTTAATATGGATGAGTACGTGAACCTTCCCGAGGATCACCCGGAAAGCTATCATTCTTTCATGTGGAAAAACTTCTTCGGCCACGTGGATATAAAGAAGGAAAACGTCAATATTCTCAACGGCAATGCGCCGGACCTTGACGCTGAATGTGAAAGGTATGAAGAGAAGATGAAAAAGGTGGGGGGGGTCAACCTCTTTATGGGAGGTATAGGTCCCGACGGCCACATCGCATTCAATGAGCCGGCTTCGTCATTGTCGTCGAGAACGCGCGTCAAGACACTGACCTATGATACGATCGTGGCCAATTCGCGTTTCTTCGGCGGCGACGTCAACAAGGTGCCTAAGACCGCCCTGACGGTAGGTGTAGCCACTGTTATGGACGCCCATGAAGTGCTGATTATCGTCAGCGGCCATAACAAGGCGAGGGCGCTGCAACATGCTATCGAAGAAGGCATAAACCATATATGGACAATCAGCGCCCTGCAAATGCACCCCAAGGGCATTATTGTCTGCGATGAAGAGGCCACAATAGAGCTCAAGGTCGGGACGGTCAATTACTTCAAGGGTATAGAAGCAGCCCATCTCGACCCCGCCTCGCTCCTGACCTGCTGCTCGTAACTGAACTTTTGCAGAATTGAAGTTAGGCATGCTTTTGGAAAGAAAAAATCTTCTCTTTCGATTTTTTCTTTCTAAAATACGACGCGTAACGTTCGACTCGACAATATGTTACGATACGGTACCCAATTATTCTCAGAAAATCGTGGAACCGATTTTCTGAAATAATATATGCCTAACTTCAATTCTGCAAAACTGTTATCGTAACTTGAGTTTGTGGGGCCTTTGCTCCACAGGGTCAGGTTTGAAATGGAAAGACGATATTCGCCTCGGCTTTGAGCGAGTTGATATACTCCTCGGCGAAGTCGGATTGTTTCTTGACTGTTAGCTGTTTTATTATGTCGTCTTTGGCTTGCTCAAACGCAACGACGCCGGCGTCTTTATGATCGGTTACTTTGATGATGTGGAATCCGTACTCGGTTTCCACCACGTCGCTGACTTGCCCGACGGCCAGCTCGAAAGCCACTTTCTCAAAAAGCGGCGTCGTTTGACCTCTTGGGAAGAAACCCAGATCGCCGCCGTTCGGAGCCGATGGACAGGTTGAGTGGGCTTTGGCTAACTCGGCCAAATCCGCTCCGTTCTTGATTTGCTTAAGCAGGTCCTCGGCCTTTGCTCTGGCCTTCGCCTTGGCCTGGTTTGGGTCGGTGTTGGGATCCGTGGGTGCGGCGGCTATGAGAATATGACTGGCTCTGACTTGTTCGGGTGTTTCGAACCGTTTCAGGTTTTCATCATAATGCTTCTTGGCCTCCTCTTCCGTGACGCTTATCTTTCCCGTCCACTGCATTTCCATGAACTTGGTGCGGGACAAGCCTTTGCGGACGTCGTTCTTCACGTCGTCAAAATTCTGACCATATTGCTCTATCTGCTTTTTGACTTCTTCCAGGGATAATAGCTGTCCCGGGCCCGAAGCGATTTCCCTGATCTTGTCAATGACTTCTTCTTCCGAGACGACGATGTTGGCTTCTTTTATCTTTTGATCCAGTAACTGCCTGCGTATCAACAGCTCCAGGGCCTGCTGTCTGAGCTGTTTCTTGTACTGGTCGGCAATCGCGGGAGCCAATTGTGTGGACTGTCTGGCGATGGTGTCAAGCTGAGGCTTGATGAGTGCGTCCACTTCGCCGGCGGCAATATCGATGCCGTTGACGGTCACGGCGACCTTGTTGGCGTCCGCTTCCGAAGGGGCGTTCGGTTCGGTTTTCGCAGCCCCTGTTTCCTTGGGGCTCTTGGGCTTACAGTTCAGACTCACGGCGGCAAAGAGTATCATAAGGCAGATGGGAATTCTTAAACCAAGAGACCAGGTTCTCATAACTTACCCTTTCGCAGGTTCAAAAACACAAAAAAAGACCCCTCACCAGGGCCGTATAAATGGATTATCCCGATCGCAGCCCAAGACGTCAAGCCTTATTTATCTTCAATCGTCAATGCGGACCTGCTGCTTAATTACTTATTGGACATATTTTGAGGTATATTGCACCAAATCCAACCTTTGTCACGGCGCCGGGGAAATGATAGAATAGCGGCCGCAAACTTCTCGCCTCGTCGATCGAGGAGAAGGCAGGCTGTTTTCTTCTGGGAGGTTCATTATGACTAAGGATGCAGCTAACAAGTCAGCCATGACCGGCAGAGAACGGGTCCTCGGGGCCCTAAACTACAAGCAGGTGGACCGAGTTCCCGTCGATCTGGGCGGGACGCTCGGCACAGGAGCGCACGTGAGCGTCATTGCGAATCTGCGTGCGGCCCTCGGTCTGGATAAGCCGGGGATGCCCGTGAAGGTTGTCGAGCCTTATCAAATGCTCGGCGAGGTTGCGGCCGATCTGCGGGACCTGTTGAAAATCGACACGGTGAACCTGCCCGGACCGAAGAATCACTTTGGCTTTGCGAACACGGGCTGGAAGCCGTGGAAAACCTTTGACGGCACGGATGTGCTGGTTCCGGGCAAGTTCAATACCAGGCCGGAGCCGAACGGCGATATCCTCCAGTACCCGCAAGGGGATAAATCCGTGCCGGCCTCGGGGCGAATGCCGAAAGGCGGGTTTTATTTCGACGACATCGTTCGCCAGGAGCCGATTGACGAGGCGAAGCTCGACCCGGCTGATAACCTTGAAGATTTTGCGATTGTCAGCGACAAAGATTTGAAGGTTTATGAACAGCGGGCGCGCGAGCTTTATGACCATACCGACTTGGCCATTACGACGGGATTGCCCGGCACGGCCTTTGGGGACATCGCACTGGTCCCTGCGGCGTTTCTAAAACATCCGAAGGGAATTCGTGGCATTGAAGAGTGGTACATCAGCACGGTCTCCCGAAGAGAATATGTCAGGGAGGTTTTCGCCGGCCAGGCGGAGATCGCAATTAAGAATCTCGAGCGGATTTACCAGGCCGTTGGCGACCGGATCCAGGCCGTATGGCTGGATGGGACCGACCTGGCGGCACAGAATACGCTCTTCTGCGGACCTGACACCTACCGGGAACTCTATCTGCCGTTCAGCAGAAAGCTCAACGACTGGATTCACGCTCATACCAAATGGAAGACGATGAAGCACTGCTGCG
Organism: uncultured Pirellulales bacterium; assembly: GCA_964462945.1. Classification (GTDB taxonomy): domain Bacteria; phylum Planctomycetota; class Phycisphaerae; order Sedimentisphaerales; family Anaerobacaceae. The sequence goes on from CAYWZW010000014.1 coordinate 37,528, forward strand.
GGGGCTGTGAGCCGCTGATTGAAGGGTTCATCGAGGCCGGTTTCGATATTCTCAATCCCGTCCAGACCTCCGCCCAGGGGATGGACCCGCAGCACTTAGTGGACAAATATGGCGGCAGGATCGTCTTTTGGGGAGGCGGCGTGGATACACAGAAGACGTTGCCGTTCGGTGAGCCTGACCAGGTCCGCCGCGAGGTCAAAGAGCGCGTTCGCACGTTCGGTGCAAAAAAGGGTTTTATCTTCGCTACCGTTCACAACATTCAGTGCAACACACCCACCCAGAACGTCCTGGCCATGTTTGAGGCGTTGGGCAGAGCCCCCGCGTCTGCTTGGCGCAGACAAGCGCGGGGGTAGGAGAGAAAAACTATGCAGGGTAAAAAGCAATCGTGCGGGACGCGCGTCGTGTTGTCAATCGCAATCGGTTTGCTCTTCAGTCCCGCACCAATTGAACCTGGGTGGGCGGTAGGCTCAAGCCAGACCATGGGCACTCGTCCCGGGCAATTGGTGCGGGATGCCGAGAGTGGCGGTCCGAGACGGATCATCAATCTGGATGGACAGTGGGAAATTGCCGAAGGCGGCATGGATTCGGTTCCTGCGAGTTTCGAGCACAAGGCACCGGTGCCGGGACTGGTGGATATGGCCGAGCCTGCCTTTGCAGAAGTCGGAAAAAAGAGCGAGCGACGTCAGGCCTTCTGGTATCGCCGCACCTTCAGCGTCGATGGGCCGATTCCTCCTGTTGCAATACTGAAGATTGGCAAAGCCAGGTACGGTACGAAGGTCTGGCTGAACGGACAAGTCGTCGGCGAGCACCTGCCGTGCTTTACGCCCGCGCTGCTGGATGTCAAGGCGTACCTCAAAGGCCAAGGGCAGCAGAACGAGATGATCATCCGGGTCGGCGCCGACCGCGAATCGATGCCGGAAGGAATACCGACCGGCTGGGACTTCGAGAAGTATCTCTACATTCCCGGCATTTATGATTCGGTTGAGCTGATTCTCACGGGCGAGCCTCACATCGTGAACATCCAGGCCGCTCCCGACCTTGCCAAAAGCAACGTCCGGGTCCAGGTCACGATTCGCAGCGGTCGTGAAATTCGCATGTTCGCCCTTGATTGCATCGTTCGCGAGGCATTATCGGGCCGGGAAGTAGGGCGAGAGGCTGCTAACCCAGCCATGAGTGAGAACGAGCAGAAGACGTTCGATTTCACGATTCCTATCAAGGACTGTCATCTCTGGTCGCCGGAGGATCCGTTCCTGTATGAGCTGGAGGTCAGCACCAACTTCGACAGGCTGAAGGTTCGATTCGGCATGCGCTCGTTCAGGTTCGACAAGGACTCCGGCCGGGCCATCCTTAATGGTAAGCCGTACTATATGCGGGGAACCAACGTCTGTGCCTATCGCTTTTTCGAGGACGCCCAGCGGGGCGACAAACCCTGGCGGGCTGAGTGGGTACGGCGCCTGCATCGCAAATTCAAGAGCATGAACTGGAATTCGATTCGTTACTGCATCGGTTTTCCGCCCGAGATCTGGTACGACATTGCCGACGAGGAGGGCTTCTTGATTCAGGATGAATTTCCTATATGGCTGCTGGGCAAAGCGCCGGAGAATCCCACAAGCGAAAAGATCATTCCGGAATATACCGAGTGGATGCGCGAGCGATGGAACCATCCGTGCGTCGTTATCTGGGACGCACAAAACGAAAGCGTCACCGAGGAAACCGGCAAAGCGATCGCCGCCGTGCGTGATCTGGATTTGTCAAACCGGCCCTGGGATAACGGCTGGGCCGCCCCCCAGAGCGACGCCGATTGCATCGAGACCCATCCGTACCTGTTCAGCGTCATCCAGTGGGGTCGAGGTAAATTTCGCCTGTCTGATCTGGCCCACACATCTGCCCAGCCACCTGTCAGAGACGTCCAAAAAAATTACCGGCTCCCGATTATCATCAACGAGTATGCCTGGCTGTGGCTCAATCGCGATGGCACGACCACGTGCCTGACGGACAAGATATATGAGTATCTGCTCGGGCCGAATTCCACCGTCGCTCAGCGGCGTTTGCTCTACGCTCGTTACTTAGCCGCCTTGACCGAATTCTGGCGAGGCCACCGTGAATGTGCCGGAGTGCTGCATTTTTGCGGATTAGGTTATTCGCGGCCCGGCGACAAGCCCCGGCCGGAAGGCGGCGCGACCAGCGACCATTTCATCGATCTGGAGAAGCTCACCTTTGAGCCCAGCTTCGAGAAGTACGTCCGCGATGCCTTTTCTCCGGTGGGACTGATGATTGATTTCTGGGCGGAAGAGCTTGCCGGCGGCTCCGAGCACGAGTTCAAGGTTTTTGTAATAAACGACCTTCATAACGACTGGAAAGGGGCCGTTCGTCTGCGTATCGTGCGCGGCGGCCAGACCGTCGCGGAACAGTCTAAGAATTGCGACGTCGATAGTCTTGGCCGGGAAGTTCTGTCCTTTGTCCAGCAAATTCCAGAGAAAGCCGGAGATTATCAGCTCGTTGCAGAATTGGATAGGGCAAATGATGCAGTCGTGCAGAGCTTGCGAGATTTCAAAGTGGTTTCCGCCGAATAGTACAAGCGTGGCTGTTGCTCTGTTGGGTCTGAATGAAGAAGGAGATGATAACAATGGGCGCTTCTATTAGCACGCGTCGCGACTTTCTTAAAGCCGCAGGTTTCTATGCCTCGACGCTTTCCCTTTCAGGATGCGCCGCAGCTAAGAGGCGACGATCTGCTGCCGCGTCCAGGGAAAGACCCAATATTCTCTGGATCACGTGCGAAGATACCAGTCCCTACCTGGGCTGCTACGGCGACACCTATGCCATCACGCCGAATATAGACAAGCTGGCCGATGAAGGGGTGTTGTACACAAAGGCGTTTGCAACTGCGCCGGTATGCGCGCCGTCGCGGTCATGCCTGGTCACGGGAGTGTACGCGACCTCTCTTGGGACCCAGCATCTGCGTTCCGAGGTAGAACTGCCGGAGAAGATTAAGTGCTTTCCGGAATATCTTCGAGCGGCCGGATACTACTGCTCGAATAACTACAAGAAGGACTACAACTTCATTGATGTCAACGTCTGGGACGAATCGAGCCGCGAGGCGCACTGGCGTAAGCGCAAATCCGGCCAGCCGTTTTTCAGCGTGTTCAATTTTGTCTCCACGCACCAGGGGCAGATTAACGGTTCCGACGAGGAATTTCTTGCCAACTACGGCTCGAAACTCAAGCCCGAAGAGCGTCACGATCCGGCTAAAGTCTCTCTTCCGCCGTATTATCCCGATACTCCGTTTGTGCGGAAAATCTGGGCCCGCTACTACGATCTGATTACCTTTATGGACAAGCAGGTCGGCGAATTGCTCAGCCAGCTCGAAGCCGACGGCCTGACCGACGACACCATCGTATTCTTCTTCTCGGACCACGGGCTGGGCATTCCTCGGTTCAAAAGAACGCTTTATGATACGGGCCTTCACGTCCCGTTGATTATCTGCTTCCCGCAGCGCTATCGGCACCTTGCACCGCACCAGCCGGGCGGCAGAACCGGCAGATTGGTCAGCTTTGTCGATTTTGGCCCGACCGTCCTGAGTTTGGCAGGATTGCCGACCCCGATCTACATGCAGGGCCGGGCGTTCCTTAGTAGCAGGGCGGGAGCGCCGCGAGAATACATCTTCGGAGCGTCGAGCCGGGTTGACGAGGCTTATGATTGCTCGCGCTGCGTCCGCGATAAGCGGTACAAGTACATTCGCAACTTCATGCCTCATTTGCCGTACATCCAGCCGAGCGAGTATTGCGACAGGGCGGAAATTATGCACGAATTGAGGCGGGCGGTTGCAGAAGAAGAGCTTTCGCCGGTACAAAGACTGCTCTGGGCACCAGCCAAGCCGGTCGAAGAACTCTACGACACGTTTGCGGACCCGCACGAAATTGACAATCTGGCGGGCAGCCCGCAGCACCGCAAGATTCTTGAGAAGCTGCGTACGGTGCTCCGTGGATGGATGCTCCAGACGTGCGATACGGGCCTGCTGCCGGAAGCGGAAATGCACATTCGCGCCGAAGGCTCAACGCCGTATGAAATCGTACGAGATCCCAGCACGTTTCCTCAGCAGCGTGCTCTTGCCGCCGCCGAGCTGGCCGGCAAAGGACCGGAGAACGTCCCCAGGCTGATTAAGTTGTTGGGTGATTCGGACAGCGCAGTTCGCTATTGGGCTGTGGTGGCTCTAACCGCGCTGGGTTCGCAAGCGAAGTCTGCCGCCGATGCGCTGGCCGCCCGGCTGGGAGATTCGAGCCCGAATGTCCGGTTCGCCGCCGCCGGGGCGTTGTGCAAACTGGGGCTTTGTGAAGAGGCTTTGCCGGTGTTGGCCGAGGGCCTGGAGGACGAGCGTGAAGAAACGGTCCTGCACGCTGCACGCGAGATCCAGGGACTCGGCAGGAAGGCTCAGCCAATTATCGCTCAAATCGAGCAGGCCCAGGCAAGATGCAAGCTGCCGGATGGCACATACAAGAATGACAATCATGCGACGTTTATCGACTGGGCTCTGAAATATGCTTTGGAGAGTTGCCGGGAATGAAATCATCAGGAGACCATGAGAGCCGGCTATCAGCGGCGCAGACGAGCGGCGTGTACGTGATGGTTGTGTGTCTTGTCGCCGCTCTGGGGGGACTGTTATTCGGCTACGACACAGGAGTCATTAATGGTGCGATAGGGCCTCTGAAGGAGCACTTTGCCCTTGACGCGAATTGGACGGGCTGGGCGATGGGCTGCGCACTGCTGGGCTGTGCGATTGGTGCAGGAGGCGCCGGCGCGGTGAGCGACCGGTTCGGCCGAAAAAGGGTGTTAATCCTCTCGGCTGTACTATTCTTCATCTCAGCGGTCGGGACCGCTATTCCCCGGACGATCACCGCCTTTATCATTTACCGCATCCTCGGCGGCGTTGGCGTCGGTGCGGCCTCGATTGCCTCGCCGATGTACATCGCGGAGATCAGTCCGGCCCGAATCCGCGGCCGGATGGTCTCGATTAACCAGTTCGCCATCGTCACGGGCTTCCTCGTTGTCTATTTCGTCAATTATTTTGTCGCGCTTCAAGGCGACGTGGCATGGAATGAGCAATTGGGCTGGCGGTGGATGTTTGGCTCGGAGGCGCTGCCGGCGCTGCTGCTGCTGGTTCTGCTTTTCTTCGTGCCTGAGAGCCCTCGCTGGCTGACCAAACAAAACCGCGGCGATGAGGCGCTGGAGATTCTCACGCGAGTTGACGGGACTGAGTATGCCAGAACCGAGCTGCTGGAGATCAAGGATGCGATTGCTCACGAGAGCGGGTCGCTGACGCAACTGTTTCAGCCCGGCATGAAAATTGTATTGGTGATTGGGATTGTGCTGGCTGTTCTTCAGCAGGTGACGGGGATCAACGTTTTCCTGTACTTCGGGACCGAGATCTTCAAGAAGATGGGCTCCGAAACGAACGTCGCCCTTCTTCAAACGGTGATCGTCGGTGTGGTAAACCTGAGTTTTACCGTCGTCGCCATCTGGACGGTGGATCGGCTGGGCCGACGACCTTTGATGATGGTCGGCTCGGCCGGGATGGGCGTTTCCCTGCTGGCGATGGGTTTGGCGGCGTACTTCCAGAGAACGGAATTGTGGGTCCTCTTGTTCATCCTCGGCTATATCGCCTGCTTCGCCCTTTCGGTCGGGCCGGTGACGTGGGTGATCCTGTCGGAGATTTTCCCCACGCGGATTCGGGGCAGAGCCATGGCCATCGCGACGGTGTGCCTGTGGGTCGCAAACTACGTTATCTCGCAGACGTTTCCCATGATGGACGAGAACACGTGGCTGCTTGAGACGTTTGGTCACGCGTTCCCGTTTTGGCTGTACGGCATCTTTTGCGTTGTCCTGCTGATTTTTGTCTGGCGGCTTGTACCGGAAACCAAGGGCAAGACGCTCGAAGAGATAGAAAAACGGTGGACCGCCACTTAAGAGTAGATGAGTAAATGGGTAGATGAGTAGATGCGTAGATGAGTGATCGCATTCACGCATATACGCAATACGAGATGCAGTTTCCACAGCGAATGAGTGTTCAGAGCCACACGATAGCGATCGTGCCTCGATACGCTGAGACCGACAAGGGCGGCGTCGTTCATCACAGCGTCTATCCAATCTGGTTTGAGATGGGGCGCACGGAGCTTTTGCGCGCCAACGGGCTGGCCTACAAAGACATTGAGCAGGCGGGCGTGTTTTTTGTCGTGGCCCGGTTACAGATAAAATATCGCCGGCCCGCACAGTACGATGAGAAGCTGGAGCTGGAAACCACCTGCTCGCTGGTCACTCCCGGCAAGGTCGAGCACGTTTACAAGCTGACACGCTGCTGTGACGGGGTGATCCTGGCCGAGGGAACCAGCACGTTAGCCTGCGTGAACGCCCAGGGCAAGATCCGAAGAGTACCTGAATTCATGCAGCCCAAACCCCATTAGAGACACGACAAGCATCGGCGCCGCGCGAAAGGCGAACGTACGGGCCGGGTGCGTCAGAAAAAGCAGTTCATTTGCGGTTTTCAATTGACAATCGGCAGTCGAAAATCGACAATTCATTCATGGTTTCCGAGAAAAAAGAAAACTGCGGTCTTTTCGGCGTTTTTGGCGACGCTGAAGCGATTCAGAAAACCTACTTCGGTCTGCACAGTCTCCAACACCGCGGCCAGGAATCCGCGGGGATCGCCTCCGCCGACGGTGGATCGATCCAGTGCTACACGGGAATGGGGACGGTCCGGCGGGTTTTTCGCGCCGGCAGGGAGATTTTTGAAAAGTTGGCCGCTTCCGTAGCGATTGGACACGTGCGGTACTCAACGACGGGAGGCAGCAGAGCGGCGAATAGCCAGCCGCTTGTAGCCGAGTACTCGCGGGGCCAGGTGGCGGTGGCCCATAACGGAAACCTCATAAACGCGCCCCGGCTGCGCGACGAATATGAGGCGTACGGCAGTATCTTCAAATCCACGAGTGATACCGAGGTGATTGTTCACCTGCTGGCCAAACCGACCCACGTGAGCAACCCCGATCCCCTGGCACACGTATTGAACCACCTCCAGGGGGCGTATTGTCTGCTTTTTCTGTTTGCCGACCGCATCGAGGCGGCTCGGGACCCGTACGGCATCCGGCCCTTATGCCTCGGGCGAGTGGAGAGCGGTGCTTATGTCGTCGCCAGCGAGACGTGCGCTCTCGATGCTGTGGGGGCCCGGTTTATTCGAGAGGTCGAGCCGGGCGAGATTGTGCGGCTGGACAACGACGGCCTGCACAGCAGGTTTTTCGTTGCACCCGGCACCGTCACGCCGGCCCACTGTATCTTCGAGCACGTCTATTTCGCCAAGCAAAACAGCACGATTTTTGGTGAAAATGTCCACGAGTTCAGAAAGAAACTCGGCAGGCGGCTTGCGGTGGAGCACCCTGTCGATGCCGACGTGGTGATCCCGGTGCCGGACTCAGGAACGTCGGCGGCGGTGGGATACGCCGAGCAAAGCGGCATACCTTTCGACATGGGAATGGTCAGAAGCCACTATATCGGCAGAACGTTCATATCGCCGGACCAACAACTTAGAGAGCTGGAGGTGAAGCTCAAGCTGGCGGTGGTGAATGAGGTTGTGCAGGGCAAGCGCGTCGTCGTGGTGGACGACTCCATCGTTCGCGGCACGACCACACGGGGCAAGATCAGGACGCTGCGCCGAGCCGGTGCGAAAGAGATTCACATGCGCGTCAGTTGTCCTCCGATCAGGTTCCCGTGTTTTTACGGCATTGATTTCCCGACTAAAGAAGAGCTGCTGGCAAACAATCGCACTCTGAAACAAATCAAGGAATTCCTTGAAGTTGACAGCGTTGGTTACATGTCGCTGGAAGGGCTGCTGTCTTGTGCAACGCTGCCGGAGGATCACTACTGCACCGCCTGTTGGAGTGGTAAGTACAGAATACCGATCGATGTGACGGCCAACAAATTTGCTTTGGAACGCTACCAGATGCAGATGTTCGACGAAAGGCAATAGCCTCGGTCGCTAAAGCTTGCCGTTCAACAAGGCTGGTGGGACAATCAGGAATCGAGTTAATCTATAAACCAATGAGTAAGTATATCAGCTACGAACAGTCGGGGGTGAGTATCGATGCCAATGACCGGATGGTTGAGCAAATCTACTCGGCCCTGGCCAGCACATTCGGACCGCGGGTCATCGAATTGCCGAACGGCTTTGCGGGCATGTTTCGGCTGGACTACGACGAGAAACTCTTCAAGAGAAACTATAAGACTCCGGTCCTTGTGGCCTGCACCGATGGCGTGGGCAGCAAGGTTCAATTGGCCGGCAAAATCAAGAAGTTCGATACCGTCGGCATCGATCTGGTGGCGATGAATGTCAACGATATGCTGGTGCTCGGGGCCGAGCCGCTGTTTTTCTTGGACTATCTGGCGATTCACAAGCTGGAGCCGGACATGATCACCGAGCTTGTCAAAGGCATCGCGGCCGGGTGCCGGCAGGCCGACTGCGCGCTGATCGGCGGAGAGACCGCCGAGATGCCCGACACGTACGCCGAGGGTGATCTCGACATGGCGGGATTCGCCGTCGGAGTCGTCGAGCGAAAAAAGGTCATTACGGGGCAAGACGTTAAAAGAGGCGACGTGATTCTCGGTCTTGCCTCAAGCGGGTTGCACAGTAACGGGTACGCGCTCGTTCGCAGTATCTGTTTTAAGCAGGGCAAGCTCAAGATGACCGATGTGATAGACGAATTGGACGGCGCCGTGCTGGGTGACGTGCTGCTGGAGCCCACACGTATCTATGTTCGGTCGATTATAAAATTGCTGTCGCAGTATAAGGTCAAGCGAGTCGTTCACGGGATGGCACACATTACCGGCAGCGGTCTGCCGGGCAACGTTCCGCGCGTTCTGCCGAAAGACTGTAGCGCCGTCATCAGGAAGTCGAGTTGGCCGGTGCCGAAGATATTTTCGTTTCTGCAGGCCAAAGGTCCCGTCGAAGAAGAAGAGATGTTCAGGGTTTTCAATATGGGGATCGGATTTGTGCTGATCGTGGCCGAGGATTTCGCCGAGTCCATCGCGAACAAGCTGAGGCGATTCGGGGAGAAGGTTTACAAGATAGGCAGGATAACGACCGGGACCGGCAGAGCAGTCCTGAGATGACGCCGCCAGATGCGGAATACGAAATACACCAAGTTTGTCGTGGCCGCGGTAATATACTTGGCGTTTGCCGTCTATCTGTATCGGCACTATTTCAAAGGCTTCGACACACTGCGGCTGCAAGACGTGTTCGTCGCGAACACCTGTTTGGCCTCTCTGGGCTGTTATGTGCTCAGCCGGCGATGGGTGGCGGGATTCGCCGAGTCATTTTTCGCCGGCGCCCTATACGGTTTCGGTCCTTTCACGCTTGGTTTAGCCAAATTTCACCCAACGGCAGGTTTCCTGGCGGCAGCCATACCGTGGCTCTTCTGCCCGGCGGCATTTGGTCCTAAAGCCGGATGGCGGCCGCTGCGCGTGCCGTTTTCGGTTCTGCCTTTTTTAGCCATCGTGTTGTTCTTTCAACTGGCCGCTCACTTTCGCCTCTACCCAATTCCAATACAGCTCAAATTACATGCCGCCGACGTGGCCGGCTTGTTGGCCCCGCTTGTTGCCGCCAAGCGCCAGATGACCTTGCTGGGCGTTTATCACATCCCTCTGACGGGGCTGGTTATAGGATTTGCTATGCTCCTGGCCGCTCGGCGGTTCAAAATCATGATCATCCTTGCCGTCGCCACGATATTGGCCTTCTGCGATTCTCTGTTTGCCGTCAGCCCGATTATCTGGCTTGCCATCAGCATGTTGTGCTGCTCGATTGTTGTCGGTGCCGGGATGCAGGGGCTGATCTGTGCCGGCTTGTCCGACAGGAAGTGGATTTTGTTCTCCACGATAGTCATGGGGACGCTTGCAATCGCAACATTGTTGCCGGCGACCCCGGCAGGCCTGGGCTTCCAGACCCTTGCGGGGCTTACGTCGGAGACAGGGGCACTTTTCACCGAGACGGCGAAAATGTACGCACTTGGCGCAACACCAATGGCGATTCTTTTCTTTGTCGTGCGTGCAGGATTGCGGATGCACGCGCTGCGGCTGCTCATACTTTGTGCCGCGATGGCGATGGATATATTTCTTGGTGCAAGATTTATTATCGACACGATTCTTTTTCTTTGAGCCGAGGCTCGATGCTCAAATCACGAGAACGTGTCGCGTTCGACCTGACCGAGGTAGAAGCGGCCGTCGTTTCGCATAAAACTGATGATGGCATCGAACTGCTGGTCGATGAAGCGAGCGTCATTGCTGACGACCGCGACGCCGATCACCGCGCTGCTTTTGCTGTCCTGATGGTCAACTTCAGAGATTGAGATATTGAATCGACTCTTAAGCCGTCCGATGACGCCCTTGACGATGCTTCTTTTGCCCTTCAGCGAGGTTATCCCCTGCAAAGACAAATGTGCTGTCATTACGCCGACTATCATTGCCGTAGCATTATCCTTGATTCTCGGTCCTCGACGAGTATCGAGTATCCAGCATCGAGCATGGTTCAGGCGGTCCGGCGGTGGCGCAGGCGGTCGAGCGCCACGGCAACGACGATAATCGCACCGGTGACAATCTCCTGGACCCAGTTTGGCAGACCCATTTGCGTGCATCCGGACGCGATCACGGTCATGATCAGCGCTCCGACGAGGGTACCCAGAATCGAGCCTTCGCCCCCGCTGAGGCTGCCGCCGCCTATGACGACCGCCGCGATCACGTTCAGCTCCAGCCCGACGGCCACCGTCGGGTCGCCTACGGTCAGCCGGGAGAATTGCATCAGACCGGCCAATCCGGCAAAGGCCCCGCATAGAGTGTAAACCAACACTTTGACGCGCTCGACGGCCACGCCGCACAGCCGGGCCGTCTGCTCGTTCGAGCCGATCGCGAACGTGTGCCGTCCCAGCCGGGTATATCGCAGCAGGGCCGCCATCGCCACAGCCAGCAGAATCATCATCCAGACCCCGGGGGGCAGGAGCATCCAGCCTCGATCCGGGGGCACTGAAGCCAGAAGGTCGTCGAGCCAGGCCAGTTGTTCCGGATTCACGTCTATTTTCTGCTCTCGCCCGATGCCCTTGGCGGCTCCGCGGACGACTAACATCATCCCCAGGGTGACGATGAAAGGCACGACGCGCAGCCGGGTGATCAGCACGCCGCTGACCAGGCCGAAAAGTGCCGCCGCCGCCACGCCCCCGAGCGCCGCCGTCAGCGGACCGGCGCCGGCGTACTGCAGCAGCCAGGCGATCGCCACCGTGCTCAGGGCGACAATGGAGCCGACCGACAGGTCAATCCCCCCGGAGATAATCACCAGCGTCATCCCCAGGGCCGCCACGCCGACGATGGCTGTCTGCCGGGCGATCATTTCTATGTTTCGCACGGTCGCAAAGCTGGACGGCGCGATCAGCACGAATAATTCAAACACGCCCACCAGGGCCAATACCGGGCTGAGTGTATTGAGCAAGCCTCGCCAGTTCAGTGTCGTTCCTTGATTTGGTTTCGCCTGCTGGTTGCTCATGCAGTTGCCTCCTGGCCGGTCGCTTCCAGCATCAGCGCATGCTCGTTCACTTCCTCGATCCGGTGTGTCGGTCCCAGCCTCCCGCGGCACATCACGGCCACCCGGTCGCAGACCCCCATCAGCTCGGGCAGATAGCTGCTGACCATCAAGACCGCTTTCGGCTCGCGGCCTTCGCTCGGTGAGCCGGTCGCAAGGGCATTGATCAATCTGTAAACCAGCGCCTTGGCCGCCACGTCGATGCCTCGCGTGGGCTCATCCAGCAGGAACACATCCACGTCGTGCTGGAGCAACCGGGCCAGCGCCACCTTCTGCTGATTGCCGCCCGAGAGAGACGAGACGGGTTGCCGCGGTCCCTGGCAGCGGATATCCAACTGCTCCAGCCATCGCCGGGTCGCTCTATCCTGTCGGCTCGGCAGGACCAGCCGGAGCGGGCCAAAGCCCCTCAGTTTGGAAAGCGTGACGTTGTCCGCCACGCTCAGGGAAAGGGCCAGACCCTCTTGCTTTCGGTCCTCACTCAGCAGGCCCGCCCCCTGCATCCAGCGTTTCACCGGCGAAGCCGGCCCCGTGTACACGCCCAATCGGATGTGACCTTTCTTGACCGGCTCCAGCCCGAACAGGCTCCGCAGCAGCTCCGTTCGTCCCGCGCCCACCAGCCCGGCGATGCCCAAGACTTCGCCTCGCCGCAGCTTCAGCGACGCGGACTTGGGGTTTTTCAAGCCGGCCAAATCTTCGATCTCCAAAACGACCTCTCCGGCCGGACGCGCAGAGCGAGGGTAAAGCTCCTCAACCTGCCTTCCCACCATCATCGCCACGATCTGGCCGGGGGTAATCGCCGCCACGTCGCTGCTGCCCACGACCCGGCCATCCCGCAGAACCGTGACCCTGTCCGCGACGCGCTTGACCTCTTCGATAAAGTGGGAAATATAGACAATGGCTTTGCCCTGCTGTTTGAGCCGGCCGATAATCTCGAACAATCGCTCGACGTCCTGCTGCGTCAGGCTGCTGGTCGGCTCATCCAGCACCAGCACGCGGCAGCCGATGGCCAAAGCCCTCGCAATTTCCACCAACTGCTGCGAGCCGACCGACAGTCTGCTGACCCGGGCGTCCGGGGTCAGCTCCGGATTATCAAATTCCTTGATCGCTTCGAGCGCTTGCTGGCGCACCTGTCCCCAGCGCACCACGCCCAACCTCGTCGGTTCCATCCCCAGCACGATGTTTTCCTGGACGCTCAGGTGCGGCGTGAGTGAAAGCTCCTGGTAAATCATGGCGACGCCGGCCCGCCGGGCTTCGAGTGGATTGTTCGGCCGGTAGGGCGCGCCGTCCAGCCACATCTGGCCCGCGTCCGGTTTGACCGCTCCGGAGCAGACCTTCATCAAGGTGCTCTTGCCGGCCCCATTCTCACCCACCAACGCGAGGACCTCGCCTGCGGCGACCCGGATTCCCACGTCTTCCAGCGCGACGGTTGCCCCAAAGCGCTTGGACACCCCCTGCATTTCGAGCCGGCCCGCTGGCTGGTCCGCCTTACGCCCGCCTGCCATCGGTCGGGCAGGTCTGGCGGACTGGTGTGCGTCTATTCGTTCAGCCATTTCCTGTAATCCGGCTCTAACAGATTCTTCATCTTCGGATCGTCCATGTTTTCCGCAGTCGCCACCTCCGAGCCGGTATCAATTCGTTTCTCCACCTGCTGGCCTCGCAGGTGGGCCACGATTGTTTTCACGCCCAGATACCCCATGTTGATGGGGTCTTGCAGGACCAGTCCGTGAATCAAGCCGTTCCGCAGGCCCATCACGAGCCGGTCTGAGCTGTCAAAGCCGACGTATTTGACCTTGCCCGCAAAGCGGCCGTCTTCCAAGGCCCGCAGCATGGCAAACGCCGTTGACTCGTTCGGGCAAAAGATACCATCTATGGTCAGCCCTCCGTCGGGCGTCCGCAGTGGTGACAACAGGCTTTCGCTGGCGAGGTAGGCGCTCTCCGTAGTCGCGCCGCCGTACTGGTTCGCGCTGACGACCTGGATACCGGGATATTTCTCTTTCAGCACGTCCAGGAAGCCTTGTTCGCGGTTCATCGTGCTGGCGGAGCCTTCCTGGTACCGCAGCATGATGACCTTGCCTTTGCCGCCTAAGATTTCCGCCAGTCGTTCGCCACCCTTTCTGCCGCCGATGTAGTTGTCCGTCGCCACGAAGCTCACGTGATCTTCGCTTTTCAGATCGCTGTCGATGATCACCACGGGGATGCCGTTGCTCACAGCGTCCTTGACCGGTCGGCGCAGGGCCACATCATCCAGCGGCGCCAGCACGATTCCGTTCACGCCGCGCGTTACAAAATCCTCCACGACCCGGATTTGCGATTCCCTGTCGTCCTCCTTGAGCGGCCCTTTCCATATCACTTCGACGTCCAGGCCGGATGCCTTCAGCTCCTGCTGGGCCTTGATCGCACCGGCGTGAATGCTCTTCCAAAAAACGTGCGTCGTACCCTTGGGAATCACGGCGATACGATATGTATCGACTCCTGCTTCTTTCTTCTGCTTGCAGCCGATTGAGGCTGAAATAACAATCAGGGTGATAAGAACAATTATTCTCACAAGTTTTTTCATAGTTCCGGCTCCTTGAAATTGGGTTCTAACGGCCACGATGATAAAGACTTGGCGTTAAATCGTCAATAAAAATGAGATTTCCGGCCGGGACTGTTGACATAGCTTTGTTCTTTCGTTACCATAAGTGCCCAGTTGGAATTTCGAGGCCGCACTGACATCGCGGCAATGGAGTTTCCTGAATATGTACCATTTGCCGAGTAGAAAGACCGTGTTAACGTAAAGGCGAGCGCGAGTGAAGATTGTTGCTGTTATACCGGCCCGTTACAGTTCGACCCGATTCGCCGGTAAAGTTCTCGCCAAAGACACGGGCAAATTCCTCATCCAGCACACCTACGAGCGGGCCTGTTTGGCCAGACTCCCCGAGAAAGTGATCATCGCCGCCGATGACGAAAAGGTTGTGGCTGCCGCGAAAACCTTCGGTGCCGAGTGTGTCCTGACTTCGCCCGAGCACCAGAGCGGCACGGACCGCATCGCCGAGGCTGTTGCCGATATGGACGTTGAGATTGTGGTGAACCTCCAGGCCGACGAGCCGGAAATCGACCCGGCTAATATTGACCATCTGGCGAAGCTGCTGGTCGAGAACCCCGATTATCCGATGGCCACGCTCGCGGCGGATTTCCAAAGGGCCGAGCAAGTCGCCGACCCGAATATTGTTAAGGTCATCACCGACCGGAAGGGCGGAGCGATTTACTTCTCGCGTTCGCCGATTCCGTACGACCGGGAAAAAGCTGGCGTCGGAGACGTTCGGCAATATCTGAGGCATATCGGCATTTATGCCTATCGCAAGAAATTCTTGTTAGAGATTACCGCTCTGCCGCAAACGCCGCTGGAAAAAACCGAAAAACTCGAGCAGTTGCGGGCCATCGAAAACAGCTACGGAATTTTAGTCGGCAAGGTCAAACACACCTGCGACGGCATCGACACCCCCGAACAGTACGCCGAGTTTGTCAAAAGGTGCGAGAAGAAGAAATAGCCACAGAGGGCACAGAGAAAATGAGGCGGAAGGAGAAAATGAGCATGGAAATAGCTTTCAAAGTAGCGATGACAATACTTGGATGTATTGTATTTCTATTTTTTCTTAGGGGAGTATGGAAAGGTCAAATAGATATAAAGGAGACCTGCTCAAGAATCGTAGGGAAACTGATTTCAGAACCTGATTTCATAGCAAAAAGGGATCCCAACAAGATATATCAAAATGGGAAAGAAGTGGGCATGGTCTCCAAGAGTGTTCAAGAGAAAGATGGCACTATAATATTTGAGGAGCTTTGTGAAACAGAGGAACTTGATAGAGAAATTCCGTTCGAGTATCAGAGACTCAAACTAAGGATTCTTCGTATCGGAGCCACAACAGGCGTGAAAATCTCTGCTTCAAGTATGGACGCAAATGTGAGAAAAGCGGTCTTGACAAACGTTGTTTGTGAAAAGGTTGATTAACTCAATTCTGTGTACTCTGTACTTTCCTGTCCTCTGTGGCAGAAAATAAAAAAGGGAACATCTATGTCGCATAATAAAGATTTGTTGGCTTCCGTGAGTGACGTATCGACCGAGAGCGAGTTTTTCTCGCCGGTACCGAAAGGGTATAAGATTCGTAGGATGGGCCTTGGCGCACCGACCCGACTGGTCGGCAAAGTCGAGCACGCCTGCGACGGCATAGATACCCCCGGCCAATACGCCGAATTCGTTAAGAGATATAAGAATAGCCGCAGAGAATAATTTTGTTTTTAGCCACAGAGGGCACAGAGAACACAGAGAAAGACAAACAAAATTTTTAAGGTCACAAAGAGTGAAGCCTGAAACGCAAATAAACATTGGTAGAAAGACCGCAATTGTTTTGCTTTTTCTTCTTCTGGCTACTCCGCCTTTATTTATATGCCAGAAAATAAATGTAGAAGAGGAGCAGGTGAGCCTCAAACAAGCTTTAATCTTCTCAACGTTTATGTACATATTACTTTTGCCGTTGGTCTCGATTTTGGGTGGCTTTGCTTGGGCCCTAAGACGTAATAAACAAAAAGTAGCTATTGTCCTTTTTGTAATATATGTAATCTGGGGCGTACTTTCGGCTATTGTTAGTGGGATAGGGTTATTGTTAGTTGAATTTGTTACGGTTCTTTTGCTTTTACAAGGTGTATTGGGTATTAGGAAATCGCAAGTATCCCAAACTGCGTACAACGACGAATAAATTTTCTCTGTGTCCGCTGTGTCCTCTGTGGCAAAAAAAGGAATATTTATGGCAAAAGATAACGAGTTATTGGCTTCAGTCAGTGACATATCAACCGAGAGCGAGTTTTTCTCGCCGGTGCCGAAGGGCTATAGAAAGGGTAAGACGCGCTACGTGTTTGTGATGGGCACGGTGATGAGCGGGCTGGGCAAGGGGATATTCTCGTCCTGTCTGGCCAAGCTGATGCAGGATAAGGGCCTCAAGGTCGCACCCATCAAGCTCGAAGGCTATTTGAATATCGACTCCGGCACGCTGAATCCGTTCCGGCACGGCGAAGTCTTTGTGCTCGACGACGGCATGGAAACGGACATGGACCTGGGCACATACGAGCGGATGCTCGATCAGGATTTGAGTAAGGCGAATTTCGCCACGAGCGGCCAAATCTTCAACTCCGTTCTCAATAAGGAGCGCCACGGCGATTATCTCGGCAGAGACGTTCAGATGATTCCCCACGTTACCGGCGAGGTCAAGCTCAAGCTGCGTCAATTAGCCATGGAATCCGACGCCGATGTCATTTTCGTCGAAATCGGCGGCACCGTCGGCGATTTGGAAAACGCCTACTACATCGAGGCGATGCGCGAGCTGGCCTACGAAGAAGGGCCGCACAGTAGCTGCTTTGTGGCCCTGACCTATATCTTAGAGCCGAAGACGCTCGGCGAACAGAAATCAAAGGCGGCCCAGTTGGGTATTAAGCAGCTTATGCAGTGCGGCATTCAGCCGGACATCATCGCCTGCCGGGCGGCCAGTCCCGCGACGGAAAAAATCCGGCAAAAAATCAGCATCTATAGCAATGTGCCTTTTGAAAGGGTCATTAGCCTGCCGGACTCGGCAAGTATCTACATGATCCCGGCGATGCTCCGGGAGGTCGGCCTGGATTTTGAAGTTGCCCGGCTGCTGAAAATTGAGGACAGGATCGATCTGCGGCACGAACGCAAGGCCTGGGCCCAGTGGTGCGACTTCACCGACAAGATCGGTTCGGCCGGCCATGAAATCACCATCGGTGTTACGGGTAAATACACGTCTGTCCGCGACAGCTATGCCTCGATCATCAACGCCCTCGAGCACGCCGGCATTGCTTTAGCCTGTGACGTGAAGATTAAATGGATCGAAACAACCAGCCTGGCCGACAGAAACGTGGCTGAGAATCTCGATGACGTTGACGGCATTATTGTGCCGGGCGGCTTCGGCACCCGCGGCGCGGAGGGAAAAATTACCTGCATCAAGTATGCAAGGGAGAATAATCTGCCTTATCTGGGACTCTGCTTTGGCTTTCAGATGGCGGTCATAGAATTTGCCCGCAACGTCTGCGGCCTGAAACGAGCCAACAGCACCGAGATCGAGCCGGACTGCCCCGAGCCGGTGATCGATGTGCTGCCGGAGCAGAAAAAAATTGAGGGCCTCGGCGGAAATATGCGTTTAGGCGGGAGGGGCGTCGAACTGAAGACCGGCACGATGGCGTGGGAGCTTTTTGGCAGGGCGGATTCGGTCAGGATGCGATTCAGGCATCGGTACGAGGTTGATCCTCGTTACATCGAGCAGCTTGAAAAGGCCGGCCTGGTGTTCTCCGGCAAGGCCCCCAATCAGCCGATCATGCAGATATTCGAGTTGCCCTCTCATCCGTACTTTCTCGGCACTCAGGCCCATCCCTGCCTGACCTCCCGGCCCCTGCGGCCGCAGCCGATGTTCGTCGGACTCGTCGCCGCCGCAATGCAGAAGCGTTACCCCCAGGAAAAATCGCCTGATTGCATGAAAACCGTTCAGAAGCTTTGCAGCCGCGCCGATTAGCGGCTCGATTGTCAATTGAAGATTGGCTACTTTTCCGTGCTGTTGCCCGGTGCGGTTTGTTTTTGAAGTTCCTCGATTTGGGCTTGGAGCCGCTTGTTTTCCTCACGTAGTTTTGAAATCTCTTCCATAACAGGGTCGAGGACACCTTTCACCTGGTCTCTAATGTTCTGCTGCGCCTTCTTTTTCCAGGTCTCTTTTTCCTGCTGGCACGCTGCGAGCAGCTCTTCCTGTTTTTTGATTTCCTCGCTGTTCCGCTCTTTGAGCGTTTCGATTTCTTTGCTGCGCTGCTCCAACTGTTTTCTTAGCTCCATGTTCTCTGCGGCGATAACTCTGCTCTTTTTTACGTTAGGCGGCTCCTGTTGCCCGCCGCAGCCTCCTATCAGCATCACAGTAGCACCGATGACTAAGACGAACGCCTTTCGGGCCGGCCCTTTCATTGTATGATCCTTTCAAATGCTGAGACTATTCGAAAAGCACTTTTAGCTCTTTTCTATCAACTTGTGCGATCTGGTTGCGGTCGGTCCAGACAGCCAGGTCGAGGCTTCTGCGACAGGGACAATGCTCGCTGACAAATTCATGCTCACTTGTTAAAACGGCCTCCAGAAGCTCCAGGCAGTTATTCGTTGCTCGCGTCAGATTTCCGCGTATCTCTTGAAGGAGAGTCTGTTTATCTTTTTCGCCCTTGTGGGGCCTCCAGCAGTCGTAGTCGCTGGCCAGGGCGATCATCGCGTAACAGATCTGTGCTTCCCTGGCTAATTTGGCTTCCGGCATAGCGGTCATGCCGATCAAATCGCCGCCCCAGGCGCGGTGCATGAGCGATTCGGCCCGCGTGGAAAACTGGGGCCCTTCCATACATACGTACGTGCCCTTCGGATGCGTCTCTATATCTGTGCCTTTTGCCGTGTCGATGAGCATCTTTCGAATCCGCCCGCACGTCGGCTCAGCCATCTCGCAGTGCACCGCCCCAAAGCCGCCGAAGAAGCTGCCGGCCCGCTTGAACGTCTTGTCAATGAACTGATCAACGATGACCAAGTGTCCCGGGGCAATCTCGTCTCGAAGTGAGCCCACCGCGCCGCTGCTTAGCACTGTGTGGACGCCGAGTTTTTTCAGAGCAAAGATATTCGCGGCAAACGGCACCTCGCTGGGCGGGAGTTTGTGTCCTTTGCCGTGCCGATTCAGAAATGCGATTGTCCTCTTGCCGAATTTTCCGACCAGGATTTCCGTGCTGGGCTTGCCAAACGGCGTATCGACATCGTGAAGCTCTGCATCGGCGACATGCTCAGCTAATGCATCACCAAGCCCCGTCCCGCCTATTATGCCAATTAGCTCTTCTGCCATAACCTCTGTCTTTCCTGCTCCAATTGGGCATTATGGTAACTCTTTCGCAGTCCATTTACAATCGTTTTGTAAAACTGCACAACGGTACGGCCAATCTACCGGATTTGGACTTCCGATCTTCCCTCCAGGGCGATGACCAGGATCCGCTGTTCCGGGCGCAACTGCTTTTCGGCGGATTTGAAGACAGACGGCAGGTCAGAGTCATTGCCGACTTTTCGTGCGCTGACTTCCGTCGGTTCCTTTTCAATGCCCGAAATCAGAACGTAGTACCGCTTGCCGCCCCAGCCATCCACCGTGAATGTGACGCGATTTGGGCCATCGTGGATATTGCTTATCGTGCAGGGCGCGTGGATGAACCAGCCGCGATTAGGCAATTTCTTTACGTCATATACTTTGCCTTTGCCGTAGAGTTCCGTTAGATGGGCCTGCACCGTCCCGGGGTTTATGGCGGGGCCGGCAGCTATTTGTGCTCTCAGGTCGAAGAAATCGGGCAGCAATCCCTGGCGCTGCTGGTCGCTTAGAGGCCAGGACATTTGCAGGCCGGCAGCCGTGATCCCTTTGGCGATCTTAGCCCAGAGGCCCTCCGGATCGTATTCGCTCAGAAGGTGCAGGGCCGAGCCATACACGAGCCCGCACCACTGGACGGGCCGGCCAAGCCACAGCGGCGCCTTCCAGTTTGTTGCGCCTAAGACGGCGATTGTCGCGTACGACCCCACCCGGCCGGCGGTCGGCGGGTAGAGATAAACAAACGGAACTCCAGTCCAGGCCCAGTATCTGGCTTGCTCAAGATATTTCTCCTCTCCTGAAACGATATAGCCGAGCGTATAGGCCTTGACCATGTGGGCCGAGGCCAGGATGTCCGGCGTGTGCAGCGGCACTTCCCAGGTTTGTGCTCCACGCGGCACCGTGTCGGCATAAAGGGCGGTCTGTTTGTCGAGCAGCTCAAGGGCCTTGGTTATGAGTTCTCTATCTCCGGACAGAGCAGCACCTTCGAGAATCCCGGCCATGTCCCCGCCGGCTAGGCCGTTTGCATGTTTTGCGAAATGGGTCCTCGAATAATCCGTTTTGCCCGGCCGGTAGAGTTTTACGCCGTCTGCGTCGAAGCCCTCGAGCAGATGCAATACCTCGCTGCGTCTTTGCTGCACGAATTCATACGTGCGCCCGAAAAGAAGAGGGGCCGTGGGCAGGTGTGCGTGCGAAACGCAGCTTGAGAAAGGCTGCCCCGATGGGATTTTGCCCAGCGCCTGGCTTTTCGCGTCGTTCAGTCTCTCGCGGAGTATTTCGTTTTTGGTGTTGTTGGCGAGCCAGTCAACGAACATTGCGGCATCCGCCGCCGGACCGGCTGGAAAATTGTCACCCCAAACCGCGTGTCTGAACAGACCGTTCTCATTTATCTTCGAATCCAGCCAGCCGTGAGCGAGCAGATCGACCGCAGCGTTGAAGCCGCCTTCGAATTCGGGCACGGCAGGCAGTCCCTTCAAGGCGACGTAGTGCTTGACGGCAGGGACAACGGTCTTTCCTTCGCCGCCGATGATCAGGGCGGATAGTTTCAAGGACTTATTGGCTTGAAGTCTCAGAGGCGTATGGGCACAAAAATCGTTCTCGAAACGAAGGTCGCCCACGGCCGGTCCCGACAGTGCCATCACGTGAGCGCCGGACTTGTAAATCGTGTCCGGCGAATCGAACGTGGCCGCAGCCGCTTCGGACGGCTCCCAGATGACGCCGATGTAATTGCCGCCGTGTGCAATCGCCATCAGAGGAAAAGTGATCTTGACGGGGTCGGGGACTCGGCGAATATGGTCCGGCGTCGCAATGTCTGCCTCGCTGCTGCTGGGTTCGTCGCAGAGATACTCCACACCTGTGAACAGGCCCTGGTCTTTCCTTTCGCTGAATGTGCCGAAGCCGGGAAAAATCGTCAGCCACGGTATATACACGACGTCCCTGTCTCTATTTACTCTTAGCTCGGCTTCGACCACAAGTGTCCCTTGCTGTTTTGCAGGTCTTACGCTTCTTCGAATCTCCCATTTGCCACCCTGGCTGTCTTCAATAACCGCCTTACTTTCAAACCGATTGCGATCAGCTGGATTATCAAACGTCACCGCAGCATTTTTGAGATTCAGCCATTCAGGCTGTTCGCCAAATACCAGGCCGATCAGCTCGCTCTGGTATCCTGCGGCCATTTCCGCGCCGTCCACTTTCAAAGCGAAGTTGCCCCACTTGCCTTCGTAGTGTTCGAATTCCAGGCCCCCAGACTTGACCGAGACCCGGCCTTTTCCGGCTCTGCCGGGTTCTTCAGGTTTTTCCAACGCGGGGACAATGGTTTCGCCGATCGCTTCGGCGGTGATCGAGGCGACAGTCACTTCACCCTGTTCCATGCAAGGATCGAGGCGAAAACGTGTGCCCGGGCCCAATTTGTCCCGGATGACCAGGGTGTAGTCATGCCACTGCCCATCAGCTCGAACGGAGAATTGAACGGAATCTCCGGCTTTGAAAATCCTGCCGTAAAACAGCTCCGCACCGGCGTCGGCGCTCGACCTCATACGGATTTTCACCCTGACGCTTTTGTCGCCCGGCAGATCGACGGCCGGCCCTTCTATCCACGGGTCTTCGCCGGTGGATTTCACGACCAATCCTTCCGGCGAGGAGGAAAGATTCTCCACGCGATTATTTCCCATCCAGCCTTGCAGCCCTCTGCTGAAGTCCCATTGGGCCACGATTTCCCCGAACGCAGGCGCCGCGAAAATCGCCATAACAGCAAGCAGGATGGGAAACCTTCGAACATTCGTTTTGGAGGGGCGGTGTTTTTCCCCTGCATTTCTGGCGTAACTTCCGTCGAGCTTGTGAAAACGCATAGAGACCCCCTTCGGATTCTTCATGCTGGGATGGATCGCTTCCGATTCGTCAGGCTCAAGAGAGCGGCGACCGCCATCATCGCGGCTGTTCCCACGGCGCCGACGATGATCCCCTCAAAGTTACACTGCGCCCACCGCCACGAAGCGGGCAGGTCGCGCGCAAAAGTCCCCCAACTGATTACGGCGATGCTGACGCCGATTGAGACAAGGCCCTGCCACAGGCGAAGCCGAATCTGCAGGAAGGCCAGGAGAAACAGGCCCAACAGCGCACCACCGAAGATTCCCGAGATCTGCCACCAGACGTCCAGAGCGCTTCTTGCTCGAATCATCAAGAGGGCGGCCCCGGTCCCGAGCAGGCCCCAGACCGCCGTGGCCAGCCGCAGAAACAGCACGCTGGCCCGCTCGCCGATGTTCGGATTCAGATATCGCTTGTGGAAGTCCAGCAGCAGGACCGTCGCCGAGGAATTCAGCGCCGAGTCCACGGTGCTCATGGCAGCGGCGATAATCGCGGCGATAATCAGCCCTTTCAGGCCCGTCGGAACCTCTGTGGCGATGAAGTAAGGGAAGACTTGATCGCCTTTGGTGATGCCCTCTGCGAGCTTTGTTCCACCCGGAGAGTAGAAGGCGAATAGTGTTGTGCCGATATAAAGAAAAATCGCCGTCAGCGGGATATAGATCAGCATCGCAATCCAGATCGAGCGTTTCGCGTCGCGCTCCGTGGGTACAGTGCTGTATTTCTGCACGTAGTTCTGGTCCGCCAGAAGGCTTCGCAAATTCTCTGTGATTCCGTAGATAATCATGACCCAGACCGTGCGGGAAGACAGGGACAAATCCCAGCTACCCAGGCTGAACTTATTGGCCTCGAGCGCCGAACGTATCAGATAGTTTGGCCCGGAAAAGACGTCTATCGACAAGCTCACGGCACAGCAGACGATCCCCACGATCATAATGACCGATTGAAGGACGTCGGTCCAAATCACGGCCTCCATCCCGCCGAGCAATGTATAAGCGATCGTAACAAGGCCGACGACGATAATTACAGTGCCGATACTCCACGGAACCCACGGAACGAATGTGCTGAGCAGCAGGCCGACCAGGTAAAGAATAACCGCAACGCGTCCGATCATGTACAGCACAAACGCCAGTGCCGCGTACGCACGGCCCCACGCGCCGAGTCTGTCTTCGAGAAATGAGTAAACAGAGATGAGCATGGTCCTGCGATAGTACGATACGGCGTACCTGCAGACCAGCCATGCCACCGGGAAGATGCACAGAGAGAAGATCATCGGGTGCCAGTCGGAGTCAAAGGCCTTGCCGGGCGTGGCAATGTAGGAAATGCTGCTGGTATAAGTGCTCATCACCGCCAGGCCGGCCGCCCACGTGGGAATCGTCCGGCCGGCAACCATAAACTGCTCCGCCGTGCGGGACTTGCGTTCGAAGTAGATGCCCATCCCAACCACCGCGCAGCAATAAGCAAGCAGAATACCGATGTCGATGGTTCCGAGATTTCCCTGCATTAGCTTTGACTCCTATTGAAACTCGCCTCAGTCTTTCTGCACGATTCCAAGCTCTTCCAGTCGTCGGCGAATCACGTCACGCTCTGCGCCGCGAAACCGGTGGAACGGCTCAGCCAAAAAGTCATTGCAGATGCCCATACACGAAAGGGCGCACTTGACACCCTTGAGGAAGCTCGACTCGTAGCGCCCGACGTTGTAGATGGTTGCGCTGATTTGCATGACCTTGTTGTGCAGGGCTTCCGTCGTCTGCACGTCCCTTGAGCTGGCGGCGTTGTAAAGATCCACGTAAAGCCTTGGAATGAGGTTGGCGCCGCCGCAGACGCCGCCGTGCGCGCCTAACAGAACGGCCTCGGCCAGCAGCTCCTCGGGGCCCATCAGAAGCGAGAAGTCCGGGTGGTCTCTCAACTGGGACTGGAGCTGGTGAAAATAGGACATGTTGCCGGAACTGTCCTTCAGGCCCACGACGCCGCTGATATCCGCTGCCGCTCGCACGGTCTGGGGCTCGAAGACGGCCTTGGTGTAGCGCGGCATGTTGTACAGGAATAAGGGCAGCGGCAGCTCAGGCGTCAGATGCTGGAGGTACTCCAACAGCTCCGGCTGGCCCGCCGGGAAGTAATAGGGCGGCGCCAGCACGACGGCATCAGCCCCGGCATCCTTCGCTTTGCCGGCTGTGTTTACCGACTCGGTGAAGGAAGTATCGGTGATCCCAACCAGGACCGGCACGCGCCCATTGACCTGGTCGCACACACGTTCAATAAGCTCGTATCGCAGCCGGTGGCTGAGACTCGGCGCCTCGCCCGTTGTCCCCAAGATGAATAAGCCGTGAATGCCGCCGCCAAGAACGTGCTCGATCAGCCGCTCCAGGCCGGCGACGTCGAGCGTGTCCCGATCCAAAAGCGGCGTGACCAGGGGTGGAATGATGCCGCGGAGCGGCCTCGGCAGGATGTTCGAGCTGGATTCCATGTTTATTGGTTCTCCATTCTATTTGCACAGCATGGCCAGCCAGGAGCTTAAAACTCATGGCGGCCTGTAGTATAATCGCTCTTATGAGTTTATCTCAAGACATAAAGCTCAAAACAATCGAGCTGGGCTTCGACCTGGTCGGTGTGGCGGACGCCTCGCCGATAGACGCCGAGCAGGCGCAAATCCTGGCGAAGTGGCTAAAGTCCGGCTTTGCGGGCCAAATGGATTATATGCACAGGAATCTGCAAAAGCGCCTTGACCCCACCAGGCTTTTGGAACATGCACGGTCGATTATCGTCGTCGGTTTGAACTACACACCGCCCGGGCAAAGACCAGAATCCGCCGAGCACGCCGGCGCAGCCGTGCGCGCGCAGGCGTCCCGAGCGCAGCCGAGGGACCTGCCAATCGCGCCGACGGCCAGAGTCACCCGCTACGCCCAATATGAAGATTATCATCCATTTATGAAAGAACGATTGCACCGGATCATTGATTTCATAAGCTCGCTTGTCGGCGCCAGCTTCAGGTTCAAGATATGCGTTGACTCAGCGCCCGTAGCGGAGCGGGCACTGGCGGTCCGGGCGGGCCTGGGCTTCATCGGCAAGAACCATATACTCATCAATCAGCAGCTTGGCTGCGAGATATTCCTGGGTGAGATAATCACCGACCTGGAACTCCAACCTGATGAGCCGGTTGCCGCCGGCTGTTCGGGCTGCACCAAGTGCATCGATGCCTGCCCGACGGGCGCGTTGAGGCCCGATGGGCAATTCGACGCCAGCAGGTGCATCAACTATCTCACAATCGAGTACAAAGGCTCGATACCGGCGGAGCTGGCTGAAAAAATAGGCGACCGGCTCTTCGGCTGCGACGAATGTGTCCTTGCCTGCCCTTATCAGACCCGTGCACCGGTATGCAGGAACAAACAACTCAGATTCTATCCCGACAGGGCGGAAATCAGCCTGCACGAGGTTCTGAACCTGACCGCCGAATCGTTCGAAGCTAAATTCGCCGAGTCTCCTATAAAACGTGCAGGTCTCGACAGCCTGAAAAGAAACGCCCGAATTTGCCTTGCCAAATTCCAATGAACCGCTGAGGCTGCCGAGAGCGCAAAGCAGAGGGCAAAATGAAAAAGAGAATTTTCTTTAACGGTCGCGGGTTTTCTCCAGCAGCTTCTTCGTGGCCACGATGCCTTCGGTCTCGCTGAGCTTCTCGCCTTCGTACTCGATGCCGACGAAGCCTTTGTAGCCGGCGTCAAGGACAATCTTCATCATGCGGTAGTAATCAATTGTGGTCTCGTCACCTTTTTCGTCGAAGTCATAGCTCTTGGCGCTGACCGACTTGGCGTAGGGCATGAGTATCTTGACGGCGTCGTAGGGGTCGATTTCCGGCGGGAAATTGCCGAAGTCGGGCAGCGTCCCGCAGTTGGGCAGGTCCACCTCCTTGATGACGCCGGCCAGCCACCAGCCGTCGGACGAGAGGCCGCCGTGATTCTCGACAATCACGTTGAGCTTGTGCTCGGCGGCGTATTCGCTGAGCCGTCGCAGCCCGTCGGCGGCAAGTTTGAGCTGCTCGGCAGACGGGCCCGCCGAGTAAGCGTTGACCCGGATCGAATGGCAGCCCAAAAACCTGGCCGCATGGACCCACTTGTGATGGTTGCGGACGGCCTGGGACCGGCGGCGCGCGTCTGGATCGCCGAGACCGCCTTCGTCATCGCACATAATCAAAACCGATTTGACGCCCAAGTCCTCGGCGCGTTTCTTCATCTCGTCCAGGTACCCGGTGTCCTCGGCCTTGTCTTTGAAAAATTGATTGACGTACTCGATGGCTTGGATACCGAGGGCGTGGGCTTCTTTGGCAAAGTCAAGATTATCCAATTTCGGTCCGGCCTGGCCGAAAAGTCGTTTGTGCCACGACCACTGGGCCAAAGAAATCTCAAAAAGGGGCTTTTTGTTTGGCATATTCTCTTCCTTTTGCACTAAGTCGTCCTAATGCTCCTTGTGCTCTGCCTGCGGCGGTTGCTCTTGCTCGTTCAGGATGCGCCAGAGATTTCTTATGTTGCGCTCCTGGTGGTCGTAGCCATACGTGCGGGGGGGTGGGTCGCGGAAGGCGGGAAACTTGGCGCGGATGGTCAGAAGCCGCGTCGTCTGGTCCAGGGTCAGACCTTGCCGGCGGGCGGCTTCAACTTCTTTGAGCATTCTCTGGTAATAATCGCGGATAGGTGGAAGGACGGCACGGGTCAGCAGGACGCTGTGTCCCGGGATCACGTGATCGATCTTCACATTGTCGGCGAGGAGACTGTCCAGGACGGCGATGAAACGGTGGACGTCTTCAAGATGCGACTCTTCGCCGATTTCGGGGACGCGGCCCTGCTGGTAGGCGATGGCGCCGGTGACCAGGATCCGCTCCTGGGGAACGTAGATCAGGATGTCGGAGTTGCTGTGGCCTTTGCCGAAGAAGATCAGTTCCAGCGTGAGGTCGCCCAAATCCAGCGTGTGCCTGTCGGCAAACATGAGTGACGGCTTGACGACTTCGTAGCCCTCTTCCAGGTCCTTCGCAAACAGCTCGTAGAATACCAGGTCGCTGCGGATCAACCTGTTGTACGTGCGGTTTCCTGCAGACCGAGGCAGCTCGGCCCGCAGGTTGCGAAGGATCGAGGCATAATGGTCCAGCTCTCGGCGTTTCCAGTCGGGCTCCGTCTGTCTGCGAATCAGCCACTGCATGTCCTCGGGCAGGTTATTGTGTCCGACGATCACCGCGCCTTTGAACAGGCCGTTGCCGCTGCAATGGTTGTCATGGGCGTGCGTATTAATGACGTATGCCCAATCGTCACGGCCGAACGCCTGCTCGATCTTCTCCTTGATCGGGGCCATGACCCGCGGCGAGGCCTCCGTATCGATGATCACCAGGCCCTTCTGCGATTGGATCGCCGTGAGATTGCATCGCCGGTCGATCCCCGGCCAGTAGGCCAGGACCACGCGCGGGGAAAGCCTTTCGATGCGGACGTACTGGGCGGAACTGTCCCTCGCCGCGGCCAGAAGGCCCGGCATAAGCAAACTAAGATAGATAGCCTTGATCATTATCGCTCTCCACTAATAACCGACTCTGCAAATAGCGATAAGAACAGCACATTGATAGTCCAACTGCAATAACTCTATCACGAACGCGGCAGATTCCAAGCCGTTTTTAAACCATTGACGGCATTCGTTTGGGGACACCTTGCAGCGGAGCAAACGGGGGCTTCTACTGAGTTCAACCAAATGTCCTGCCCACTTTGCCGCTAACGTCCTTTTTGCTTTGCGAACTCGGCGTCCTCGGCGGTGAAACCACACAAATTGGCTTTGTTTTTCAAATTAACCACGAATGAACGCGAATAAACACCAACGACCTCAACAGAAGGAAAATTGGGTTTGTTTTTTGAAAACCGACTCATCGCCACAAAGCGACCAAGCCACGAAGTGAGATTTCTACATTCGATACCTGTCCGGCAGTCGTCATGACGGATTCCTTGTTCAATGCCTGTCCCGAGCAGGGTCGAGGGATTCGATATTCAAATCGCATTTGCCCCCTGATTGCCTGCTATCCGGATCTCCTGCCTCCTGTTTCCTGATGAGCTGATTCCCACCCCTGCCCTTCGATATCGCCTACGAACCATGAACTGTGTAGTAGTGTGATGCTACTCCATTAGTTAGATGGGTATTACACATCGCATGAGGTTCGGCGTCAGGTGAAATTCTTGAGTGGATTAGAGATTCCATTATTGGCACGAGCCTTTTTCCTGTTGCTCTCGGCCTCTTTTCGCGTAGAATCAAGTTTTTGATCCGTCCACAAGTAAACAGCGACCCTTGGCAAGTGGAAGATCGACAATGACTCCAAAAGGCGAACATCTCTTCCCGGAACCGGACAAAGCCCGGTATGGCGAATCTCGTCGTTCCCGGCCCCTCTTCCTGCCCAGGTTTCTTCAGGCACCCCAAAAATTTCTTGAGGGTCCCGAACTGAACCGTGCCCACGAGATCATCTGCAAATGGGCGGATATCGAGTCCAGCGGAAAGCTCAACGAAATGAAAGAAACCGCCATCGAGGGCGAATTCTGCAAAGAGGTTTTCGGCGATGCGCTCGGCTACGTTTTTTTCGCCGACAACAAGGAACGCTGGAACTTTCAGCAGAAGTTCTTCGTCAACGGCGGCGAAGCAGATGCTGCAATCGGTGTTTTTGGCGCCGGCATAAAGCCACAAGTCCGCGCCGTCATAGAGCTCAAAGGTCCCACAGCAAATGTTGACAAGGACCGCGTCAAAGGCCGTACCGCTGTGCAGCAATGCTGGGATTACCTTTATGCGCTGCCGGATTGTCCCTGGGGGATCGTCTGCAACTACGTCAGCTTCCGCCTCTATCACCGCAATCACACTCCAAGAGTTTATGAACTCTTTACGTTGCAGGACCTTCGCAAAAAAGAAATCTTCCAGCAGTTCTACTACCTTCTCGAAAAAGGCGGCCTGCTGCCGGCGCCGCTGGTCAGAATGCCGCGTGCGGATTCTCTGCTGGAAAAATGCGTCACACGAGAGCGTCAGGTTGGCGATGAACTGTACGGTCGCTACCATGATGAACGCCTGAAATTGATTGCTTATCTTTCCGGCCCGGAACGTAATTTTCCGCTCGATAAGGCCATTCGCATTACGCAGAAACTGCTTGACCGCATCATCTTCGTTGCATTTTGCGAAGACCGCAACCTGCTGCCGGAGGACTCACTCAAGAACGCCTGGGAGCAAGTTCCTCCTTTTCACCGTGTAACCAATCCCAGGTGGCAGAACTTCCTCGATCTCTTTGAGAGCATCGACCAGGGCGGCGTCAACAGCGAGGTTCCGCCCTACGACGGCGGCCTCTTCCGAAAAGACCCCGATGTTGACGACCTCCAGTTCGATGACGAGCAGACCGATTTTTTCAAAACCGTGGGGGGCTACGACTTTGCCCACGAAATCAATGTCGATGTGCTCGGGAATATCTTCGAGAAATCCATAAACGACATTGAGAAAATTCGCCTGACGGGTCTATTTGAATCAAGAGCAGAAGGAAAACGCCGCCCCAAAATGGCAAGATCCGCCGAACGAAAAAAAGGCGGCATTTACTACACACCGCCGGAATTCACCCGCTTCATTACAGATCATGCCGTCGGAACGATCATCAATGAGAAAATCAAGACGCTCGAAAGAGACTTTGGCATCCGCCTTGACGAAATTGATGCAGCGACCGAGAAAAACAGGGTCACGGCTTTCACCGAGAGGGCCATCGAGGAGATGCGCGATATCAAAGTCGTCGATCCCGCCTGCGGCAGTGGCGCCTTCCTGATCCGCGCATACGAGGTCCTTGAAGATAAGTATGTGGAAATCCTCAACGTCCTCGAAATCCACGAGCCGGCAATGGCCGGGAAACTGCGAAACGATATCTCGAACTTTATCCTCCACGATAATCTCTTCGGCGTTGACCTCTCGCCCGAGGCCATCGAGATCGCCCAGTTGGCTCTCTGGCTCCGCTCGGCACGCAGAGGCAAGACGCTCGCCGACCTCTCTAAAAATATCATCTGCGGCAATTCGCTAATCTCAGATCCCGCCGTCGATCCTCACTCGCTCGACTGGGAGAAAACATTCTCGGACGTTTTTTGCCGCCCAAATCCCGGCTTCGACTGCGTCATCGGCAATCCACCCTGGGAAAGAATGAAACTCCAGGAACGAGAATTCTTCGATACATCCGCACCTGATATCGCCTCTGCTGTTAGCGCTGCCCAGCGTCGACGACTTGTCGAAAAACTCCAGAAAACCGACCCCGAGCTTTATCAAAAGTATCTCAACGCAAAGACAAAGGCCGAAAATTCGCTTGCCTATATCCGCAGTTGCGACCGCTACCCGCTTGCGGGCAAGGGCGACATCAACACCTACGCCGTCTTCGCTGAACTCGCGCACTCCATCGTTGCCCCATCAGGTCGCGTCGGTCTCCTCGTTCCCACAGGTATCGCCACCGACAAAACCAATGAAGACTTCTTCGCAAAATTAGTCAACTCGCAAACCCTTTCAGGTCTATATGACTTTGAAAACAAATTGCCCGTCTTTGCCGATGTTCATCGCTCTTATAAATTCTCCGTTCTCCTTTTCGGCGGCTCAAGAAGTAAGTCCAAAGCCGCCGATTTCGTATTCTTCGCCCGTGAGATGGCCGACCTCAAAGACGAAAAACGGCATATTGAACTGTCCGCCAATGACTTCAAACTTTTTAATCCCAATACTCGCACCTGCCCCATTTTTCGCTCCAAACGTGATGCAAACCTAACGAAATATATCTATAAGCGCGTCCCTGTCCTTAAGAATAAGACCCGAAAAGAAGGCGGCAATCCATGGGGAATCAAGTTTTTTACTATGTTTCACCAGACCAACGACGCCGAGTTATTCCAAACCGCCGAGCAACTTCAGGCCGATGGCTTCAAACGCTCTGGCCCTGTCTGGAAAAAACGCAAACAAGCTTTCCTGCCCCTTTATGAAGCAAAAATGATTCAAATGTTCGACCATCGCGCTGCAAGTGTTGTTACCGACGAATCAAACTGGATGCGTCAGGGTCAAACCGACAAAACATCTCTCGTCCTCCACCAAAATCCCGAATTCACCGTTGAACCAAGATGGTGGGTTGATGAAAACAGCGTAGATTCCCGTTTACAGAACGGAGATGACCCAGCATATATTTCCTACAAAGACGTAACAAGTTCCACGAATCAGCGAACAATGATTGCTGCGTTTATCCCCAAAGCAGGTGTGCTTAATTCTGCGCCTTTGAAGTTAACTGGCAATGATATTTCGCATAGGACCAAATGTTGTTTGCTGGCCAATCTAAACAGTATCTGTATGGATTTCATTGCTCGTCAGAAGGTGGGTGGTGTTCATCTCAACTACTTCATCGTGGAACAACTGCCGATGTTTCCGCCGGATTTTTATGCTCAGAAATGCCCTTGGAATAAGAGACAGACGCTTGAGAAATGGATTTCGGACCGCGTTTTGAAACTGACCTGCACGAGCAACGACATGATTTCGCTGGCCGAGGCTGCGAATTTCGAGCCGAAGGTTTATAAATGGGACCCCGCCGAGCGCCTCGACCTTATGGCCGAGCTTGACGCTGCTTTCTTTCTGCTCTACGGAATCAAACGTCCGGATGTGGGGTATATTCTTTCCACCTTCAGCGGCGTTCGTAAGGACAGCGAGACCTTATTGGATGGGTCGAGCACCTTTGACCGGATTTTGGCCCATTACGACGCTTTAAGCCGCTAATGTTGTCAGTTTTGTAGGGTGAACCTTCCTGCTCCGGCTTGGCCTTCGCCCACACCAGTAGGCCGCCGAACAATGATTGCGGGGCGTTCGTCTCGGCGGAGCGAGCCGTAGCCGGAAACTCCACGCTGCGACCCGCCTGCCGGCTGTCGGGCAGGGATTCGGGCCTGGGCCGGGGATAAAATGCTTGCTTTGGGGGCTGGGCTGGGCTAATATGTCCCGAAAGACGGCATTTGATGCTCGATGCTTGGCGAGAATCCGGCATCGAGAATCCAGAATCCAGGATAAGGAGAATTAAAGTTATGGCAGTGAAAATTTATTACGAAAAAGATGCTCCGATAAAGGCATTGAAGGGTAAGAAGGTGGCCGTCATTGGCTACGGCAGTCAGGGGCACGCACACAGTCTGAATCTCCGCGACAGCGGCATCGAGGTGGCGGTCGCCGAGCTGAAGGGAACGGACAATTTCAAGCTCGCGCGCAAGCACGGCTTTAAGCCGGACGGCATCAAACAGGCTTGCGATGGCGCGACGCTGATCATTGTAACCCTCCCGGATGAGATTCAGGCCAAAGTCTATGCCGAGCAGATTAAGCCCAACTTGGTTGCAGGCCAGACGCTTGGGTTCTGCCACGGCTTCAACATTCATTTCAAGTATATTACGCCGCCGAAGAATGTGAACGTTGTAATGATTGCCCCGAAAGGGCCGGGACACTTGGTTCGCAGTGAGTTTGAAAAGGGCGGCGGTGTGCCGTGTTTGGTGGCGGTCAAGCAGGATGCGACCGGCGATGCGAAGAAGATTGCCCTTGCATGGGGCAACGGCATCGGCGGCGCCCGGGCGGGCATCATCCAGACAACGTATAAGGAAGAAACGGAGACGGACCTGTTCGGCGAACAGTGTGTCCTGTGCGGCGGTCTGACCTCGCTGATTAAGGCCGGTTTCGAAACATTAGTCGAGGCCGGATACCAGCCTGAGATCGCCTACTTCGAATGTATGCACGAGGTGAAACTGATCGTCGATCTGATCTATCAGGGCGGGATGAGCTATATGAGGTACAGCATCTCGAACACCGCTGAGTACGGCGATCTGACGCGCGGGTCGAGAATCATTCCCAAGCGGACGAGGGCCGAAATGAAGAAGATACTCAAGGAGGTCACGTCCGGCAAGTTCGCCAAGGAATGGGTAAACGAATACAAATCGGGACTCAAGAAGTTCAACAAACTATACCAAAAGGACCACGATAGCCAATTAGAGAAAGTCGGCAGAAAATTGCGCAAAATGATGAAGTGGATCAATTCGAAAGAAGTCTAATGCTCCGTCACGCCGGGAGAACTGCCGTGCGGCAGACAAAGTCGAGTCAATTTGTGATTTCCGGCCGCCGATTTCTGATTGAAGAGTCGAAAATTGCAAGCCGCAGAGGGGCGGTTCCTGCGTGCTGTTTTGCCGGTTTGCTCTTGGGGACTTTTCTGGCGGGCTGTTCCAACGAGTCGTCAGGGATCGGAGCGCAGCGTCAACCTGTTTTCTCTCAAGAGGAGCTTTCCACGCCCTATAACCAGATAATGCTGAAAAAGAGCCTCACTATTGATGCGCTGCCTAAGATTCAAAGGTTCCAGAGCGAGCTTGGGCCGCTCCTGGGGGGAATCGAGGTGCTCAGTCAGGGCGAGAGCGTTGTGGCCTCGTTGGGGCAGAGCGAGGACGGCCGCGAGACCTGGTTCAATATGGTGGCCTTCGACGAGTTCAAGCTGAACGTCATACGAAAGTATTTTTTCTTAGTCGATGATAGCGTCGCACGTTTCCCCGCTCGGTCCAGACGAGGTCTGCGGCTCAACTGCGAAATCGTTGTGGACGAGGACGTCCTCGGCAAATCCTACGCGTCGGAAAACGCCAGGCGCATCGCCATATTGGCGCGCGTCCTGGAGAATCTCCACAAGGATATAAAAGACCTTGGCGCCGGCGGTGATTTGCCTGACCAGGACAATAAGATGCTCGGCGTGTGCGGGATGCTCATCAATCAGACGCTCGAGATGATTCTGCTGAAGCTGGACTCCTCGCCCGTGCTGGCGATGAGATTGAGCGAAGCCGACGGCGTCGATTTCGATCATATCAATTTCGGCGGGGGCAAGGTCCAGATGATTGTTATGGACGACATGGTCGGGCTGCGAATCCGTTTCGGCGCTTTCGCGGACGCGGAAGGAAGACATCGATAGTCAATCGTCAATCGTAAATCGCAAATCGTCAATCAAAAGAGTGGGTCTGTAAGCCGAGTTCTGTGCCCCGCCGGTAATGGCGGGCGACGGTCATTTATCTGGACCAACCGTTGCCGGTTGGCTCTGCCTTTCGGCAAGCGACCTACCCACTGGCGGAGCGGTAAGCTTAGCCGCTCATACTCGGGCTCAAGTAGCCAGTTGCTTGGTCTTGCAGGCGGTGGGGTTTACCCTGCCGGCGCCGTCACCGGCGCCGCGGTGCGCTCTTACCGCACCATTTCACCATTGCCTGTTCCCCTTGGGGACATCGGCTGTGTGTTTTCTGTGGCACTTTCCCGCGGGTTACCCCGGGTGGCCATTAACCACCACCGTGCCCTGTCCTGCTCGGACTTTCCTCCCCCGTTTCTGTCTTCGCCAGAAGACCCCGGGGGCGACCGCCCGACCCACTCTTTCAATTAACTATTTACTATTGATTATTGATAATTGTTCAACTACGAGCCATTATAGCAAGAACTCGACTTGTTTTCCACTCTGTATTAGGGTCGTTTAAGGAATAAAGAACGTGTCGAACTAAGATTACGGAGAGATTCTCCAGGTCTTATTGGAGATAAGGGATCAGTGGAGAGAAATAATGAGAACTCAATATAGCATTCTAATCCTTTTTCTGTCTTGTCTTTGCGGTTGCTCGATACCCGTGAGTGAGATGGAGCTTACCAGTAGCATCCTGACAACGGGTGGGGAAGGGGCCGTATTCAAACGGATACCTCAAAGTGGCCCTTTCAAGTTGGAAGACACCGTACACCTGCTAACGACCTTGAGGTGGGAGGATGTAGAATCAGGAGCAGGCGTACACGAGATGGTGCATAAATGGTATGCAAGGGAAGAGTTGATATCCAGAATCAAATTCGATGCGTGCTTCTATCGGACTCCATACGAGATCCGAAGCCAGATTACAGCTTCCAGCTTGGGGGTGGGTAGCCACAGAGTAGAGCTCTATATCGACGACATTTTGTTTGACCAGCGAGACTTTGAGGTGGTTGAATAGCGAGCCAATGCGCGAGCGACGGTGTTGCAGATACGGTTTCCTTGTCCCGACGGCTCTCGCCAATCGGTTTTCTATCGCTCTCGTGAGATTTCAATGTGATTTTTGAAGTGCTTGTCGTCGATGTCGGGGAAGTCCCTTCTGAAGTGAACGCCTCGGCTTTCCTG
The DNA here is from genome assembly GCA_964462945.1 of uncultured Pirellulales bacterium. Classification (GTDB taxonomy): domain Bacteria; phylum Planctomycetota; class Phycisphaerae; order Sedimentisphaerales; family Anaerobacaceae. The sequence continues at coordinate 73,061 of CAYWZW010000014.1, forward strand.
ACGCTTGTGGGCCGATTGAGCCATCAGCAGAGAAACGGTGAGCATATTCTGACATTCCCAGCCCTTGGACGAATCGAAAATCTTGTCCATCACGTACCGCTGCCAGAACCTGATAATCTCCTGGGCTTCTGCGAGCGGCTGGTCCGAGCGGGTGATGCCGACATTTCGCCACATCAGGGATCGAAGTGAGTTTCCGACGTCATCGGCATCCAGTCGAGTGCGGTCCGAATGAGGGATCTTATACTTTATCAGGGGGTGCTTCAGATGAGCAGCGGCTGTTTTCTTGCTGTGTGCAACAGCCTGTCCCGCGATCTTGCCGAACACCAGCCCTTCGAGCAGCGAATTGCTGCCGAGCCGGTTTGCGCCATGCAGGCCGGTGGATGCGACTTCGCCGCAGGCGTAGAGGTTGGCGATGCTGGTCCCGGCCGAACGGTCGGTTTTCACGCCGCCGATCATATAGTGCGCACTCGGTCGAACGGGGATGAGATCTTTGGCGATGTCTATGTCGAAACTCTCGAGCAGCTCGTTGATCCAGGGGAATCGCTTTGCAAAATAGGCCTTGTCGAAATGTCGGACGTCCAGATGAACGTGGGTCGATTCGGTTTTTCTCATCTGGGCCAGGATCGCCCGGCTGACGACGTCGCGCGGTGCAAGCTCGGCGGCTTCGTGGTAGTCTTTCATGAAACGCCGGCCCTGGTTATCCACCAGGATCGCTCCTTCGCCTCGAAGCGTCTCGGTAATCAGGGCCCGCGTGGCGCCCGCGATGTAGAGCGTCGTCGGATGGAACTGGACGAACTCCAAATCCCGCAGGAGTGCCCCGGCCCGGTACGCCATGGCGATGCCGTCCCCCGTGGCGCCTTCCGGGTTTGTCGTTTCACGATAGAGCCGGCCCGCCCCTCCGGTGGCCAGGATCGTGTTGGCCGCCCAGATGATCTGCGGGCCCCTCTTTCTGTCGCAGCCGACGATTCCCAGGCACTTGTTGTCGTCATCGGTGAGTAAATCGATGGTGTAGAAATTCTCCAAAATCCTTATGTTTGAATCCTGCCTGACTTTTCTTATCAGTGCCTCGGCGATGATCCGCCCGGTTTCATCGCCGTGGGCGTGCGCGACGCGAGGGTAACTATGGCCGCCTTCGAGGGTCGTGGCGATACGGCTCTCGGCCAGATCGAACTCCGTGCCCCACCCGAGCAGCTGCTCGATCAGCTCCGGCCCCCGGCGGATGACCAGATCCACGACATCTTCGTCGCATATCCCGCAGCCCGTGTTGAGGGTGTCGTTGATGTGCGATTCGAATGTATCGGCTTTGTCAAGCACGGAAGCAATGCCGCCCTGGGCCTTGAAGGTGTTGCTGTCTTCGACGGTACCCTTGCAGACAACGATCACGCTGCGGTGACCGGCGGCCTCGATGGCCGCACGGAGACCCGCGATGCCGGCCCCTATCACCAGGCAATCGGTGAAGAGCTGGTGTGTGGAGATCGAGTCAATATTCACCAGATAGCGTCTGAATTCGGATTTCTCGGTCATGATGCTCGGCGGCGTTCAGGGCGTTTGGGGTTTGGTTTGCTTTCGGCTCAGGGTGATTTCGTCCGTGAATACCCGGCTGTCATCGGCGTACTTGAGCACGAATGCCTGTAGCTCTTTCGTCGGTGCCGTCAGGACAAGTCTTTCGCCGACGGATGTGTGTTTTACGGCGTCCGGCTTTTCCGTGAGCAGCTCTTTCATCTCAGACTCCAACGTCAATCGCATCTTCAACTGAGGCTCGACGGCGTCCATCTTCAAGAACGTGTGAGCGGGTATTAAGAAGAAGGAGTTATACAGCCAGTCCATCTTGTTTGGGTCGTCCGCCTCCCAGGGCAGCTCGCTTGGATAAATGTCCAGGAAGAGCCTGTCTTGCAGCTTCACCACGCGTGCCACAAATGAGCCTTTTTTGCCTTCGTCGTCAGAGAAGACTAATTTGTACGCATTTTCCGGTTCCTGAATAGTGCTGAACTGCCAGGTAGTTCCGGTTTTGTTCGGGTCATCGACCCACGTGCCGAGCAGCCTTTTCTCCGGCACAACATCTTCTTCCGTGTAAAGCGGATGCAGCGATAGAACCGGCACACAGCCGCCCAAAAGGACGGCGAACACATAAAAAAGAGACTTCTTGGTCTTCATGGCAGGTCTCCGTTAAATATTGACTATTTGGCACGGACCCTTTATCTATTATTTGTTATTCTCAGTGATCCATTGTCAATTGTCAATTGCAAAGAAAGCTAAGGGCCATGAGATGGCGGAGGTTACGAGCCCGAGCTGAAGATAAGAGGACATAGATGAAGGGCGCAATACGTTGGACATAGACTTGTTTGGCTGGGTCGTGATCGCCTTAAGTGCGGTCGTGGTGGGGGTGAGCAAGACCGGGATGCCCGGTCTCGGAATCCTGCCGGTGCCTCTGATGGCTTTGGCTTTTTCGACGCGACAATCTACGGGGTTATTGCTTGGTATTCTGATTCTGGCGGATTTGTTTGCGATCGCGTACCACAGGCGTAACGCTAGGTGGCGCCATGTGCTCCGGCTGCTGCCGGCGGCTCTTGCAGGGATTGTCGCGGGATACTTCGGACTGACGGCGGTCAACGACCGGCAGCTCAAGCCGATTATTGGGGCCATCGTCTTAGTGATGCTGGGCATCAATTACTGGCGCACGAAGGCCAGAGCGGAAGATGCGCCGGTGCCGGCGCAATGGTGGTTCGCGGCCGGGCTGGGATTCATGGCGGGGGTCACGACGATGATGGCCAACGCCGCCGGGCCGGTGATGATTATTTATCTATTGGCGATGCGGCTGCCTAAAATCGAATTTGTGGGGACCGGAGCGTGGTTCTTCTTTGCGGTCAACTGGCTCAAGGTCCCGTTCAGTGCGCACCTGGACCTGGTGACGGCGGAATCCGTGCTGCTCAATCTGATGATGCTGCCGTTCATTGCCGCCGGGGCGGTCATCGGGATATTCTTCCTCAAGCGAATCCCCCAGCAGGCATTTACCGCTATCGTGCAGATTTTGGCTGCCGCCGCCGCTATCAAGCTTTTATTTTAGCTGCGACCCGTGGAACAAGCAGCGCAGGATTTGGTTTGCGAAGCCGGCGCCAAAGAGCGATGATGAAAGCCATGCTTGGACGGGAGAACAAAGATGAGTTTGGCGCCGACCGGGCACGAATGCTCAGGTGGGACCTGAAGGGGCGGGATATTACCGAGCCTCGCGTCCTGGCCGTGATGGCCGAGATTCCGAGGGAACAGTTCGTGCCTCCTTCGCACCGGTCGCAGGCTTACAGCGACGGCCCGCTGCCCATTGGGAGCGGACAAACCATCTCTCAGCCGTACATTGTCGCTCTGATGACTCAGGAGCTGCGGGTCGATCGAGACTGCGACGTTCTGGAAATCGGCACGGGCAGCGGATACCAGACGGCGGTCCTCAGCAAGCTGGCCAAGAAGGTTTTTACGATAGAGAGATTCGGCGACTTAGCCGAGTCGGCTCAGGCGGTCTTGGGCAAATTAGGCATCAGCAATGTGGAGTTCTGTGTTGGCGACGGCAGTTGCGGCTGGCCGGCGTCGCGATTGCCGCCGTCGGGATGTTTCGACAGGATTATGATTACCGCTGCGGTGCCGGAAGTTCCGGAGCCTGTAGCCGGCCAGCTTGCCGACGGGGGCCTGATCGTCGCCCCAATCGGCGGCGGGGGATCGCAGGCATTGATGGCCTGCGAAAAGAGAGCGGACAAGCTTATCGAGAGATTCATCTGTGATGTGCGATTTGTCAAGCTGATCGGCAAACACGGGTTCGAGGCATAGCAGGATTTGAAATCTGAGATTCGAGATTCGAAGTTCGAGATTACCTTGTCCACGCCGGTCCAGTTCCTCAAAGGCGTGGGGCCGGCCAGGGCCAGGACCTTCGCGCAGTTGGGGATCGAGACGGTGGGGGACTTGCTGGAGCACTTCCCGCGTGACTGGAATTTCATGCCGGAGCCGGTCAAGATACAACACATGCGGCCCAATCAGACGGCAACCATTATCGGCATGGTCGAGTCGATAGACTACCAGAGCTATCGCCGGCAGCCGCTTTTTGAAGCCCTCGTCAGTGACGATACGGGGGTGTGCAGGATTGTCTGGTTTCACGGCGGGTATCTCCGCGACCAGTTGGAGCCGGGCCAGGTCATCATGGTGTCCGGCAAGGCGACTCTGTACAAGCATCAACTGCAACTGACCAATCCGAAGTTCGTGCTGCTCGACGAAGACCATCCGCAGTCGGCGGAGTACTTCAGCGGCGGCGTTTACCCCGCGTGCAAAGGACTGACCAGCAGGCAGATCAAGTGCGTTATCGCTCCGGTGCTGGATAAGCTGGCCGATCTTGTCCCGGAGTTTTACGATGACGATTTTCGCAAAAAGGCGGATCTCATCTGCCGAAAGGATGCGTTGGCCTGGATACATTTGCCGCCGGACGAAGAGAAATTAGCGCAGGCCAAGCGCAGGCTGAAGTACGATGAGCTGTTCCTGATGCAATTGGGATTGGCGCTGCGGCGGTACAGGGTTCAGCATTATTCGAACGCCGTGCCGTGTGATTGTGGCGAGCAGATCGACCGCCGAATTCGACGGCGATTCCCGTTCTTGTTGACGGAGGACCAGAACGCCTGCATCGCTGAAATCGCCGCCGACATGAGCCAGTCAAAACCGATGAATCGGCTCCTGCAGGGCGACGTCGGCTCGGGCAAGACCGTCGTAGCGCTTTACGCCGCTTTGTTAGCGGTGGCCAACAAGCTGCAGGTTGCGATCATGGCGCCGACGGAGATTCTGGCCGACCAGCATCTTCTCAGCATCGAGAGATACCTCAAGGACAGCAACGTCAAGCGCGTTCTGATCACGGGAGGAATGGCTGGCAAGAAAAGAAAAGATGTCTTGAAGGCTATTAACACCGGCGAGATTGATATTGTCGTCGGGACGGTCGCACTGCTGCGGGCCGATATTGAATTTCAGAGACTCGGCCTGGTTATTATCGATGAACAGCATAAATTCGGGGTCGAACAGCGGGCCGAGTTGCGTAAGCAGACCACGCCGCACTGTCTCGTAATGACGGCTACGCCGATCCCCCGGACGCTGGCGATGACCGCGTTCGGCGATCTGGATGTTTCTGTGATCAAGCACTCGCCTCCGGGCAGGGGCGCCGTTGTCACGCGCTGGGTCAGTCCGCACGACCGGCGGAAGGCCCACGAGTTCATTCGAGACCGCCTGAAGGCGAAAAAGCAGGCTTACTTCGTTTATCCGCGGATCACCGCCGTCGAGCAGGCCGGCGACGTGAAGGCCGCGACCGATGAGTGGGAGCATCTTTCCACGAAAGTCTTTCCGGAATTCACGGTCGAGCTTCTGCACGGCCAGATGCCCTCTGCGAAAAAGCAGCAGGTGATGGCGGAGTTTCGAAAAGGCAAGATTGATGCGCTGGTCTCAACGGTCGTCGTGGAGGTTGGGGTCGATGTCCCGAACGCGACAGTCATGGTGGTCGAGGGGGCGGATCGATTTGGGTTGGCCCAGCTCCATCAGTTGAGGGGACGCATCGGAAGGTCGGAGGCCAAGTCGTGCTGCTTTCTGTTTGCCCAGACCGATAATGAAACAGCCAAAAGCCGGCTTGAGATCATGACCCGAAGCAACGACGGCTTTGAGATCGCCGAGCACGATCTTCGGCTGCGCGGACCGGGGGAGATGCTGAGCACACGACAGCACGGCCTGCCCGATCTGAAAATCGCAAACATTGTGGACGACTTCGAGCTGCTGGTCATGGCCCGAAAAAATGCCTTCGCGCTGGTCTGCCGGGATCCCATGCTGACGCAGGCCGAGCACAAGAACATACGCCGGGCGCTGTTAGTCAAATTCGGCGATGCCATCGGCCTGGCGGACATCGCCTGAAGGTCTCCCGTTTTCGATTTTCACTTTACGATTTCCGGCGACTAAGATGTTCGTTGTTCATAGACGTTGACGTGTAATTTGTTTATCTTCGTTAAATTGGTTTATTTTTGTCATTCCGATAGTAAAATAAGTCGGGCTTTATGAAGAGGTCGCTATGCACGTGATAATAGTAGGATGCGGCAGGGTCGGCTCGGAGTTAGCCAAACTATTAGCCGGCGAAGGTCACAATGTCGTGATTATCGACAGGAACCCCGGCTCTTTCGAGCGCCTGGGAGGCACATTCAACGGCCTGACTGTGGTAGGCAGCGGTTTTGACTTGAGCCTGTTAAAGCAGGCGGGCATTGAAAAAGCAGATGCTTTCTGTGTGCTGACCAACGGAGACAACACCAACCTGGTTTCGGCGCAAGTAGCAAAAAGAATCTTCAATGTGCCCAAGGTTATTGCCCGCGTTTACGACCCGCAGCGTGCGCGTATCTACTCGGCTTTAGGTCTGGATATTATCAGCGGGACCATACTTTTCGCCGCCATGCTTAGAGACAAGATTATTGAAAGCCGTTTTTCGAGCTATCTGATCGAGACCAAAGAGCTGGGAGTCATCGAGATAGAGGTGAAGAACGATTTGGTGGGCAAAAGCGTTCAGCAGATAAATGTTCCCGGCGAATTCCTGGTGACGGCGATAAGAAGATTGGAGGGCGTGTTCATCCCGTATCCCGAAACTGTTTTAAAGGGCAAGGATACATTGATGGCTGTGGTCAAAGTGGCGAGCTTGAAGAAAATAAAGGACAAGTTTGGTTTATAAGATTGAGGTCGGATATGTATATTGTAATCGTGGGTGCGGGTAAAGTGGGGTATTTTTTAGCCAAACGTCTCTGTCAGAGCAAACATGGCGTGAGCATCGTAGAGAAAGATAAAGCGACCTGCGAGCAGATAGCCAAGGAATTGGAAGTCCTGGTCATCAGAGGAGACGGCTGTGACACCCAGATTTTGGAACAAGCCGGCGCCGCCAGGGCCGATGTGGTGGCAGCCGTTACAGGAGATGACGAAGACAACCTCATTATTTGTCAATTGGCCAAGGAGCTCTTTCATGTCCAGCG